>NZ_CP113527.1:3210375-3828950 GCF_028877475.1 Lysinibacillus irui | reverse complement strand
CCACCAAATTGATTCCAACCTTTTACCTCGACAATACCATAGGAGGTAGAAAGTACAGGGGTTCCGTAGCTTGCAAAAATATCGGTTCCCTCATGGATGCGACGTCCACCCCACCCTCTATTTGCGCCCCAAGTGCCTTTGTAGCTATAATCAGAGCGAATATTAAGTGGGAAGGTATGGGCATCAAGTTCCGTTGTTTTAAAATGTCTGTATAGTGTTGAGATAGTGAAAATTTGATTAACGGCTTCTTCACTTCCGTAATATTCCCATAATGCTAATTTAAAATCCTCATCAGTCGTTCCAAATTTCCCTAAATAACTAGCCATGGAAAAGATGACATCCTCATCATCCTTTGGACTAGCGATTCCGTCATGATTACCATCAAGGCCCATTCCTCCGAAATAGCTAATCGTTTCAGGTGAGGTATCTTCCTTTACAGGATTAAATGCACCTGACCAATATTCATCAGAGAATTGTATAGCCAAATAGCCTTCCCGTTTAGGGATATCTTTACGAACAGACTGTAAATTCCTTTCATACTGATCAATAGCTGCTAAAAAATACCAGGGGATGAGTAATTCATCGAATTGTACATAATAGGTCATACGCTGCTGTAAAATTTCTTCTTCTGTAAGCTCTTCTTTTGCATAAGCTGCAGAAGGATAAAGTAGCATCCCTAAAAGTAAACATGTGAAAAGAAATTTAAAATGGCGATTCAATGATAATGGACCTCCTTTCTAACGTTAGAATAACCGAATTTTTTATCTTCATTCAGTAAGCTTTTATGTATCAAAATCGTCGGTAAATTCCCATTGTTGTAGTTAAAAAAATATAAATAATAAGAAGAAACTTCATCAAAGAAAAAGTAATGGGTATCATCATGTCATTTACTTCATACTATGTTATAAATCAAGCCCTGAATGGAGGGAAGGCTATTAACATTTTAGATAAAGTGAAAAACTATCGCGAAGAAGAAAACAGGCTGAAGTGGGAAGGGACATTTGCAGATTATTTAAACATCCTTAGGGAAAGACCTGAAGTTGCTCAAACAGCCCATTCACGCGTCTACAATATGATAAAAAGTGCTGGTGTAGTGGAACGCGATGGGCAAAAAATGTACAAATTTTTCGGACAAGAAATTTTTGGGCTTGAAACAGCAATTGAAAGACTGGTGGAGGAATATTTCCATCCAGCAGCACGCAGGTTAGATGTTAGAAAACGTATTTTATTATTAATGGGACCTGTAAGTGGTGGTAAATCCACAATAGTTACTTTATTGAAACGCGGATTAGAGCAATACTCACGCACAGATGAGGGTGCGGTTTACGCAATTAAGGGATGTCCGATGCATGAAGATCCACTGCATTTGATTCCACATCATTTACGTAATGACTTTTTTGAAGAGTATGGCATAAGAATTGAAGGAAGTTTATCGCCTTTAAATACGATGCGTCTTGAAAAGGAATACGAAGGGCGTATTGAAAACGTAATGATTGAACGTATTACTTTTTCAGAAGACAAACGTGTTGGTATAGGAACATTTACACCATCAGACCCTAAATCACAAGATATTGCTGATTTAACAGGAAGTATTGATTTTTCTACAATTGGCGAATTTGGCTCAGAGTCTGATCCTCGTGCTTATCGTTTCGATGGTGAGCTGAACAAGGCCAATAGAGGAATGATGGAATTCCAAGAAATGCTGAAGCTTGATGAAAAATTCTTATGGAATTTATTATCCCTAACACAGGAAGGGAATTTTAAAGCGGGTAGATTTGCTTTAATTAGTGCAGATGAGTTAATCGTTGCTCATACGAATGAAACAGAATATCGATCCTTTATTTCTAATAAAAAGAACGAGGCATTACATTCTCGAATTATCGTTATGCCAATTCCATATAACCTTAAAGTAAGTCAGGAAGAGCATATTTATGAAAAGATGATAAAAGAGAGTGATATGTCCCACGTCCATATTGCACCGCATGCTTTAAAGGCTGCAGCAATCTTTTCGGTTCTGACTAGATTAGAAGTACCGAAAAAACAAGGTGTGGATCTAATTAAGAAAATGCGCTTGTACGACGGAGAAAATGTGGAGGGATTTAATTCCGTTGACTTAGAGGAGCTGAAAAAAGAGTTTCCGAACGAAGGCATGAACGGTATTGATCCACGCTATATTATTAACCGTATTTCTTCTGCTATTATTCGCAAAGAAGTACCATCTATAAATGCTTTAGATGTCTTACGAGCTCTAAAGGATGGATTGGATCAGCATGCATCTATTTCTCAAGAGGATCGCGAAAAGTACATGAATTATATTGCGGTTGCTCGTAGAGAGTACGATGAAATTGCTAAAAATGAAGTACAAAAGGCTTTTGTATACTCATATGAAGAATCTGCGAAAACATTAATGAACAACTATCTAGACAATGTAGAGGCATTTTGTAATAAAAATAAGCTTTATGATCCACTGACTGGTGAGGAAATGAACCCTGATGAAAAATTAATGCGCTCGATTGAGGAGCAAATTGGAATATCAGAAAATGCTAAAAAGGCATTCCGTGAGGAGATTCTCATTCGAATTTCAGCCTATGCACGAAAAGGCAAACGTTTTGACTATAATTCTCATGAAAGATTAAGAGAAGCGATACAAAAGAAATTGTTTGCAGATTTGAAGGATGTTGTGAAAATTACAACTTCCTCTAAAATGCCAGATGAATCGCAACTGAAGAAAATAAATGAAGTCGTAGCAAGGCTCGTAGATGAGCATGGCTATAACACCACATCGGCAAACGAGCTGCTACAATATGTAGGTAGTCTACTCAATCGTTAATTGACTTTTACGTTTACAAGTCAGATAGGAGTGTCCCATTTTTAGGGCACTCCTTTTATTATCAAAATAAGGTTTTCATTAGATGCACAATTGATTTTACGAAAAAAGTTCAAGAATTTGGCTCACAAGCATAGTATAGAAAAAGCGAATTTGATAGATGGGTGAGGATAAAAATGACTGAACACGAAAATAAACGCTTTGTTATCTCTCAGGAAAATTGGTCCCTCCATCGTAAAGGGCACCAAGACCAGCAACGTCATATGGAAAAAGTGAAAGATGCGATTAAAAATAATTTACCAGATTTAGTTAGTGAAGAAAGTATTGTGATGTCCAATGGTCGCGAGGTTATTAAAATACCGATTCGTTCACTTGATGAATATAAAATTCGTTATAACTATGATAACTCTAAGCATGTAGGGCAAGGACAAGGCGATAGTAATGTTGGAGATGTAGTGGCGCGGGATGGCAGTAAAGCAAATCAGGCGCAAGGTAAAGGGAAAGAAGCGGGTGACAAGCCTGGCCAAGATTATTATGAAGCGGAAGTAAGTATTGAGGAAATTCAAAACATCTTATTTCATGAACTTGAGTTACCCAATCTACAGCAAAAAGAAAAGGCAGATATTAAAACCGAAAAAATTGAGTTTAATGATATTCGCAAAAAGGGGTTAATGGGTAACGTTGATAAAAAACGTACCATTTTAAATGCGTTAAAGCGAAATGCGATGTATGGAAAAGCGGAAATAACACCTATCCATAATGATGATTTACGTTTCAAAACGTGGGATGAGGTTGAAAAACCAGAATCCAAAGCAGTAGTGCTTGCCATGATGGATACAAGTGGCTCGATGGGATCCTTTGAAAAATATTGTGCACGTAGTTTCTTCTTTTGGATGACTAAGTTCTTACGGTCAAAATATGAAACGGTGGAGATTGAATTTATTGCCCATCATACGGAGGCGAAGGTTGTCACAGAAGAGGAGTTTTTCACGAAGGGAGAGAGTGGGGGAACTATTTGTTCTTCAGCTTATAAAAAGGCATTGGAATTGATACAGGATAAATATCATCCATCTCGCTACAATATTTATCCTGTCCATTTTTCAGATGGTGAAAATATTTCGATGGATAATGAAAAATGTTTGAAACTAGTAGGAGAATTAATGGATGTATCCAGCATGTTTGGCTATGGTGAAGTCAATCAGCATAATCGTTTCTCAACACTTATGTATACGTATAAGAAAATTGATGATCCCAAATTTAGATATCATATTTTGAGAAAAAAAGGCGATGTATATGATGCCTTAAAGAGCTTTTTTAAGAAAAATGAAGAATAGTATGATTGTTTGATTAGCATCACGTTCAAAGGAGGGGACGTAAAATGGACACGAAAGAGCTTCATCGAGCAATAGATGAAATTACCGAAATTGCCACTAGCTTTGGCTTAGATTTCTATCCAATGCGTTATGAAATTTGTCCAGCGGATATCATTTATACATTTGGTGCCTACGGTATGCCTACCCGCTTTTCTCATTGGAGCTTTGGAAAACAGTTTCATAAAATGAAGCTTCAATATGATTTAGGACTTAGCCAAATCTATGAGCTCGTCATTAATTCTAATCCATGCTATGCTTTTTTACTTGATACAAATACATTGACCCAAAATAAATTAATTATCGCCCACGTTTTAGCGCACTGTGATTTCTTTAAAAATAATGTCCGTTTTTCCAATACAAGAAGAGATATGGTAGAGAGCATGACCGCAACGGCTGAGCGTATAGCTGGCTATGAACGAGAATATGGCAAAGATGAGGTTGAACAGTTTTTAGATGCAGTTTTAGCGATTCAAGAACATATTGATCCATCTATTTTACGACCGAAGTTATCCTGGAGTGAGGACGATGAGCTTGATGAGGAAAAACCACCAACAAAATCACCATATGATGATTTGTGGAGCATAGAAGAAAAGGAAAAAGTTTATAAACCTATCCGCCGCAGATTAAAGCAATTTCCGCCGCAGCCAGAAAAGGACCTGCTGTTGTTTTTAGAGGAGCATAGTCGTGAGTTGGAAGAATGGCAACGTGATATATTAACGATGATGCGGGAGGAAATGCTTTATTTTTGGCCTCAATTAGAAACGAAAATCATGAATGAGGGATGGGCATCCTTCTGGCACCAACGAATTATGCGGGAGTTAAAGCTAACAACCGCTGAGACCATCGAATATGCAAAATTAAATGCAGGGGTCGTGCAACCCTCCAAAACATCGATAAATCCATATTACCTCGGGATTAAAATATTTGAAGATATTGAAAATCGCTATAATAACCCTACAGAGGAAATGAAGAAGTTAGGTGTACTGCCAAATTCGGGGCGTGAAAAGATTTTTGAGGTAAGAGAGGTAGAATCCGATATTTCCTTTATCCGAAACTACTTAACTAAGGATTTAGCGAAGCGTGAAGATTTATATTTGTTCCAAAAGAAAGGTAATGAGTATCGTATTACTGATAAGGATCATGAGATGGTTCGAGATCAGCTTGTATCGATGCGTGTCAATGGTGGCTTTCCTTATATTGTGGTGAAAAATGGTGATTATTTACGTAATGGTGAGCTTTATTTAGTGCATGGCTACGAAGGAATGGAGCTAGACCCTCATTATTTAGAAAATGTATTGCCATATATTTATCAGCTGTGGGGACGTCCGGTTCATTTAGAGACGTATGTGGATAATAAACCAATGCTTTACTCCTTTGATGGTACAAAAAACTATAAACGCAATGTGTAACCAAAAGCTTCTATCTGTTGAACCTGCTCGAACAGATAGAAGTTTTTTAGATCGTTTATTCACCTTCTTCAGTTAATACATCATTTTCCTTTTCATTACTTTCAGAAGATGAGTGGATATCGCTATCAATGACTAGGCTGTCCCGCACCTTTATGCCTTGCTGCCCACCAGCCTCATCATTATTATTACCAGCTATGCCACTTCTGCCATTACCATCAGCAAATTGAGAATTGACGTTACGGGTGTGACTACCATCACTAGCGTTTTGTCCTCCTTGGTTAGCATTTGTCCCCACATCATGGTTGATTTGTCCTCCACCTTCTGCTCGTTGTGCAAAGTGAAAATCTGTATTTCCTATATTGAATGTCAAATTAATTGTTATATGGTTTTTGGCTGACTTATTAGAGGATTCGTTTTCAGGTTCTTCTGGTCCATAAAATTTCTTTGAATTAAAGCTAGACATCGTTTCTCCTCCTTTCGTTTAATATTACTATTAGGATATTAGTGCTTTGTAAGATCACTTGTACGTGTAGCCATGTTCTATAGAGAAAAGGGTGTTTATATGAAAACTCGTCGAATTTTGCTATCTATACAATAAATTTGTTAAAATAAATAGGATTTGAATATTTAGCGAACTGGAACGGAGAAGCAACATTGAGAACATTTAAAAAGGTTTATATAGAGATAACTAGTGTCTGTAATTTAGCATGCAGTTTTTGTCCACCAACGGCACGTGCAAAAGGTCTTATAAAAGTAGAACAATTTAATAAAATATTAGATGAGATTCGACCGCATACAAAATACATTTATTTGCATGTGAAGGGAGAGCCGCTTTTACATCCAAGAATTGATCAATTATTAGATGCTGCCCATGAAAAGGGTTTTAAAGTCAATATTACAACGAATGGTACGTTGATTAAAAAGAACCATGAAAAAATATTAGGAAAACCAGCATTACGTCAAATTAATTTTTCATTGCATAGCTTTGATGGTCATGAGGGTTCCGAAAACCGCGAAAAGTATTTAGAGGATATTTTGACTTTTGTACGAGCGTCTAGAGAATATAATACAATTATTTCTTATCGTTTATGGAATTTACAAAGGGATCATGTTTCTGATATTGCAGCACGTCGCAACCGTGAGACATTAGAAATTTTAGAAAAAGAATATAATCTTGACTATCGCATCGAGGAAAAAGTAGAGCCGGGTAAAGGGGTCAAAATTGCCCCTCATGTTTATTTGAATCAAGATCATGAATTTAGATGGCCAAGCTTGCTCGAGCATGAGGATGAAGGAAAAGGTTTTTGTCACGCACTTCGTAGTCAAGCAGCAATTCTTGTAGATGGGACCGTTGTGCCTTGCTGCTTAGATGGTGAAGGAGTTATTAATTTAGGAAATGTCCATGAAAAATCCTTCTCTGAAATTGTAGAAGGGGAACGTGCTACTAAAATTGTAGATGGATTTTCACGAAGAGAGGCTGTTGAAGAGCTTTGTAGAAAATGCGGCTATCGACAAAAATTTGGCATGTAACGACTAAAACGTAATAAAGAAACAGCTCCAATGCGTCATTGACCATTGGAGCTGTTTTTTTTCGATTGAGAATCAATTGTATCTAAAAAATCCTTTGTAATACGAACTACATATTTTACCTCGTCTAAATTTCGTTCTCTTAATAATGATCGATGAATGTCTAGCATGAGGTTCTTTTCCTCAATATCAGTAACGCCTGATAATTTTTGAAAATTAAAAAGCTCCTCAGGGGCAATATCTAAAGCCTTCATGATTGTTTCCAATGTACTTAGCGTAATATTTGATTGACCGTGTTCAATATTAGACACTCGCCCTTTACTGAAACCTAACTTACCTGTTCTTTCGGCCACTTCCTCCTGACTTAGCCCTTTGGATAATCTAATAATGCGGAGCTGTTCACCTACTAGCTTTAAGAAATCTGACATATGATTCACCTCTATGTTAAAAGCTAGTGAAAAACAAAGGAGTTGACTATACTATTATAGTGGTATAATAGAGAAAATGTTATATTAAAATGGTACAATCTTTAGAGTAGTAACTTTTATTAGACAAATGACCTAATTGAATTACTAGGTATAATGCGTTAATGAATGTTACAGAAAGGGTATAACTTGAGACAGAGGATTGGAGGGTTCACATGGTGAAACAGGTTTTTTTAGAAGAAGTAGCAAAAATTCAAATTGGCAATAGAATTATGAATGATCAATTTTTTACTAGGGAAGGTACTCCATTTATAACTGAAGAAACGTTACTGAAATTATTGATAGAAGACGATTTTAGTCAAGTGCCTAGGATAGATTATTCGATTAATGAGTTTACCGTTTTACAAGTGCCTGCGAAAAGTATTCTTCTTAATAAAATAAATTTGAAGGAAGCATCCATTTATCGATGTAATAAAGATATATACATTGGACATGGTATCATTGCCATTATCCCGAATGAATCTATTGTTATCAGTGATTATTTATTTCATTTTTTAAAATGGTACCAAGAAAATAAGGAAAAGCGTAATATTTATCGGCTAATGCTTGAATTACCTCCTATAGATATTCAGCTTAAAATAGTTCAACTATTAAATGCTATTCAACATTTAACAATGAATAAAGACTCTTTAGTAATGGCGGTAGAGGAGCTTCCACAGCGTTTCGATCATATTTCAAGCCAAGCAAAGCAGCATTCAAAAGACTTACATCATGGCTTTGAACAGATCCAACATCTTTATAGTGAAATGTTACATAAAATTTTCAATGGTGATTTTTTGAATGACACTCTTCGACAGCTAGGAAACCAATAAAAAATAAGTCGGTGCAAAAGGATGTAAAAATCCTTGCACCGACATGTTAAATTTCGATAATAATCGGTAAAATCATTGGCTTGCGTTTCGTTTGTGCAAATAAATATTGTCCTACAGCCCTTTTAATTTCTCTTCGTAGAACATGTATTTGTTGTCTATTTTCTTCTTGAAGCTCATTGACTATTTCTTTAGTAAGGACATTGACCTTATTTAAGAGCTCCTCGAAATCCTTTGCATAAACAAAACCTCGTGAAATAGTATCTGGTTCGGAAATAAAAGCACCATCTGTTTTATTAAGTGTCAAAACAATGACAAGCATTCCATCTTCTGATAACTGTTTGCGATCTCGTAGAACAATTCCTTCGACTTCTCCTATTCCGATACCGTCAACATACGTATCACCAGCTGGAATTTTACGTGTTTGTCTTGCCTTTGAATTTTCAATATCAACGACATCACCGTTCTTCATAATAAATGTATGTCCCTTTTGAACGCCAACGGCTTCAGCTAATAAACGATGTTGATGTAACATACGGTACTCACCATGAATAGGAATAAAAAATTTAGGCTTCATGAATGTTAACATAAGCTTCAAATCTTCTTGATGTCCATGACCTGAAACATGCATTCCAGTATGACTAGAAGATCCATAAATGACTTTTGCACCTAGTTGAAACAAATTGTCGACAATACGAGAAACACCCTTCTCGTTGCCTGGAATAGGAGAGGCCGCTAGAATAACGGTATCGTCTGGTAGGATTTTTACTTCACGATGGTTGCCATTTGCTAAACGAGCGAGTGCGGCTAGTGGTTCACCTTGGCTACCTGTGCATAGCACTACAACCTCCTCTGGTGGAAGGTATTTAACTTCGCGAGCATCAATCAGCATATCTTCTGGAACATTTAAATAACCGCGTTGAATTGCAACATCAACGACGTTCACCATACTGCGACCTAATAATGCTAACTTCCTATTCGTAGTAATAGCGGCATTAACAATTTGTTGGATACGATTAACGTTGGAAGCAAAAGTTGAGATAATTACTTTACGTTCAGCGTGTAAAAAGGCTTCTTCGATATGATGTCCGACAAGTTGTTCAGAAGGCGTTAAACCTGGCCTTTCTGCATTGGTACTTTCAGAAATAAGAACTAACACTCCGTTCGATCCAATTTCTGCCATTTTGTGAATATCGGCGAACTGATTATTCACAGGTGTTAGATCAAATTTAAAGTCTCCTGTATGGACAACATTTCCTTCGGGTGTGGCTAGAACGATTCCTAAACAATCGGGAATACTGTGATTGGTTCTAAAGAAACTAATATCTATTTGTCCTAGATGTAAAGAAGAGTCAGCGTGAATTTCAATTAAATCGGTTTCTCTTAAAAGTTTATGTTCTTTTAACTTTAATTCAATAAGACCTAAAGTGAATCGAGTTGCATAGACAGGTACATTTATTTTTTTTAGTAGATAAGGTACTCCACCAATATGATCCTCATGTCCATGAGTCACAATTAAAGCTTTAATTTTTTCTTTATTTTCAAGTAAATAAGTAATATCAGGAATAATTAAATCAATACCAAGCAAGGTCTCATCTGGAAACTTTGCCCCACAATCAATAATGATAATGTCATCTGCATACTGCACTACATACATATTTTTTCCGATTTCGTTAATGCCACCAAGGGCGAATATGGATAATAACTGTTTACTTGTAGACAACGTATTCCCTCCTATAGTTTTCACTAAATGCATTAAAAATTTCTTTAGCCATAGGTAGTATAGCTTTTCATATTTCATCCTATACGATATTTACAATGAACGATCTATTTATATGGATTGCTACTATTTGAATTGCTCGATGAATAGAATGGAGAGATATCCTTACGAACAGCATGTTTCTGTTTAAATTTTTTTGTTCCTTAAAAGTTAAACTCAAAATTTAAAATAAAGGGGGTAAATGATTGTCTAATTTTGTGCAACATGCCATTTTCGAACATCGATTTTGGCTAGAAATCATGCAAAACCACGCTCAATTTATTCATGACGCACTTTATCCTTCAGAAAAAGGTGATATTCAAAGAGCTAATCAGTATATCCTACAATTCTCACAGCTACTTACTTATATTCCTTCTCTCGATGATTCAAATGCTGTTTCGTTTTCAGTAACAGTGGATGACAATGTTGAGCAATTGAAGCAATACAAACTTCATCTACTTAGACATCAACTGTCGGGTGATATTGGGATCCATTTAACGCCTACATTTATCAATCACATGATTAATGAATTAGAAGAATACCAAAATGTACTGAGTTACTTGAAAAAAGGTGAGGCTCCACCAATCTTTCACGAGCTACATCATCATTTAGTGTGGCTTTTAGACGCCTCTGGACACGCAGGCATCATCAATGATGATTTAGATGGTGTAGAGAAACGATTAAAGCAGAAGAGTCATGCATTTGCTAAGCATTTTGAAGGATTTTATTTAAAGGCAGTCGAATTAACGGGCTATTTACGTACAAATATGCATTATTTTCCAGCTTTAAAGCGCTTTAATCAAGATGTAGAAATCGAAATGGCTTTATTTAAGACGTTTTTAAAAGAATTAGAAGAAATGGAGTTAAGTGCAGAGGTATTAGGCACATTTACAGCGCCAATGGCAGACCATATGTGGCGTGAAGAGCAATACTATTTAACAAAGCTTGCACAAGCTAGAAGCGATGGGTAAAAATAATAAACAAGGCTATCTTATTTTGATTCATCAAAAAAAGATAGCCCTTTTATTATGGATGGATTATTACTTCCGTACCAATAGGCACAATACTTGCTAACTCTTCAACATCTCGATTATGCAAGCGAATACATCCGTGTGAAACAGCATGCCCAATGGAACTAGGATTATTAGTGCCATGAATTCCGTAGTGTTCTTTAGATAAGCTCATCCACATCGTTCCAAAAGGACCACCTGGGTTTGGGGCTTTATTGATGATAATAAAACTGCCTACTGGTGTTTCATGTAACATGCGTCCCACTGCAATAGGGTATTGTTTTTGAAGGATATTGTCTCTATACAAGCGTAGCCAACGATTATTGGTAGATATCTCAATACGATATGGAATTGTATCAGGATTGGGAAAGCCAGGAATAGCAATTTGTTGACCAACTAAAAGATGATCTGGCTGAATCCCTGGATTAGCAGCAATGATTGATGTGATAGAGGTGCGATAATCTTGAGCAATTTGGGACAGTGTTTCTCCCGCTTTGACTGTATGATTCAATCTTGATTTCCTCCTAAGCATTGGTAATTGTTTTACTATATGCTTGAATGATTTAAGTAATTTTAAGAACGTAAATTTTTCAGCTCTTTGGATAGAATATAGAGTACCATGTATAGCCAAGGAGCATTGAGAATGAAGGAATTTAAGATTACTTATTTTTTTGATGAGATGCATTATGTGAGAAGATTTATTTATATTGAATCTCAGCAAGAAGCAGAGCAATTGGTTAAAAGTGAAAGAGATCAATATATATCCTTTACAGACAGTAGAGGTATCTATCATGAATTGCATACAAGGCATGTACGAGTTATTCAAATATCTGAATATCATCGTATTGATAAAAGTACAAAACAGAAAAACACATAATATATCCAGCACTACACACATTATAGGTAAAGGAGTGTGACAAGATGGATATGAATAAAGTACCACATCAAAAGAAAATGTTTATGAATTTAAATAGTAAAGATAAGCCTGATATGGTTGAATCAGATAACATTAGTCTTTTCGATTTGCATGAGGATATGCAAACTGTAGACGCTATTCCAATTGAAGAACTTAATAAGAGAGTGGAAAGAGAAGGCGATGAATTGATTGAAATGCAGCCTGATGAATTATAGGAGGTAGAAGTATATGCATGATGAAAAAGAAGTCCAATTTACCTCTGCGGGTACAAATATTAATGAAGTGAAGCAAAAAAACGCAGAGGCAGGATTATCCTATAATGACGTAAAGGCGCTATTGGCTAAAACCGGAGGACATGGGACGGCTATCTATAGTGATACAGATTTTGAAGAAGTAAGACAAGAAATACACAAGAATCAGCAATAAATGTATGGGGAGGAGTAAGGTATTGAGTGCTCTTCCTTTTTTACTTTACAATGGTGAGTAAAGTAAGGGAGGTGAGCATCTTGTTAATAGGAGAAGAGAGTTGTCCATTATGTGGGGGGAAAAACCATTGTGGTCTAGTAAAAGGTGAAAAAGAATGCTGGTGTATGACAGTCAACTTTCCAGAGAAAGTTTTAAAAGTTGCACAGAAAGAGTCAGATAAATGTATTTGTCAAACATGCTTAGATACATATAAAGAAAAATACAAGCATTGAGAAATGATGCATCCGTAATTATTAAGTAATTGGTACAATTGTCTATCGCACAACAACCTAGCGGGCATACATTACCCTGAAAGGAGTGTGTCTAATGGTTAAACCAATTGAACTTAGTAATGTAACAAAGGCATATTTAGAGGAATATCAACGAATCCTCAAAAAAATGATGCAGGGTATGACCTATGTAACCATTACTTGTAGTATTTCAGAAAATTTTATTAAGCAAATCATTCCTCATCAAGTAGCGGCAATCCAAATGTCAGAAAATGTTTTACGCTACACAACAAATATTCCTGTACAGGATCTCGCATTAGAAATCATTCGAACACATACAGAAATGCTTGAAAGTCTTGAAGCGATACAAAATCGATGTTGTGTCGTACAAAATTCAGAGTACGAATTATACGAGTATATGTGTGCTTACAAAGAAATCACGGAAGCAATGTTTAATTGCATGTGTGCACCACCAGTATCCAATAGTATTAACATTAACTATTTAAGGGAAATGATTGTCCATCATCAGGGAGGTATAAGACTAGCACAAAATGTCCTTAGATTCTGTATTTGCCAAGAATTAATTCCAATTCTAAAGTGCATGATTCAAACGCTTTGTGAGCAACTAGAGGAGATGGAAAAGTTACTGGATAGCTTACAAAATTGCGATTGCGAGTGCTAGGTCAAATTTTAATCTTATACGGTAAAAAACGCTAAAGTCAAATGATGATTTTAGCGTTTTTTCTGCGTAAAAATAGTGTTTATCTAGAAAATGAGAAATTGTCAATAAGGTGGACAAAAAAATAAGAAAGTGTAAAGAATTTTTGGAGAATCTACTTTTGTTTTTTTATTGTTGGTAAAATATATATGTTTTATTTTGTTGAAGGTAATGAGGAAAGATCTATAATTCGTTTTAAAACACTGGGAATTTATATTTACTTTAGATTCGAAAAGGAGTGGGAACTATGTTCAAAAGGAAGAAGATTAGTCAAAACTATGATTATTTCTCAGCAACAAAAAACTCAGACATTGAGGCCAATGAACGTTTTAAAGAAAAACTAGATTTTCTTGCTTTGTCTAGAATAAGAAGGGAGTCTGTAGGTTTTTTACGTAAAATGTATGAGAACAATCGTCAGCATATACTGGATAATTTTTATGATCGTCTACTGGAAATTCCAGAGTTTAACCAGGTCATCAATACGCATTCATCAGTAGAGCGTTTGAAAGGCTTATTTGATTCACATTTTATTAGCTTATTTGACGATGAGTTAGATTTAGATTATGTATTTAAACGACGTAAAATCGCCTACATTCATGCTCGCATTGGTGTACTCCCGAATTGGATGATTTCAGCCTATACGTTGATCAATCAATTAATTATTCCGCTTATTGTAAAAGAACTATCACGAGATCAAGAAAAAATGCTTGATGTTTTATTGTCTTATGATAGCTTAGTAACGATTGACCAGCAAATTATTTTGGAGACCTATATTGAAATTCAAGCAGGGTCTGTAGTTAACGGTTTAGGCGAAATCATTACTTATAATACACAGTTAGATACAATAAAGGAATTGATTGAATTTCAAGATATTCAACATCAGGAGATTATTGCGGCAGACCAATTGATGCATGAGTTAGATGAAAGTATTGAAGAAATCGCCACATCTGTTGGTGATATTTCCGAGCAAACAAAGCAGGCGTTTAAAAAATTAAATGAGGATTTGGAATCTTTACAACAAATTTCATCCATTTTGCAAACGACCGATGAGGGGCATAAATCCATGCAGGAGGATATCAAACGTTTAGTGGATCGTGTAAATAGCGTCGCAAAACTAATGGAATTAATTAAGAAAATTGCAGATCAAACTAATCTGTTGGCATTAAATGCATCAATTGAGGCGGCTCGTGCCGGTGAAGCAGGGAAAGGCTTTGCGGTTGTTGCAGAGGAAGTGCGAAAACTTGCAGATGATACAAATACATCTGTTAAATCGATACATACAGATATCCAGGAATTACTTCAAATTACGCAAAATATTAGTTTTTTAACAACACAATTTTCACAAGATTTACATCAAGGTGTTACGGATACCTTACATGTTTCACAAACCCTTGGAGAAATAAACAGAAATTTACAGCAGCAAGGAGCTCGTTTTGAGGAAATAGCGACTACAACCAAGGTACAAGCACAATCCGCTACAATTATTTCTGAACGTAATCATACAATCACAGAGAGTATGCAAAAAAGTAAGGTAATTGTTTTTGATATGGGTTCTGCCATTTATAAGCTAAGTAAAATGATTGATGGATACCGATCAACAACGATTTCTAAAAACTTTATTATTAGCCAAGAGGATATTATTCAATTAGCGATTACAGACCATTTATTATGGCGTTGGAAGATTTATAATTTACTGCTGGGCTTTGAAGCGATGACTGAACAGGACGTAGGTTCACCGGAGGAATCGCGCCTTGGCGAATGGTATTATGGCACAGGCAAAAAGTTGTTAGGTGATGAGCGGGCCTATATAGAGCTTGAACAACCGTTTATTCATATACATGATATAGCTAAAAAAGCAGTCCGTGAATATAATACAGGTAATAAAGTGGAGGCTGAGAAATACCTGGAGGAAATTACGGAAGAATCTTCTGTTGTCATAGAAAAACTACAGGCGTTAAAGGAAATTTTACTAAACAGTAAAAAACAATATATACACTAAAAATTTGAGCAGGCTAGTTAAAACTAGCTTGCTCTTTATGTTTGCTATTCAGTTACGTTTATAGTAGGGGGGACACACATAAATGTCACTGTCCGTTTTTTACTATCATAGAGACACCATTCACGGTGGTCAATAACTGAACCTACGTTAACCCCATATTGTTTCTCTTGTATTGCAATCGGTTGGCCGTAACGAATACGGATAGGTAATTTTTTTTGCTGATGATAGAGTCCCGATTCATGGCTATGACCAAAGAATAACAATGGTTGATGAAAAGGAGGAAATGTAGGTTGCCAGTTGACGTTCCACTTAAATTGATGTCCGTGCATAAGTATCGCACCATCAATCTCCATTGACTCAGGTAAAGCTTTAAAACGTTGGATGCCTGTAACTTGAGTAATGCGTTCTTCTTGATTGCCTCGTATAGACGGGAAGGTTAGTAGTTCTTCAAATTCATTTTCTACTATGGCTGCCTTTTCCAACGACAAGCCAGACATAGTTTGCGCCTTTTTCTTACTAACAGTGCATTCATATAAATCACCTAACCCAATGATGGTTGCTTCCTCTGCTGTTTGTTGTATATGAGCAAGAACAGCTTTAGTATCTTCTATATTAGAATGTAAATCTCCTAAAAGTGCATAAAGCATGTAAATCCGGCCTTTCCTTTAATAATCGTACAAACATCATACACCTATTAGAAATTACTAGAAAAGTAAAACGTCTAAGAATATTTCTTTAATTTGAACGTGAGGAAAATTGCCAAGAAATTCATTGCTTGTTAAAATATAATCATAATTTTCTGAATTTTATTGATTTTGTGTACTGGTGTTAATTTAGCGGTATTCCATGTAAATAGGGAAGACCTGTTAAACGTGTATATGGCAATGAAAGTGTAGGGACATCATGTTATCCCAAAGGTTCTACTCAAATGTATGGGACGGATTGAAGAATTCTGGATGCATGAATGTTGAGACGAATTAATTTACTCTATCTCGGATTAAAAAATGAACTTTTGGAGGGCTTAAAATGACGACGTGTATGACAGATATTCTTGAAAACTATGCTGTACAGCAACCAAATACGATAGCAACCTTGTATGATGGAAAAAAGCTAAGTTATCGTGAACTTTATCAACGTGTTGATCGATTTGCTGCTTACTTACAGGAGCAAGGTTATGAAAAAGAGGATGTAATTGCATTATATACGCTTAATTCGGATTTGTTTTTAATCGCTTATTTAGGTGTTCAATTAGCAGGCTTTATCGTGATGCCCATTAACACTAAATTAGCGGCACCAGAGGTTGATTATATTTTTTATCACTCACAGGCAAAGGGACTAATCTATGATGAAAGATTAGCAGAAACATTGAAGGATGTTTCCTATTCGTTCCAACATGCTATTGAACTTCAGGAAATGAATAATAGGATTGAACAACAGGATCGTGAAAGAACGATCGTTCCATTGGTGGCGGATGATACAGCCGTTGTTATGTACACCTCTGGTACAACTGGTAAACCAAAAGGTGTCATGCTCACCCATCATAATATTGCGGCTACAGCAGAAATTTGGTCTGCTTCTATGAACATGTCGAGCAAGGATAAGATGTTTATTTGCACACCTTTATTTCATTGTGCTGGCCTGCATGTTTTTGCTATGCCGATGTTTTATCAAGGGGGAACCGTTGTTATTGAAGAAGTATTTTCACCAACTAAAACATTAGCGCAAATTGCAGCAACAGAAGCGACGATTTTCTTCGGAGTTCCATCCATGTACACGATCATTTTAAATACGCCTGGATTTAAGGAACATAGCTTAAACCATTTACGTTTATTATGTTACGGGGCAGCTCCAATGCCTTATGAGCTTGTAAAACAAGTAAAAGAGGCATTTCCAAATGTAAAAGTTCAAAATCTATACGGTCAAACAGAAAATTCACCTGCGGCCACATCCTTACTTGATATGGATGCTTTAACGAAAATCGGCTCCGTTGGTAAGCCATTAGCGCATACAGAGGTCTGTGTAGTTGATAGTGAAGGTAAGTCAGTACCAGCTGGTGAGGTAGGGGAAATTTGTGTAAAAGGGCCACAGGTTATGAAGGGATATTTGCGCAATCCAGAAGAAACAGCTAGAACAATTAGAGATGGGTGGCTTTACTCAGGTGATTTAGGACGGTTTGACGATGAAGGCTATTTGTATATAGTAGATCGGAAAAAGGATATGATCATTCGAGGAGGGGAAAATATTTACCCAATCGAAGTGGAGGAAGTTTTATATCAAATGCCAGAAGTTTTAGAAGCAGCAGTGGTTGGCTTACCACATGAAGTGTATGGTGAGGTGCCAAAAGCATTTGTTGTTTTAAAAGAAGACAAATCCCTTGATGAAAATTCGATACTCTTCTATTGTCAGACTAGACTTGCCAAATATAAAGTCCCCTATGAGATCGAATTTTTAGCTGAGCTACCGCGGAATGCCTCTGGTAAGGTATTAAAGCATACATTACGACCAAAAGAAACGACGATTTAAGTATTATCCATTACGCTTTGGATGCATCACCATAATGGCTTTACATTTGATAGAATTCATGCTCGAATAAGCTTCTATTCTAATAGGAACAACTAGGAAAGTATCGTATAATAGAGTCTACGACAAATTGTATTAATAGAATTGGAGAAGAGATTACTCTTTGAATTAGAATAGGAGCGGAATTTGTCTTGTGGACAGGATATAAGCGCCTTTTACTTATTGGCATTTTGATCATCATGTTGCTGTCTAGCTGCCAGCCATTATCACAGCAAGATTCACAACAAAAAAACCAATTAACAGTTTTAACAGTAGAATTTAATAGTGGAGCACCTATCCCTAATTTATATTTAACGATCACAGATGTACAAACAGGTGATGTAGTAGAAGAAGCAATTGGTTCTGAAGAAGGGGAAGCAATATTTTCGAAGCTAAAGGCAGGACAAGAATATGCAATTGCTGCAACTACACTAGAAAATAGTGAGGCAAATGTCGGATATACAACAATTGAGAATTTTACGTACGATACAACAAAGCCGTACTATCGATTGCAAACACATTTTTCTAGAGACGAGCAAGAATTAGATGTACCTGTTGTTATGCAAAATCCTGAACTTCCACATGGCTGTGAAATCACATCACTCACAGCCGTGTTAAATTATTTTGGAATGAATGTGACAAAGCTTGAAATGGCAGATCATTATTTACCAAAGCAAGAAATACGTACAGTAGGCGGAAAACGTTTTGGACCAAATCCAAATGTAGCTTTTGCTGGCAATCCTCGTGATAAGGCTCATGGGATGTATGTTTTTGCTGCACCAATTGTCAAAGCGGCAGAGGCAGTCATTGCAGATAAACAGGAAAATTTACGCGTAACGAATATGAGTCAGGCATCACAGGCAGATATTTTAGAGCTAGTCCGTGAGGGAGTTCCTGTTGTGACATGGGTGACACTGGATTTATCAAAGCCTAAACAAAAAGCTGAACGAGGCTGGATTTATGAAGGTGAGTCAACTTCACGGGATGCCTTTATGAATTTACATGCTGTTGTTTTAACAGGACATTTAGGCGATAAAGTAGTTGTAATGGACCCGTTAAAGGGCTACGTAACATACAATGTGGATCAGTTCTTTAATAGCTATCGTGAGTTAGGCAAACAGGCTGTAGCTGTCCATAAATAAGCAAGCTATAAATCTTTAGTATGTTACACTAATAAAAAAAGCAAAAAGTGAGTTGAGTAGAATGGCCATTGAACACGCTTTTTTACCCGTATTGCTTGGGGATGAAATGAATGCTTATGGCATGGCCAGAGCATTTTACGAAGCCTATGGTGTAAAGCCCCTTGCACTAAATCATACAAACATGGAAAAAATTCAGCAAAGTGATATACTGACTTTTCGTGAGGTACCGAGACTTCATATAGAAGAACGATTTGTTACGGCACTTAAGTCAATTGCCCAGGAATTTATAGATAAAAAATTACTGCTCCTAGCCTGTGACGAATTTTATGTCAAAAAAATTGTAGAGCATAAAGCAGAATTAACAGAGGATTTCATTATTCCTTATGTAGATGCTACACTTGCTCATCAGCTATTAACCCGAGAAAAGATGTATGAGCTTTGTGCACAATATGGTTTTCAATTTCCTGCCATGCATGTATGCACGGTTAATGATTATGAAAACTTCGACATGCCTTTTGAGTATCCAATTGTCATTAAGCCCATGAATATGGAAAAATATGCTGCATGTATTTTTCCTGGTAAGAAAAAAGTATATATTGCACATGATAAGGATGAAAAGGACAGTATATTCCATGCTATTTATAAGGAATCAGCCTATCGTGATGATCTGATGATTCAGCAATATATTCCAGGAGAAGATGCTAATATGCGTGTTGTCAATACGTATGTTGGACAAGATGGAAAAGCAAAACTTCTTGCTGTGGGCAATCCCATTTTAGAAGAGCATTCTCCAGAAGGAATAGGTCGTTATGTAGCCATCATGACAACTTATAATAAGGAATTGATGGATATCGTGAAGACATTCCTTGAAGCAATACAATTCCAAGGCTTTGCTACATTCGATATGAAATATGATGATCGTGATGGTCAATATAAATTGTTGAGTATAGAATTACATAATGAGCTTTCCAATTATTATGTGACAGCTAGTGGCTATAACTTTATGCAGTATGTAGCGGATGATTTTGTTCGAGGGAGTAAACAATCGTTAACATACGTGGAAAACAAGCATCTTTGGACGATTGTACCAAATGGTGTTCTTTTCAAATATGTTCAAAATGAACAATTAGTGATTGAAGCGAAAAGCTTGATTCGTCAAGGGATGGCTACAGATTCTATTTTTAATTACAAGGATATGAATGCGAAACGATGGTTGAATGTTACGCTTGATAATTTAAGCTTTTATCGCAAATATAAGAAATATTTTAATAACAAAGGTCTGTCTAATATATGAAAAAACAAACTTTAGGTATCATTGGTGGCGTAGGGCCACTTGCAACAATGTTTATTGGTGAAATGATTGTAAGACGTACGAAGGCACAAAAGGATCAGGAGCATTTACATACGATCATAGATAATGATACAAATATCCCTGACCGTACAGCTTTTATTTTAGATAAAACGAAGGATAATCCAGTTCCAGTCATAATTGAGGATGCAAAAAAATTAGCTTCTGTAGGGGCAGATATGATTGCTATTCCATGTAATACAGCCCATACGTTTTATCATGATATTCAAGAGGGTTCACCCATTCCAGTATTGCATATGATTCGTGAAACAGCGAAGCGTGCTGCGGATTTAGGTGCAAAACGTGTTGGTATTTTAGCAACGACAGGTACTTTAACATCTCGTATGTACCAAGAAGCCTTAGAGGAATATGGCATTACACCAGTAGTACCAGATAATGAAATGAGAGCCTATGTCATGACTATCATTTATGATTATGTCAAGGCTGGTAAGGATGTTACGCTGGAGGACTGGCAACCACTAGAAGATGCGATGCTGGCATTAAATTGTGATCGCATTGTGTTAGGCTGTACAGAGCTATCTATTGTTAATCGGGATTTGAAATTAAATGAAATATATATCGATTCACTAATCGTATTAGCTGAATGTGCCATTTTGGCTTGCGGTTATGAGCTAGTCGATTAGTTGTTGAGTGAATTGAAAAGAATCTGCTTGCTTTTCACGGGTAAGCTACAAGTCTTTAAAGAGTTGTGGACATGCTACTTTTTCCGTGTTAGGTTAGGCAGATTTTTTATGGAAGGAACCGCTGATTTTTGAAACGAATGGTCCATTGCTTCGTACATATAAAGTAGGAAACGGCGGAGTGTGTTAAACTAGTGTCAAGTAGATAGAAGGTGGGAAATAACATGTCAGTCATTAATTTATTAAAAGAAGAAATTCAAGCAAAATGGAACTTTGAAACACCTATGAAAATTCAAGATGAAATGATACCAGCTATGCTTGAAGGTAAAGACATTGTAGCGGAATCGCCAACGGGATCAGGTAAAACATTAGCGTATGTTTTACCACTATTGAATAAAGTAAACGGGGCAAAAAAACAAACACAGGGACTGATCGTGGCTCCTTCACAAGAACTTGCTATGCAGATTGTAGAAGTTATCCGCGAATGGACAGCTGGCACAGATATTACAGTTCAGCAGCTTATTGGTGGTGCCAATTCTGCTCGTCAAATTGAAAAGCTCAAGAAAAAACCAACGATTGTTGTTGGAACCCCTGGCCGTTTAAATGAATTAGCACGAGCAGGAAAATTAAAACTAAAAGAAATAGAAACGATTATTTTAGATGAGTGTGATCAACTGCTTAGTCGCGAATACCGTGTAGTTATCAAATCCTTTATCGAAGGTTCTGCCTATGGCCGACAAGTCGTTGTTGTTTCAGCTACGATTACAGAGGAAATTGAATTAGTAGCAAGTCGTATGATGTTCGAACCAGTTCGTTTTAAAATTAAGCCAGAGGATATGTTAAAGGTCGGCAAAGTTATCCACTCATTTGTGAAGGTAGAAGAACGTGATAAAACTGATTTTCTACGAAGACTATCACATACTGAAGGGTTAAGAGCACTTGCTTTCGTCAATAATATCGATCAATTATTAATGAAGGAAACGAAATTACAATATCGCTCTGCGCCAATCGTAACACTTCACTCCGACATGAAAAAGGAAGAACGTAAAAAGGCATTAGATGCATTCCGTAAAGGGGATGCACGTATTTTAATCGCAACAGATATCGCCGCTCGTGGTTTAGATATTGCAGGTTTAACACATGTTATTCATGTTGATGTACCAAGAACAATTGAACAGTACTTACATCGCTCAGGGCGTACTGGTCGTGCAGGAGCAGACGGAGAAGTATTGACGTTATTATCTTATCGTGATGAGAAGACCTATAAAAAATGGACAAGAGAAATTCCAGGCAAGCCTGTGCAAAAAATATGGCATGATGGCAAGCTGATTGAAGGTAATTCTAAAACAATTGGACAAAAGCGAGGGAATTAACATGACATTTGATGAAAAATTACAGGCATATGCAGAGCTTGCGGTAAAAGTGGGTGTCAATATTCAACCAGGTCAATATTTGTTAGTGAATACATCAGTAGAAGCTTTAGATTTTGCTCGTTTAGTTGTAAAAGAGGCTTATAAGGCTGGCGCAGGGCGTGTCCATGTAAACTTTTCGGATGATGAAATGGATCGTGCGTATTTTGAACACGCTTCTGATGAGGAGTTTAATCGTTTCCCTGAATGGGTCGTAAAAATGCGTGATGAACTAATTGAGCGTAAAGGTGCTTTACTATGGATTGATGCTGCTGATCCTGATAAATTGACAGGAATACCTGCAGACAGATTAGCAACACACCAAAAAGTGTCAGGAGCAGCATTGAAAAAATATCGTAATGCAGTCATGAAGGATTTAATTGCTTGGTCTATCGTCGCGGTTCCTTCACCAAAATGGGCAGCGAAGGTATTTCCTCAATTAACGGAAACGGAGCAAGTTCCAGCATTGTGGGAAGCTATCTTTAAAACGGTTCATATTGGGGAAGGGAATGCAGTGGATAATTGGCGAGAGCATGTAGCTAATTTAGAATCACGTGCACAATTGCTAAATAATAAAAAATATGCAAAGCTTCACTATACAGCACCAGGAACAGATTTAACAATTGCCTTAGCGCCACAGCATAAATGGCTAACAGGTGGCAGTCAAACACCAGATGGTAATATTTTCATTGCCAATATGCCGACAGAAGAAGTTTATACACTTCCGATGAAACAAGGTGTAAATGGGTACGTAAGTAATACCAAGCCTTTAGTTTATCAAGGCAATATCATTGATGGCTTTAAATTAACCTTTAAAGAGGGCAAAATTATTAAAGCAGAAGCTGAAGTGGGTCATGATTTACTGCAAGAGCTGATACAAGTAGATGAAGGCTCTAGCTATTTAGGTGAAGTAGCACTTGTCCCTCATGAATCACCAATTTCAGCGTCGGAGATTTTATATTTCAATACGTTATTCGATGAAAATGCTTCAAACCATTTAGCTATCGGTGAAGCCTATCCGACATGCTTAGAAGGTGGAAGAGATTTAGAAAATGGTCAACTTGAGGCACTAGGTGCAAATATTTCTGTGACACATGAGGACTTTATGATTGGTAGTGGAGAAATGGATATTGATGGTATTTTACCGGATGGTACAGTAGAGCCAATTTTCCGCAAGGGTAGCTGGGCCTTTTAATCACTAGTCAAAGTGCAAAGGAGGAGAGTAGATGAAGCGATTATGGAGCTTCATCGGTGTGACGATATTAGCAATGACATGTTGGGCCTCATCTGCTTATGCTCAAACAGAAAGCTATATAGCTATTGGAGATTCCTTAGCTGCTGGTCAAACACCTTATCAAGAAATTGATGCAGGATATAGTGATTTAATAGCCATGAAGTTAAGTTCACTGGGTCAATTATCATTTTATACAAAAGAACTTGCCTTTCCAGGCTTTACAACGGCCGATGTGCTAGAACGAATCCAATCTGAGGAATCCAAACACTTACTAGAAAATGCGACCCTTATTACAGTGTCAGCAGGGGCCAATGATTTATTACGCCTTGTTAAAGTGAACCCAACTGCTGGCACATTAGCATTTTCACAGCTTCAAACAGATTCCACTTTAAACTTGGCTAGAAAAAATATGATAACCATTTTAGATGAGTTAAATGAACTTGCGCCGAAAGCAAAGATTTTTGTAATGGGCTATTATTTTGCCTATCCATATGTTCATCCTACACAAAAAAAGGGAACGAACGAACAGCTAGTTAAATTAAATACGATTTTACAACAACAGGCAGAGGATGCAGGAGCGGTTTATGTAGATGTTTATGATCGCTTTGGATTGGATGCCATAAACTACTTACCAAATAGTGCAGATGTTCATCCAAACTTTGAAGGCTACCGTCAAATGGCTAATGCATTTTTACAGTCTTATAGTGGTAGTAATGCTTTGACGATCTCTTCATCCGAATTACCCAAGCCCAATCCTCTATCGTTTGAGGAAATTATAAAGCAACAATTATCAGCGAAATCCAAGGAACGGGAAACGACACAACGGCAGTCTACCCGTACAGCTTATGCTATTCAAGGATTTCCTGGCTATAAAGCTTTTTTAGAAAACATTTAAATAATCGTTATTAAAGGGCATCTATTTAGATGCTTTTTTATATGAAATCCAATATTGGATAGAACTACTATACTGCTGAATACCACTAGATAGGCAGTAGTCATGCTAAAATATAAAGAAGATTAGGAGGGACTAGAATGAAGATATTTCATACAGCAGATTGGCATTTAGGGAAGCTTGTTCAAGGTGTTTATATGACAGAAGATCAACAATATATTCTGCAACAATTTATACAAGCGATAGATGATGAAAAACCAGATGTAATTGTCATCGCAGGTGATCTATATGACCGTTCAATGCCCCCTATTGAGGCAGTCAATTTACTAAATGATGTATTAGCGAAAATAGTATTAGAGAAGCAGATTCCTGTTTTAGCAGTGGCGGGAAATCATGATAGTGCGGGTCGTTTAAATTTTGGGAGTCGATTGATGAGTGATAGTGGTTTATATATCAAGGGGCAATTTACGAAAGATCATGTCCCTATTATTTTGAATGATCAATATGGAGAGGTACATTTTCATCTTGTACCGTATGCTGAGCCCGCCTCAATTCGTCATATTTTTGAAGATGAAACGATTCGTTCTCATCAAGACGCTATGCAGAGAATTATAGATCATATTACTCAGGATATGGATGCGAGTAAGCGTCATATTTTTGTGGGACATGCTTTCGTCACAAAGTATGGTGAGGAAGAAGCCAATACCAGTGATTCAGAGCGTCCGCTTTCTATCGGGGGCTCAGATTGTGTGAATGCAGCTTTATTTAAACCTTTCCACTATACCGCTCTTGGACACTTACATAAGGCACATTTTGTCTTAAATGAAACGATCCGATATGCAGGCTCTCCGTTAAAATATTCATTATCAGAGCACTTACATGAAAAAGGCTTTTTAATCATTGAATTAGATGAACACGGTAAAAGCATAGTAACCAAAAGAAAGCTCGTACCAAGAAGAAATTTACGAGTAGTAGAAGGTCAATTGGAGGATCTGTTAAAGCTACCACCGAGTGATGATTATGTCTTTGTCAGATTGACGGATACGACAACCGTCTCTTCACCGATGGAACGCATTCGTAGTGTTTTTCCCCATGCGATGCATGTAGAACGTAAGATACTACGACAAGAGTCACCACGTGAGTTACAAGTTGTAGAAACAGAAAAGCTAGAGGATATAGACTTGTTCCGTTCTTTCTTTACGAATATTATCGGCATCCAGCCAGATGAAGATACGGAACGCCTTTTTACCGAGATGTTACAGGAATTATTAGATGAGGAGCGAGAGACAGTAAAATGAAGCCATTAAAGTTAACGATTACTGCATTTGGTCCGTATAAAGATACTGAGGTGATTGATTTCCAAGAGCTTGGAGAACATCGTTTGTTTGCCATCTCCGGAAAAACAGGCGCTGGGAAAACAACCATTTTCGACGCTATTTGTTATGCGCTTTACGGATCAGGTAGTGGTGAGGATCGCCAGGATACGGCTTTACTGAGAAGCGGCTTTGCTCATGATGATGTCTATACAGCTGTAGAGCTCCTATTTGAAATGCATGGCAGAGTTTATCAAATAGTAAGACAGCCAGGTCATATTAAAGAAAAAAATAAAACGATCACAGGTAAGAAAATAGAATTAGCTGAAGTAAGAGAGGGAAAGCTCGATTATAGCATCGTAGAGAAACAACAAACGCTTGAAGTCGATAAAAAATTGCTGGAAATCATAGGTCTCACAAAAGATCAATTTAGCCAAATTGTAATGTTACCTCAAGGTGAATTTCGCAAGTTATTGACCTCTGACTCTACAAATAAGGAAGTTATTTTACGAAAAATCTTTAAAACAGATCGTTTTGGCGTCATGACAAAAAAACTGGATGCCAAACGGAAAGAGGCGGAGAAGGATTTTGAACGTGCCAAGCAATTAAAGGAACATCTATTAGGTCAAATTGTTGGTGCCTTACCGCAACGTTCATCCTCTTTATTCACCTTGATTGCTGACAATACGGAAAATTTACATCAACTGACACAGGCACTTGAAGAGGAGTTTAGCTACTATAAGAAATGTATAGAGGAAGAACAGCAGCAATATGATGAAGTTTATAGTCTTCATCAAAAGGAGCAGGAATATTATCGACTAGCAAAAACTATAAATGAGCAGTTCGAAGAGCAAGCTAGTCGGCAGCAGAGACTGCAACTATTGTTAAAAGAACAGGATAGATACCGAGCAAAGGAGCAGGAGATTGTTTTAGCAGAACAAGCGGAGCGACTTGTGCCACTTGAACAACAATGTATTGATTTACGTGCTGAACTGAACTTAAAAGAACAAACATTTCAACAGGCTCAATTTAAACTTCAACAAACAAAAGAGCAGCTACAACGGGCACAAGAAAAATATCAGATTGAAGAGGCGAAAGAGCCTGAACGTCAACAGATGTTGCAGCAGGAATTGCAATTACAGACTTTATTGCCTAAATTTGAAGCCTATGAAAACAATGTGCAGCAGCTGCAAATAGCAGAACAATATGTCGAAACAGCAAAACAGGCAGTAGCTGATAATCTTATGTTATTGGAGAAAGAACAAGGGCAGTTACAGCAATTTTCTCAAACGATGGAACAATATGAAAAACAGGTTGAGCCATATGAAAGCTACTTAGAGCAGTTACCGAAACTTCGTGAGCAGGTAGCATTAATAAAACAAGTAGACAAATACAAAGGGGCTGTAGAGTTAGCTAAGCAGGACGTAGCCACTTCTGACATTCACTATCAGGAGAGTAAAAAGGCTCTACAATTATTAGAGCAGCGTTGGTTGACAAGTCAGGCTAGTATTCTGGCTGAACAGTTGAAGGACGGGGAACCTTGCCCTGTATGTGGCAGTTTGACACACCAGAAAACACATAATGAGCAACAGGAAATGATAGAGCTCTCTGAAGTCGAAGTGTTAAGGGCTAAGGCTTCTTTAGATGAGCGTAAGTACCTAGAAAAAGAAGCGCTCTTGTCATCTGCGCAACAGCTTTATCAAGAAACCTGTCAGCAACTAGAAGAGCAGCACATTACACAGCAAGACCATGCACAGCTCATCTCTACATTAAACAACATAGAGCAAGAGATTGCGACATTAAAAATTGTTCATCATCAATTAGCAGATATGCGATTAAAACTTAAGCAGCAACGTGAGAGAATAGAGCAGCTACGAACTAAACAGATGAACTTAGAGCAATATTTAGCTGAGCAGTTGAAAGAAATGACAAGACTGCAAGCAGTTCTTGAAGAACAGCTTAAACATATGCCAAACCATTTACCAACCTTGCAGCAATTACAGCAACAGCTTACAGATATCAGTAAACAAAAAATGGATTTGCAAAAAAGATGGCAAGAGAGTCAAGACGAATTGCATAGAGCGAAGGAAGCAACAAGTAATGCAAAATTGACGATGGAAATAGCCAAACAAACTTTTGAAGAATTACAACTCAAAATGAATGAAAAACGTCAGCAATTCTCAGCAAGCATGCAGGAGATAGGCTTTGACAGCTACGAGGAATATACAGCTGCCAAACGGAGTTTATTGCAAATAGAGACCCTTCGAAAAGCTTGTAGTGACTATGCTTTACAGGTACACACATTGCAAATCCAAATTACTGAAGGGGCTATGTATCTTCAAGGAAAAGAGCAACAAGATTTAGTGTCCATGGAAGCCAAAGTAGAACAACTTCGTATATCTTATGAGGAAGCATTTAAACGTTTACAACAGTTGAGAGGTTTTGCTCAAGCTTGCCAAGGTTTTATTGAAAGAGTAGAAGAAATAGCGAGGGAGCTTCATTTACTTGAGCAAGAAGCGGGAAGAGTAAAGGAGCTCTATGGATTATTAAACGGCCAAAATTCGAAAAAGTTATCTTTTGAGCGCTATATTCAAATTAATTACTTAGACCAAATTACTGAAGCTGCCAATATTCGCCTTTATCATTTATCAAATGGTCAATTTGAGCTCAGACGTTCAGATAGATTGGAAAAGCATGCGAAACAAAGCGGACTAGGTCTTGATGTCTACGATGCCTATACCGATCAACTACGAGATGTCAAAACATTATCGGGAGGCGAAAAATTTAATGCCTCATTAAGCCTTGCCTTAGGAATGGCAGATGTAATTCAAAGCTTCCAAGGTAATATTCATATTGAAACGATGTTTATTGATGAGGGCTTTGGTTCGCTTGATGAGGAATCATTAAATAAAGCAATCGATACATTAATTGATTTACAGGATTCTGGTCGCATGATTGGCGTAATCTCTCATGTGCCTGAATTAAAATCTGCAATGCCAGCGGTTTTACATGTAGAAAAGACATTAAATGGCCATAGTCAGACATACTTTGAAGTGAAATAAGTGAAAGGCGTATTTCCGAAATAGGGAATACGCCTTTGTTTTATTTTTTTCGAGAAGTGGCTGTAGGAGTTGTTCCTTTTTTTGCAGCCATTACTTTTTTGACGATAGGAATAACAATAGGTGCCAATTTTACAGCAGTTTTCACAACGTTTGATACTTTCATTAAAAAACAGCTCCTTTTACAATTATTACTACCTGTTTCGCTTAAAATTGAAACATTAACGTATTACTCGAACAGCCTGAATAATATTCCATATGACAATACCAAGTGAGACAATGGCATAAACGGCAAATGAAACTAACCAAACAACCATCACAGTATTATTACTTGACGTTGGATCTAATCTTAATGTAGAAAAAACAAAGACAATAAAAAATAGGATGCCAAAAACAAAAGGAATTAAATGAGAGACAAGTGCACGAATTGAATGTCTTTTTACATCACTATCTTTCGTTACAAAGTAAACAATTAATGGGACGATAAAAGGGGCGAAGAAAATACTAAGATAACTAAAGGCAGATAAAATTTTTTGGTTCTCCATAGTTGTACCTCCTTTTTTAATATTTACGCATGAAAAACGGCAAAGTTTCAAAAAAATAATGTATGGAAGAGGTTGTAATCATCCAATCCTTTGCGTACAATGGGATTGTTCAAATAAATTCAGATGTAACGACCACAAGGGGAGCTGATGATGTCAGCTGAGACTGGGCACGTAATGCCTTGACTCTTTGAACCTGTAAGTTAACACTTGCGTAGGGATGTGGATAGAAACCGACACTTGTACGATGTCAGGCTCTGTCCTGGCATCGTTTTTTCATTCTTTAGGAATAAAAAAGATGTCTGCATTTCTATTCCTGCTCTTGTATCCTACATCGGAACAAAGGAGAGAATATGTATGGACAAAAAAAGACTATTAATGCTTGTGGAGATTGCGATATTTGCAGCGATTGGCCTTGTGCTCGATCAAGTATCCTTTAAAGTATGGGCACAAGGTGGCTCTGTTAGTCTTGTCATGGTGCCTATTATGTTAATTGCATTTCGTTGGGGCTTAGTTGCTGGGCTAACAACGGGATTACTTGTGGGTGTTATGCAAACCATGTTTGGTGCTTATATTGTGCACTGGCTTCAAGGATTATTGGATTATGGTGTTGCCTTTACAGTTGTAGGATTAGCAGCAGTTGTACGTGGACCTGTGTTGGATGCTGCAAAAAATATGAACAAAACGAAAATGGCACTTTACATTATCATAGGTACTGTTTTTGCAGGCTTTTTACGATACGCAGCACATACAATTGCTGGAGCTGTATTTTTTGCAGAGTATGCGGGTGATCAAAATGCATGGATCTATTCTATCATTTATAATGGTACATATATGTTGCCAGCAACCATTTTAACGGCAATTGTAGGGGTGCTTTTATTCACAGCCGCTCCACAATTAATGCAAAGAAAAGCATAATAAAAGTTTCCTCAAATGATTTATTGTAAAAGGGTATAAAAGCTTTTCGTTCTATACTACTTGATGATATTCGCTTTCGCACAGAATCATTAGCAAAATTATCAACTTTTTTCAACAACAAGCAAGTCCCTTCACTCATGTGAAGGGACTTTTGGTCATGAATAGCTCTTTTAGCACTTTGCATTGTAGGAAAGCATACAATATTTAAAGCGTTTATCGTTATACGCATAAAAAGTTATGTTATATTAAAGAATAGATATTAGATGAAAGGGACGTTATAAATGATTGTAAAAACGCAAGAAGAGATTGAAGCTTTTAAAAAAATTGGACGCATTTGTGCCGAAATTCGTGAAGCCATGAAAGCAGCAACAAAACCAGGTGTTACAACACTTGAGCTAGATGAAATTGCTGGCCGCATGTTTGCAGAGGCTGGTGCTATTTCTGGACCTAAGGGGGAATATGATTTCCCAGGATATACATGTATTAGTGTCAATGAAGAAGTGGCACATGGTATTCCAGGAAAACGTGTTATTCAAGAAGGGGATATTGTGAATATCGATGTTTCTGGGTCTTTAAATGGATACTTTGCAGATACTGGCATTTCATTTGTTGTTGGTGAGGGTTATGAGGACAAAGAAAAACTATGCCGAGTTGCTAAAAGTGCTTTTGATCGAGCAATGACAAAGGTTAAAGCTGGGTCTAAATTAAATCAAATAGGTAAAGCGGTTGAACGAGAGGCGAATGCTAATGGTTTAACTGTTATTATGAATTTAACAGGACATGGCTTAGGTCAATCTTTACATGATGAGCCTAATCATATTTTAAATTATTATGATGCATGGGATTCTACGATTATGAAAGAAGGAATGGTGCTTGCTGTTGAGCCATTTATCTCAGCAAAAGCAGAGCATATTGTAGAAGCTGGTGATGGTTGGACATTTGTTACACCTGATAAATCGCTTGTAGCTCAAATTGAACATTCAGTTATTGTCACTAAAGATAAACCAATTATTTTAACTTCCTTAGATGAAGAATAGGATATAATTTAAAATCCTGCTAACCAATTTATTTTTGGTGGGCAGGATTTTTTTTAATAAATAAAATACCAACAAAGAGAACACCACATAAAAATAAGGCGGCAGTTGTTACAAGAAGCTCATCAAAACCATTATGTAAAGCGATTCCTAAATAAGCCCAAATAAAAACACTCGGATACATGGTATCAAAGTGATGAAAGCGGATATGTAGTGCAATAGCTCCACCAAGTGTCAGTAAAATTACTGCCCAAAGAGGAGTGCTAAGACCAAAGCCGTTCCAACCATAAGCCGTTAACGTAAAGCTACTATTCGTAATCAAGATAAATGTCATCCATGCAAAATAAATGGAGAAAGGAATACGACCTGACAACGCTTTGTCGTGAAGAGAGTACGTATTATACAACATAAATAAGTACAAGACCAAAAGCAAGGTGATGCCAAGAGAAACAATAAATAACTCATGATGCCATACATATATCGTTAAGGCTTGCAAAATATTTATGCAACTAAAGAGAGCAGACTGTTTCATAGATGTCTTTTTAATGTTCACCAATAACCAATAGCCAATTAATAAATAAATGACAATCCATATTGCATGACTAATATCAACTGGTGCAAATACTACAGAAAACCGATTAGAAATTTCTAGAGAAGATTGACCGTTTATTTTCATGAAAAAGGATAAAAAGGTTAGGATGAATGAGACAAGATAAGAGATTGTCATCAAGATAAACCGAGGCATGATTTCCTCTCCCTTCGTGTTTAGATTGTATAGGGAAAAGACAAATAAGTATAGTACTGTCACTTTTTTTATTATAACGGAAATTTCCAACAATGTATCGTGTTGTTTTGCTAATAATCACTACAATTTACCATCTCAATAGGCATCTATATTTTTCTTTAGTACAATGGGATTATCTACATAAAAGGAGTGAAGTTTCATTGGCACAAAATTTAAAAAATCTAGACTTATCGATTGAACTAGATAAAAAAATGTATAAAAAGAAATTAAAAGTACTCCAATATGAAATGTTAAATGCCCAACAGTTTTTATTAAAAAACAAAATTGGTTTAATTTTGGTATTTGAAGGAATGGATGCCGCTGGTAAAGGTGGCGCTATTAAACGACTAATTGAACGTGTCGATCCACGAGGTTATGTTGTACACCCTATTTCAGCTCCACAGCCTCATGAATTGCGCTATAACTATTTACAAAGATTCTGGAGAAAGTTACCGCAGCATGGGCAAATCGCTATTTTTGATCGTTCTTGGTATGGTCGTGTATTAGTAGAACGTATCGAAGGATTCGCATCGAAGGATGAATGGTCTCGTGCGTATGAAGAAATCAATAACTTCGAGAAAATTTTAACTGCAGGAGATTACATAATCATTAAATTTTGGCTTCATGTATCAGATGAAGAACAATTAAAACGCTTTAAAGAACGGGAACAAAACCCTTATAAATCTTGGAAGCTAACAGACGAAGATTGGCGAAATCGTGAAAAAACACCACAGTATATTGAAGCGGCAAATGAAATGTTTGAAAAGACTGATAAAAAGGATGCTCCATGGATCTTAGTTGCTGGTGATGATAAAAAGCACGCCCGTGTACAGGTGCTGCAGGAAACCATTGCACATATTGAACGAGAGGCTCTAAAACGTGGTCTCCATTTAACAAATGTATTAGATAATGGCCAACTAGAGGATGCTGATTCGTCCAGTTTAGAAATTGGGGACGAGAAGTAAGAACCAAATCAAAATAATGAATTGTGCTGCTATGAAATAGGACATGAGTTGTTTTAGTTGTAGCAGCATCTTTTCTTACATACAATGAAATAAACTAAATGTTCAACCTTTGAAATGTAGCGAATGAAAACCATTTTTTAAGCTATGTTAAATTCAAAGTAGTGATGTTACCAGAATGATGAATGTACTGATATTTATTGGAAGGCTAGTGTGGAGAAATGGTGCTTAAAATTTGGAATCTATTAAGAAAAAAGGGTGGGAATGTGGTAACGATAAAGGGAGAAAAATGCTACATCCGCACATTCCAAGAAAAAGATGCACGAAGTTTAACGGGTCTCGTAAGCCGAAATAAATACTTTTGGTCTATTTACGAGCCACTACAAAGACCAGAATATTATACAATTGACGCTCAATACAAAAAAATTCAAGAAAGTCTCTATTTGATGGAGTCAAAGCGAGAATATACTTTTGGTATTTTTGAGCATGGTACAAACAATCTAATAGGACATATTGCACTTTATGCTGTAAAACGCTTACCATACTCAAGTGCATTTGTTGGCTATGCGATGGATGAAATTTATGTAGGGAAGGGAATCGTCACAGAGGCCGTAAATATGGTGGTACGATTCGCGTTCGATCAAATAGGCCTACATCGTGTAGAGGCATATGTTTCTACTCAAAATGCACCTTCTATGCGCGTATTAGAGAAAGCAGGGTTTCAACAGGAAGGTCTGTTAAGAAAGCTGTTGTATATAAATGGTCAATGGGTAGATCATTTTATATATGCACGTTTAGAGGATGAATAATTAGAGAGGTGCCTATCTTTCGTTATGGAGAAAGATAGGCACCTTATTAGTTGTAAATCAAAAGGTAATGACTATTGTTTATTACCATCTTCAATTAAATCTAGATGACCTGTATTTGGATCGATAATGAGGCCATGAACAGGTACATCTTTCACCATTAGCGGATGATTTCGAATTGTATCAACACTTTTTTTAACACTTGTCGCTACATCACCAAAACCACGTAAAAACTCTTTTAAGTCAAAACCGGAATATTCTAGCATATTAATTGTTTTTGGATCAATACCTCTTTTAATCATTTCACTTAACATTGCTTCGGGATCAACTGCACTCATACCACAGTCATAATGCCCAACGACATAAACTTCATCTGCTTGTAGGCCATAAACAGCAACCAATAAACTACGCATAACTGCGCCGAAAGGATGGCTAACTAAAGCGCCAGCACTTTTCACAATTTTAACATCGCCATTACGTAAATTCATTGCTTTCGGTAAAAGCTCTACAAGTCGAGTATCCATACAAGATAAAACAACAATACGTTTATCAGGATATTTTGTAGTGATGAATGGTTCATATTTTTTTTCTTCGACAAACACTTTGTTAAACTCTAAAATATCTTGTAACATTGTCATGAAAATTGCTCCCTTCCTTACAAAAAATATTTTAGAGCAAAATTTTAAATATGCAAACTATAAAGACTTTATTCAGATAATTTTTACAATAAAGGAGCAACTTCATACATTTTTAAATTGTAGGCTATAAAAAAACAGCTACCTTTATAGTAGCTGTTTTTTATACATTAGAATTTTTCGTTTGGCTTTGGATCTACAGTTACTGAAGACTTGCTATCTAAACCAACTTGTAGGTAGTGGATGAAGAATGCCATAGAAATTAATAAAACTACTGTAAAGCCAAGAACAGTTGTAATGAACATTATTAGAGCTCCTCTCTACTTAAATGATCTATTAATTACCCTAAAACAATTATACAATAGGTTCCTAGTAAAATCTAAGGATAATTTATGACAACCTTAACATAGTTAGCCTAGAATACTAGTAGTAGGAATGGATTATTTAGAATGCCCAATTTCCATCTCTGAATATAGGTTCTTTTTGACCATCGTTAGTAATTCCGTCTATATTCATTTTGTTCGAACCAATCATAAAATCAACATGAGTCAAGCTTTGGTTAAGTCCATGTGCACTTAATTCCTCAGTAGTCATTTCTTTACCACCCTCTATACAAAATGCATAAGCACTTCCGATGGCTAAATGATTGGAGGCATTTTCATCGAATAATGTATTGTAAAATAACAAATTAGATTGTGAAATAGGTGATGCATGTGGTACTAATGCTATTTCACCAAGGTAATGAGCTCCCTCATCCGTTTCAACTAGAGCAGCTAAAATGTCTTGCCCTTGCTCAGCCTTGATGTCAATGATACGACCATCTTTAAATGTTAATGTAAAATGATCGATAATATTGCCGCCGTAGCTTAATGGCTTAGTGCTTGTTACATAGCCATTAACACCTGTTTTTAACGGTGCAGTAAAAATTTCTTCTGTAGGCATATTGGCCATAAATGCCTGGCCTTGTATGTTGATACTACTCCCACCTGTCCATATGTGATGTGCAGGTAGCTCAATCATGAGGTCAGTGCCTGGAGCAGTATAGTGAAGTGACTTATATTGCTTTGAGTTTAAATAGTCGGCTTTGCTATGTAATTCCTGATCATGAGCATGCCAAGCTTCAACAGACTGTTCAACGTCAATACGTGTCGCTGCAAAGATCGCTTCCCATAAGGCATCGATTTGTTGCTCTTCTGGTAAATTGGGGAAAACCTTTGCTGCCCAAGCCTTAGAAGGTGCAGCAATCACTGACCAGCTAAATTTATCTGCTTGTAGCCATTGATAATAGTTAGCCAATGCTTGACCAGATGCTTTTTGAAAGGCCATGATTCTGTCTCGTTCTATACCTTTTAATAAATCTGGGTTTTGTGAACTAATGCTTAAGAATGCAGCTCCATGATCCGCCAACCATTCACGCTCTTGTACTTTCCAAGGAGGGAAGAAATCAAATGAGTCTTTTGGTGCTCCTTCATAGCGAGCGCGTACAAGTTCGTCATCTGATAAATCGACGAATACTTGCTTTGCACCATTTTTATAAGCAATTTTAGTAATTATTTGTGCTAATTTTAAGTTATCGGTCGAACAGCTTATATAAAGATATTGATCTTTTTGGATATTTACTCCTACTTTTACCGCCAATTCAGCATATTTTATTAATTTTGTGTCGAATGATAATAACAAATTCATATCCCCTTTCGAAATAAGACAGTTTAGTGTAATATTCTTAATTCAATATAATCAAAAATGGTCGAAATGTGAATAAAAAGCATTAATTTCATCGAAAAATAAGTGAAATACATTTATACTACATTTATATATTTAAATTATGGAAAAACAGCCGAAATTAACATTATTAGTAGATTTGGAGGTTCTAGGATGGATAAGTCATCAGTTATAGGGTTGATAATTGCGTTAATAGCGCTGTTAGTAGGGATGGTCATGAAGGGTGTAAGTTTATCTGCATTTTATAACCCAGCAGCCATTCTAATTATCATTTTTGGTACTATTTCCGCAGTAACAATTGCCTTTCCTATGAAGGAGTTAAAGCGTGTACCAAAGCTATTTAAAATTCTTTTTAAAGAAACTAAATTAGCAGATGATATAGAAATTATTAAAATGTTTTCACAATGGGCTGATTTAGCTCGTCGTGAAGGATTATTAGCGCTAGAAAGTAAAGCTTCGGAAATTGAAGACCCATTTTTAAAAAATGGTCTTACATTAGCAATTGATGGTCAAAATGCTGATTACATTCGTGACGTACTAACGGAAGAAGTAGAGGCAATGGAAGAGCGTCATGCTAGTGGTTCTGCTATCTTTACGCAAGCAGGTACATATGCACCTACTCTAGGGGTTCTTGGTGCAGTAGTAGGGTTAATTGCCGCATTGGCAGATATGAACGATATTGAAAAACTTGGACATGCTATTTCGGCAGCCTTCATGGCTACATTACTCGGTATCTTTACTGGTTATGTGTTATGGCACCCATTTGCAAACAAATTAAAGCGTAAGTCTGCTTTAGAAGTAAAACAAAAGAGAATGATGATTGAGGGTATCCTTTCAGTATTAGAAGGGGAGGCTCCACGTGTTATTGAACAGAAATTATCATCATACTTAACGATGGAAGAACGTCGTCAAATTTCTGGTGAAAGCGGGGCGGGTGGCCTTGGCAAAGAAAGCTAAGAAAAAAAAGCATGATGAGCATATTGATGAATCTTGGTTAGTACCATATGCAGATATCTTAACGCTGCTCTTAGCGGTGTTTATTATTTTATTTGCTTCAAGTTCAGTCGACCAAGAAAAGTTAGATAGAATGTCAGCAGTATTTAATCAAGTATTTGAAGGTGGAACAAGCTTTTTAGAGCAACCAGCACCAGTACCAACTCCAAATGCGGACAGCGACCAAACACCACAGCAAAATTCAGCCTATTTAAAAGATCAGCAAGAGCTAGCAGCTATTAAAGATAGTGTGGATAACTTTATTGCCGTCAATGAAATGGAAGAACAATTTGCAACAGAGATGACGGATGAAGGGTTACTTGTGACAATTCGAGATAGTATTTTATTTGATCCTGGTCAAGCAACGATTAAACCAGAATATATTCCAATTGCCAAAGAGCTTGCAGATGTACTAGTGTCTAATCCGCCACGTAACATTGTCATTACGGGTCATACGGATAATGTGCCAGCTGGACCTAATTTCTCATCAAATTTAGAGTTGTCCTTAATGCGTGCATCCAATTTTTACATGGTATTATTGGATAGTAATTCACAATTAAAATCGGAGAACTTTAGTGCGAAGGGTTATGGTGAAAACCGAGCTATTGCACCGAATGATACAGCAGAGGGTCGTGCACAGAATCGTCGTGTTGAGGTGCTCATCCAGCCATTAGTGACTGAGGATGGTTCGGAAGCTAAAAATACACAATAAAAAAAGGCTATTAGCAACAGACAAAATGTCTCTTGCTAATGGCCTTTTTATTGACTTATTTACGTAAAGATCCTAATTCAGCGACAATTGCTTGCATTTCACTTGGGCTAAATGTTTCTCTTTTCATAACCATTTCATATAAATACACTAAATCTTCATAATTTGCTTCATCGAAGTGTTCCGATTTCATCGCATCGACATTCACCATGCGAAGCTTGTCTTTCATTTGATCAACCATATAAACAACGTTTTCTTTAGATGGAACTGATAAATCCATTTTTTACCCTACCTTTCGTTCTCCTCGCACATATCATTTCATTGAATAAAAAAAATGTCAACTCCGTATTTGGGCATTGCTTTAAAAATAGACTGTTATTGGGTAGAATAAGGGCAGTAGACTGTTTATTTATGAAATAATAGGGAATATGCAATTACACAAGCAGGGGGTTTTAATATGGGTCAAAGTAAATTATTAGCATCTATCGTGGCAGGAGCAGCAGTTGGTGCTGCATTAAGTATGCTAGATCGTACAACTCGGGAAAAAACAATTGCCACAACTAAAAAAATGAAGGAAGCCATTTCTTATTATGCAACCAATCGAGAAGAATTACAGGATTTAGTTGAGGAAAAAGTATTAGCTGCGAAGGTACTTTGTGAAAGTGTGTCAGAAAATGTCAACACAATTGCAGAAAAGGTTGATGAATTTAAAGATTTACCTTCTACAATACAGGGAATGATTGAAGACACCAAATCAGCCTTTACTGTACCTCATAAGGAATAAAGGTAGTTTTAGGAGGAATTGTATGGAGAAGAAAAAAGCAACTATGCATAATGCTTTTGGAGTTGTGAAATCGTTCGTCTCTCCTGAAGAGGAAGTGAGTGTGATGACATCCAAAGGCTTTGTCCAAGATTTAATAGGTCGGCTAAAGCGAGTTGAAATATCTGCGCTTGCTGCACAATTGGCTTATTTCTTTTTATTATCGTTCTTCCCCTTACTTATTTTCTTAGTGACGTTATTACCTTATTTAAACTTAAAAACGACACAGGTTTATTCATTTTTAGTGAATGTATTACCAGATGAAGTGTATAAACTCATTGAAAATACGCTGAATGAGATTTTAACAAATAGAAATAGTAGCTTATTGTCGATCGGGGTACTAGGTACAATTTGGTCTGCATCTAAAGGCATTAATGCACTGATTCGTGCATTAAATAAAGCTTATGATACAGAGGGTAGAGTAGGTATACTAGATAGAGGCTTGTCATTAGTTTTTACAGTCGCTCTCGTTTTTGTTATTGCGATTGCTCTCTTATTGCCTGTATTTGGTCAGCAAATTGGCCATTTCCTATTCTCAATCATTGGAATAGAGGAGCAGTTTGAATCCATTTGGCATAGATTAAGATGGTCCATTCCACCAATACTTATTTTTATCGTTTTAATGGGGATCTACTGGATTGTACCTAATACAAGTCCTCGCTTGAAAATAATGGGCGTTTGGCCAGGAGCGATGTTTGCTACATTCGCTTGGTTAGCAGTCACATATGGTTTCTCTTTTTATATTAATAATTTTGCTAATTATTCTGCTACATATGGTAGTATTGGTGGCGTCATTATTTTAATGCTCTGGCTATATTTTACGGGGATTATCCTTATCTTTGGTGGGATATTAAATGCTACAATGCAGAAAAGGGCACTTCAAAAGGAAATGCTAAAATAAGAAAAAACAGCCTCGCTTCTTGGTACAAGATGAGCGGGGCTGTTTTATGTTAGCCTAGACACTTTTATTAAGCATGCGTAAACCGTTTAATATTACTAGAATTGTACTACCCTCATGGCCAATTACACCTAAAGGTAAGTCGACTACTTGTAAGAAGTTTGAGGCGATTAATAGGACAATAACTCCAATTGAAAAGAATATATTTTGTTTTATTATTCGCTGCATTTTTCGTGATAGGCGAACAGCATAAGCGATTTTAGATAAGTCATTTTTCATTAGCACGACATCTGCTGTTTCTAGTGCAACGTCTGTGCCTTCACCCATAGCAATCCCTGTAGTTGCAGTAGCAAGCGCAGGAGCATCATTAATACCATCGCCGACCATACCAACAAATTGATGTTGGGTAAGTAATCGTTTCATTTCAGTTACCTTTGTTTCAGGCAGACATTCTGCAACATATTCCGTAACGCCAGCTTCTTGAGCAATCACTTTAGCCGTTTTTTCATTGTCGCCTGTTAGCATTACCACTTGGATACCAAGCTCTTTTAATAAAGTGACAGCTTTCTTAGCTTCGGAGCGTACAGTATCTTTTAATGCTGCTAATGCAACAATTCCATGTTCATCGCGAATGAAAATAACTGTTTTTCCTTCTGCTGCCAGCTTAGTCACTGCGCCGTTTGCAAAATCATTGGCAAGTTGCGCATCCACAAACTCTGGTTTTCCTACTTGATATTCCTTGTTTTGAATTGTTCCTTTCATACCCCAGCCTGGAATATCCTCTATTGTTGCTTGAGGCAAGGCAGTAATGCCTTGAGCCTTAGCATACGAGGTAATGGCTTGGGCAAGTGGATGATTGGATTGAGATTCAATCCCTGCAAGAATGGCTAAAGCCTTAGCACGATCTTCACCATCTCGGACAATGAAATCTGTAACTTCGGGTTTACCTTGTGTTAAAGTACCTGTTTTATCAACTGCTAATGCACGTAAAACACTGAGATGTTCTAAATGTAAACCACCTTTAAATAGGACACCATTTTTTGCACCATTAGAGATTGCTGCTAATGTAGCAGGCATGATGGATGCAACAAGTGCACATGGCGAGGCAACTACCAATAACACCATTGCTCGGTAAAATGTTGTTGTCCAGTCCCAGCCAAGTAAAAAGTGGGGAAGGAACATCATAATGGCAACAGCTAATAATACAAATTTTACATAAGTCCCTTCAAATTTCTCAATAAATTGCTGAGAGGGTGATTTTTCACTTTGTGCACTTTGAACAAGTTGTATAATTTTTTGGAATAGTGTTTCTGAATTAGCTTTTGTCATTTCCATCGTAATAGCACCATTTAAGTTAACTGTGCCTGCAAATACTTCATCACCTTCGTTTTTTAAAACAGGTAATGGCTCACCGCTAATCGCAGATTCATCAATGGAAGACTGCCCTTTGAAAATAACCCCATCTGCTGGAATGCGTTCTCCAGGTTTAATAAGTAAATGATCACCGATTTGTAACGTTGAGACTGACACCTTCATTGGCTCAAAACCGCCTCGCACTAACCAAGCTTCTTCTGGCTGTAAGTTCATAAGGGCTGATATTTCACGGTGACTTTTATTCATGGCATATGTTTCAAGAGCACCACTTACAGCAAAGATAAAAATAAGAATAGCTCCCTCTGTCCAATAGCCTATTGCTGCCGAACCAATGGCGGCTAATACCATTAGTAGTTCCACATTAAGTTTCCGATCTTCAATCGTTTCTTCAATACCTTCTTTGGCCTTTGCAAAACCACCTACACAAAACGCTATTAAATACAGTAGAACTGATGCAGTTGTTTGTCCGCTTGTATCTAAACGCCAAGCAAGTAGAATAAAAATGCCGGCCATAAGAGCAGCGATTAATTCAGCATGCTCCTTAATTTTCTCAATTAAATTTATATTTTCTCGATTAGAGTATTCCATTCATATCCCTCCTGATAATGAAAATCAATATCAAAACCTCTATAAATAAGTGTTTATTCAGTGGTTTTAATTGAAAATAGATTTCAATTACCATCTATTTTATTTAGAATTATTATAACAAAGGAATTTATAAAAATAAAGTAGGAAGTTTGAAGGAGTTTTATGTTGTTCATAAGGCGGTTAGGGGAGTCTGTTTCGAATAAAGAATAAGGCACAGTCTATTCACTAGGAATATTCTGTGCCTTACTAAATTGTGCAGTAAAATAGATCACTGCAACCTTTTATTTAATTAGAAGACTCTTTCAGCATGCAAAGCTAGTTTTTCTAATGATGATTTATCAACATCTGCATGTAATGAGTTACCGTGTGAGTCCATTGTTACAACTGCTGTAAAGTTTTCCACATTTAAGTGCCACATTGCTTCAGGAATACCAAACTCCATTAAATCAACACCGTCAACACCTTTAATGCAGTCTGCGTAGTATTGAGCTGCTCCACCGATAGCGTTCAAGTAAACACCACCATGTTCATTAAGAGCTTTTAATGTTTTTGGTCCCATACCACCTTTACCGATTACAGCACGGATACCAAATTTTTTCATGATATCACCTTGGTATGGTTCCTCACGAATAGATGTCGTTGGACCAGCAGCTTTTACTGTCCAATTACCTTCTTCGTCTTTTGCCATAACAGGTCCACAGTGATAAATAACTTGTCCGTTTAGGTCAACTGGTGCATCGTGGCTCATTAAATGGTGGTGGATAGCGTCACGACCAGTATACATACGACCAGAAATAGAAACGACATCACCAACTTTTAGTGAGCGAATTTGTTCTTCAGTAATTGGTGCAGTAAGCTCTACTACATTTGTTGTTGTATCTTCTGTTGTAGCAGCCACTTCATCTTCTTTGAAGGTAATTTTTTCGCCTTCTTGATAGTGCCATTTAATAATTTCGCCAGTTTGAGGATCAATGTCTACAGCCATGCGGCGGTATGCCCAGCAATTATATGCTACAGATACATAGAAAGAAGCAGGGATACGGTGCATTACGCCGATTTTACATCCTAATAATGTTGCCTCACCACCGAAGCCCATTGTACCGATACCGAATGTATTAGCTGTTTTAACTACATACTCTTCTAATTTTGCAAGATCTGGATTTGGATTTGTATCTTCTACATGACGGAATAATTGTTCTTTTGCTAAATCATAGCCTGAAGAACGATCTCCACCAATACCAACACCAATGAAACCAGCTGAACAGCCTTGCCCTTGAGCTTGGTATACTGAGTGTATAATACATTTACGAATACCGTCTAAGTCACGACCCGCACGACCAAGACCTTCTAGTTCACATGGTAGACTGTATTGTATGTTTTTATTTTCACAGCCGCCACCTTTTAAAATTAACTTAATTGTAATGTAGTCTTTTTCCCATTGTTCAAATTTCATAACTGGTAAACCATCACCAAGGTTATTACCACTGTTTGCACCAGTTAAGGAATCCACTGCGTTTGGACGTAATTTTGCATCTGCTGTCGTATCATTGATTGCTTTTTTGATTGCAGCTTTAATTTCTAATTGATTTACGCCAACAGGTGTATAAATTTTGAAAGTTGGAAGTCCTGTATCCTGACAAATTGGTGACACGTTATCTTCTGCCATAATAATATTAGTAGAGATTGTGTCTAAGCTCATTGCTGCACGAGTGCCAGCATTCTCAGCCTCTTTTGCTTTTTTAATAGCACGACGAACATCCTTAGGTAAATTCGTAGATGTTTCAGTAATTAAATCGTAAAGACTTTTCTCCAAAGTTTGTAGATTCATTGGTATTGCCCCCCATAGAAAAATTGATTATTTCCACGTTACATTATACTCTTTTCAACTAATGAAAAAAAGAGTCCTTATCTGAGAGTGTTAAATAAGAGCATATTTTAATAGTATTTTAGTTGAGAGTTGATTTTACAGAACGTTTGTTCTAATATGAAAGAGAATCCACAATTAAGGAGGAACTAGTATGTGTGCTAAAACGTTACTTGAGTTACCCGAGAAAATTGAACAATATAGACCGTTAATAGAGGAAACTATGAAACCTGTTGTATTAGTTGATACGGAAATCAGTACAACAACTTTGTTTCAAAGTAAGTTTGCAGGGGATCCTTATTTTCCATTGTCGATGGAGTACCCCAAAAACATCAATGGACAACCATTGAAACTATTAGCTCAAATTAATTTTGCAGAGGTACCTAACCATTTACCAAATTTCCCCGAGGAAGGAATATTGCAGTTTTATATTGATGGGTATGATGACGTTTTAGGAATGGATTTCGATAATGGACAACATCAAGAAGGTTTTCGGGTTATTTTCCATGAAACAATCACGTATGATGAATCGCAACTTGTCCAGGATTTTTCATTTGTCAATATTGAGGGTGAGGAAATGTATTTTCCTGTAGAGCGTGAAATGGCATTATCCTTTGAAAAAGGTTTGGAACCATTGTCGATTGATGATTTTAGAAGTAATGACAAGTATGGCAGCATCTTAACTTCTATAGAGGAGGATGAAATGTTAGAGGATGCATTCTATGATGCTTTAACGGGGGATGGTCATAAAATAGGTGGTTATCCGTTCTTTACACAAGAAGATCCAAGAGCATACGGAGATTATACTGACTCTACAATCTTGCTGTTACAAGTAGATAGTGTGGGGGATGATATTCTTTGGGGTGATTGTGGTGTTGGTAACTTCTTCATTACAGAGGAAGAATTAAAGAATAAAGATTTTAGCAAAGTATTATATAACTGGGACTGTCATTAAAAACAAGCGAAAATTAAAGCTTTACTAAAGTAAAAAGACTATAGGCAAATTTTTAAATGTTGAAGTTTGCCAATAGTCTTTAGGCGAGTATAAATAGTGCTTGTCTATTTACGATTCATTATTGTTCACGAGCATTAAATTGCTCCATTTTATCTTCTAAATCATCCATCATTTGAATTAAACGATCAATATCTTCTAATTCAGCTGTTTCAGGATCAAGGGCATCTAATACTTCTAAAAACATTTCAAGACGCTCTTTTAAATAAGTTACTTGCTGCTTTTTATCAGTGATTGGATTTGACATTCGTACACCTCATTTCATCCCCTTCATCGTAGCTGATTTTAGCTGAAATTTCAATGTTTAGGTAAACACCTAGGACTTAGCGATTAATTTTAAAAATGAATAGACAGAATATTTACAATATTGTTGATGTATGTTAAAGTTGTTTTAAGATAAAGTAAAGGAGCTGATTGAAAAAATAATTGCGACACTAACTCGAAAAGGAGGGAGTTTAAACAAGTACTCGGTAATAATCAAAAGCCGAAATTCGTGTTTATACAATTAAATGAGGATAAGTATTAGTTAGGCCTTAGCGTAAAATCACATGTGGTGAGCGCTAAGGCTTTTTGGTATGCTGTTCTTTGGAAGAATGACTTGATATTGGAGGGAAAAATGACGTACTTCTCAGATTACAGCAAAAAAAGATTTACCATTTTAGTATTAATTGTATCCATATCAGGCTTTTCACAAGGGATGCTACTACCGCTTATTTCGATCATATTTGAACGTGATGGGGTATCCTCTGCATTGAATGGCTTGAATGCAACAGGCTTATACATAGGAACATTATTAATTTCACCTTTTATTGAGCAGCCTTTACGGAAATGGGGTTACAAACCGATTATATTAGTTGGTGGAGCACTTGTTTTTGCGTCTTTACTTGCATTTCCCTTATGGAAGAGTGTGACCTTTTGGTTTGTACTTCGTTTACTAATCGGTGTAGGAGATCATGCTTTACACTATGCGACACAAACATGGATTACAAGTACAGCAGATCCTAAAAGTTTAGGGAAAGGCATGGCCATCTATGGTTTATCATTTAGTATAGGCTTTGCAGTTGGGCCACTCTTAGTCAAGCTGATAGAAATTACAGAAGCTTTACCGTTTATCGTCTCATCCATCATGTGCCTATTCGCATGGTCCTTTGTATTTTTCTTACAAAATGAAAAACCAGAGCGACTAACTGGTGACTTAAAAGCAAGAGGATGGCAACGTTATAAAATGGCCATTGTATTTGGTTGGATTGCCTTTTTAGGACCTTTCGTTTATGGGTTTCTGGAGTCTTCACTAAATGCGTTGTTTCCAGTTTATGCTTTACGCAAAGGTTTTGAAGTCGGTATGATTCCTATTATTTTATCTGTCTTTACATTTGGTGGTATTTTGACTCAAGTTCCACTAGGTGCACTAGGCGATAAAATCGGGAGAAGGAACATCTTGCTGATAGGGTCATTTGGGGGTGCTATCATTTTCGGAATTGCAAGCTTTTTAGAGCATTCCCAAATGGCTGTGGCTGTAGCGTTTTTCTTAACGGGTACGTTAGTTGGCTCGATGTTTTCTTTGGGGATTACATTTATGGCGGATTTAACACCAAAGGAGCTTTTACCTACAGGAAATTTACTGTGCGGTATTGCTCTAAGCATTGGTAGCTTAACAGGACCTTTTTTAGGTGGGGTTTATTTAGAATATGTAAAAAATTATAGCTTCCTTTTACTTGTGGCAATGCTATTGCTTGCAGTTGCAATCGTTTTACTAATTTTTGGACGTCAGAAGCATAAACAACCATCGATGGCAAAATAAAAAGAGCGGGGCTCATCTTCCCGCTCAAAACAAAAAAACGCCCAGCAAATCCGTGCTGTTATGGCGTTTTTTGCGTAACAAGGATGTTCCGTCCAAGTTACATAGGTTTGGCACCTAGAAAGATATTATACAGACATGTTCTTTTGAAATCAATAAAAAATTAAAGGTATATTTTGGACATTGTTAATATTACCATTTATAATAAAAAAATACACTTGCTTAGACAGGGAGATTTTATCATGACTGAAATGAAAAAATTATCTATTCATCGTGCGTTAACAGAATTAAAAATGTTGAATATAAGAATTGAAGCAGCAACAAATGAGGTTAGCTCGGTATTAGCTAATCGAAAAAGTAATAGTAAGATTAATGGTATAGAAATTGGTGAGTATGAAAAACAAATGCAAGCTTCGTATGATAAAGTGATTGGCTTAATTCACTATCGAAATAAAATAAAAGCACTCGTTGTTCAATCTAATGCCCAAACTAAGGTGAAAGTTGGCAAGGAAGAAATGACAGTTGCAGAGGCAATTGAACGAAAGCAATCTATTCAATTTGAAAAGAATTTGCTCGAAGTTATGCAGCATCAATACCGTTCAGCAATTCATACAGTTGCCAAAGAAAATGATGCATTACCAGCCAAGTTGGAAACTTATTTAATTAACATATTAGGCAATAAAGACAAACAATCTCCAGAGGAAGTCAAATTACATACTGAAACATTTATGAAAAGAAATGAGTATGAATTAATCGATCCACTAAACGTCAAAAAACAAATAGAAACATTGAGTAATCGAATTGAAGAATTTGAATCTGAGGTTGATGCTGTTCTATCAGAGTCGAATGCCACAACATTTATTGAAGTACAAGCTTAACGAGATTTGCATGACCTAGCGAAAATGGAAAACGAAAAGTCGCTCGCGCTTGAAGGCATGTGTGCGAGTAAAAACCTTAAACATGCCTTACCCAATGGAAACTTTCAACTAAACTAAATTGAAAGCTTAAAGAGTAAAGATAAAAGTACAAAGCTTACGTCTTAAAGTTCTTTTGGTAAAAGCTCAAAATTCAACATTTAAAAATCTTTTAAATCCTGGGGAAATGGTTAAGGTATCGACTTTTCTAGACCGTCTATCATCCACCAGGCAGCTTGTGCTGTGCTAAATAAAGAAAAGGACGTCTCAATTTTTTTGAGACGTCCTTTTTGCCATTTATTTATTTTTCAATACAAGCTTTGCCACGCATTCCACCTGAGCTGTCTGAGCGAACATGTCAACAGGCTGAATATACTCAACATGATAAAGGTTCGATAACTGTTGTAAGTCCTTAGCTAAAGTCGAAGGGTTACAAGAGGTATAAACAAAACGTTTAGGTTTAAGCTTAAGCACTGTTCGAATAAACTCAGGAGCAAGTCCTGTACGTGGTGGATCTACAGTAATAACATCTGGTGTAAACCCTTCTTTTCTCCATTTAGCTAGGACATTTTCTGCTGTACCAACTGCATATTTAGTATGCTTAAAGCCATGATTACGTGCATTTTTACGTGCATCTTGAATGCTTTCAGGAATGACATCCATCCCACGGACTTCCTTCGCTTGATCTGCTAGCCAAAGTCCAATTGTTCCGACTCCACAATAAGCATCTACAACTGTTTCTTTACCAGTTAAAGCAGCAGCCTTTTTAATTTCATTATAGAGATGAACAGTTTGCGTTGGATTTAGCTGGAAAAAGGCGCGTGCTGATAAATCAAAGGCCAATTCACCAAGCTCCTCGTGGATTGTTTCTTTACCATCAAGAACAATCGTTTCATCACCAAAGATTAAAGAAGTTTTCTCACGATTTATATTTTGTGCAATGGATACAATGCTAGGATCAATCTTTTTAATACGTGTTATAAGTTCAGTTAAATGAGGAATTTCTTTACGAGTAGTTACAAGTACTACTTGTGTCTCCCCAGTGCGTATACCAGTACGAACTACAATCGTACGAACTAAACCATCAAGCGTACGACCATCGTAAATAGTTATATTCAATTTTTGTAAAATCTTACGTGTTGCAACAGTAATTTTAGAAGTGACGGGGTGCTGAACAAGGCAATCATTTATATTCAATAGCTTGTTACTTCCTTCTGCAAATAAGCCAGCATATACGCGCTTGCCTTCTTTACGCACTTGGAACTGGCTTTTATTACGATAGTGCCAAGGATTATCCATACCAAGTGTTTTCCGTACCTCTACAGTTTCAGCTAATGGTTTTGCATAACGTTCTAATGCTTGAATAACAATATCACGCTTTTCCACTAGCTGTTTGTCATAAGTCATGTGCTGAAGCTGACAGCCACCACATTCGTTGTAAACTGGACAAGGTGCTTCCTGACGGTATTTTGAAGCTTTTCGGATTGATAATATTTCAGCTTCAGCAAAATTACGCTGTGTTTTTGTTACTTGAGCTGTAATTTCTTCTCCAGGAATTGCCCCTTTCACAAATACTACATTACGTTTGTAAAATCCTACACCCTCACCATTAATACCAAGTCTTTTTATTGTTAATGGGAATTTTTGTCCCACGGTCATCGTTGTTTGCTGCGTCAAACGTTCCACGTCCCTGCTTTATAATGTCATCTCCCCATTATAACGAAGGTACAGGGGATTGCAAAGCAACAGGGAAATCATCATATTCTAATACTAAATCGTCAAGTGATAAAAATGTATAGCCTTGTTTTTTTGCTTCTGCAATAAACATTGGTAAAGCTTCAGCATTGTCCTGTGCTACTGTGTGCATTAATATAACCGCTCCAGGATGCAATTGTTCCATTAGTGCATTATAAGCATAATCCGCACCACGACGTTCATCCTTCATCCAATCCTTAAATGCTACAGACCAGAAAATATGACGATAACCTTCTGCATTTCCCACCTCTAACACTTTTGCATTAAAAATACCTTCGGGTGGACGGGCATAAGTTGTGCGGTCAATTCCAGTTAATTCGCGTAGCTTTCCATCGAACTTTTTCCATTCTGCACGCATTCCATCTGGAGAGAGACGAGCCATATTGGGATGACCATAAGAGTGATTCCCGATTGTATGACCATCTTTTACCATGCGTTTTACTAAATCGCTGGCACTGTCTAAATAATGTCCTGTTAAAAAGAAGGTTGCAGGTACATTTTCCTTTTTCAATGTATCCAAAATACTTTCGGTAAAGCCGTTTTCATAGCCATTATCAAATGTTAAATAGGCAATTTTTTTATCCGGCTTTCCTTTGTAAATAGCTCCATATTTATCAAGTAACTGATCAAGCTGCGCTCCTGCCTCTGCCTGTTCTCCATTTTTAGCGCGCTTAAAGCCCCAATGGTGTTCATCAGAACCGGCAGCAAAATTTGGATTAAAGCTAATTCCTGCGGCAATAATAAAAGTAGCGATTACCGCACCTACAATATGTTGTTTCCACATAAAAAACGCATCCTTTCTTTTTCATTAGGATGCGTAAAAAAGCTAGAAATTATCCACTATTTCCGAGCATTTAATATGTCTTCAAGTGCTTGTGTTAAATAAGGATATTGAAATGTAAAATGATGTTTTTCTAAAACTGTTGGGAGGACATGTTGCCCCTCTAAAACAAGTTTACTTTGTTCACCGAGAGCTAAACGTATAGCAAAACCTGGCACAGGCATCCAATGACGTCTACCCATGACCTTTGCGAGTGTTTGTCCAAAATCTTTCATTCTCATAGCATTTGGGGCCGTTACATTAAATGGTCCATGGATACTTTCATTCATTATAGCGAAATAAATGGCACGTGCTACGTCATCGATATGTACCCATGACAGCCATTGTTCACCGGAGCCAATAGTTCCACCTACATGCATTTTATACGGTAATAGCATTGGTGGGAGTGCACCATTGTCTCGTCCTAAAATGACACCAAAACGTGCGAGAGCAACCCGAATCCCAAAACGCTCTGCTCGTTTTGCATGGCGTTCCCAATCATGGACGGTTGTTCCCAAAAAGTCAGTTGCATAAGCCGTAAAATCTTCATCATAGATTGCTTCTGTTGAAGTCGGATAAATACCTACCGCACTAGCATTAACAAATACTTTAGGTTTTTTCGTAAGTATTTCCATTATCCGTATTATTTCAAGTGTCGTATTCATTCGGCTCCAATAGATAGCCTTTTTTTGTCTTTTCGTCCAGCGCCCATTATTTAAAGAAACACCTGCAAGATTAACAAAAACATCTACACCTTCAAATAACTCTACAGAAGGCTGGTGCGGCTGTAGCCATTGTACATAGTGAACGCCATTATCTATTTTTGATTGATGACGTGTTAAGACAAAAAGGTTATGACCATAGTCTTGCAATAGCTTTATAAGGGCTTTTCCAACAAAGCCAGTACCACCTGCAATAACGATTTTCATAACAACACCTCTTTTCGAATAAAAGCTTACTTGTAAGTTTACCATGTAACCGATTAGTGAACATCTGTAGCGTATGGTTTGAAAACGTATGTGTCAGAGGCGCAAAAAATCTTCGCTAATATATAGTACCCATGCAAGCAGAGATAACTACCTAATTAGAGAGGTGAATACCAGTGTACGTAGGCAAAATACTAATACCAATTATCAAATCCTTTAAAAAGAAATGCTATAATAACTAGAGTGAGGTGTTTGCTATGCGTATGATTACAAAAATTGCACGTCAAAAAAACAATCCTGAGCGCTATAATATTTATTTAAATGAAGAATATGCTTTTCCGGTTGATGAAGCTATTCTCATTCAATTTGGTTTAACAAAGGGGAAAGTACTGGACGAATTTGAAATCCAGGAAATTGCCTATGAGGATGAAATACGTAAGGCATTTAATAAAGGATTAAATTTTTTATCTTATCAAATGCGAAGTGAGCATGAGGTTAAGAAAAAGCTCCTTGCATTAGAATTTGGAGAAGCAGTGGTGTTAGAGGCAATCCAGAAGTTAAAAACATATGGTTTTATCAATGATGAAAATTACTCAAAGGCATTGCTCGATACAAAAAAGGCTACTATGAAAAAAGGGCCAAGAGCGATTAGACAAGATCTTATCAAAAAAGGCATAGATAAAAACTTACAGGATGAGGTGCTTGCTACATATAGTTTCGAAGAACAATTAAACCTAGCTAGCCAGTTAGCCGATAAAATTGTTCGTTCAGAAAACAAAAAAACACCAACACAAGTAAAGGCAAAAATCCAAGATTATCTGTTAAGAAAAGGTTATGCATTTTCTATTGTTGAAGAGGTGCTTAACCAAATAGAGCTTGGACAAGATGAAGACAACTGGCAACAGCTCCTCGATGTTCAAGGCGAAAAAGTTTGGAAAAAGTACGTATCGAAGTATACTGGTTATGAGCTGAAAATGAAAATTAAACAGGCGCTCTATCAAAAGGGTTTTCCTATAGAGGTAATAGATCGTTTTATAGAAGAGAAGGAGAATGAAGAATGAACGAAAAAAATTATGCTGCTATGTCGGAGCATGAACTACGTGAGGAAATAGCTTTTCTAAAAGAAAAAGCACGTAAGGCCGAGCAGCTAGGAATTATCAATGAGTTTGCTGTTTATGAACGCAAAGCCTTAATGGCAGCTGCTTATTTAGTAGATCTGGATACGATTGTACCAGGAGAAATGTATCGTATTGATGGTTCGGATAATGAATTTTTCCAAGTAGATTATCTAAAGGGACGCTTTGCTTGGGGACACCGTTTAGGTGGAAACAAGTATCAAGAAGCATTACCTGTATCTATACTATCCCCTGTAAAGGTGGGAAAGTAAGTGGAAGATAAAATTGAAAAATTGACAGCTGAGTTGCTGGCAAAAAATCCGCAAATGTCAGTGGGCCGAGCACGTGTTTGGGTTGAACTGTTATGGAGTGACTTTGAATCAACAGCTGCCAAAGCAGGATACGCTTATCGAGGCGCAGATTATACAGAAAATCTAGTACGCCAATTAATTACAAGCTATGGTGATAAACTCCATACCTTTGCAGGACGCAATCCAAAGTACTCTCATTTATTAGATGCTAGTGATGATATGATCCAATAAGAAAACCCTGACCACTATTGGTCAGGGTTTACTGCTTAATTACTTGCACCGATTTGTAGTTTTTTCTGTAACTTATCTTCTGTGAAAATCCAGCCCGTATAGGACGTCATGATTTCATTATTATCATTTAAATGTGCAACGGCCACGAAAGGATAACGATTATCGCTACGGTAACGCAGATCGATTAATCTTACTTCTGTTAAGCCGTTTTCAAGCTCTGAGATTTCCCATCGGTACATGGGGGAAAAGGACACAAATGCTGCTAAGTTAGGGTCTTTCATTGCAGCATGGATAAGCGCAGTTTTTGGTAAAGGCTTAATTTCGAATTTATCGTAAATATTAACTGTCCTTCCATAAGCTCGCCCTACATAGTAATGTGTTTTAGATTTGGCTGCGATTCGCCAATGAAAGAAGCGCATAGTAGGTGCTACAATGACGTATTCTTCGTCCTGTAAGGTATGATGCACAGCTTTTTTTACAGCTTTTTGAACAGCAAATCGTAAAATATAATAAACTACAATGACGACATACATGATGCTAAATGTCCAAACAGGATTTGTACCAAATGCCCATAACACAATACCAAGACAATGTAAGGAAAAAATAATTGGATCAAATGTATTTATAACACCTAACGCTACCCACTTTCTAGAAAATGGTCGTATTGCTTGAGTACCATAGGCGTTAAAAATATCAACAAAGACGTGAAGGGCTACAGCTAAAAATGTCCAAAGCCATAAATGAAACACATTTACGTCTTGCAAAATAAGCGATAAAACAACTGTAATTAAAATGGGCCAAATAGCTACAGCTGGTAGTGAATGTGTAATTCCACGGTGATGACGAATATAGATGGCGTTATTACGTAGTTTTAGCACAGTGTCGACATCTGGAGCCTGTGAGCCAATAATTGTACCTGCCATTACTGCAGTAAAAGTCATTGAATGGTTGGCTACTACAGGGTCGGCTAATGCAAGACCGCCAAGGGCTATACCCATAACGAAATGTGTACCTGAATCCAAAAATATCCACTCCTAGTATGCAATAAAATCGAGTACAATGTGCATACATCTTTATTTCAATAATAAAAGGTATATTGAAATTTCTAACATTCAGTCTTGGAATAAAGACAATTTTTGTCGATTATTCCCGAATGTACTTTTCCTAATTGTATACCCTTTTCATCATAAATTAAATCGTAAAAACATCGGAGGTCACTGTGAATTACCCATATGTAACAGAATTTCGACAATCTTTAGTCGAATGGTTTAACGCTGAGAAACGCGACTTACCGTGGAGACATACAACAGACCCTTATAAAATTTGGGTATCGGAAGTGATGCTACAGCAGACACGTGTCGACACAGTTATTCCTTATTACAATCGTTTTATGGAAAGTTTTCCAACATTAGATTTACTCGCGGAAGCACCACAAGATTATTTACTGAAGCATTGGGAAGGTCTTGGTTATTATTCCCGTGTACGTAATTTACAAGCAGGTGCTCGTGAAGTTTTAGAAAATTACGGTGGCGTTGTGCCCGATAATCGTCACGAAATATCGAAATTAAAAGGTGTTGGCCCCTATACTGCTGGAGCTATTTTAAGTATTGCCTATAATAAGCCTGAACATGCAGTTGACGGCAATGTTATGCGTGTTTTAAGTAGAGTGCTTGATATACATGATGATATAGCCTTGCCAAAAACGAAGAAAATTTTTGAAGTAGCGGTCGAAGAGCTAATTGATCCTAATCATGCTTCCTCTTTTAACCAAGGTCTAATGGAACTAGGGGCACTCATTTGTACGCCTACCTCTCCAAAATGTTTATTATGTCCAGTAAGAGAGTATTGCACCGCATTTAATGAGGGCGAACCAGAAAAGTTACCTGTCAAATCAAAGAAAATAAAAATGAAGCATCTCACGTACGAAGTCCTTATATGTGAAGATGTTAATGGAAAATTTCTAATGGAACAACGACCTGAGGAAGGATTGCTGGCTAAATTATGGCAATTTCCGATGATTGATACTAGTCAATCATCAATTGAAAACTTTACAAAGGAATACCCATTAGAGGGACAAGCTAAACAGGAGCTGATTTCTTTTAAACATGTTTTTTCACATTTAACATGGCATTTAAATAGCTATTATATGAAATGTGAGACAGCTACAATGGGCAATTGGTTAACGCCGGAGCAGATAGAACGATTACCGATGCCGGTTCCTATGTTAAAAATTTGGGAAGAAGTAAAAAAGCAAATCATAGGGAAATAAATCCTTCTGTAAATCATCAATTCATGAGCATAAATGTCATCACCTCCGTACACAATAATTAGCGTGGAGGTGAATGAATAATGAAAAAGCAAAACAACCAAAATTTCCAACCGAATAAAAACATGCAACGTCAAAGTGAAGAGTTTGGTTTTGAAACGGACGTAAATGAAGTGCAAAAGCAAAATGCAAAAGCAGAGCAAAAGAAAGCTCAATCTTCAGGTCGTTTCTCGAAAACTAACCAAGATTTAGGTGAATAATACTTTGTAATTGCATAATGCATTTACCTCTAAGGGGCTGTCTGAAATCCGAAAAGATGAATAAGACAGCCCCTTTCTTATTGAGGAAAGAAGTGAATATAGGCGTGCCTTTAGAAGTAGAATAGTTGGTGAAAAAACTAAAAAATATCAACAAAGTGGATGTTATAATAAAATTCATTTATAATTGACTAAATTTTATACGAATTCAAAATAGCGTAGTGAAATTTGTGGTTTTCTAACTACACCTTTCGCGTACACATTGCTATAATATACTAGAGACTGCTAGATTTAGGTAGCATAGACGAAAAGGTGGGCTTCAAAATGGCATTACCGGTAGAAGGAGAAACGATACAAATACATAGTTATAAGCACAATGGCCGTATCCACCGTGTTTGGCAAGAAACGATGGTTTTAAAAGGTACGAAGAATATCATGATCGGTGCGAATGAACGGACACTTGTGACAGAATCCGATGGTCGTACATGGCTAACGAGAGAGCCTTCTATTTGTTACTTCCATGCGGAACACTGGTTTAATATCATCTGTATGCTACGGGAAGACGGAGTGTATTATTATTGCAATCTAAGCTCACCATTTGTTTTCGATAATAATGCCATTAAATATATCGACTATGATTTAGACATTAAAGTTTTTCCTGATATGTCTTATACCCTCTTAGACGAGGATGAATATGAGCTTCATCGTAAGGAAATGTCTTATCCTGATGTCATTGATAAAATTTTAAAGCGCAATGTCGATAAATTAATAAGCTGGATTCAACAAAAAAGAGGACCATTTGCACCCGATTTCATCGATGTCTGGACAAATCGTTACAAATTCCAACTTGATATGCAGTCAGATGATTGTTAAAGAAAATCCGAACTATTCTGTGAGACTCTATAGTAGTGACTCCAGATAGTTCGTTTTTTCTATTTAAGACACTCGGTTATCAAGAGGCGTAAATGATTTTTGCCTGTTTTTTTGTTAATTTCAGCACATGTTGTATGTGTCCTCGGAAAATTAGGTGTAATAACAGCGAATATAAAATAGTTCGCTATAAAGTCATCATAACTGTATTTTAATCAAAATATTGCTATAATACTTAGGGCATTCATCATTGAATGTCTGTTTCTTTTTGTAAGGATGTGATAAAAAATTGGGAAGTATCAGGCGGTATATGCGCTTTGTAAAACCATATACATGGGAAATTATTTTAACGATTGTCATTGGTATAGTAAAATTTGCTATTCCTCTATTTATTCCACTGCTCATTAAGATTGTGTTAGACGATATTATTGCAGCAGAAGATTTAACAGATGTAGAAAAAACGAAAGAGCTGTTTTATTGGCTAGGCGGAACGATTCTTGTGTTCTTTATTATCCGTCCACCAATTGAGTATTATCGACAATATTTTGCACAACACGTAAGCAATAAGGTTTTGTTTGATATTCGTAAGGAAATCTATGCACATTTACAGCGATTAAGTTTAAGATATTATGCCAATACACGTGCTGGAGATGTGATCTCAAGGGTCATTAATGATGTCGAACAAACGAAAAACTTTGTTATGACAGGTTTAATGAATGTATGGCTGGATCTTGCGACAATTGTTATTGCCATTGTCATCATGCTAACGATGGATGTAAAGCTGACATTAGTGGCGTTAGTTGCCTTTCCATTTTATGCATTGAGTGTTAAATACTTTTTTGGCAAACTGCGAGACTTAACACGTAAACGTTCTCAAGCACTTGCAGGTGTACAAAGCTATTTACATGAACGTGTAGCGGGTATGAGTATTATTAAAAGCTTTACGTTAGAAAAGCATGAACAAAAATTATTTGATACAGCAAATGGGGAATTTTTAGAGAAGGCACTTGATCAAACAAAATGGAATGCAAAATCATTTGCAGTCGTGAATACTATTACCGATGTTGCGCCATTGCTAGTTATAGCCTATGCGGGCTACCAAGTAATAAATGGCTCACTTTCTGTCGGTACGATGGTTGCCTTTATTGCTTATATTGAGCGATTATATGGTCCACTGAGACGACTTGTAAGCTCATCAACCACTTTAACGCAATCAATTGCCTCAATGGATCGGATGTTTGATTTAATAGACGAGCCCTATGAAGTGAAAAATAGGGAACATGCACGTGAACTACCACGTGCAAATGGGAAAGTTCGCTTTCACAATGTATCCTTCCAATATGAAAAAACGGGGTCACCTATTTTAAGTTCAATTGATTTTACGATTAATCCTGGAGAGACTGTTGCCTTTGTTGGCATGAGTGGCGGTGGTAAATCCACGATTATCAGTTTAATTCCTCGTTTTTACGATACAACAAGTGGTCAAGTAACCATTGATGGATACGATGTACGAGATGTCACTTTACATTCGTTGCGTTCACAAATTGGGATCGTCCTGCAAGATAATATACTTTTTAGTGATTCTGTTAAAGAGAATATTTTAATGGGTCGCCCAGATGCAACAGATGAACAGGTCATCGAAGCAGCCAAAGCGGCAAATGCCCATGACTTTATTATGAGTCTGCCAAATGGTTATGACACAAAGGTTGGTGAACGAGGAGTAAAGCTATCGGGAGGACAAAAACAGCGTGTTGCTATTGCACGTGTATTTTTAAAAAATCCACCGATTTTAATTCTGGATGAAGCTACTTCTGCCTTAGATTTAGAAAGTGAAGCATTGATTCAAGAATCCTTAGATCAGCTCGCTCATGAACGGACAACTATTGTCATCGCACACCGACTTTCTACTATTACCCATGCTGATAAAATTTTTGTCATAGATCATGGTCAATTAATCGAAAGCGGTACACATGAGCAGTTAATGGACAAACAAGGGACGTATTATAATTTATTCCAAGTACAGCATTTGGATTAAAATTCGTACAAATTATGAAATTATTTCAAAAAAGTCTTCCATTTATTTATAAATGGAAGGCTATTTTTTTGTGATAAATGTAAAAAATTATCCCTTTATAAGATTTAATTATTATTGAAGGCGATTATTGTAGAAATTCTATGTAATTTGCAGAATATTAATGATTGAAAGAGTTCAGTATTTTAGTTAGAATTATCTGAAAATAAGGAATTTAACGAAAGTTATAGTATTCTATTAATATTATTATACAATTAAGTAAAATATAGGTAGGGTGAGGCGTTACACATGAGGAAAAAGCTACTAGAAATAAAAGGGTTAAAAACAACCTTTTTTACAGATAATGGAGAAATTCCTGCTGTAGACGATATCGATTTTTCTGTCCATGAAGGAGAAATTTTAGGGATTGTAGGGGAATCGGGAAGTGGTAAAAGTGTTACGTCGCTATCCATCATGGGGTTAATTCCATCACCACCAGGAAAAATTACAGGTGGTGAAATATTGCTAGATGGCAAAAACCTTGCGAAATGTACAGATAAACAAATGCAAAAAATACGTGGTAGAGACATAGCAATGATTTTCCAAGAACCGATGACTTCTCTAAACCCTTTATTTACAATCGGTGATCAGCTCAAAGAGGCTATATTAATTCATAATCCTAAGTGGTCAAAAAAGGAAGCGGTTTCAAGAGCAATCGACATTATGAAACTTGTAGGTTTACCACGAGCAGAGGACCTACTAAAAGATTATCCGCATCAGCTATCTGGAGGGATGCGCCAAAGGGTGATGATTGCCATGGCACTGGTTTGTGACCCTCAGGTACTAATTGCAGATGAGCCAACAACTGCATTGGATGTTACCATTCAGGCACAAATTTTACAGCTAATGAAAGACTTAAATAAAAGATTGAATACAGCTGTATTGTTAATTACACATGATTTGGGTGTTGTAGCAGAAACGTGTGAGCGTGTGATTGTTATGTATGCTGGACAAATTGTAGAGGAGGCGCCGATTCAAGAAATTTTTAAGAATCCTAAACATCCATATACACAAGGTCTTATTCAATCAGTGCCTGATATGCGCTATAAAAAGGATAATCTATACTCCATCCCTGGCAGTGTTCCTAAACCTGGAAGTATTCAAGTTGGTTGTCGCTTTGCGGCACGCTGCGAATATGCGATGGAACGCTGTTTACAGGAAACACCACCTTTATTTGAGGCAGCAGAGAACCATAAATCAAGATGTTTTTTACTAGAGGAGCAGGAGGTGGAGCAACGTGTCGAAAGCGTTATTAAAGGTTGATGGTTTAAAGAAATATTTCCCTATTCGAAAGGGTGTCCTTAATTCTCATGCAGGAGATGTAAAGGCGGTAGATGATGTTTCGTTTGAAGTGTTTGAAGGAGAGACATTAGGTATTGTTGGAGAATCTGGCTGTGGCAAATCGACGACGGGTCGCCTATTAATGCGTTTGCTAGAGCCAACTGAAGGTAAAATAGAATTCGCAGGTAAAATGATTTCAGAATTATCTAACAACGAAATGAGGAAGGCACGCAGGGATATCCAAATGATCTTTCAGGATCCTTATGCCTCATTAAATCCGCGCCATAATATCGGCAAAATATTAGAGGAGCCACTTATTGTCCATGGCATCGGTAATGCCAAAGAGCGAAAACAAAAAGTGTTGGAGCTTCTGGAGATTGTTGGGTTAAATGAATATCATATCAAGCGTTATCCGCATCAGTTTAGTGGAGGGCAAAGGCAGCGTATTGGCATTGCTAGAGCATTGATGACGAACCCTCGCTTAATTATTGCGGATGAGCCAGTCTCGGCGCTAGATGTGTCCATTCAGGCACAAGTCTTGAATTTATTGCAAAAGCTGCAAAAAGATTTAAAGCTAACGTATATTTTTATATCACATGATTTAGGGGTTGTACGTCACATTAGCAATCGTGTTGGCGTAATGTACTTAGGTAAATTAGTTGAGTTGACAGCGAGTGAGGACTTGTATGCTGAACCGCTTCATCCATATACACAGGCACTTTTATCTTCAGTTCCAGTTCCCGATCCTACATTTGAGCGTGAACAGATTATTATTTCTGGAGATATCCCAAGTGCATCAAATCCGCCGAGCGGTTGTACCTTCCATACGAGATGTCCTTTTAAAAAGGAACAATGCTCACAAGTAGTGCCTAAAATGCAAGAAGTAAAACCAGGTCATTATGTTGCTTGCCATCTGTATGAGGCGCTCCAACATTAAATGATATAAAAACGACATAGGGGGAAAATCAATGAAGAAAAAGAAGCTTTGGACCTTGGGTGTAATGCTACTCCTTATTCTCTCGACGATCTTAGCAGCTTGTGGCGGCTCAGATACTAAGGATACGGGTAGTAAAGATACATCAACTGGTGGCGATTCAGCTGGCAGTGGTGAACCAAAAATTTTAGTTTATGGTCGTGGTGGAGATTCTGTAGCACTAGACCCTGCTGTTGTCACAGACGGTGAATCTTTTACAGTGACAGCTAATATTTACGAGACGCTTGTAAACTTTGGTGAGAGAGATGTAACAATTAATCCTGGTCTAGCAAAATCTTGGGAGGCATCAGAGGATGGATTGACGTATACTTTCCAGCTCCAAGAAGGTGTTAAATTCCATGATGGTACAGACTTCAATGCCGAGGCAGTTGTTAAAAATATTGAACGTTGGAAATCAAGTACTGATAAATATCCATACTTTAGTACTCAATTTGTCGTTGGTGGCAAGCAAATTATTGACTCAGTAACTGCTGAGGGTGACTATACAGTTGTATTTAAGCTAAGCCAACCACAAGCACCGTTCCTGAAAAATTTAGCCATGTCTCCATTTGCGATTGCTTCTCCAACAGCCTTTGAGGCAGATGAAGAAGGATTATCAACAAATCCTGTAGGAACAGGTCCATTCAAGTTTGTTAGCTGGGTACGAAATGATTCTATCACAATTGAAAAAAATCCAGATTACTATATTGATGGTTATCCAAAACTAGATAAAGTTATTTATCGTTCTATACCTGAAAACTCTGCACGTTTAAATGATTTAATCGCAGGTAATATTGATGTAGCTGATGGCTTAAGTCCATCTGATAAAGGAACAATTGAAGGCGATGCAAATCTACAGTTAATTGAACGTCCATCTATGAATGTTGGATATCTTGGTTTAACAGTAACTCGTCCTCCATTTGATAATGTCAAAGTACGTCAGGCAGTCAACTATGCAATTGATAAACAAGCTTTAGTAGATGCATTTTATGAAGGCTTAGCAGAGCCAGCGAAAAACCCAATGCCACCGGTAATTACAGGCTATAACGATGAGGTAACAGGCTATACGTATGATCCTGAAAAAGCGAAAGCATTACTTGCTGAAGCAGGCTATGATGGTAAGGAAATTGAGCTATGGGCAATGCCAGTTCCACGTCCATACATGCCAGACGGACAAAAAATTGCTGAAGCGATTCAAAAGAATTTAGAAGATGTGGGCATTAAATCTAAAATTGTGTCATATGAATGGGCAACTTATTTAGATAAAGCTGAAAAGGGTGAAGCGGATGCATTCTTACTTGGCTGGACAGGGGATAATGGAGATGCAGATAACTTCCTTTATTCATTATTAGACGGTGATAATATTGGCTCAAATAACTATACATTCTACGACAACCAAGAATTACACAAGTTATTAACAGCTGCGCAAACTGAAATTGATGAAGATAAGCGTAATGAATTGTATAAGCAGGCACAAGTTATTATTTCTGAGGATGCTCCATGGGTTCCTCTTGCTCACTCAACACCAATTTTAGCTGCTAACAAGAAAGTTACAAATTATATTGCGCATCCAACTGGTTCTGACCGTTTAGATGCAATAGATATTCAATAGTAAACTGCATTCTTAAATAATAAAGAGGTATGTAAAGAATCTGCTTGCTTTTCTGCGGGTAAGCCGTGGAATTCTAGCAGATTCTTTTCTAGTAAAGGAAATCCAATCCTTTACTCTGTATGAAAGATCTCATCTAAACATTAAAGCCGTTTGGTGAAAGCTTAACCTTTCAACAGTATATAGACTTCAAAGTAGATTATGAAAATCATAGAGAGGTGATGAAAATGCTTCACTATATGGGGAGACGATTACTTCAACTAATCCCAGTTTTGCTTGGAATGACTTTTATCGTCTTTATGTTGATACGTGCAATACCTGGAAATCCAGCACAAGTTATTTTAGGACAACAGGCAACAAAAGAGGCGGTCGAGGCATTAAACGCAAGTTTAGGATTAGATAAGCCTTGGTATACACAATATTTTAGTTATTTAGCAGGTATTTTTCAGGGAGATTTAGGGGTGTCTTTACGTACAAAATTACCTGTATCAGAGGAAGTATTTCCGTATCTAGCAGCAACGGCTGAGCTTGCATTTTTTGCTATGATTATTGCTATTGTTATAGGTGTTAATGCTGGCATTATTTCTGCCTGGTTCCAAAATTCTTGGTTCGATTACATTGCTATGGTTGTGGCACTAGTTGGTGTATCTGTACCCGTATTTTGGCTAGGTTTAATGGAGCAGTGGACATTTAGTAGTCAGCTTGGCTGGTTGCCTACTTCAGGTCGAGATGATGTTCGTAATCCTGTAACCGCCATAACCCATTTCTATTTACTAGATACGCTCATGCAAGGACGCTTCGATCAATTCATTGAAGTTTTAAAGAGATTAATATTACCAGGTGTTGCGCTTGCGACGATTCCGATGGCTATTATTGCAAGAATCACAAGGGCATCCATGCTTGAAGTGATGCGTTCAGATTATGTACGCACCGCACGAGCTAAAGGACAAAAAATGTTTATTGTGGTTTATAAGCATGCATTAAAAAATGCTGTTATTCCTGTATTAACGGTAATCGGTTTACAAACAGGATTACTGTTAGGCGGTGCCATTTTAACAGAGACGATTTTTAGTTGGCCAGGCATTGGTCGTTATATTTATGATGCGATTGGCTTCAGGGATTATCCGGTCATTCAATCAGGTATCCTAATCGTTGCATTTATTTTCATCATGATTAACTTAATCGTGGACTTGTTGTATACAGTGATTGATCCACGTATTAAATACAAATAGAAGGGAGTTGCAATGATGACTGGAGCAATTGACATAAAAAAAGAAGCAGCACCTGTTCAAGAAAAGGCAGTAGGCCCATGGCTTGAAGGCTGGCGAAGCTTTAAAAAGAGCAAAGTGTCTTTAGTAGGTGCAGGAATTGTACTATTTTTTATTTTACTTGCTATTTTAGGCCCATATGTGGCGCCACAGGGGATAAATGAACAAGATTTATCAAAACGTTTATTGGCACCATCAAGTGAACATTGGTTTGGTACGGATGATTTTGGGCGGGATATTTTCTCTAGAATCATTCATGGTGCACGAATTTCGTTATGGGTAGGTTTTTTTTCAGTAGTTTTATCCGTAATTGTTGGTAGTTTGCTTGGAATTATTGCAGGTTATTATGGAAAATGGATTGATACAGTTATTTCACGTATTTTTGATATTATGCTAGCTTTCCCTAGTATGCTATTAGCGATTGCTGTCGTGTCAGTGCTTGGACCATCCTTACAAAATGCATTAATTGCTATTGCAATTATTAACATACCTAATTTTGGTCGTTTAATACGCTCAAAAGTGTTGAGTGTCAAGGAAGAGGAGTATATCGTATCAGCAAAAGCAATTGGCATGCGGGATTCAAGAATATTATTTTCACATATTTTGCCGAACTCTATGACACCTATTATTGTACAAGGAACGCTTGCTATTGCGACAGCTATTATTGAAGCGGCAGCGTTAGGTTTCCTTGGACTAGGGGCTCAAGCTCCAGCACCAGAATGGGGAAAAATGCTAGCCGATGCGCGGAAGTATTTATTAAATGCTCCTTGGACAATGATTTTCCCTGGTTTAGCTATTATGCTAACAGTTCTAGGCTTTAACCTAATGGGTGATGGACTACGAGATGCACTTGATCCAAAAATGAAAAGCTAGTTAATACATTACACCTTCTACAAGTTAGAAGGTTTTTTTTCAGCTACTTGGCAAACATGAACAAAGGGGTAAATAGGAACTCTTTTACAGCAAAAACGTTCTAAATTATAGTAGTGGACCAAACTGCTTTTCAAAAATAAGTGAAATTATCTTTCTGGAGCCATTAATTGAATTTTTTGTCATGTTAATTTAGACTTAAAAAGTAGAAAATTTTTATCATAGTAGATTATTGCTTACCATATAATCTTTCAGTTGAAATACATATTTTAGGAGGGTGTTAAAATTGGGGATTAATTTACAAAAAGGGCAACGTGTTGATTTAACAAAAGGAAATGCTGGTTTAAATAAAATTAAAGTAGGCTTAGGCTGGGACCCTGTAGGGCAAGAGAAAAGCGGCGGCTTTTTAGGCGGTTTATTTTCTAGTAGAAATAGCGGTAGTGGACGAAGCGTTGACTGTGATGCATCTGTATTAATGCTGCAAGATGATAAGGTTATTGCGGGAGACGATGTTGTTTATTTTGGAAAATTAACAAGTAAATGCGGCTCTGTTCAACATTCAGGTGATAATTTAACAGGTGACGGCGATGGGGATGATGAGGTAATTACAATTGAGCTATCGTCTGTGCCAACTCAATATAACAAGCTTGTGTTTGTTGTAAACATTTACGATGCAGCAGGGCGTAACCAACACTTTGGTATGATTCAAAATGCATATATTCGTGTGTATGATGACAGGACAGGAAGTGAGCTAATTCGTTATAATTTAACTGATAATTATTCGAATTTAACGACGTTAGTCTGTGGGGAGATTTACCGCCATAATAATGAATGGAAATTTGCTGCAGTTGGTACGGGAACAAATGATTTGAAACTTGGCGACGTTGTTCGAAGATATCAATAAATAAATGACTAAATAGGAGGAATAAAAATATGGGCATTTCACTACAAAAAGGTCAAAAGGTAGATTTAACAAAAACAAATCCAGGATTAACAAATGTTGTGGTAGGATTAGGCTGGGATACAAATAAATATGATGGTGGTCATGATTTTGATTTAGACTCATCTGTATTTTTACTTGCTGATACAGGGAAAGTAGCAGATCAAAATGACTTTATTTTTTACAACAATACAATTGGTGGAAACGGTTCAGTAGAGCATTCAGGTGATAATTTAACAGGTGTCGGTGAAGGTGACGATGAAGTGGTGAAAGTCGCATTAACTCAAGTTCCTGCTCATGTTCAACGTCTAGCATTCACGGTAACTATTCATGATGCGGAATCTCGCAGTCAAAACTTTGGAATGGTATCGAATGCCTATATTCGTATTATAAATGCTGCATCCAATGAAGAAATTATTCGCTATGATTTAGGTGAGGATTTCAGTATTGAAACAGCTATTGTAGTCGGTGAATTATATCGTCATAACGGTGAATGGAAATTTAACGCAATTGGTGCTGGCTATCAGGGTGGCCTAGCTGCTTTATGTAATGACTATGGCTTGAGCGTAAACTAAAATTTCATCTTTGGACAGAAAGGGAGATTTTGAATGGCTATTCAATTAAGTAAAGGGCAACGAATTGATTTAACAAAGCAAGATCCTGGTTTAAACAGCATCGGAATTGGCTTGGGCTGGGACGTTAAGCAATTCGATGGTGGGCAAGACTTTGACCTTGATGCATCTGTATTTTTATTAGATGCATCAGGCAAGTGTCGTAATGAGCAGGACTTTATCTTTTACAATAATTTAGCAAGTGCAGACCAATCTGTTGTTCATACTGGTGATAACCGGACAGGTGAAGGTGATGGGGATGATGAGAAAATCCTTGTGAACCTAAAGCAAGTGTCTCCTCAAATTGAAAAGATTGTGGTGACGGTTACCATTTATGATGCAGAGGGGCGCCATCAAAACTTTGGACAAGTCTTAAATGCCTATGTTCGTTTGACGAATGAAGAGACTGGATCTGAGGTATTACGTTATGATTTAGGCGAAGATTTTAGTATTGAAACGGCTGTAGTTTTTTGTGAGCTGTACCGTCATAACGGTGAGTGGAAATTTGCTGCAGTAGGCTCAGGCTATCAAGGTGGACTAGCAGCATTAATCAACGCATATGGCCTACAGTAAAGAGTAGGGTAGGTATACGCTGAAGGGTCTTGGGTGATGTGAAGAACTGTGAGGTGACCAGTTTTACAGATTCTGTATCTTGAAGCCTTATCGTATTGCACTGAAAATTGCTACTATATTTGGTACCATCTTTCAAATGAAATTTTTCTTTATTAATTGCTGCATTCTTATTGACATTTGTTGCACACAAGATGAATAAGAAAACAGCAGTGTAAACAAGGCACTGTATTGGTCTGTATGGAACAGGCTGATACAGTGCTTTTTTCACAAAAGGCATAGTTATTGGGGAGAGGATACGATGCAACACTTTGCAACAGAAGCAGAGACTATTTTTTATAAGAAGCCACAGCCTTTTACAAAATGGGAATCGCCAGATATTTTGTCATATGCCCTAGGCGCTACTTTATATATGCCTGCTTCCATGCCTACAATTGTGAGTTTGATTCAATCACAAAAATATAAAGAACTCACATCACTCGTTATTGATCTGGAGGATGCCGTAGGGGATATAGAATTAGTAGATTGTGAAGCAAAGTTGATTGAGGATATGAGCGAGTTATACGAGCTCTACCAACAAAAACAACTGCTACTTGAAGATCTTCCATTGCTTTTTATTCGTGTACGTCATGTTGAACAATTTCGTTATTTAACGACTGCTTTAGGAAAAAAGCAAGAAATCCTAACTGGCTATGTTTTCCCGAAATTTACAGCAGCAAAAGGCGCCTGTTATTTTGAAATTCTAGAACAAACAATTTTAGAGAATGATTTAGTTTTATATGGTATGCCGATTTTAGAGAGTCATGAGGTCCTCTATAAGGAATCTCGCATGGAAGCATTATTAGGCATTAAAGAAGTTCTACATCAATACAGAAACCGTGTATTAAATGTACGTATTGGTGCAACTGATTTCTGTGGTATTTACGGTATTCGCCGCCGTATGGACTCTACTATTTATGATATTAGTGTAATTCGAGATTGTATTGCAGATATTGTTAATATCCTTGGTCGCGAGGAAGATGGCTTTGTTATATCTGGGCCAGTGTGGGAGTATTTTAGTAATCAGCGTGTATTAAAGCCTGCATTAAGAGAAACACCATTTAGCGAGAAGGGTGCACTTGATACGAGGAAAGCATTATTAGACGATTGTTTAGATGGATTAATGAAAGAAGTTCTCATGGACAAACAAAATGGCATTGTGGGTAAAACGATTATTCATCCTAGTCATATTCGAGTCGTGCATGCATTATATGCGATTTCCTTTGAAGAATATCTAGATGCGCTAAGTATTATAGAAAATAATGATGGCCGTAAAGGTGTGATGAAAAGCCATCATGCTAATAAAATGAATGAAATCAAACCACATATGAGATGGGCACAGCGAATAGTAAAACAGGCACATGTCTATGGCGTATATCATGAATCCGTTGATTTTGCCTCACTCTTATTAAACTCTGATATAGGTGGTAGTATTTATGCAACAACAAATGAGTAAATTAAGTATTTTACCGGATTATTCAATCGATATTGAAATTACCTCCAATCCGCACCAATTTGAACTAACTGATTTATTTAAAATGGCAGCCCGTATTAATAAGAAAAGGCAATTTTTGTTTGTAAGCACCGTTCTAGGTAAACATTTAGCTGTACGCCCACAAGTCCCTTTACTGACTGGAGCTCTTTTAGCCTTGATGTATCATGAGAATCTTACTGGAGATAAAGCAATGACTTCGGATGCCGTTGTAAAAGCTTTAAAAGATGGGAATAGGTTCGATGAGGTTCAAAATTCCGTTGAGGGCAGCATAGAGTTAGCACAAGAAACATTGTTTATAGGATTTGCTGAGACGGCTACTGCCCTAGGACATGCAGTATTTAATGCGTTCCATTCAAACGCTATGTACATCCACACAACACGTGAAGTTCTTCCTGATTTAGAGCCATTTATTACATTTGAGGAAGAACACTCACATGCGACAAGCCATAGAATTTATACGGAAGATCCTGAAGCTTTACTGCAAGCTAAACGCATCGTGTTAATTGATGATGAGATTACTACTGGTAATACGGTCATTAACATTATTCAAACGTTAAGAAAGAAATTTCCGTTAGTTAGGCAATATGCTGTGTTATCTATTTTAGATTGGCGTTCCGAGCAGCAGCAAATGCTCTTTAAAAATTTAGAGGATCAGTGGGATATTTCTATTGAGTTCATCGCAATCATGTGTGGACATTTTAGTTGTTCAGGGACTCCCAGCTTAACAAGCATACAGCCAAGCGTACAAACACAGAGTGCACAGGATATGACATTGTGGCCAATTCAAGTGTCTGCTGATCGCAAAACTTTCCAATCAGTTGCAGAGAACGGTTTAGTAAACAAACAACCTTATTTAGTAGCAACAGGAAGATTTATGCTTACTTCAAAACAACATGTTCAACAAAAGGAAATGCTACAAGTAATCGCCCAGCAATTAAAAGGGCTACGTACAGATGGACCAGCACTTGTCATTGGAACAGGTGAGTTTATGTATGTTCCTATGCAAATTGCCTCTTACTTAGGGAACGATGTATATTTTCAATCAACCACGCGCAGTCCAATTTATTGCTCGGATGATGTTGGGTATGTGATTACAGAAAAAATTGCCTTTGAGAGTCCAGAAAATAATGGGGTTCAAAATTATTTATATAATGTTGAAAGTCAGTCCTACACGGAACTTTTTGTTGTGGTGGAACGTATAGCAAGTAAAGAGGTAGTTGCCCGTATGGTAAAGGCACTACAAGAAGTTAGTAGCGCTACAATATATGTGATTTGTATGCATGAATAGGAGGTTGAATGATGATATCGACTTTACAGCCAGATAAAATGGGCAGCTATGCTCCAGAGGACGTTACTTTTTTATTGCGTGATATAGGAAATGTATTTCTTGAAATGGATAATGAGAAACGTGAGCAGCTTATTCAATCAGGCACACATTATTCAGAAATGCTACCAATAGAGAAGCAACCATCCGATACGTATATGAATCTTTTTTATAAAACGTTAGACGCTTATGCAGAAAGAATTGCAATTGCTGTTGGCGTAGTGGCAGAGCAAATAATCGAAAGTAGGGGGTTAGACAATTTAATTCTTGTTAGTTTAGCCCGAGCAGGTACACCTATCGGCATTTTAATCAAACGCTATATATCTATGCGTTATAGGGTGAATGTTCCGCATTACTCCATCTCTATTTTGCGCGGTCGCGGTTTTGATGAAACAGCCATTCGTTTCATTTTGACACAGCATCCTCTCGGCTGTCTTCAATTTATCGATGGTTGGACTGGTAAAGGGGCAATTACCAATGAATTAATTCAATCCTGTCAAAAATTTAATGCGCAATACCAAGGGCAATTGAATGCCAATTTAGCTGTATTGGCCGATCCTGGGCATTGTGCAGCCATTTATGGTACTCGAGAAGACTTTTTAATACCATCTGCTTGTTTAAATTCGACTGTATCGGGATTGGTGAGTAGAACGGTTTTAAATCGACAATTTATGGATGCGAACGACTTTCATGGTGCTAAATACTATAAAGAATTAGAGGATCTAGACGTCTCCAATCTGTACATAGAACGTATTGTCACATGCTTTGAACAGGTGCAGAGTACAATTATGCAACAATTACAAAAGCAGGACGAATCTCCAATTACTTGGGAGGGCATGAAGTCTGTGCAAAATATTCAACGAGATTTTTGTATTGATAATATTCATTTTATCAAACCGGGTGTTGGTGAGACGACAAGAGTTTTGCTGCGACGTTTACCTTGGAAAATTTTAATTAATCCGCGGTACATGGATGAACTGCAACATATTTTATTTCTTGCCCAAGAAAAACATATAGTAATAGAAGAATATTCTAATATGTCCTATGCATGTTGTGGTTTAATAAAAGAAATATAGAGGAGATTAAGATGATACTATTTACATCGGATTTAGATAGAACACTTATTTATTCTAAACATATGATGAAACTGTTTCCACCTGCTACAGAGACATTGGTAGTTGAACACAAAGCTGAGGAAGCAATGAGTATGATGACGCAGGCAACCGCAACACTATTACATCAGGTACATCAACAAACACTCTTTGTACCTGTTACGACTAGGGCGTTACATCAATATAAGAGAATCCATTTTATTAATGATTTGTGTCCTACTTTTGCAATTGCAAGCAATGGGGGTACAATATTAGAAAAGGGTCAGCCATATGAAAAATGGACGAAAATCTTAAGCAGACGTATCGAGGATTCCTCTATTCCTCGTGAGGATATGTTAAAGCATTTTTATACCATTCAATCTGAAACATGGCTACAACGTACTTTGTATATAGATGATCTTTTTTACGTCCATCATGTGGATATTGAAGTTTTACCCCACGATGAATTACAAGCTATAATTCAAGAGTTTGATGCTCATGGTTGGTATGTTCTTCTACAAGGTAAAAAACTGTATTTTATGCCAAAGGTACTGACAAAGGAAGCGGCTATCGAATATATAAAAGAATTCTGTACATACGATGTGCATATAGCAGCGGGTGACTCTATTATGGATTATGGAATGCTGGCAATGGCTGATGTAGCTTTTACACCGAACCACGGAGATTTAAAGGATAAACAGCCAAAAATTCTACAAAATACAACTTACTCGGCTCACAACGGTGAAGCATTTACAAAGGACTTGCTAGAAATGGTCTTGCAAATAGCTTCACACCAAACCGTTGTATAGGTTATTCAAATATTTTTTGTAGTCATAAGGTAGAGTCGTCCTATGACAATTGAAATCCTCAGCATATGCTGAGGATGATTTTGAGGAGGTGCGTTTGTATGCAAACAATCACAATTAAATCAGTGTTGGAGCGTCACCCTGATGATTGGCTACAGGCGTTTCAAGATTCACCAAGGGATCGTGCATTTTATGAGGAAACAGCACAGCAAGTGAGTTTTAGCAGGATTGCGGTTCGTGTATTAGGCGTACCAATCGAAGAAGATGATTATTTTAATTCATTATTTACATTGTCACAAAACCCTCAGATCCATATTTTAAGTGAAGAATTAAATAAGCATATTGAGCAAAAGGATTTTCAGGCTATACAAACCATTTTATCGCAGCATCAACAAACGCCAAAAGGGCTATCAATTAACCGTTTAGTGGCGATGATGTATGGCCATCAGTTAATTCCCAAACATGATGATAGCGTAATGAATCGACATTTACAGCTAGCAACTATTAAAGTTGTGGAGCTCTTTCAAGAACAACAATCACTAGGTCTGCTATCAAATGAATTTCGCCGTTTTTTAATTGATATGGTGAAATGGTTAAAAAATCATTGGATTCAATGGACAAAAACAATGAATCCAACAGATGATTTTCCAAAAGTTGTTTGGTATGGGGACACAACGGTTAGCCAACGTTATTTTTTATTACTTTTAATGGAGCTTGGATGTGATGTATTAATTTTTCATCCAGCTAAAATAGATGAGTTCGCTGAAATTGATCCTACAGAGTCGTTTTCCATCACATACTCATATCCCAACCAAACAACTTTACAGCCATTTCCTGACAAGCTCCGTGATCGCCAGGCAACTGTAGGTTATCGTTCTAGTCAACATTTCGAGCAATTAATGCATGATCAGCAATCAGGTGTTTATAAGCCTTGGCAGTTTAAGGATTTTATGCCACGGTCATTAACATTACGGATGACATATGATGATATTTTTATTTATGCTAAAGAAAAAGCATTGGTTCGACCACAATTTGAGGTAATTGGCAACGAGGTAGTCATTCCAGTCATCTTTGCAAAAATAAGTGGGGTTTCGAGTAAACGAGAAGAGTATTGGCATTATATGCATCAGTTACTATCAAGTCCACAAACTGTTTTTGTACAGGACTTCCCTTTTACAACTACGAGCAGGGCCAATTTTCATTTTCACTATAAGCATTGTCTCGTGAATGGTGAACTATCTGTAGAGCGCATTATGCAAAGCGATTGGTGGCAATATGGTGAATTAACATTCGAGCTACAGCATGCAATTGCCCACACAATAAAAACGTCATGTGAACAACCAATGTTAAAACAACAGCCAAATGAAACGTTATATGATTTACAGTTATTTATATTTAAACAACTATCGATGATTCCTCAAGATATCTTACGGTTACTGCAAGGCTTTGATTATTCACAAGAGGTACCCAAAATCGTGTTATTCCAGGCGCCTCAACAGCCAGCATTATCGCGTGAAGATATTGCATTATTAGCATTTTTAAATCGCTTTGGAATGGATATTATCTTATATAATCCAACAGGACAGTTAGACTTAGAAAAGCATTTGCAAGAGGATACTTACGATGTACATCGTTTAGAACATATGCTGTTTGACTTGCACTATGAGGAACCTAAGCAGCAAAAAAAGGCACCCGACAAAATCATCAAAAAGCTCTTTAATCGTTTTTTCTGATGGTAGGAAGGAGGCAGCACAAATGTCAAATATCTCGTTATCGCTGGAACAGCTAACACCTGAAACAGCAGCAGCCGTTAAAGAACAATTAAGAGAACATGTAGAGATACAGCAAATTGCCAATCAAATCAATATAAAAAACCAGATAGAGCTAATGGCATTGGGAAAAGAACCAGCGACAAAATTAGCAAAGTTCTCTGATCAACTATTAGATATCGTTACCCGCTCTGCCTCTTTTGAATCAAATACATTATTTAAGCAGCTTGAAACTTTAATGTTGTCATTTGACAAAAAAGATTTTGCTGAGCAAAGAGGGTTTTTTAAAAAGCTCTTTGCACGTAAACCTAAAAATGATGACGATCTATTTGAAAAATACAATGTACTTGGTAGAGATATTGAGAAAATTCATTATCAATTTGTGCTTATTGAAGAAGAATTAGCTAAGGATAATCGAATACTTGCACGATTATATAATGAAGATTTAACGTACTATCTAGAGCTGGAAAAATATATCGTAGCAACAGATATGAAATTACATGAAGTACAAACAACATTAATCCCTATGTATGAAAAACAGGGAGAGGCAGGCAATCAGGTAGCAAAAATGGAGCTGAATCGTTTGCAAGCTATTGCCGAGTTACTCCAGCAGAAAATAGACGAGTTGGAAAAGTCGCGTATGGTGGCCATTTTAACTGCCCCTCAAATTGACATGCTGCGAAATGGTAACAGTGAGTTGATTGAACAAATTAATGGGGCTTTTGTTAAAACCATTCCTGTTTTTAAAATGGGTTTGATGAATGCAGTTAATGAAAGACGTCAACAATTACAAAGTCAATCAGCATCTGCCTTTGAAGACCGTATGAAGCAATTTGGGGGAGCCAGCAAGGAAGCGGTTCAATTAAGTACTGCTATGGCTCAACAATCTAGCACAACGCAGAGCCTAGAAGAAATGTGGGATATTATTGTTTCAGGTATTGCAAATTATCAGCATTTACGTGATGAGCAAACCATTAAGCGTCAGCAAGCAGAGCAACAACTGTTAACATTGCGGCATTAATTCACTTCCTCTAAGTAGATTACTACTTGGGGGATTTTTTGTATGTAAATACAACAGATTTCTTTTTCTAGGGGGCGAGGTATTCAGCGGGTGTTCAAAACCCGCTGAATAAAATAATCTACCACCCTAAAATGCTAACTAGATGAACTCTTCTTCAAATTCTACATTAATTTCATGTCCATGGTAGCTTTGGTAAGACACGATAAGCGTGTCTAGATGCTCTAGATTTTCTTCATAATCTAATATGCGCGATAAAATATAAAGTAAATGATAGCTAGAAAATTCTGTATCGCCCTCTTCGCGAGCAAAGTTAATTTGCTTGATGAAAATTTCCATTAGCTCATTGCGTTGGACATAGTCAATGCTTTTGCTCCACTCTGAATGCTCAGGCTTAAGTTTCCCTGTATATTTTAAGAGTAATTGCTCATGGTAAGTTAGCAAGGAATCAAGTCGCTCTTGAATCATTAAGTGAAATTGTGTAGGTAGCTGAGCTAGTTCATTTTCATGGTTATGCAACCGCTGAAGCAGTTCTAAACTTTTTTTGGAAGTTAAAATCATTTGACGATAGACCACTAGTTTACGTGCTTTCACATACTTTTTATTTTTTAAGTAATTTCGTTCTTCCTTATATAAATCGTACAATGTATCCACTCGTAACATACGACTTTTAAATTTACTTAATGCTGCCTTTGTAGAGGTATGTTCAGAAGCCTGACGTACAGCAAGTCGTGTCCAACGAATAATATCATCCTGTAAAATATAGATTTTGCGGAATAGTTTTACCTCGTATTTTGGTGGTAGGAAAAATAGGTTTACAACAAATGCTGCCAACACCCCAACCAAGATTGTCACAAAGCGTATTAAACCAAACGTTAAAAAGTCATCGCCTTGAAACTCCATAATAGCTACGACTGACACCAATGCCAGCGAAAGTGATTTTTCAAGTTTAAACTTTAACATTAAACCAATAGCAATTATGACAGCTATACCAATGGCTACAACATGATGGCCAAAAAGTAAGCCGAAAATGACAGCAATTGTCGCTCCTATAATATTTGCTTGTACTTGCTCTACAATGGTTTGATAAGAACGATAAATAGAAGGCTGAATCGCAAAAATGGCTGCAATTCCAGCAAAAACAGGTGAAGGTAGTTTTAATAACTCTGCAATAAACAGGGCAAAAACGATAGCAACACCAGTTTTAAATACACGGGCACCTAATTTCATAAAGATGTCCTTTCTGTCTAATATTTTTTTAGTTTCTTTACATTATAGAAGGAAGTGCACATAAAATACATAGATTTGCATGCATGAATAAGAAAAAGGCGACTTAACTCGTAAGTCGCCTTTTTATTGACACATTATGACAATTGAGAAAAAGCATAATCTACAGCTTTAATGGTTTCAAGAATGTCTGCTTCTGTATGCTCAGTTGTTAGGAACCAAGCCTCATATTTAGATGGCGCTAAATTAATACCTTGTTCTAGCATTAATTTAAAGAAGCGCCCAAAGATTTCACCGTCAGAGTTTTCAGCTTGCTCATAATTTTCTACTTTCACATCTGTAAAGTAAATAGTTAGTGCTCCTTTAAGACGATTTAATGTAATAGTTACACCGTGTTTTTTAGCCGCCGTTAAAATACCATTTTCTAAAATACCACCTAGTCGATCCATCTCATCGTAAATACCTGGTGTTTGTAGCACTTCTAGGCAGGCAATCCCAGCTTGCATTGAGGCAGGATTCCCAGCCATTGTCCCTGCTTGGTAAGCTGGGCCAAGTGGTGCAACTGTATCCATAATTTCTTTACGACCACCATAAGCACCGATTGGTAAACCACCACCAATAACTTTACCAAGTGCAGTCAGATCAGGTGTGAGGCCAAGTAAATTTTGAGCTCCACCATAGTGGAAGCGGAAAGCAGTGATAACCTCGTCGTATATCGTCAATGCTCCTTTTTCTTTTGCGGTAGCATGGACCAATTCAAGGAAGCCTGGGTTTGGTTCTACAATTCCAAAGTTCCCTACGATAGGTTCGATTAAGATAGCCGCAATTTGGTCGCCCCATTTATTCATTGCCTCAGTAAAAGCTTCTGGGTTATTAAACGGTACTGTAATAACCTCCTCTGCTGTAGAAGTCGTCACACCTGCAGAGTCAGGAGTTCCTAATGTTGCAGGACCAGAGCCAGCAGCTACTAATACTAAATCGAAGTGACCATGGTAGCAGCCTGCAAATTTCATGATTTTTGTACGACCAGTATAGGCACGAGCAACACGAATGGTTGTCATAACTGCCTCTGTACCAGAGTTGTTAAATCGTACTTTATCCATAGAAGGAATAGCTTCTTTAAGCATTTTAGCGAATGTAACCTCATATTCAGTTGGGGTTCCGAAAAGTGTTCCGTTTTCTGCTGCATGTGTAATTGCCTTAGCAATATGTGGGTGACCATGTCCTGTCACGATAGGGCCATAAGCGGCTAGATAATCAATATAACGGTTGCCATCTACATCCCAAAAATAAGCACCTTTTCCTCGAGCCATTGCCACAGGAGAACCGCCACCTACTGCTTTATATGAACGAGAAGGGCTGTTTACACCACCAACGATGTGCTGTAACGCCTCTGCGTGTACTGCTTCAGATTTTGCGTGATTCATTGTATTGCCTCCTAACTTTTTATACGTAATCTATTGTAGACCTATCGTTGTAAGAAATCCAAAGAAATTAAGAGATATGACTTGATTTGTTACTTAGAGTAAAATAGAACCTACAAAGGAGGAGATTGTTATGACTTTACTGGAAGGACAAAAGGCGCCAAATTTTTCTCTAATGAACGAAAAGGGGGAAATGGTGCATTTATCTGATTTTAAAGGTCAGAATGTTATTTTATATTTCTACCCAAAGGATATGACACCAGGCTGCACGACAGAAGCATGTGATTTTCGAGATAAGTTTGAGGACTTCAGTCATTTAAATGCTGCTGTTCTTGGAGTAAGTCCAGATGATGCAACTAAACATACGAAATTTATTGATAAGCACGGCTTACCGTTCTCACTATTAGTTGATGAGGATCATGCAGTTGCTGAAGCATACGGTGTTTGGGTTTTAAAGAAAATGTATGGTCGGGAATTTATGGGCATAGAGCGTTCAACGTTTTTAATTGATACGGAGGGTAAGCTTGTAAAAGCTTGGCGCAAAGTACGTGTGAAAAATCATATTGAAGAAGTTTATGCCTATTTAGCAGAACGGGAGGCAGAGAAATGAGAGTTTATTTTACATTTGAACCTAGACCGGATTTACGTGAGTCGTTGCTAACCGATTTTCCACAGCTTGATTTTGTATTTGACAGTGGATTATCAAATGAAGAGCTTCAGCAAGCTGATATTTTAGTTACATATGGTGAAGATTTAACAGAAGAGAATATCCAATATGCAACTAAGTTGAAATGGATTTTCGTTGCTTCAGCAGGTATAGAAAAAATGCCAGCCCGAGCTATTATGGAACGTGGTATTTTAGTTTCCAATGTACGGGGAATTCATAAAACACCAATGGCAGAATCAATGCTAGCCCATATTTTAGCGATTAAACGTGCTTTGCCATGGATGTATGAGCAACAAAAGAAAAGTGAATGGTCCAAAAAAGCAAAGCAAACCGAATTACGAGATAGCACAGCGCTAATTTTGGGGCCAGGTGCTATTGGCTCGGAAGTTGGACGTTTATTGCAGGCTTTTGGAGTAACGACGATTGGCTGCAACCGTTCGAGGAAAGAAGCGGCCTATATGGATAGTATGATTAGCTTTGCCCAATTAAAAGAAGCCTTACCCAATGCAGATATCGTCATTTCTGTGTTACCAAAAACACCAGAAACAACGCATTTATTAAAAGAAGAGCATTTTGTTGCCATGAAAAGCAGTGCTATTTTCATGAATTTTGGTCGAGGGAACTTGGTTGATGAGAAGGTGCTTATTCAAGCAATTGCAACAGAGCAAATTGGCTACGCTGTTTTAGATGTATTTGAAGTAGAACCTTTGTCATCGGATAGTCCATTATGGTCCTTCTCAAATGTTATTGTATCGCCACATATTTCAAGTCATTCTTCTCGTTATGTTGAACGAAGCTTAGAGATCTTTAAGCCAAGTCTGATAAAATGGCTGAAGGGCGATACTGATTTAGAAAATGTTATGGATTTATCAAGGGGATATTAAGGGATAGCCATTGTTAGAAGAAGGATAAAGAGTATGTGATTGTTGACGAAGTAGTGCGAATTGGATACACTAATTATAACAATTATAAATTAATAATACTTATGGAAGAGGTGCATGACGATGTCTGCAACGCATTTACAGGATGCACTGGACACGTTAAAAACAACTGGTGTACGTATTACTCCTCAGCGTCATGCTATTTTGGAATATTTGATTCAATCAATGGCACATCCTACTGCCGATGAAATTTATAAAGCACTTGAGGGCAAGTTTCCTAATATGAGTGTAGCGACTGTCTATAACAACCTGCGCGTATTTCGTGAGGTGGGTCTTGTGAAAGAGCTGACTTATGGAGATGCTTCAAGTCGCTTTGATTTCGTGACAAATGATCATTATCATATGATTTGTGAATGCTGTGGCAAGATTGTCGATTTCCATTATCCTGGACTCGACGAAATTGAGCATTTTGCATCTCAGGTAACTGGCTTTGATGTGCACTCGCATCGTTTAGAGATATACGGCACTTGTCCATCATGTAAAGAAGTAACTGCTAAAATACAATAAAATCCTAGCTCTTAATGGGCTAGGATTTTTTTGCTTTATGATTATAGGATTGATCGAACTCTTTACCTTCTAGAGAAGGATCAAGTGTTAAAGGTTCATTGCAGTACATGCACATATCTACACGACCTAATACTTTTGTGTGTTTATGACAATTCGGGCATTCAACTTGTACAGCTCTTGTTGACAATAATCCTATCCATGCATATACAACTGTACTTCCGATAATACATAAAACCCCAAGTGTCATAAAAATTAAAACTAGTATCGGGCTATTTTTAAAGAAAATACCTCCATACATAACAATAAAACCGATAAAGATTAGTGCTAATGCGAATGAACGAATTTTATTAATTTTACTTTTATAAGGTTTCATTTTTCATCTTGCCTCCCAATCTAAAATCTACTATAACATATAAGGGCAAAGTATTTTAGCTTTGAGAAGGTTGAAAGAAGGAATACTTTTAGAGTATGTCGAATTTTTAACGGAACAATGGAATCTACATGAAAAAGGGGGGCTGAACATGGAGCAAGTCTTGCGTCCAATATACCAAGAACGTGCAAGTCAGTCGAACACACTAGGCGTCATTTTAGTGGAAAAGCGTGAGGAAAAAAGTAACGTTACAGATACTTTTGATACAGTATTACTAATTATCGTAAAAGAAGCAGAGCAGCCTGTCTTTTCGAAACATTACCTATATGAAGGAAATAAAGTTGCTCTACATACTGTTACGGAGAAATTAATAAGAAAATGGTTGCTTATTGGTTCTAATAAGAAGGTAGTCGATTGGATTTTCTTTGGAAGAGTTTTATTTGATCGTAATGAATTTTTGCATAAATTAAAAATTGAATTGCAGGAATTCCCTTACAGTGGACGTAAAATTAAAACTGGTATCCAATTTTCGAAGTTGATTCGTCGTTATCTAGAAGGGAAAGAGTACTTTGATAAAGGGAGTTACTTGGATGCTTATAATCATGTGGTTGATTCCCTACATCATTTAGGCCGTCTCTCTATTATAGATAGTGGATTGTACCCTGAAGTAACGGTCTGGGCACAGGTAAAAAAAATCGAGCCAGCCATCTATAAATTATATGAAGAGCTTGTCACAAGTAATGAGCCGATAGAAAAGCGCTTAGAGTTATTATTTTTAGCAAGTGAGTTTTTAATACATTCTCGTACACGTGATGGAGCACAGCATATTTTAGAAGTCATGCAAACAAAAGATATGTGGACTATTCAGGAATTGCATGATCATCATGAGCTCATGAATTACTCAGTAGATTTAGAAGTGTTTGTAGAGTATTTAGTGGATAAAGGCTACATTCAAATAGAACCAATTGCTGCGAAAAGTGATATGATTTTTCACCGTCATTACAAGGTAAATAAAGAAGCTCTAGAAATGGAGCTATGACTGTAGTATGCTTGTAATCGAGGTATTTAAAAATACCTCGATATTTTTTTAGAAAAATAGTTGACGAATAATATCTTAGTATTGTATTATATTAATTGTCGCTAAGACATAACAAAAACTCAATGAAAAACACAAAAAACTTTTTTAAAAAGTAGTTGACATGATTTGAGTGAGATGTTAATATAAAGAAGTCGCTGAAAAACGACTTAAAAATGAACCTTGAAAACTGAACAAGCAAAACGTAATCAATAAAGTTTTAAGTAACTAGCTTCAGCTAGTGAACAAAACAAAATTTTGGACATCAAAATTGATGCCAGCAAAACAATTTGAGCTAATCAAATTTCTTTTATGGAGAGTTTGATCCTGGCTCAGGACGAACGCTGGCGGCGTGCCTAATACATGCAAGTCGAGCGAACAGAGAAGGAGCTTGCTCCTTTGACGTTAGCGGCGGACGGGTGAGTAACACGTGGGCAACCTACCTTATAGTTTGGGATAACTCCGGGAAACCGGGGCTAATACCGAATAATCTGTTCCACCTCATGGTGGAACACTGAAAGACGGTTTCGGCTGTCGCTATAGGATGGGCCCGCGGCGCATTAGCTAGTTGGTGAGGTAACGGCTCACCAAGGCGACGATGCGTAGCCGACCTGAGAGGGTGATCGGCCACACTGGGACTGAGACACGGCCCAGACTCCTACGGGAGGCAGCAGTAGGGAATCTTCCACAATGGGCGAAAGCCTGATGGAGCAACGCCGCGTGAGTGAAGAAGGTTTTCGGATCGTAAAACTCTGTTGTAAGGGAAGAACAAGTACAGTAGTAACTGGCTGTACCTTGACGGTACCTTATTAGAAAGCCACGGCTAACTACGTGCCAGCAGCCGCGGTAATACGTAGGTGGCAAGCGTTGTCCGGAATTATTGGGCGTAAAGCGCGCGCAGGCGGTCCTTTAAGTCTGATGTGAAAGCCCACGGCTCAACCGTGGAGGGTCATTGGAAACTGGGGGACTTGAGTGCAGAAGAGGAAAGTGGAATTCCAAGTGTAGCGGTGAAATGCGTAGAGATTTGGAGGAACACCAGTGGCGAAGGCGACTTTCTGGTCTGTAACTGACGCTGAGGCGCGAAAGCGTGGGGAGCAAACAGGATTAGATACCCTGGTAGTCCACGCCGTAAACGATGAGTGCTAAGTGTTAGGGGGTTTCCGCCCCTTAGTGCTGCAGCTAACGCATTAAGCACTCCGCCTGGGGAGTACGGTCGCAAGACTGAAACTCAAAGGAATTGACGGGGGCCCGCACAAGCGGTGGAGCATGTGGTTTAATTCGAAGCAACGCGAAGAACCTTACCAGGTCTTGACATCCCGTTGACCACTGTAGAGATATAGTTTCCCCTTCGGGGGCAACGGTGACAGGTGGTGCATGGTTGTCGTCAGCTCGTGTCGTGAGATGTTGGGTTAAGTCCCGCAACGAGCGCAACCCTTGATCTTAGTTGCCATCATTTAGTTGGGCACTCTAAGGTGACTGCCGGTGACAAACCGGAGGAAGGTGGGGATGACGTCAAATCATCATGCCCCTTATGACCTGGGCTACACACGTGCTACAATGGACGATACAAACGGTTGCCAACTCGCGAGAGGGAGCTAATCCGATAAAGTCGTTCTCAGTTCGGATTGTAGGCTGCAACTCGCCTACATGAAGCCGGAATCGCTAGTAATCGCGGATCAGCATGCCGCGGTGAATACGTTCCCGGGCCTTGTACACACCGCCCGTCACACCACGAGAGTTTGTAACACCCGAAGTCGGTGAGGTAACCTTTTGGAGCCAGCCGCCGAAGGTGGGATAGATGATTGGGGTGAAGTCGTAACAAGGTAGCCGTATCGGAAGGTGCGGCTGGATCACCTCCTTTCTAAGGATTATTTCGGAATACAAACCTAGGGTTTGTAAGATTACGTTTTGCGTTCAGTTTTGAAGGTTCATTCTTCCGAATGAAATACTTCAAAACTTGTTCTTTGAAAACTGGATAAAACGACATTGAAATTGTAACAAACACATTTATTTTTTAAGTTTTTTATAGGCTTAATAACATTAGTAAGGTTTCAAGACACAAGCAGTTCTAGGAAGCAATCGAGTGAATGAAGGAGCGTACTTCAGTACGTGACTGATTGAACGAGTGAAGCTGACAACGAAATGCGATGTGTATTGAAAGCTGTAGGTTAAGTTATTAAGGGCGCACGGCGAATGCCTTGGCACTAGGAGCCGAAGAAGGACGGCACTAACACCGATATGCTTCGGGGAGCTGTAAGTGAGCTTTGATCCGGAGATTTCCGAATGGGGGAACCCACTACGTTTAATCGCGTAGTATCTTGACGTGAATACATAGCGTCTTGAAGGCAGACCCAGGGAACTGAAACATCTAAGTACCTGGAGGAAGAGAAAGAAAAATCGATTCCCTGAGTAGCGGCGAGCGAAACGGGAAGAGCCCAAACCAAGAGGCTTGCCTCTTGGGGTTGTAGGACACTCTATACGGAGTTACAAAAGAGCGAGTTAGATGAAGCGACTTGGAAAGGTCCGCCAGAGCAGGTAAAAGCCCTGTAGTCGAAAGTTCGTTCTCTCCTGAGTGGATCCTGAGTACGGCGGAACACGTGAAATTCCGTCGGAATCCGGGAGGACCATCTCCCAAGGCTAAATACTACCTAGTGACCGATAGTGAACCAGTACCGTGAGGGAAAGGTGAAAAGCACCCCGGGAGGGGAGTGAAAGAGATCCTGAAACCGTGTGCCTACAAGTAGTTAGAGCCCGTTAATGGGTGATAGCGTGCCTTTTGTAGAATGAACCGGCGAGTTACGATTACGTGCAAGGTTAAGCTTTAGAAGGCGGAGCCGCAGCGAAAGCGAGTCTGAATAGGGCGAAATAGTACGTGGTCGTAGACCCGAAACCAGGTGATCTACCCATGTCCAGGGTGAAGGTAAGGTAACACTTACTGGAGGCCCGAACCCACGCACGTTGAAAAGTGCGGGGATGAGGTGTGGGTAGCGGAGAAATTCCAATCGAACTTGGAGATAGCTGGTTCTCTCCGAAATAGCTTTAGGGCTAGCCTCGTGATGAGAATACTGGAGGTAGAGCACTGTTTGGACTAGGGGGCCATCCCGGTTTACCGAATTCAGACAAACTCCGAATGCCAGATATTTATACACGGGAGTCAGACTGCGAGTGATAAGATCCGTAGTCAAAAGGGAAACAGCCCAGACCACCAGCTAAGGTCCCAAAGTAATCGTTAAGTGGAAAAGGATGTGGCGTTGCACAGACAACCAGGATGTTGGCTTAGAAGCAGCCATCATTTAAAGAGTGCGTAATAGCTCACTGGTCGAGTGACGCTGCGCCGAAAATGTATCGGGGCTAAACGATTCACCGAAGCTGTGGATTGACATCTACGATGTCAGTGGTAGGAGAGCGTTCTAAGTGCGTTGAAGTCAGACCGGAAGGACTGGTGGAGCGCTTAGAAGTGAGAATGCCGGTATGAGTAGCGAAAGACGGGTGAGAATCCCGTCCACCGTATGACTAAGGTTTCCTGAGGAAGGCTCGTCCGCTCAGGGTTAGTCGGGACCTAAGCCGAGGCCGACAGGCGTAGGCGATGGACAACAGGTTGATATTCCTGTACCACCTCCTCACCGTTTGAGAAATGGGGGGACGCAGTAGGATAGGGTAAGCGCGCTGTTGGTTATGCGCGTCCAAGCAGTAAGGCGTGTGTGTAGGCAAATCCGCACACTGTAACGTTGAGCTGTGATGGCGAGTCCGTATGGACGAAGTTCCTGATTTCACACTGCCAAGAAAAGCCTCTATCGAGGTGAGAGGTGCCCGTACCGCAAACCGACACAGGTAGTCGAGGAGAGAATCCTAAGGTGTGCGAGAGAACTCTCGTTAAGGAACTCGGCAAAATGACCCCGTAACTTCGGGAGAAGGGGTGCTCTTGAGCGTGCAAGCGCATGAGAGCCGCAGTGAATAGGCCCAGGCGACTGTTTAGCAAAAACACAGGTCTCTGCAAAACCGTAAGGTGACGTATAGGGGCTGACGCCTGCCCGGTGCTGGAAGGTTAAGAGGAGTGGTTAGCGCAAGCGAAGCTGCGAATTGAAGCCCCAGTAAACGGCGGCCGTAACTATAACGGTCCTAAGGTAGCGAAATTCCTTGTCGGGTAAGTTCCGACCCGCACGAAAGGCGTAACGATCTGGGCACTGTCTCAACGAGAGACTCGGTGAAATTATAGTACCTGTGAAGATGCAGGTTACCCGCGACAGGACGGAAAGACCCCGTGGAGCTTTACTGTAGCCTGATATTGAATTTTGGTACAACTTGTACAGGATAGGTAGGAGCCAGAGATCTCGGAGCGCCAGCTTCGAAGGAGGCGTCGGTGGGATACTACCCTGGTTGTATTGAAATTCTAACCCATGCCCCTTAGCGGGGCAGGAGACAGTGTCAGGCGGACAGTTTGACTGGGGCGGTCGCCTCCTAAAAGGTAACGGAGGCGCCCAAAGGTTCCCTCAGAATGGTTGGAAATCATTCGTAGAGTGTAAAGGCACAAGGGAGCTTGACTGCGAGACCTACAAGTCGAGCAGGGTCGAAAGACGGGCTTAGTGATCCGGTGGTTCCGCATGGAAGGGCCATCGCTCAACGGATAAAAGCTACCCCGGGGATAACAGGCTTATCTCCCCCAAGAGTCCACATCGACGGGGAGGTTTGGCACCTCGATGTCGGCTCATCGCATCCTGGGGCTGTAGTCGGTCCCAAGGGTTGGGCTGTTCGCCCATTAAAGCGGTACGCGAGCTGGGTTCAGAACGTCGTGAGACAGTTCGGTCCCTATCCGTCGTGGGCGTAGGAAATTTGAGAGGAGCTGTCCTTAGTACGAGAGGACCGGGATGGACACACCGCTGGTGTACCAGTTGTCTTGCCAAAGGCATCGCTGGGTAGCTATGTGTGGACGGGATAAGTGCTGAAAGCATCTAAGCATGAAGCCCCCCTCAAGATGAGATTTCCCATTACGCAAGTAAGTAAGATCCCTCAAAGACGATGAGGTAGATAGGTTCGAGGTGGAAGTGTGGTGACACATGGAGCTGACGAATACTAATCGATCGAGGACTTAACCAAATTGTTTGAAGCAGTCAATGCACGTTTATCCAGTTTTGAAAGAATAAAATATTATAATATACTTGTAATTTTGATAAAATATGTTATAATAGGTATTGTCTTTCAAATAGTCTAGTGATGATGGCAAAGAGGTCACACCCGTTCCCATACCGAACACGGAAGTTAAGCTCTTTAGCGCCGATGGTAGTTGGGGGCTTCCCCCTGTGAGAGTAGGACATCGCTAGGCTATATACTAAAATTATTCCGAAGTAGCTCAGTTGGTAGTAGCACCTGACTGTTAATCAGGTTGTCGCAGGTTCGAGTCCTGCCTTCGGAGCCATTCTTGGAGAGTTGTCCGAGTGGCCGAAGGAGCACGATTGGAAATCGTGTAGGCGGTTAACACTGTCTCAAGGGTTCAAATCCCTTACTCTCCGCCAGCACTTTGATTTATTCCAAACGAAGGCCCCTTGGTCAAGTGGTTAAGACACCGCCCTTTCACGGCGGTAACACGGGTTCGAATCCCGTAGGGGTCACCATTTAAATACCCAGATGGAGGATTAGCTCAGCTGGGAGAGCATCTGCCTTACAAGCAGAGGGTCGGCGGTTCGAGCCCGTCATCCTCCACCATATTTTTCATAACAACATAGTATTATCGCGGGGTGGAGCAGTGGTAGCTCGTCGGGCTCATAACCCGAAGGTCGTTGGTTCAAATCCGGCCCCCGCAACCAAATGGTCCCGTGGTGTAGCGGTTAACATGCCTGCCTGTCACGCAGGAGATCGCCGGTTCGATCCCGGTCGGGACCGCCATTTATTTTTTTAAATATGGGTCAGTAGCTCAGTTGGTAGAGCATTAGATTGAAGCTCTAAGTGTCGGCGGTTCGATTCCGTCCTGACCCACCATATTTTTTTGCCGGTTTAGCTCAGCAGGTAGAGCAACTGACTTGTAATCAGTAGGTCGTGGGTTCGATTCCTATAGCCGGCACCATTTTTCCGGAGGGGTAGCGAAGTGGCTAAACGCGGCGGACTGTAAATCCGCTCCTTAGGGTTCGGCGGTTCGAATCCGTCCCCCTCCACCAGTTTTTTTTACTATAGGGGCATAGTTCAACGGTAGAATAGAGGTCTCCAAAACCTTTGGTGTGGGTTCGATTCCTACTGCCCCTGCCAATTAATTTTATGGCGATTGTGGCGAAGTGGTTAACGCACCGGATTGTGGTTCCGGCATTCGTGGGTTCGATTCCCATCAGTCGCCCCATTGTTGGGGTATAGCCAAGCGGTAAGGCAACGGATTTTGATTCCGTCATGCCTAGGTTCGAATCCTAGTACCCCAGCCATTTTTGCGGAAGTAGTTCAGTGGTAGAACACCACCTTGCCAAGGTGGGGGTCGCGAGTTCGAACCTCGTCTTCCGCTCCAATATGATGGCGGCATAGCCAAGTGGTAAGGCACGGGTCTGCAACACCCTTATCACCGGTTCAAATCCGGTTGCCGCCTCCATATTTTATCTGATAATCGGTTTATCCGATTTTTTTTATCTCCATTATGCCGGTGTGGCGGAATTGGCAGACGCGCACGACTCAAAATCGTGTTCCTTTGGAGTGTCGGTTCGACCCCGACCACCGGTATCATTACGTTATATATACGTTACATTTAGTAAGTTTAGAAAGCTCACAAACCTTGTACTATCAAGGTTTGTGAGCTTTTTGTATTTCCTAGGAATACGATCGAAAACGAGTAGAATTGATTATGTTTACACAAGCTCATTATCTAAAAAAAGGTTTTATGAGAGGTTCCAACAATTCTTCTAATCTTAGTCTAGATTTTAAACCTAGTAAAAGCAAGAGAGCTATTTAAGGGACAGTATGAATTTACTTAACACAGCTATAATCATGTCTCTAATGTTCTATACATGATATAATAAAATGGAAATATAATGAATATATGAATGAATATTACATAAAATAGAAGTTGGAGAAAATTTATGATTAGTATTAAAAGGATTATAATTTTTTTGAAAGGATGATTATAATGAAAACGATTTATATTTATCCAAAATTAGCAATGGGGTTTAGAGGATTTGCAACTGGTTTAGATCGAGAAGGATTCTTTTTGAAAAAAAGGTCATCGAGACTGAAAAAAACCATAGAAGATTCACTAAAAGAAAATAATTTGAGTACTTTTAATGTAGAAGTAACTCATGGGTATGAATCTCCAGAGGAATTATTAGAAAATGATGGCGTATTAGTTTTGATTTCTCCATATTTAAAAAGTTTACTTAGTCACATTGATTTTTCGAAAAGTGGTTACTATCTTTTGTCAGAGGAGGAATATAATTCGCAAAATATTGATAACCTCATAAAGTATATAAAAACGCTATGAAACTATAAATGCATAAGGTTAAAAGAAAATAATTGAAATGCTAAAAAACATTTTGAGATAGCGACTTCCACCAAGAGCTTATGAGGAAGCAGCAATGCTTATATAAAAGGAAAGTTTACATATTACTTTTAAGAAGCCTTATACTCGCTACACTTTAACCTTCTATTCAAAAGGATTCTCTTATTTTTATATGATATTTAACTATCCCAATAATTATTCTTTCAATTACAACTCTAACATTGTGGACCATACAAAAATGTTGTTGCATAGAAAGGAAAAGATAACAAAGAATTGAATTTATAGATGGTAAAGTAGAAGTTAATACATCAAAGCTGAGGTGTTGAAAATTTTGAAACCCATACAACTAAACGAAATACCTAAAGAGATCGTCGAGTATGTCGGAGCAGTTATTAATATTCATTTTCCTAGACAGGGACATACATCGGATGTAGGAATTCTTAATTCTAAAAGAGGGACATTCGTTTTAAAAAGAGCAAAAGGAATGCCATTCTGTGCTTGGTTATCGAAAGAAGCATGGGTACTTAAAAATCTAGCAGCATCTGCTTTACTTACTCCGAGGCTATATTATTTTATCGAACAACCATTACAAAATCAGTCATGGGCTTTAATGGCATATTTAGAAGGCGACACCGTTAGAAGCGCTCTAGAAAAAGAGGGTAATACAGAAAATAGACATGAAATACTATTTAACTTTGGAAAGTTGCTATCTGCCATTCATTCAACTCCATGTCCAGAGGAGTTAATAAAGGACACAGCATGGATAGACGATATGCTAGAACAAGCTGAGTTTAATATGAAAAATTATAAAGTAGATGGCACAGCTGAATTGTTAAGTAGGTTGAAGAGACACAAACCAAAGATAACTCAGCAAACCTTTATTCATGGTGATTTCACAATTGATAATGTACTTGTACATAATCGGAGGATTTCGGGAATAATTGATTGGAGCGCTGGAGCATGGGGTGACCCACGATATGATGTTGCTTTAGCAGTTCGTCCTAAGCCATGGGCATTTGAAACAGAAATAGATAAACAAATTTTTTATGAAGGGTATGGCGTAAAGTTAATAGACGAAAGTGAATACAACTATTTTAAAAATGGATTATATGAATTTTTTTAAAAAATTAATAAACCTTCAACCACTCTAAAGGATAAAAATATCTTTGAGTGGTTTTTTGTTTTCTATGTCTTTTTTATATTAGTTCATTCTCCGTTCATTTAACAATTTTAAGATATGGGTATCAACGAAATGGAGGGGTTAAGGATGAATCTTGCCTGGAAGGAAATAAAGAAGAATAAAGTACGGTTTTTAATTTTGGGCTCCATTATTTTTCTAGTAAGCTTTTTAACATTTATTATTTCAGGTTTGGCAAATGGCCTGTCACAAGATAATGCAGCATTAATTAAAGATTTACCAAAGGGACATTTTTACATGGCTGAGGATGCAGAGGGTACGTTTAATCTTTCGAGAATCGATAGCAATCTTCAGCAGGAGGTAATGGGTAAAGAGAAAGAGGCAGTGGCTTTTTCGATTCAAATGGGCTTTTTAAATGATAAGGACGATAAACAGCAGAGTGTTGCTTTTGTTTCATCTACGGAATCCACACTGTTTAAAAATGTACATCAAGGTGAGGTTATTTTAGATAGCTCGTTGCAGGAAAAAGGGATTCAGATTGGTGACGTATTGACGAATAATCAATACAGTGGAGAATTTATTGTCAAAGGGTTTGTAGAGCAAAAGAAATTTAGTCATTCGCCTGTCGCTTATATTAGTAAAGAGGCCTACCAGGAAATGTACCGAGTAAAAGATATGCAGCTAATTTTTGTACCAAACAGCGGAGCAGAGGACATTAATGAGCTTCAGGCATATAGCAATAAAGAATTTCTCAATACTATTCCTAGCTATAATGCGGAACAGTTGTCCTTAAACATGATCATTTGGTTTTTAGTTGTGATTAGCGGCATGCTATTCGCTATTTTCTTCTATATGATGAATGTACAAAAAATTGGTTTGTACGGCATTTTAAAAGCAATTGGTTTAAAAACAAGTAGGTTGTTCAAAATGATTTGGACTCAAATGGTTATTATTACAGCTCTATCACTTGTGGTATCAGTCAGTCTTAGCCAGGTTTTCAATGTAGTTGCTCCCAAAGGAATGCCCTTCACCTTAACATTTGGTACAACAACACAATTATCCATGGTGTTCCTCATCATTGGTTTTATCGGAGCGACATTGTCAGGGCTACAAATTAAAAAAATTGAACCGTTACAAGCTATACAACAAGGGGAGGCTTAATCATGACGTTATTTACAATCGATGCAGTAAGAAAAACGTTTAAAAATGGCGAAGTCGAAGAAGAAATTTTGAAAGGCATTAATCTTTCATTAAAAGAGGGAGAAATTACGGCATTGGTTGGTGCCTCTGGTTCAGGGAAAAGTACATTGTTAACGATAGCAGCTGGATTGCAGAAAGCAACTGAAGGGCAAGTACTCTTTGAGGAACAAAATCTTACAAAGATGAGCACTGAACAGATACGAAAGTTGCGTGCTAGTAAATTTGGCTTTGTCTTTCAATTCGCGCATCTCGTACCCTTTCTTACAGTGGAGGAGCAGCTGCTATTAATGCTAGATGTAGCTGAATCTCCATTAAAGAGTCATGAACAGCAGTATGAAGTGAATCGCTTATTACAATTGGTGGGAATGGCTCATCGTAAAAAAGCTTATCCTTCTTCATTATCAGGTGGGGAAAAACAGCGTGTTGCAATTGCACGTGCGATCATCCATCAACCTAAAGTATTATTTGCTGATGAGCCAACAGCTAGCTTAGATTCCCAGCGTTCTCAAGAAATTATGTTTTTACTCAGAGAATTAACCAAAACATTAAAGATTACAACGTTGATGGTGACGCATGATGAAGAAATGTTAGCTTATACAGACCGTATTGTTAAAATGAATGATGGAATTGTATTACAAACCATACAGTAAGTTTTTAGGCTAACACTAATTGATAAAACTAAATATTAATGTCATTTTTTAATTAAATAAAGAGGAAATCTTATCTAGTTTATTGAACTAAACATTATGCTTCAATATGTAGAGGAGGATATATATGGGAAGAGTGGTCGGTTTTGAATTAAATAGTCAAGATCCAGAGAAAGCAGCTGCGTTTTATAATAAGGTGTTTGGCTGGGAGGTGGCACCCCCCTTTTGGGATTATAGAGAAGTTACGACAGGGAACGAAGAGATAAAAGGGATTGATGGTGGAATAGGTAAAGGACCAAGCGATTTTCCACATGGTACTCGTATTCAAATTGAAGTAGATGCCATTGATGAAGTGATTGAACAGGCAAAAAACAATGATGCTTCTATTTTGCGAGATAAAATGGAATTTGATAATTTTTTTCTTGCCTATTTGGTTGATCCGACTGGAATAGGCATAGGATTAATTCAATATAAATAAAAAAGCCTCTTAAAGAAGAGGCTTTTTTAATTTTTAAGAAGTAGTTTTTAGGGTAAAGAATCGATGGAGGAGGAATGACATGAAAAACCTATTGAAAATAGTATGTTTAATCCTGATAACTATTGGCATATTACCTAAGGAAGCAAAGGCGGCTAGTTTTATAGATATAGCTGATGATACATTGATGACAGAAATTGATTATTTGGTGGAGCAGGATATTATAAAAGGCTACTCCAAAACCTTATTCAAACCGAATGAAAATGTTACAAAAGCACAGGTAGCTGTAATGTTAACTCGTGCTTTGGGTTTAAATACAATTAATGTAGAAAATCCAAACTTTCAGGATGTAACGACAGCGCATAAGTATTATAAAGAAATAGCTGCAGTAGAAAATAAGGGTATTTTTGATTCAGCTGATAAATTTAATCCAGATTCAATGATTACCAGGGGACAAATGGCTATTGTGCTGCAACGGGCTTTCCAATTAAAAGGCACCGATTCCTATTATTTTTCAGATGTAACGGAACAGACACCAGGGTATAAGGAAATTTTAGCACTGGCTCATAATCATTTAGTAAGGGGCTATGAGGATGGGTCATTTCAGCCAAATAAACCTGTTACACGAGCCCATTTCTCAGCGTTTTTGGCACGAGCGATGACCCTGGCTAGACCTAACCTATTAAAAGATCCTACTTTTGTTTATACGTATGCCTATTATTCTTTAAATGATCATAAACGTTATACGTTAAACTACCAGTATCATCATCATGACGGTAAAAATGATGTATGGACGGTTCAAAATTTAAGTTCAGCTCAAACATTTCCTAATGAGCTGTTGTATGGTCATGATCGTATATATGGTCAGGCTATTGCTGATAAGGCTAACACACATTACGACTTATATTTGGAACTACCTCTTAGAATAGGTGTCATGTTACATGAAGATGATCCTGGAGTTTCGTCTGGTGTACGAGTGACAGTTAAAACAACTAACGGTACTGTTCAGGCGGGTGATGTGCAATATTCAGGTGTGATAATACTTGAAGAAAAATCAATTTATAGTGATGTAGTAAAAACTTATTATTTTGTCGATGAGATTGGTTTAGTCAAAGAGCTACACAATGATATTGTCGTTTACGAGTTACTTAATCGTACAATGAAATAAACAGAAAGCAAGCCTCCTTTTTAAAGTGGGCTTGCTTTAAGCATGTAAAGTTATATGAAAAAACCGCTGAAGTGCTTGTAGCCATTCCTTATCATTCTGTGTTGTATAGGTTGTTAAGGAGGATCCTTCATAGATTCTAAATTCGTTGTTCATCATAGTATGACGTCCATGAGCCGTTCGAATCATAGCAATTTTATTTTTTTGCTTAGAGAGTCTGGGAGCAAACATAGCATCATTTGCATCGTCACGAAAACTATAGAGCAAACGCCAGTTTTGTTTTGCTTGCTCGAAAAGCATCCAACCATTTATTTCATCCCGTTCTACTTTATATAACTCACCGCCTTCACGGTGTTGATGTCCTGCAATTAAAGGTACAGGCTTACAGGGGGCTAAAGCACCTACACCCACATCTGATATATAGGATTGTCCAGCGTCATTTACTAATAAAAGCTGATGCATGGGAATCTCTTCTACAGGAGTGTTTTCTGCCACGTTGCGCCAAAATTGAGCATAGCGATTGGTTACGGAAAAGCCAAGCTCCCGTAAGAGCCAACTAAATAAAATATTGAGTTCAAAGCAATTTCCGCCACGCCGATTAATAATTATTTTTTGAAATAAATCAGGAATAGCGAAGGAGATACCACGGTTCAAGGCCACATCTAAATTTTCATAGGGAATGGTCAATAGATGCTTAGTTTGGAGCTTTCCAAGTAATTGGATGGTTGGCTCCAAAGATCCTTGAAATTGAATTTGCTGTAAATAAAGCTGAATCTGTGAATTCATAAAATCGCCTCACTTCCATACTAATAACATAACCGAAACAGCCTAAGATTACACGCATAATATTAACAAGGAAATGATAGAAAAATAGTTATATAACTAGTAAAATTAATATATTAGCTACTATAAAGTGAAATATTTTACATTTTAGTTAATAATAATGAACGTAAGGTAGGTATGGTAAGCATAATGAAATGGATAGAAGTGAATACATATGAGGAAATGAGCGAAGTTGCCGCGAATATTTTCTCCAAACAAATACAAGAGAAGCCTGATAGCATTTTAGGATTAGCAACAGGCGGTTCACCTGTAGGCATGTATAAGGAATTAGTGAAACGACATCAAGCAGATCGTTTATCATTTAAGAATATTCAAACGTTTAACTTGGATGAATATGTCGGTCTTGAACAAACTAGTCCTGCAAGCTACTGGACATTTATGCATGAGAATTTATTTAATTTTGTGGATATACAGCCGGAGAATATTCATTTGCCAAATGGTAAGACAGCAGATTTAACTGCTGAGTGTGTAGCTTATGATGAGCGAATTAAAGAAGCAGGGGGAATAGATTTACAGCTTTTAGGAATCGGGGTAAATGGACATATAGGTTTTAATGAGCCTGGTACTCCGTTTGATTCTATGACCAATATTGTAGAATTAACTGAGTCTACAAGAACAGAAAATGCTATTTATTTTAATGATCCTTCTGAAGTACCAACACATGCAATTACAATGGGGATTCAATCCATTATGAAGGCCAAAGAAATTGTCCTTATTGCCTTTGGGGAAAAGAAACTTGATGCTATTGAAAAATTAAAAAGTGGTCATGTGACGGAAGAATTCCCTGCAAGTCAATTATTAAACCATCCAAATGTTACAATTATCTTTGGTGGAACAAAATAAACATAATAAGCAAGGACTTCTTATGATTGAGGTCTTTGCTTTTTGTTTTTTTCTGGAAAATACACTACTAACGACTTAGCTTAAAGTAGATAACACTGGTTTCTGAGCGCCTTCGCACTACTTTGGAGCGGATCGCACCCGTTTTTGAGCGTTTTCCCCTTAGCTAAGAACGATTCTCTTCTCTTATTGAGCGTCTTCATTCCATCTAGGAGCGGATTTCATGCTACTATGAGCGGGTTCACCTAATCTTGGAGCAAACCTCGTGCATCAATAGAGCAGAAGATATCATTACCTTTCAGGAGACTATTCAATGCTTGCAGAGTATTGGTATGCTAGAATTAGGAAAACAGAGGAGGGATTGTGTTGAAAAGTACCGTACCACATTTAGAAAAGGGAGATCTAGTTGGTGTTGTTGCCCTTTCAAGTGTTGTAGAACCTGAAAAGCTAGGGGAAGCATTAGCATTTTTAGATGAATTGGGTCTTCGCTATATTATCGGTGATACGATCCATGCCAAACATGATTATTTGGCTGGGGATGATGAGACGAGATTAAGTGACCTGCATGAAATGGTGAAAAATCCGGAGGTCAAAGCAATCTTTTGTGCAAAGGGGGGCTACGGCTCTGCACGAATAGCTGAAAAAATTGATTATGCTTTATTAGAAGAAAATCCTAAAATATTTTGGGGGTTTTCAGATCTTACATATTTACATTGTGCGATAAATGAGTATGCTCATCTAGTGACATTTCACGGACCAATGTTGATGTCAGCTAGTAAGATAGATGATTTATCGAAGAAAATGTTCTTACAATTATTTTCTCCGATCGAAATTCAGTATACAGAGGCGATCTCTCCCTTAACAACGATTGCTGGTGGTGTGGCACGAGGTGAAATGATCGGAGGTAATCTCAATCGTCTTGTCAGCACATTAGGAACTAAATTTGAAGTGCAAACAGAGGGCCGTATTTTATTAATAGAGGAAATGGGGGAAACGATCTCAGGAATTGATTCGATGCTTCAGCAATTAAAACAAGCAAGAAAGTTAGAACAGCTCGCAGGTGTTGTCATTGGCTCATTTACACAGACAAAATCTGATGAAACGGCATTACATCTATTAATGAAGGAATATTTTGGGGATTTAGGCATTCCAGTTGTGGCTGGCTTTAAGATTGGACATGAAACAACGAATATTGCCATCCCGTTCGGAGTAGATGCTATTTTAGATGCGCAGGAAAAGGTGTTGCGGATTTTACCTGGCGTGCATGAATGAGAGGGGGATGAAGATGGCTATTGAAAAAGTACTCTATGAGGCTGCAATAGCATTAGCAGAAAAAAGATACCCCTCTGGATGGGGAGGAGCTGCAGCGTTATATACCGAAAATGGACAGATTTTAACAAGTGTTGCACCAGAGGTAATCAATGCAGCTACTGAACTATGTATGGAAACAGGTGCTATACTAGAGGCACATAAATTTAATGTAAAGGTTACGCATTCGATTTGTGTAGCTCGAGAAAATGAAAAATCAGAGTTTGTAGTGCTTACACCATGTGGGGTTTGCCAGGAAAGACTTTTTTATTGGGGAGAGAATGTCAAAGCAGCCATTACCAACCCAGATGGTGAATTACTATTTAAATCATTGAAAGAAATACAGCCCTATCATTGGTATAGAGCATATCAATAATACAAAAAAGACATTACAAAATATGTAATGTCTTTTTTTGCTTTGTTAATAAGGCTCAGCATCATGACCTTTATTTATTGCATCTTGAGGCGCTTGATTGCCATCAATATTGCCAAGTGGCTTAGAAGTAGAGGAATGTTCTCTGGCCTTTTGTAATCCTTCTTTTAGTAAGCGGCCATATTCTTCATCCGCTTCTTCCGCAAGAGCTATCATGGCGTTTTGAATATCTTCATGACAGACAGCTAAGTCACGAATTAAATTTTCAAGAAGCTCATCACGTTCCCATTGCTCAAAGTTACGGTAGGTTTCACCTGCTTGCTTCGTATTACTTTGACGATCAATCGATTCTCGAACAAGATTTCCTTCTACATAAGGTGTATATTCCTTGCCTGTCTGTGTGGCTTCCTTTAAACCATTCAACATGGATGGTTCATAATTAATATGTGGATTTTGACCAGGTGCCAAATCACGCTTATACATCATTTGCCCACCATGTTGATTGGTTGCAACCCGTTTTTTAGGTGCGTTAATCGGTAATTGCAAATAGTTGGCTCCTACACGATGACGCTGTGTATCGGAATAAGAGAAAGTACGACCTTGCAACATTTTATCATCCGAAAAATCTAAGCCATCGACAAGTACCCCTGTGCCGAAAGTAGCTTGTTCCACCTCTGCAAAATAATCTTCAGGATTTTTATTTAACACCATTTTGCCGACCGGATACCATGGGAATTGATCGTTTGGCCAAAGCTTTGTATCATCCAGTGGATCAAAATCAAGCTCAGGATGTGGGCCGTCCTCCATAATTTGCACATGTAGCTCCCATTCAGGATATTCCCCACGTTCAATCGCGTCATACAAATCCTGTGTGGCATGATTGAAATTCTTCTTTTGAATTTCTTCTGCTTCCTTTTGTGTTAAATTTTTAATACCTTGAAGCGGTTCCCAATGGTATTTAACGAGTACTGCTTTCCCCTCATTATTAACCCACTTATACGTATTAACGCCAGAGCCTTGCATCATCCGATAGTTAGCTGGAATGCCCCAAGGGGAGTACACAAAAGTGACCATATGGAATGTTTCTGGCGAGCTCGCACAAAAATCAAAGAAACGTTCAACATTCTGTATATTCGTAATAGGATCAGGCTTAAAAGCATGAATCATGTCTGGAAATTTAATGGCATCGCGAATGAAGAAAATCTTTAAATTATTGCCTACCAAATCCCAGTTTCCATCCTCTGTATAAAACTTAACCGCAAAGCCTCGAGGGTCACGTAATGTTTCGGGGGAGTGTCCACCATGTATAACGGTTGAGAAACGTACAAAGACAGGCGTTTTCTTCCCTTTTTCCTGAAAGACTTTGGCACGTGTATATTTAGAAATCGGATCGTCACCAACAACACCATACGTTTCAAAATAGCCATGTGCCCCTGCACCACGAGCATGGACAACTCGCTCTGGAACTCTTTCTCGGTCAAAGTGACTCAGTTTCTCTAGAAAATCATAATTTTCAAGAGTTGCTGGACCACGATTACCGATTGTTCTTAGGTTTTGGTTGTTTGTAATCGGATGACCCTGTCGATTTGTCAATGTTGTATCTTGCTCATGGGTTGAATCATTTTGCTTTGTCATAGTATGACCCCTTTCCTATAGATACTTCCATTTTGTCCTTGAATGGGGCAAACTAGACATTAAAAATCTAAGCCTATTGTGTGAGCCAATAAAAAAGCTCTCCTTACATAAATGTAGGAGAGCTTCGGATGGCGTTTTCAAACGGAATCAAGTTGTTTTGAGTATGGCTTTTGCCTATGGTTGGTCATTAGTCATCGGTCATACAGTAACAGGTCACTTGGAATTGGTTTAAACTAAGTTAGCAGAAAAAGCTAATTTGAAAACAGCACATCCAACCTCGGTTTGGAGTCTCACCGCCCCGAGTCTAGAAATAACGAGAGTCATCAAAATTAATTTGTATACTATAATTTTTCGAATTAATAAGATTGGATAATTTATGTGCATCTTTTTCAAGTTTAATCGCACGTTCTCGATAGTCGTCGGGTTCATACATGGCGATTTCGTATAACAACGCATTTTCACCATAGCCAAATCGGACACTTTCTTTTTCACGCATGCTGAATTCTTTACAAAGTTCAGCCTCGGCACGGAGCTGTGTTGCTAGTTCAATGGCTTCCACCAGAGCTAGTTTTTGCCCTTTAAAATCTACTGAGTTTTGGATATTCGCTTCATATACTAAACGATCTAATGTGCGTGCATCTAAACGAACCTGTGCTAATTCAGCTTCAATTAGCGGCATCGCACGATAACTTGTTTTAGGAGCTTGTCCTTTTTCTACTGTTACAAAAGCACTGCGATGTAATTCACTCACAAGTTCTTGAGTTTTCTTTCCTAATATACTTTTTAATTTAACAGCTTCTGCAAGGTTAATCACGAAAACACGTCCTTTTTATAGTGTTGTAGATGGTGCATCGTTAGACAAGAGAGCGATTTGATAGTCACCGCCATGAATTTGATTAAACATTTTTCCTGCTGACATAAGAAGGTCGTTTGCAGCTTCATTTGTTAAGGATGGTCGAAGATAAAATAGCTGTAACGCCTCAGTTGTTTCTTCTGTAACAGCTGTACGTGTAGAATCTACGAAAGGTGAACCAAATCCACCTACCTCATCACGACTGTAGAGAATATTTTTTAATGTATTAAAACGACCATTTAAACCTTCGTAGCCAACTTCTTCATGACCTAAAGTAATTTCTACAAACTCTTTGATTTTCGAGACATCATATAGACCAATTGGCATTTCGTATTGGAGAGAGAAAAAATTATTCAAATCAACACCTGAATGAAGAGGTGTTAAATAATTTTGTTTACTAATTCGGCGCATTAAGCTTTCTGCTGAGTGACGATAACGGTTTGGATCAGCACCGAGTTTTTTCCATAGCTTTCGCCATTCAGCAATACCCTCTAGCTGAGTAACAGGATGATCCTGCAATTCTAAATAAAGGTTTTCCTGATACAATTGCATTCTACCTTTAATCATTTGAGGGGATTCTGCAACGACAATTTTGGTATAATGAATAATGCCGATTTTTAGCTCGGGATGTTGTGCTAATAGAGATTGGTTAATGGAAATTTCCAAAGAACTTCACCTACTTTATCTATTTCTACTATTGTACCATGTAAGGAGTTGGAAATAAAATGAACTTAGATGACCTACAACGTGACTTTGTGGCATATGCCATGTCCATTGGCGTTGATAAAATAGGTTTTACCACAGCAGCTCCCTTTACAGAACTTAAAAACAGACTGCGTCGTCAGCAGGAGCTAGGCTATCAGTCTGGCTTTGAAGAAAGTGATATTGAAAAACGTACCGAACCCCTTCAATTATTGAATGAAGCAGAGAGCATTGTCGCAATAGCAGTTGCCTATCCATCACGTATGGAAAATGCACCTACTGGTAAAAGAGGTGCAAGGCGGGGAATTTTCTGCCGTGCTTCATGGGGTGTCGATTATCATACAGCATTACGTGAACGTTTAAAGCTATTATCTATTTGGCTTGAGGAACGTGTGGAGGGTGTACGTATTGAATCAATGGTTGATACGGGTGCTCTTGTAGATCGTGCAGTAGCAGAACGTGCAGGCATTGGCTGGAGCGGTAAAAACTGCTCGATTATAACGCCAGAGTTTGGCTCTTATGTATATTTGGGTGAGCTCATCACAAACATTCCATTTGCACCAGATAAGCCAATGGAGGATGAATGTGGAGATTGCCGTTTGTGCTTGGATGTATGTCCAACGGGCGCATTAATCGAAGGAGGACAATTAAATGCCCAGCGCTGCATCGCCTTTCTAACCCAGACAAAGGGAACATTGCCAGATGAGTTTCGTAGTCATATCGGTAATCGTTTATATGGCTGTGATACATGCCAAACAGTTTGCCCAAAAAATAAAGGGAAAATCAATTCGATACATGAAGAATTCAAACCAGATCCAGAACTTGCTAAGCCACTACTGACACCGCTCTTAACCATTTCAAATCGAGAGTTTAAGACAAAGTTTGGCCACGTATCAGGTTCCTGGCGGGGCAAAAAGCCCATTCAACGCAATGCCATTTTGGCACTTGCTCATTTTAAAGAAGAAGCCGCCATACCGGATTTAATCGGCCTGCTAAAAAACGATGATCGTCCAGTCATCCGGGGCACCGCAGCATGGGCTTTAGGAAAGATAGGTGGAGAACAGGCCAAAGTCGCCTTAGAAGAAGCGGATCTTATAGAGCAGGACGAAGATGTGCTTGCTGAAATTAACAAAGGATTGCAGTTTTTTCAGTAATGAGGTCGATTTTCTCCACTAAATTAAAGAGGGGGTCACTTTAGAGGAGTAGCAACCGCTCCAGGTGGGTGTGGCGGTTCCAAATGCAGTGATAACCACTCTAAAAGTGAGTGAAGTCGCTCGAAAAGAGGTGGCAACCGCTCTAAAAGTGAGTGAAGTCACTCCAAAAAAGGTGGTAACCGCTCCGAAAGTGAGTGAAGTCGCTCGAAAAGAGGTGGCAACCGCTCCAAAAGTGAGTGAAGTCGCTCGAAAAGAGATGGCAACCGCTCCAAATGTGAGTGAAGTTGCTCGAAAAGAGGTGGCAACCGCTCCAAAAGTGAGTGAAGTCGCTCGAAAAGAGATGGCAACCGCTCCAAAAGTGAGTGAAGTCGCTCCAAAAAAGGTGGTAACCGCTCCGAAAGTGAGTGAAGTCGCTCCAAATGAGGTGGCAACCGCTCCAAAAGTGAGTGAAGTCGCTCGAAAAGAGATGGCAACCGCTCCAAATGTGGGTGAAGTCGCTCCAAAAGAGGTGGTAACCGCTCCGAAAGTGAGTGAAGTCGCTCCAAAAGAGGCGGCAACCGCTCCAAAAGTGAGTGAAGTCGCTCGAAAAGAGATGGCAACCGCTCCAAAAGTGAGTGAAGTCGCTCGAAAAGAGGTGGCAACCGCTCCAAAAGTGAGTGAAGTCGCTCGAAAAGAGATGGCAACCGCTCCATATGTGGGTGAAGTCGCTCGAAAAGAGATGGCAACCGCTCCAAAAGCGGGTAAAATCGCTCCAAAAGAGCCGAGCCCCGCTCAAAGCAGAGGGGAAGTCGCTCCTATGCAGGCAAAACCGCTCCAAAAGTGAGAGTTGCCCTCTAAATGAGTTTCGCAGTCCTCTTAAACCGATTTAAAGAAATTCTTAATAAGGAAGTGTACCGTTATGCCATTGCATATCGTTTTGTATCAACCAGAAATACCAGCCAATACAGGGAACATTGCTCGCACCTGTGCAGGCACTAATACATCGTTACATTTAATTCGTCCACTTGGCTTTTCGACGGATGATAAAATGCTTAAACGTGCGGGCTTAGATTATTGGCATAGTGTTAATGTGGTCTATCATGACTCACTTGATGATTTTATAGAATACTCTAAAAATGGAGATGTATATTTAATCGAAACATATAGTGAAGAGCCATTTACGACACATGATTTTAGTGATCAAAACCGAGATATTTATTTTATGTTCGGAAAAGAAACAACAGGTTTGCCAAAGGACTTTGCTTATGAACGTCGAGATATGTGTTTACGTATTCCGCAAAGTGAGCATGTCCGTTCTCTTAATTTATCTAATACGGCTGCTATTGTAATTTATGAGGCATTACGTCAACAAGGATATCCAGGATTACATTAAAAAAGCAATTCTCTATATAGGGCTGCCCATGAATAGGCAACTTATATGTGAGAATTGCTTTTTACATATGATTAAAATTTCAATAATACAACATTCCCTGAAGGGTCTTCAGTTTGGAACCCACCGTCAATATCTATGACAGGTGCACCCATTGCACGTAAGTTTGCTTTCATAGAAGATGCTTGTTCTTCATTGTCTAAACGTAGCGAGAATGTCTTTAGGCCCACTTGATTTTCACCAAGCTTTGGAGCATTTTCAGAATGCCAAGTATTTAAACCGATATGATGGTGATATCGACCTGTAGAAATAAATAATGCTTGTGTGCCATAGCGTGAGACAATATCGTAACCTAAGCCCTTTGTATAAAATTGCTCAGTCTCTGCTAAGTTGGAGACAGATAAATGAATATGTCCCATTACTGTTCCTTCTGGAAGACCACTCCAGTTTCCATTGCCTTCTTCTAAGATTGATTGAATATTTAATGGCTCCGTTACCATATGCACTTGATCGACATACCATGTCCATTCACTTTCAGGTCGATCCACATAAACCTCAATGCCATTATGGTCAGGATCATTTAAATAAAGTGCTTCACTCACAGCGTGGTCGGAAGCTCCAAGATATACGCCTTTTTCATGAAAATGAGTAATAATATTTGCTAAATCACGACGGGTTGGTAATAGTAGAGCAAAGTGATAAAGGCCAGTAGTCATACGTTGCTTTTCTTCTACTGTTTCAGGTTGAACAATTGTCAATAAAGCTGTACGTCCATCTGCTGTTAACGTAGCTTTATGTGATTCTTGGTGTAAAACTTTGAAGCCAATGACATCTTGATAATATGTTAAAGAGCGTTGTAGATCACTTACTTTTAATTCAACATTTGTGACATAAGTATTCGGTTTTTCATGAAAATGCATGTGGATACCTCCGGTTAGTTATCTTTTTTTATCTAGTTACTTTATGTAAGTTAGTTTATTTTAAAAATAAAGGAAAGTCAAGTAATTATATTGTTCCATAAAAAAAGAAAATCACTAAGCATTTTTCTATGCTTAGTGATTTTCTTGAGGTTTTATTTATCAGCTTTGTAGTCGCCTTCGTAACCAGCAGTGAAAATAGCAGATAAGAAAGCAATTGTTACACCAAGAATTAATAATAATTTCATGGAAGTACCCTCCTCATGTTTATAAAGACATCTCTTTTTAGTATAGCCTATCTATTATAAAAATGAAACGACATAGCTGAATAAAATATGTCAGAAATGGTTCAAACATATCGATATAGGGAAAACTATAAATGAGGTGATCATTATGGAAAAAAAGGTGCCAAACATTGAAAATGGTACGATGGCAAGAGATATGAAGGAATTAAAAGATTTAGGAAAGCAGATGGAGCATTTACGAGACGGTCTGGAGTTGGCAGAGGATGAGCGTATTGCTGATCCTATACAATTGGAAGATGTTGAATTAAAGAAAGAGTAGTGTTATGAAACCTTCTTTATTTTTCTTAAATCCAATATTTTGTATAATGGTACTAGGAAAAGAAAGGGGTTGTAGTTCTTGCATTTACAATCAACAAAAACATTATCTAATGGTGTAGAAATGCCTCGCTTCGGCTTAGGGGTTTATAAAATGACAGAACGTGAAGAGACATTACAGGCCATCGACAAAGCATTAAAATTTGGTTATCGAGCGATTGATACAGCATCATTGTATGGTAATGAAGTAGAAGTAGGAGAAGCCATTCGTCATTCAGGTATTCGACGTGAAGATATTTTTGTGACGACTAAAGTATGGAATAATGACCAAGGATATGACGCAACATTACGTGCTTTTGAGGTTTCACTCAAGAAATTAAATATGGATTACTTAGATTTATATTTAACACATTGGGCTGTCCCAGAAACATTTGAAGAAACATATCGCGCGATTGAACGCCTATATGACGAAAAACTAATTCGTGCAACGGGTGTATCAAATCATCATGAGCACCATTTAGAGAAAATATTGGCTAAGGCAAATACCGCTCCGATGGTTAATCAGGTGGAGGTACATCCTTATTTACAGCAACAAGCATTAAGTGCATTTTGCAGTGAACACCAAATTGCGGTTACTGCTTGGTCACCGCTAGGTCGTGGAGGCGTACTTACTGATTCTACCATTGTTGAAATAGGGAAAGAAATCGGTAAAACGCCTGCTCAGGTAGTGCTACGTTGGCATTTACAAAATGATACACTTGTTATACCTAAATCAGTGACTCCGAGCCGAATTGAGGAAAATGCAGAGATTTTTGACTTTGCATTAACACAGGAACAAATGGAGAAGATGGCAACATTAAATCGCAATCAGCGATTTGGGCAAGATCCTGATCATTTTAAATTTGATTTCTAATAAGTAAAAATCCCGCTCTCAGAGGAGAGAAGCGGGATTTTTTTGATTATTGCTCGTCCTTAACGATAATTCGTTGATTTAAAAATGGATGTTCAAATTCTAATTGAATGGCATGGAGCTCATAGTCACCGCTTGCCGTTTCTCGTGCGCCGTACATTGTATCGCCGATAATCGGATGGCCGATATAGGCTAAATGAACACGTATTTGATGTGTACGTCCAGTTTCAAGAATCAGATGGACAACACAGGAATTTTTGTAGCGAGCCACAACTTCATAGTGAGTTACAGCATGCTGACCAGTTTTGGACACAACACGTCTTGTAGCATGATGTCGGTCTTTGCCAATTGGCTCAGAAATAGTTCCAGTGGAAGACCTTAAATTTCCTTGGACTTCTGCAGCATACGTACGAATAATAGATTTTTCCTCAATCATCCGATCAAAAATAGATTTTGCTAAAGGATGCTTTGCTACAAGCAGTAACCCTTGTGTTCCTTTATCGAGACGATGGACATGCTCTGCATAAATGCCACCATGTTCTTTTATGTGTGCCATAACATGGTTCATACAAGTATGCGTATCACGTTCATCATTAGGGTGTGTTGCCATACCTTTTGGCTTCGATACGATTAAACAATGGTCATCTTCATAGACAACGTCAATAGCACAAACAGGTGTTGGTTTGTAGCTAGATGTTGGAATAGGAAACGTAATTTTGATTATCGTTCCTGTCTGTAAAGGTGTATTCCATTGAATAAGCTCATCATTTGCTAATGTGATTGCTTTAGCCATACGTAATTCATGGACTAGCTTTTTCCCAAGCCTCCACTGATTACGCAATAGCTCTTCAATAGTTAAGTTATCTTCATTCATTTCATAAAGAAACATAGATTGTATCCTCCGATGAAAAGACCGTATTCCAATGGTAGAACACGGTCTTTCGATTATTTTGCAGCTTTAGCAGCCTTTATTATATAAAAGCTTGCCCCTGCGATTAAAATAAATGCAGTTAATGCTAGAAACGGAATAGTAATAAATCCTAACCAGTTAATATATTGTCCTGTACAAGAAACCGCGCCACAGGAAGGAGCATTATCAGCTAAAAAGCTAAGCTTTTGAATGCCGTAATGGTATAGTGAAATACAGCCTCCGATGACAGAAAAAACGGCCGTTGTGACAGCGATGCGAGCATTTTTTTGAATAAATGCTACAGTTGTCATAATGACAATTGGGTACATAAAAATACGTTGAATCCAACATAATTTACAAGGCTCATAGTGACGAATTTCGGAAAAGTATAATGAACCTAATGTCGCTACTGCAGAAACAATCCAAATAAATAATAAGCCATTTTCCTCTTTTTTAGACATTTCCAATCTTCCCTTCATAAAACCATGTACTTGTACGATTATAGATGTTCTAGTTTTATATGTAAATCAACTTACGCAAAATAAGGTATGCCTTTAATTTCAGTCTAAAGTATGAATGACGGAAGCAGACGACTCTAACTCCTTAATGGTATCATTAGTAGTAGTAATGCTAAAGAAGAGGTGTTTTCGTGAGGGAGAATGAGCATTCCAATATCGGTATTTTAAAAGAAATTGCTGAACTATTAAATGAAGAAACTGAAATTGTCACAATGCTAAAAGGTGCACTCATCAAATTTTTAAATGGCACCAAATTTGAAACAGGTTGGATTTTTTTTATTGATGCAAAGGGGCGCTCTGAGCTTGTTGTCCATGAAAATTTACCAGAAGCATTGGAATATAAAAATTGTCATTATTTAAATAAGGGTGGCTGTTGGTGTGTCTCCCGTTATCGCAATGAGGAACTGAAAAAAGCTTCAAATATTATCGAGTGTCAACGTATTGAAAGTGCTATCGCAGCAAATGTTGGAGACCATGAAGGGATTACACATCATGCCACAGTACCCCTGCAATCTGGACAAGAACGTTTTGGGGTGTTAAATGTTGCATCGAAGGACACTGTACGTTTTTCAGAGGAAGATCTTGCCTTACTAGAATCGGTGGCATTTCAGATGGGGTCGGCGATTAAACGAATTTTATTAACAAAACAAGAGCAAGAAATGGCCCTTGTGAAGGAACGGAACCGTCTAGCGCGTGATTTACATGATTCTGTCAATCAACTTCTATTCTCCGTAACATTAACAGCGAGAGCTGGTATTGAAATGACAGAGGACCATGAGGTGAAAGAAACCTTTAAAGAGATTCAGCACTTAACACAAGATGCCCTAACAGAGATGCGTGCGTTGATTTGGCAATTGCGCCCTAAGGGATTAGAAAATGGTTTACTTGAAGCCATAAAGGTATATGCTGAAATGCTAGGATTAAAATTACATGTTACGGTGTCAGGTGTACTACAATTCCCCTCACGTATTGAAGAAACATTATTTCGAGTAGCTCAAGAAGCATTAAATAATGTGCGTCGCCATGCTGGTGTGCTAGAAGCAGCATTATATATTACTGTGACACCTACAGATATTTTATTGGTTATTCGTGATGAGGGACGGGGATTTGTAATCGACAATAATATAAAGTTGCTGTCAATGGGCTTACAATCTATAAAAGATCGTGCTAAATCAGTGGGTGGCACCGCTGACTGGGTAAGTGAAATAGGCAAAGGTACGGAGCTGCTAATCCGCTTACCATATTAAGGGGGAGAGGACATGATACGAGTATTAATTGCAGACGATCATCATGTGGTACGTCGTGGACTTTTGTTTTTCTTAAAGACACAAAAAGATATTGAGGTTGTCGGAGAGGCGAAAAATGGACTTGAAGCTGTATCATTAGCAGAAAGTATCCAACCAGATATTATCTTAATGGATTTAGTCATGCCAGAAATGGATGGCATTCAGGCAACTAAACGCATCAAAGCCAAATATCCACAAATAGAAATTTTAATGCTCACTAGCTTTTCTGATCGAGATCATGTTGTTCCAGCAATGGAGGCGGGAGCAGCTGGCTATCAGTTAAAAGATATTGAGCCAGATGAATTAGTATTATCCATTCGACGTATAATGCGTGGCGAAAATACATTGCATCCAGATGCAACCACAACGCTTGAAATGGACCGACAAGAATCACAAAATGCACCACATTTATTAAATCCGTTAACACCTCGCGAGCAAGATGTGCTAGCAGAGCTTACAAAAGGAAAGAGTAATCGAGAAATAGCATCCTCACTTTTTGTTACTGAAAAAACGGTTAAAACGCATATTTCAAATATCTTTACAAAGCTACAAGTGCAAGACCGTACACAGGCTGCGCTCTATGCAGTGAAGCATGGCCTAACAGAGGGTAGTGGCACTTAAAGACGTACAGCAAATATAAGTTGATAATTAAACGGCGAGTACCTACAAATTAGTAGTACTCGCCGTTTTTAAAACTATTTATTGTAAACAATTAATTTTTTGGATATTTCTAGTAAGGAAGGGCTTGGTGTTAGTGCTAAATCTTCCTTTAGTTTTTGCTTATATGCTTGGAATATTTTGTGTGCCTGTTCATGAAGTCCTGCCTGTATTAACGTATACAAATAGTGCTCAAGTTTTTGTTCATTGTATGGATCATAATCTAATAAAGCGTGTAAAAATTCAATTGCTTTTTCAGTATCTGAAAAAATCGTTAGTTGAAACCCTTTTTCTAGTAACTCTATGTATGATTTCGTTAATCTATCTTTGTAGGCAGTTGACCATTCATAATCATCGAAAACAAATAGGCCATTTTTATAAATAGAAAGACACTGATGAATCAATGAAATAGAGGGAAATTCCAAACGTGAAAATTCTTCATGAAGTTTTTGAAAATCATATAAATCACACACAATATTTGGTTTTTCAAAAACATAGTATTTGTTTGAAAAAACAATACAGTTGTCATAGCCTATTGTATTTAACGTTTTTCTTAAATAAGAAAGAGCTGTATGAAGATTTGATTTGGCACGTACATAATCTAAATCTGGCCATAGAATATCAATTAAATTATCTCGATGTATCGGTATGTTTGGGTGCAAAATAAAATAAGCAAATAATTCCTTCGTCTTTTCAGTTTTAAATGCCACTAAGCTATTATTGCTATAGACAGCAAATTGATCAAAGCATTGTACGTTTAAGACTGTTTGTGTTGCTTGTTGTAGCATTTGCTGTATAGAAAATTCATGCTCAATACGGGCTATCGATTTTTCTAAACGAGTATGACTAATAGGCTTTAATAAATAATCGAGACCTCCGATTTCATAGGCTTGTAAAGCAAATTCATGATAGGAGGTAATAAAAATAACGCTGACTTGTGGACGTTCTGTTTTAATAATATCTGCTACTTCAAGTCCAGATAATTCTTGGAGTTTTATCTCTAAAAACATGACGTCAAACTCTATGTTTGGCAACTCATTAAGAAATTTTTCTACACTTGTAAAGGTTTGAATAACCTGTATTTGTTGAAAGGCGTGTAGTTTATTTTGGAAGTAGTGTAAAGCTAAAGGTTCATTGTCTATTAAAACGGCTCGAATCACATCAAACTCTCCTTTTTACAATTAAATTGAAAACCATTAAACTAGTTTATTTTGGGTGAAAAGGCTTCTATATAATGAAGGGGGGAGAAAAGCAAATCTTTTCTATTAAAAATTTGCTAATAGAAAAAAGCAATCTTAGGGGTAAATCTATCACAGGCGAGAGTAGTAGATCCTGTGGTGTGTTGAGATTCCCTTCATAGAAAGTACCCGCCGTTCATTATATAGAAGTTAGAAGTTTTTTATGTTGTGTAAGAGAATTGAAATAATTGTTTAGGCGTTTAAATTTTGAAACTATTCTTATAAAAAAATAAAACAATATTGTATTGAGAAATAAAGCTGTCGTGTAGCCAGATGCATTGTTATCTTATATTGTAAAAATAGTATAATCATTGTAATTGTTAATTAGGCGTTATTATAGTACATTTGTCTTAAATAAAACTCAAAAAGTACTTAAAAAATACTTAAAAGGATAGTTTGTTAGTAACTAAGATGTAATAGAGTATAGGAACTATGGGATATATCTGAAAGGAGATTTTGCATGAAATTAGAGCGTCTATTAACCATGACGATGATTTTAATTAATCGTAAAAAGGTTAAAGCTCAAGAACTAGCAGAGCTATTTAATGTGTCAGTGCGTACGATTTATCGAGATATTGAAACACTTAGCTGTGCAGGTGTACCTGTTATTAGTCAACAAGGTGTTAATGGAGGTATTAGTTTAATTGAAGGCTATCGTGTCGATAAACAAGTTTTGACAAAAGATGAGCTTACTTCACTTTCCATCGCTATTAAAAGTGCCTTGACTACCTATGAGGATTCACATGCTGAAGCAGTTCTTGAGAAATTAACAAGTATTGCGGATAGCCAAGTAAAACAATCGATTGATCACCTATTTGTAGATCTTAGTCCATGGGGACCAAACACTGTTTTTAAAGAGCTTGTTACAACGTTAAAGAAAGCAATAGCAAGTAAGCATTGTGTAAGTTTCAGCTATTCCACTACATATGGTCAACAAACAAATCGAGTAGTTGAACCGCATACGTTAGTTCAAAAAGGAAAGACATGGTATTTATATGGCTATTGCGTCTTAAGAAGGGATTTTCGTTTGTTTAAACTGGCGAGAATGAAAAATATAATTCAAGAGGATTCCACATTTGAGCGTAAGAAAGTTAATTTAAGTGAACTCCCTTGGGGTAAAGAATGGCATCAACCTCAAAACTTAGTCAATTTAGTTATTTCTTTTGATAAAAAGATCACGACATTGGTGGAAGAATCGTTTGGTGCAGAGCATATTGATCATGAGCAGTCCATGATTCATATCTCGATACCCGAAGATGAATGGCTTTATGGCTTTTTACTTAGTTTTGGCCATCGTATAAAAATTATAGAACCATTGTATATAAGAGATATTATTCAAAAACGAGCACAAGAAATTGTTTATTTATATAAAAATGAAAACAATTGATGACAGACAGTTGTCAGGTTTCCTTTGCTATAGTTAGGACAACTAAAGCGAAAGGTGGAGTAAACATGCAGAGCTATTGTCAAAGCTGTGGAATGCCATTAATAGAAGAGGCATTATTAGGAACTGAAAAAGGTGGTCACAAAAGTCAGGAGTATTGTGCTTATTGTTATGAGGAAGGCAAATTTACACAACCTCAATTAACCGTAGAAGGGATGATTGACCTTTGTGTGCAGCATCTAAAGGAAGAGGGTATGCCTGAAAATGAAGCACGTAGTATGCTTAATTCTTTTTTACCTAGCTTAAAAAGATGGAGAAAAGGCGAATGGAAGGACCCGAAAATGGTGGAAAGGGATTCATTTCAAATCGTAGGAATATCAGCCCAAACAAGCAATGCAAAAGAAATAACGTCACAAGCTAAAATCCCGCAATTATGGAATGATTTTTATCAGCAAAATATTATAGAGCAAATAGCTAATCAAAAAAATGCAAACATCTATGGTTTATATTCGGATTACGAGACGGATGTAAATGGGGAATACTTCATTACACTAGGAGTACAAATGTTAAATAGTCTTGATGGTGACATACCAGCTGGTTTAACTGTTAAAACCGTACCAGCAGCTAAATATTTAGTTTTTACATCAAATCAAGGAGCGTTACCAGACGTTGTCATACAAACATGGCAAGACATTTGGGCATGGTTTGCCAACTCTGGCGTAGAACGAACGTATACAGGAGATTTTGAATTGTATGATGAACGTTGTGCGAATCCACAGGAAGCTCAGGTAGAAATCTATATAGCGGTAAAATAAAAACAAGTCTCTTACCAATCAATTGGTAGGAGACTTGTCGTCGTTTTGTGGGAGAATCATTTCGATATGCGGCTCGATATGCACGAGAACCTGGCAAAAACGATTTTCACGTAAAATGGTACGTTCTATTTCCTCGGTAATACGATGGCTTTCAAAAACATTGAGGTAAGGGTCAACTGTTACGGTTATATCGATAAAGTACATATTACCATGTGCTCGACCTTTAAAATCCAAGAGCTCGATTACACCATCAACATTACGTATTAAGACTGATAAAGTCTCGACCTCATCAATGTCAAATGCATCAGTAAGACTTTGCACAGCTTCCCAAAAGATTTCGACTGCAGTTTTAATAATTAAAAAGGCTACGACTAGGGCTGTAAGAGAATCGATAATAGGGAAGCCAAATATAGCTCCGAAAATACCGATTGCTGTTCCAATACTGACAAGTGCATCTGAGCGATTGTCAAAGGCAGCAGCTTTAACAGCAGCACTTTTAATTCTTTTAGATAGTGCTAAATTATAGCGATAAACAACATACATAGCTACAGCACTTCCTATTGCTACATAAGCTGTTAAGAGGGATGGGGTTGTACCAGTGGGTTCCCATAAACTTTGTAAAGAATTGATTAGTACCTGAAGACCCACAACGAGCATAATGAATGATGCTACCAAAGAGGCAACTGTTTCAGCACGTAAATGTCCATATTGATGATTGGAATCAGGCGGTCTTTGAGCAATACGTAAGCCAATTAATACCGCGATAGACGCGATAATATCTGTCGTATTATTTAAGCCATCTGCTTTTAATGCCTCCGACGTACCAATATAGCCAATCGTTAGCTTAATGGAGCTTAAAATTAGATATGTACCGATGGATAACCAGGCACCTTTTTCCCCTTGACGTAAATTTGTATAGAGCTCCATTTTGTTTCCTCCTCGCAAAACTTTCGGACATTAGAAAACGACCCCCTTTTGAAAAGGGAGTCGTTTTCATCTATTTCTTACGGAATTCCTCCCACCTATAAGGTGTGAAGGAACAACCATATTTATAGCCTTGAATAAACAAGCGTGCTTTTAATAGTACCACGACAAGTTCAATAAGGCAATTCAATTTTAGTCAGTGACAGCGTCTAATTCATTTGATAAATCACTTTCAGGTAATTTCAGAACTTCTAAGTATAAAATATGGTGTCCATCTAATTCCTTTGCGATAAATTCAAAACCTTGCTCCTGAATACTGTCTCCTTCGACTGCATCAAAACGCTTTGTCATGAACCAACCGCCAATAGTATCAATATCATCATCTTCTATGTCAGTACCTAGCATATCATTCACATTTTCAAGAAGCATCTTGGCATCTAAAATAAAGTGATTTTCTGCAATTTCTTGTACTTCTGGGATCTCATCTTCATCGAATTCATCTTGAATATCGCCGACAATTTCCTCAATAATATCTTCAATCGTTACTAAACCAGATGTTCCGCCATATTCATCCATTAAAATGGCCATATGAATACGTTCTCGTTGAATTTTTAGTAATAAATCGTTAATTTGCGTTGTTTCCATTACTCGAATAATAGGCTGCATATAGTCAATAACTGGTTTATCACCATTCTTTGAGTCTTTAATGTAAGCGGTTAATAAATGCTTCATGTTGACTAAGCCGATAATATGGTCTTTATCTCCATCAAGAATTGGATAACGAGTATATTGCTCAACACCCATTAAATCAAATACTTCTTTAATTGTTAGCTCTTTATCAATGCCAACAATTTCAGTTCGAGGAACCATAATTTCTTTTGCAAGACGATCTGAAAACTCAAAAATACTGTTAACATATTCATATTCTGAGTTATTAATTTCCCCACCTTTTAAACTATCCGACAAAATCATGCGCAGCTCTTCTTCTGTATGAGCTACTTCAGATTCTGACATCATTTTTAAGCCGAAAAGACCAGTTAATCCGCGGGCAGATCCGTTTAATAACTTAATGATTGGATATGTTATATTGTGGAATAAAATTAATGGGCCAGAAAAGTTTAATGTGACAAATTCTGCTTTTTGGATGGCTAATGTTTTTGGCGCCAATTCCCCAATAACAACATGCATAAACGTTACGATAGAGAATGCAAGTATGAATGAAAGGATAGATGTAATACTACCATTCAAATTTAGAAATTCAAACACTGGGTGCAAAATAATTTCGAATGTAGGTTCACCTAACCAACCTAAACCGAGTGCAGTGATGGTGATACCTAGCTGACACGCAGATAAGTATTCATCTAAATCTGAAACAACACGTTTAGCATTTTTCGCTTTTTTATGCCCTTCAGCGAGCAATTGATCAATGCGGGTAGATCTCACTTTTACGATTGCAAATTCAGTTGCAACGAAAAATCCTGTCATTATAATTAGTAGGGCGAATGCCGCCAACCTAATGGTTATCTCCAATATGTCTCCGTCCAAATAATTCCTTTGTTCCCGCCCGAATGAGGGAAGTAAACAAAGTGTACACCTCCTATGATTTAAAAAATTGTTGGATGTTTCAATCATAAATTATTTAAAAGAAAAACACAAATATTGACAACAACTTTTTCGCTTGTTTTTCAAGTGGCTTTTCGAAAAAAGTCACTAGATTCAAATACCAAAAGATTGTAATTGCCAATACTATATGCTAATTTAAAAAAGAGCAAAGGGTTTGTTTAGGGAAAGAAGCATTTTGCATCTCATATAATACGACACGTCAAAAATCTCAAGAGTGCTTTAGCTTGCGGATTTTTTTAAATGAATTATTTTTTATAGCTAAAGAGAGAGTCTCATTTTTGAGACTCTCTCTTTTCTACGTACTTAAAAATGCTTTCTGGTTTATTCTTGTTGGAAGCGTAATTTTAAACATGCCTTTTCAACATCATGAATGGTTTCCTTTACAGGTATTTCTTCAGTAAAAGGTGCTATGGATACAGGCGCTTTTTCCGTAATGCCCTGTTGTGTGAGGATATAGTTTTTACCATTATACGTTAAATATAAAGTTTTGATTGATTTCTTACCGAAAGTACTAGCAGAAGAATCAAAAAAGCCCTTTAATTGACTACAATATTCATTATAAAAGTCGCTTTTAAAGCCAGAAAGAGCTTCAAATTTTTTACTGTTAATAGCACCAGCTTCATCGGCTAGTTCGAATATTTTGGTGGAAAATTCTGAAAATAATTCTTTTACTTTTGTACGAATTAACGCTTTGGAATTATAGCTGTTTAGATCATCTGAAAGTGCGACTTTACTCATTAAAATGGCCCCCTGCATAAAAAACATTTACTATTAAATTAATACCCTAAATGTATAAGAAAAATATACAAATTTCAACATGAATCAACATAATTAGCTTAAAGGGCGTGCTATTTATAGTAAATATAGGTATTTTTATGCGGGGGTATCATGAAAAAATGACTATTTTTGTTACTCGTATACGTGGAAAAGCATAAGCTCATGAATCATTTTTTTAACATCTTCCTCATTTGGAGGAATGGATCCTATCCATTGAATTGTGCCGTCCTTTAAATACTCAGCTGCATATCGTTCTCGCAGATAAAAAAACGAAATGGACCATCCTGGAAGTTGAGTATTTTCAAATAAAGGTTTAAAACTGAAATGCTGAATCATCATTTAACCCCATTTCTGTACTATGTAGTTCATATTATTCAAGGATAACGGTATTTTTGCAACTATTCGCTTTTCATAGATAGTAATAGAATAAGTTTGATATTCTAAAGAGGGTATTTCTTTCGTTGAAAAACATTGCTCTGCTATAATGAGTGCAGAAGGCGACAAATTACGCCAATCATGAATACAATTGAAATGAGAGGATACTAATGGACAATTTTCTAGTGACATTACTTTTTATGGCAATTATTGGGGCTGCTATTGGGGGCGTAACAAATCATTTGGCCATTAAAATGCTTTTTCGCCCACATAATGCGATATATATTAAAAATTGGCGTGTACCATTTACACCAGGACTTATTCCAAAAAGACGTGATGAATTGGCGAAGCAGCTTGGCCTTACAGTCGTGAATTATTTATTAACGCCTGAAACATTTAGAAAGAAATTTTTCTCAAAGGACATCCAGGACAAAGTAGAACATTTTGTGCAAACAAAGGTTGAAGAAACAATCTTTACAAACGATAAAACAATTCAAGATTGGCTAAACTTAGCGGGCTTTTCACACATGCCCAGTACCATTGAGCAGAAGGTTGAAGCGATTGTTGAGGGACAATTTGCGTCAGTAAAGAATACACTATCAACAAAATCAATTCGTACACTGTTGTCTGAAGATATTCAAAATACAATTGATGCAAAAATTCCTGTAGCCGTACATCATATTTTGGAAAAGGGTGAGGATTATTTTTTATCACCTGAAGGCGAAATGACGATTAAGGCAATGATTGATGACTTCTTATCATCCAAGGGGTCTCTTGGTGGTATGATCAACATGTTTTTAGGTGATTCCTCCTCACTAGTTGGAAAAGTTCAACGTGAGCTTGTGAAGTTTCTACAAGCACCAGGAACTTCAACTTTACTAACGAAAATATTTACACAGGAATGGGAAAAATTAAAAGATCGACCAGCAATGGACTTTTTACAAGATATTCAATTTGAGCCGATTTTATCGAAATTACAAGTGTATGTAAAAGAGCAATTAGCTATTTCTGAACGTTTAAATCAACCGATTTCTTATTACTGGCCTGAAGGAAATGAGTGGGCCAAATATACGGTAATTCCACAAGTTATTGACAAAGCTTTTGTGAAAGCAGAGGAAAAACTTGAGGATGTATTAAAACGTTTAAATCTACAAGAAGTTGTTCGAGAACAGGTAGATTCCTTCCCGGTAGCAAAATTAGAGGAGCTTGTATTAGGTATTTCAAAACGTGAGTTTAAAATGATTACCGTATTAGGTGCAGTTCTTGGTGGATTGATTGGGATTGTGCAAGGGTTAATTGTTTACTTTATTTAAAAAGGAGATTGTATAAATGATTAATATTTATAATGACATTAATGCGCTTGAGGCAACATTCCGTAAAACTTCTGAGTTTGAAGCTTTAAAGGCTGCTGTTGAAGTTGTAAAAAATGATGAAGAGGCATTAAATGTCTTTAAAAACTTCCGTAAAATCCAAATCGATTTACAGAAAAAACAACTAGCTGGTGAGGATATTTTGGAAGATGAGCTTGTCTATGCACAAAAGGCGGCACAGCTCGCACAGCAAAATGAAAAAATATCAACTATGCTTGAAGCTGAAATGAAGTTAAGCAAGGTGATCGAAGAAGTGAATCGTATTTTAATAAAACCGATCCAAGGCTTATATGAGGGGATTCAATAAGATAATAGCAATTTAAAAAGGAATAATTGTCCTAAGAATTGCACATATAACAAGTAAGTAAAAGAACGTGTATCCGCAAGTGGTCGGTACACGTTTTTACTTTATGTTTCAATCTAAGCGTATTGGAGGTTAATATTATGCATGTACTTATTGAATGGACCTATAAAACACCTAAAGGAGCAACAACTGTTTTACGTTCTGAAGAAATGCCAGCCGCTCAAGCTTTATTACTTGCAGAGGATATGGAGAAAACGGGAAGAGTTAAGTCCCTTCATTGTATTGATCGACAAAATACAAATTGGACATTAAAAGAACTAAAAGCATATTTAAAGGAAATAGATACAGAGCCCCATAATATTACAGTCTATTTTGATGGAGGCTTTGACAGGGGGACAAGGCAGGCAGGGCTAGGGTGTGCCATATATTATGAACAAAACGGTAAGCCTTATCGTTTAAGAAGAAATGCCTTTTCATCAGAGCTTAAATCAAATAATGAAGCAGAATATGCAGCGCTCTATTTAGGCTTAGTGGAGCTAGAATTATTACATGTTCACCATATACCTGTACGCTTTATAGGAGATTCGCAGGTGGTCATCAATCAGTTAAGTGGCGAATGGCCAGCATTAGAAAAGGAATTAGCAAGTTGGGCAGATAAAATTGATGCTAAGTTAGAGCAGCTTAGCATCCAAGCGGAATACCAGCTTATTTCGCGTAAGGACAATTCAGAAGCGGACCGCCTAGCTACCCAAGCATTAAATGGTATCGATATTACTGGTTTGAGTGAGATTGTTAAAGAATAACGAATGATGAAACCACCAGTAAATTTTCACTGGTGGTTTATCGCTTCTAGCTATTATGCAATGTTAAGCTTAATGTTAGATTCACTAAAGTTGCATCACTTTGATTATGATTGAACTCCGCATGAAAATAAACGTTATCGAATTCAAAATCAGCATAATAAACAATATCATCAGGATTTTCAAATCTTTCAAATGAACTAATTTGAATGCCTTGACCAACAGCTTGTTCCAGATCTGCTTTTGTTACGTTGTTTCTAAAATTCGATAAATAAAAATGGCTAATTGGGATTTCATCTTCACCTAGGCAAAAGAAATAATCTTCGTAGAAAGAACATAGGCCTCCTTCATAAAAGTCTTCATAATTTGGAGTACCCGCTTTAATCTTGGCAGTAGGATAAGAATCTCCAAAAATAATGCCAGTTTGAAAGAAATTATGATTTAGAAGAGTAAGTAAGCTATCATTTTGAATAATAGGTAATCCAGAAAAAAGCTTAGTTGTACCATATTCATTTATAATTGTATGGTCTAGAAGTTTATAGTGTTCTGAATAACTTTCTGCTTGGATACTAAATGAATTAGCACTGTCTATTACTAACTCTCTATTCATTGAGAGGTTATAAGTTTGACCGCTAATAATTTTGTTGTTGTCATTTGAAACTTTTAGTAAGTGAAGCACCTCAGAATAGTTAGATGCATTAGCATTAAAAACTGTAATTAAGGGTATCTCCTTATTGTCTTGTTCCTTCAAATAGCCTTTAAAACGTACTTCTCCATGAATAGGTGTCTCTTCTTGTAGGGAAGTCCATAACGACCATGTTTTGTTTTCTTTATTGTATTTACCTATGATATAACCATAGTGTGTTCCATTATAACCTATGAAAATTTCAGGTACTTGATCTCCTTCAAAATCTACCATTTTAGAATATGTATCTTCACTATTAATATTCAGATTACGATACCATGAACTATCAAATGCTAATTGTTGCCACTCATCAGTAGAAAAATTTAAATCTTCTTCATTAGAAGAATTGGCAGGCTCTGGGACAAAATGTTCTTCTGTTTGTTGAGCCTCACAAGCAAATAATAAAAGGCTAAATAGTAAAATAGGTATAATTAACTTTTTCAATACAACATCTCCTTATAATAATAATCAAGTAAGAATATAACATATTAGAAAAAATAATATAATATTGTTTAATTCCTCTTTTTAGTTTATTTTATGTAGTATCTATAATGTATTTTTCAGTTTTCGATGAAACTTTTTCCATGTTAAAACTACTACTCTTATGAATTCAAACATTAAGGAGAGAGATTTTATGAACATGAAAAAATTTGCACCTGTAGCCATGACTGCATTATTAGTTGGAAGTGCCGTTGTGCCAGTAGCATCAGCAAATGAACATACAACGACAGCGGAGGTTCCACAAATCCAAATAGATCCAGTACATATTTTCAATAATACTCGCGGTACTGTTGATGATATTCGTGTTGGAGAAAACATTACATATTACACAGTCAAAGATGGCGAGCAAACAAATGTATTAGAAATTACTAAAGATACGCTTGTATTTGATAATACTGGAAAAAAAGTAGCGCTTCAAAAAGGTGATAAAGTGATCGCTTATACATTTGCTAATAAGCCTCAAAAATATATTTATCCACCGCAATTTAATCCTGAGGTTGTTATTGTTGAAACTGAAAAAGTGGGCTTTGTTGAAGTGGATTATTTCTTTGAAGATTTAACTAATACGTATGATATTCTAAAATTAAATATTGGGAAAGAGACAGAGCTACTCAATGTAGAAGGTGAAAAGGTAGACGTTAAAGATTTAGCAGAGCAGCATCTAGTTGTTTTCTATACGGCATCTACTAAAAGTATTCCAGCCCAAACAACACCATCTAAAGTGATTGTTCTTAATGATAATTCAGCAAATACGACAAATCCAGTAAATGAAGAAATTGAGAGCATCATCGCATTAGATTCTTATGATTTAGCTGGAACAAAAATGGTGCCATTACGTGTCATTGCTGAAAAGCTAGGATATAAAGTGGAATCTACAAGTAAAGGGGCTATTCTTTCAAAAGGAAATATGTCTTACACACTAACTCGTGGAGACAAAACATTTGGTTATAACAAAGCATTGCGTACATTAACAGTAGCACCAACACTAAAAAACACAAAGACATATGTACCTGTTGAATTTGTTGAAGATTATTTAAAATAAAAGAAATAGTAGTATGCCAGGATTTCCTGGCATACTATTTTTTAATTTACCTGTCATTCAGCAATTTTCAAGGCATATGGACTTTTCGAGGACAAGTAGGTTGGATACCTTTTGGCAAATTGTTGAAGACATTCCTTAAAGGATACTGTCTTCATAAAGGTTTTAGCTAATGTCATTTCATCTGAATACAGCACAAATTGCTGGAAGTGTTGTTGAATAAAATCTCTTACTTTTTCGTAGTGCTTGTTGATAGAAATTGCACCATATATTTCTTGCTGGTCAATAATGTAGATAAAATCACACAGAGCTTTATGTGTACCGTATTTAAATAAGACAGTCACATATAATGTTTTTTCATCACAACGATCTAAATCAAACCGGTGGAATATTACTTCTATTTGATGAATAAAGCTCGAAATGGCTGTACGGTTGCTATTTTTTAAAATAAACACTATCAACACCACCTTTTGTAAAAATTATAATGACAAAAAAATAGATTGTCTATTTCAAACTGAATATTCTGTTATTTCTAAGTTTCTCATTGTAACTTTGCTTAAAGTCATAGAAATTTGTTAAACTTAAATCTGCAATATATCAGGAATAAGAAAAGAAGAGAGCGAAAGTAAATGAAAATTATTCACATAGATCAAAAATATCCTGAAGATTGGATTCGCGTACTAAATCATATAGCGAATTTATTTTTTGAGGATTCAAAGCTGAAGGTTGATTCAAATGGAGCAGATATGTCCGCTTCATTTGATTATCTAACTGATGACAATTTTTCCATATCCACAAAAGCAGTTCTGAATGTAGATGGAAAGCAATATAAAAATGAATACAGCATACAATACGAATCAGCTGCAACTGGTCGTGAGCTAAATATTCGCATTAAACGTGCATTGTCACACGTGTTTTTAGATGTTCTGGAGCAATATACTGGGATGCATCAACAGTGGGGGATTTTAACAGGTGTGCGCCCAACTAAGCTATATCATAAATTTAGAAAAGAAGGCAAAACGGAGCAAGAAATTGCCGATCTTCTTATTCGTGATTTTCGTTTATCAGAAGACAAGGTGGCACTTTTAAAGGAAATTGTAGAACGACAATTAGTAACCATTCCTGATATTGATGAAATTGGTCAGGAAATCAGTGTCTATATCGGTATTCCATTTTGTCCAACGAAATGTGCCTATTGTACATTCCCAGCCTACGCCATTGGTAGCAACCGTAAGCAAGGTCGTGTGACTACCTTTTTAGACGGCTTACACATTGAATTGCGTGAAATGGGTAAATGGCTGAAGGACAATAATATGAAAATTACCTCTATTTATTGGGGGGGCGGTACACCAACTTCAATTGAGGCAGATGAAATGGATGCCTTATATCAAACGATGTATGAATCATTCCCAAATCCAGAAACAATTCGTGAGGTTACAGTTGAAGCGGGAAGACCAGATACGATTACACCTGAAAAATTAGCAGTACTTAAAAAATGGGGCATTGATCGTATTAGTGTTAATCCACAATCTTATACAGATGAAACATTAAAAGCAATTGGTCGTCATCATACGGTGCAAGAAACGATTGATAAGTTTTGGCTTGCAAGAGAATCGGGAATGAATAATATTAATATGGATCTAATTATTGGGTTACCGAATGAGGGAATTGAGGAATTCCAGCATTCATTAGAGGAATCTGCTAAAATGCAGCCAGAGTCGTTAACGGTTCATACATTATCATTCAAACGTGCGTCCGAGATGACTCGTAATAAGGATAAATATAAAGTAGCAGATCGTGATACGGTGGCTGAAATGATGGAAATGGCACAGGTTTGGACAAAGGAAAATAACTATGTTCCTTACTATTTATATCGTCAAAAAAATATTTTAGGTAATTTAGAAAATGTCGGCTATAGTAAAGTTGGTGAAGAAAGTATCTATAATATTGTCATTATGGAAGAAGTACAAACGATTTTAGGAATAGGCTGTGGAGCCTCTTCTAAATTTGTTCATCCTAAGACGGGAAAAATCACACAATTCCATAATCCGAAAGATCCAGCAGCCTATATTATGACCTTTGAAGATGCGATTGGGAAAAAACTAGAGTTTTTAGATGAATTATATAATGGATAAAATAAAGGCAATCTGAGTTGTTCAGATTGCCTTTATTGTTTGAAGCTTTTGTAATGTACAGGCCATTTTTAGAATAACGGCATCCTCAAAATAGGTTGGATCATAGCCTGTTATTTCTCTTATTTTATTTAAGCGGTAAGTAAGTGTATGACGATGAATGTTTAATTGTTGTGCACAAAGCTTCAGCTGTAAATTACAGTCAAAAAATGATTGTAATGTATCTAGCTGTTTAGCATCTAAGTTTTTAAGAATGCGATGTTGAAAGGCTTGTACTTCATCTGATTCTCGAGGCTTAAAAAGGGAAAATAACTCGACGTCCTCAAAAAAGGTTAATTCATTTTGGATTGTAGCAAATTCAAGCGCAGTTCTAGCGCCTTGGTAGCTATAAGGAAGCTGTGATAGATGTTGGACAACAGGACCAACTCCTATTTGAAGTGAAGGTAGCTTCTGTTTTTGCTTGCGTAGTGCTTTAATAATGGGGCGACAACTCTGTTCTCCATAATTTGACAGTAAGATATAATATTCCTGTAATTGGCTATGTCCCGCAAGAATAGGCTGTTTGTAAAATAAATCCTCAAAAAAGAAAGGGATTGTATTTTCGGCGTATGACGTTTCATTTAAGCTTACTAAAATCACTTGAAAGGGTGCTAGTAGTGAAAAGGGGAGTTTCTGAATTCGTTCATTTAATGCAGCATCGAGCTTACTGCCGTGAACGAGCGCTTCAAATATGTAATCATTATTTTTCCGTTGCCATTCGCTTTTTGATTCAACAATTGCTTGATGTGTCATGATTTCTGTTGTTAGTTGCACAAGCTTGGCAATATCAAGCATGTCATCTGATTCTCCTGTTATGCCAATAACACCCACCACTTCATCCTGATACATAATAGGCATATTAATGCCTGGTTTCGTATTTGGATACAGCTCTATATTTTCTTCATTAATAATCAATGTCTTTTTTGTTTGTGCCACATAAAGTGCACCTTCATGAATTTTTTCCACCCTCATTTTATCGCCAGAGGCTAAAATGACTCCACTTGGGCTAATGACATTTATATTGTGACGTAAGCGTAACATCGTTTGGTGTACGATTTCTTCTGCTAATTTTTTCGTCAACATGTTTATACACCTCGCATAAAAAAACTCTGTTATAGGACAGATAAATTGTACACCTATTATAATGTTTTCTGAATTTATTGTCATTATAATAAATTGTAAGCGCTTAACTAAGAAAAAATTTAAATATCAAGGGACGACAAAAGTGGAGGTAGAGCATGAAAGTCATAATTAGTCCAGATTCCTATAAGGGTACGCTGTCAGCTGTGGAAGTGGCAAAATCAATGCAAAGAGGGATCTTGGATGCGGATCAATCGATTGAAACAATGATATTACCAGTTGCAGATGGTGGAGAGGGCACACTGCAATCGCTTATCACCTCTACTGAGGGTCAATATTTTTCAGTAAATGTATTAGATCCATTGGGAAGAGCTATCCAGGCTCAATATGGAGTATTAGGAGATCAAGAGACGTGTGTGATAGAGATGGCTCAAGCATCTGGGATTATGCTGTTACAAGACAATGAGAAAAATCCTAATCTAGCTACATCATATGGAACGGGTCAATTAATTAAAGCTGCGCTCGATCAAGGCTTTAGAAAGTTTATTATCGGCATTGGAGGAAGTGCTACAAATGATGCGGGGATTGGCATGCTAAAGGCATTAGGAGTGCGATTATTAGCAACGGATGGTTCAGAGCTTGAGAATGGCGTGTTAAATTTAGAGAAATTAGCTACTATTGATATTCGACAGATGGATGCTAGATTAGCAGATGCCACATTTACGATCGCTTGTGATGTTGATAATCCGCTCATAGGTGAACGAGGGGCAACAGCCATTTTCGGTCCTCAAAAAGGTGTCAAAAAACATCAAATAGTACATTTTGATAATTGTTTAAAACATTTTGCAGATATTGTAGAAAAACAATTTTCCATTCGACTTCATGATTATAAAGGTGCGGGAGCTGCAGGGGGAATGGGAGGAGCTTTAATTGCATTTTTAAAAGGAACGTTTCATGCGGGAATTGAAATTGTTTTGGGTGCTGTCAAGTTACAGGGCCATTTAGCAGATGCGCAATTAGTGATTACGGGGGAAGGAAAATCCGATCTACAAACATTACATGGTAAGGCTCCATTAGGGGTGGCGAAAGCTGCTAAGCAAGCAAACGTAGAGGCAATATTATTGTCTGGTGGGATTGATGTAAAGGCAAAGGGGACATTGCAAAAGTATTTTTCAGTTGTGGAGTCATTAGTAGATCAAGAGGTCACTGTTCAGCAGGCCATGCAAGAACCTGCTCACTTTATTCGCTTAAAAATAAAGAAAATTATTGAGTGTTACATACAAAAGGGGGATGACTAGATGTTGTTCATCATTATTTTAATAGGGGTATTGTTTGTAGTATTGGGGACGGCTAAATTAAAGCTTCACCCGTTTTTAGCGCTATTAATTAGTGCCTTCTTCGTTGGGATTGCTTCAGGAATGCCATTATTAACAGTAGTTGAAAGCATAAATACTGGATTTGGTGGCTTGATGACAAGTATTGGACTAGTCATTATCGCTGGAACGATTATCGGCTTAATATTAGAAAAATCAGGGGCTGCCTATCGCATGGCAGAAGTGGTATTACGAATTGTAGGTCCAAAGCGTCCGCAATTAGCGATGTCTTTAATCGGTTACATTGTGTCCATTCCAGTATTTTGTGATTCTGGCTTTATTATTTTATCCAGCTTGCAGAAGTCTTTAGCAAAGCGAGCAAATGTAACCATTGCTTCAATGGCAGTAGCTTTAGCGACAGGCTTATTTGCGACACATGTATTAGTACCTCCAACTCCTGGTCCTATTGCAGCTGCAGGGAATATTGGTGCAGCAGATTATTTAGGTACAGTTATTGTTATTGGTTTATTAGTAGCGATACCAGCGACATTTGTAGGCTATCTATGGTCGGTAAAAGTAGCGACAAAAATTCGAGTACCTGAGGATGAGGTAGAGGCATTGGATTATGAGGAAGTTATTAAATCCTTTGGCAAAATGCCATCAACTTTTAAAGCATTTTTACCAATCGTTCTGCCAATTGTCTTGATTGGTCTAGGTTCGATCGCAGCATTAGTGGGTGATACAGAGTCGACATTCAATACAGTTTTTAAATTTTTAGGCTCCCCTACAGTAGCTTTATTTTTAGGGGTAGCAGCGGCATTTTTATTACTTCCTGAAATCAATGAAACGACATTAACTGGTTGGATTGGTGAGAGTTTAAAAGAAGCGGCTCCTATTTTACTGATTACAGGTGCTGGCGGTTCATTTGGGACCGTTATTAAGAATGCTGGAGTCGGAGAACTTCTACAGGAAATGGATTTAGGAGTGTTTGCATCAGGTACTTTATTCCTTCTTGTACCGTTTATTGTAGCAGCAGCATTAAAAACAGCTCAAGGCTCTTCCACAACAGCCCTTGTGATCACATCTACTTTAGTAGCACCAATGCTTGTGACACTTGGAATTGAAGGGGCGGTACCTTTAGCATTAGTGGTAATGGCAATTGGTGCTGGCGCAATGACAGTTAGCCATGTCAATGATAGCTTCTTCTGGGTAATTACACAGTATAGCGGTATGGAAGTCACACAAGCCTACAAAGCACAAACGGCTGCAACCTTATTACAAGGTCTAGTGACAATAATTATTACGATGATATTATGGTGGATATTCGTTTAAAAAAAGGAGAGCGGCCCATGGCTAGCTCTCTTTTTGTATAATGAAAAAATAGAAAGGAAGTTAGTAGATGAAAAAAATAATAGTATTGCTCCTTTGTATTTTTTTATTAGCAGGCTGTACGGAAGCAATCCAGACAGAAAAAATCCCTGTAACGGCTGGCCATGATATGCGCGTTCATTTTATTGATGTAGGTCAAGGGGATTCTATATTAATAGAGTCACCAAATGGTAAAACAATGCTTGTAGATGGAGGTGTAAAAGGAGCTGGCCCGCAAGTAGTTTCTTATTTAAGGGAAATTGGGGTGAGTAAGCTCGATATAGTAGTGGCGACACATCCTGATGCTGATCACATTGGTGGGCTCATTCCTGTATTAAACTCAATGACAATTGAGCAATTTTACGATTCAGGAAAAGTACATACATCTCAAACATTTGAAGAAATGTTGACGCTGATTGATGAAAAAAATATTCCTTATGATGTACCGACGCCAGGTGACAATATTAAGTTTGATGAGGATGTCACTGTGAAAGTTTTAAATGCAAATGAGCAGGCATCAGATAATAATGATGCTTCGATTGTGTTAAAAATAGTTTATGGCAATGTCTCCTTTTTATTAACAGGTGATGCTGGAATAGCGTTAGAAAAAGAAATGATGCAATATGATGTGTCAGCAACAGTTTTAAAAGCCGGTCACCATGGATCGAATACTAGTAGTTCAGAGGATTTCATTCGTGCTGTAAAGCCAGAGGTCACGATATTAAGTTATGGGAAAGATAATAAATATGGACATCCACATGCGGAAGTGGTAGATGGATTGAAGGAGATTGGTAGTAAAATCTATGCCACGGCTGATATAGGAACGATTACTGTGACAACAGATGGGGTAAACTATGCGGTGAATGGGAAGGAAACCTCTGTGGCGAATACTGAAAAAACATCTGAAGTAGTTCCGCTGACGCCCGCTATTGAAATCACGAGCAAGGATTTAGTTGGTGAAATTGTAGGTATAAAAAATAATGGACAGCAAGCAGTTTCGTTAAAAGATTGGCAGCTTATCTCTATTGAAGGTAATCAAGTTTTTAATTTTCCTAATCTATCATTGCAGCCAGGAAAAACGATTTATATTACAAGCGGAGCCAATGCGCGAGAAGGGCAAAATTATTTAAAATGGACAACGAAGCAGATTTGGTTAAACGAAGGAGATGCTGCTCAATTACGTAATGAGAAAGGGGAACTGATAAGTGAGCTCGACTAAATACACGTTAGACCGTATTGAAGATGGTTATGCTATTTTCTTAAAGTTTCCAGATGAAGAGGAACAACTAATTATTATACAATCAGCCATAAACGAGCCTGTGCAAGTAGGAGATCGTGTGGAGATTGAAGAAAAAGACGGACATTACCATATAGAAATTTTAAAGGAAGAAACTGATCAAAAAAAAGCGGATATTCAACGCCTTATGAACCGTTTACGTAATAAACAAAAATAATGGATGACAAGCTGTGAGAAATTGACGCACAGCTTGTTTTAATGAAAGGAATTATGCATAATTTGTTATCCTAAATATTTTGAAAATATGCTAAAATAGTAGTATTAACCGGGAGCTAGGAGCGGACAAAATGTCGATAAGTACAATTATTTTTGATTTAGATGATACACTGCTATGGGATAAAAAATCAGTCAAAACAGCCTTTGAAAAAACTTGTAATTATGCAGCAACAGTACATAATGTGAATCCTGTTAAACTAGAGGAGGCTGTTCGTCGAGAGGCACGCGCCCTGTATGAGGGGTATGAAACATATGATTATACAGTCTTAATAGGTATTAACCCGTTCGAAGGTCTTTGGGGGACGTTTGATGATACGACAGATTCTTTCCAAAAGATGAAAGAAATTGTTCCTGGCTATCGTGCAGAAGCTTGGACAAAAGGGTTAGCTGCTCTTAATATTGATGATGCGCAGTTTGGAGCTGAGCTAGGAGAGCGCTTTATGGCTGAGCGTAAAGTATCACCATTTTTATATGAAGATACATTTGCTGTATTAGATCAACTAAAAGGAAAGTATCAGCTTGTATTACTCACAAATGGAGCACCAAGTCTACAAAACCTGAAGCTAGAAATCACACCTGAAATTGCCCCGTATTTTGATCATATTATTATTTCGGGAGACTTTGGCAAGGGTAAGCCTGATGCATCTATTTTTGAATTTGTTATGGAGAAAGCAAGTATTACAGCAGATGAGGCAATCATGGTTGGCGATAATCTCAATACTGATATTTTAGGTTCTTCGCGTGTCGGAATGCGCAATGTATGGATTAATCGTGAAAACAATATTGCCAATGGAGCTGTCACACCAACCTATGAAGTAGACTCTTTGACAGCATTGTTAGAACTTATAAATAAGCTATAATGAAAAAATGTACTGTCCCTTGTGGTCAGTACATTTTTTATTTTTCGATCCATCTATTAAAAAAAGACATTCAGTGCAAGGTATAAACTTGTAAAAGCTATAGCTAAACAAAGCTGAACAAAAGCGCTAGCAATTAAGAAACCATGAGGTTCACCAGCTTTTTTGCGATAAAGGATTTGCATGATTGAGTATAGTAAGAAAAAGCTATAAATAATTGTTGCATGAATAGTATGTTGGACAAGATAAATACTAAATAAAATACCTCCAAACAATAAAAGCATAATTAAATTGGCAATAGCATGCTCAACTGTCGCAGCAAAAAAGCGGCGCTCGGTATGAGGCATTCTTTTTTTAGCAATCCATAATATGAAATGCGTAAGAAAGATAAATATATTACCAATGATCAATTTGGTTGACCGCTTGTCATCATAAAAATATATAAGTGAGTCCATTGATTCTTCGATTAAAAAGGCTTGCTGAGTTTCAACATTGAAGAGAATATCATTATTGAGTACCTTCCATTTCTCTTGAGAACCATCTGTATACAGTATGAATAAATCATAAGGTGTAAAGTAATCATTGCTTTCCCATTGTCCACTAGTAATCGAAATAGGGGAAGCCTCCTTCATTTTTTCTTGTAACTGAGTTAGTCGTTTGTTATCTAGGTAGCATTGTTGCGGTACATAAAGGCAAGTACCCTTTGGTAGAAAACTCTCTGTATTTTTATTGTCCTTTACATAAATTCGATCGATCATTTTAGTAGAGTCTGTTGATCTAGGAGCAGTAGTAGGCTCTTGAATAAAGGATAAAAGTAATATAGAGAGAACTACTACAAATAACAATGCCACAGATGGAATCCTCCACATAGTCGTAGACGATTTTTTTCTCGTTGAGGAAGGGGCTGTTATTTGACGCAATAAATATTGTTCTTGCTGATCGGTTAATTTCAAATCATGTAAATGCTGCCATCCCTTTTTATAATTCTTCATCCATCTCACCTCCAAGCTGTTTTTTTAATGCAACGAGTGCTCGTTTTAATGTATTTTTTACCTTTCCTTCGTTCCAACCGAGTACTTCACAGGTCTCTTCGATTGATAGACCTTCAATTTTCCGTAGAATAATGACATCACGATATGTAATTTTTAGTTTACTAATGGCAAGATACAGAATCTTGGCATCTTGTTGCATTAACCATTCATTTGGGGAGGGCGAGGATTGTTTTTCATGCTGTTGTAAAAAAGGGACAAATTGTATAAGCCTCTTCCGTCGAAAATGATCGTAGGCAAGGTTACGAGCAGTGGAACGAAGCCAAGCGAGTTGTGCTCCTTCTTTAATTGATTGTTGATAGTTAAAATAACGAACAAAGGTCTCCTGTGTAAAATCCTCTGCTAATGTTTCGTCATTCAGTAAGTAATATAAGTATTTAAAAATGGTTTGATTATGTAAGTGAAATATTTTTTCTACTTTCATTCCATACACCCCCTTTCCTTTAAAGACGATTAAGGTACTAAAAAGTATCATTTTTCCAAAAAGAAAAAGCAGAGAGTAGAAACTCCCTGCTTACGTTAGTCATTACTATAGGGTAATGGCTTTTACCTCATCAATATTTTCGAGTTGAGACACGAATACTAAATCTTCTTCTGTTACTACATTATCAATCGTAAGCATCATAACTGCTGTCCCACCAACTTGCGCACGACCAACTTGCATTGTGGCAATGTTGATATCTTTTTCTGCAAGTTTTGTTGCTACACGGCCAATGGCACCTGGTTTATCAGTGTTCTTAATGTAAAGCAGGTGACCTTGAGGAATAACGTCCACAACATAGTCTTCCACCTTAACAATACGTGCACCTAAACCATTTAATAACGTACCAGCTACTGTATGTGTTTCATTGGCTGTAATAATTTCAATCGTAATTAAACTTGTAAAGCCTTTTGCCGTTGTTGTTTTGTGCTCATTAATTTTCATGCCAATACGTTCAGACAAGTAACGAGCATTCACATCATTTACATGATTACCGTGGTTTTTAGATAATAAACCTTTTAATGCGTTTGAAGTTAATGGACGAACATCATAGTTTGCTACTTCACCAGCATAAGATAAGTTGATTTCTTTTACAGGCTCTGTTGTTACCTGTGATAAAAAAGAACCAAGTTTTTCTGCTAGCTCAAAGAAAGGTTCCACTTGTGCAAGAAGTTCTTTCGGAATAGATGGCATATTCACTGGATTTGTTACAGTACCTGTTTTATAGAACTTAATGATGTCATTTGATACATCAACTGCTACAGATTCTTGTGCTTCAATAGTAGATGCACCTAAGTGAGGCGTTGCGATAACTTGCGGTAACGTCAGTAGTTTATGATCTGTTGCAGGTTCAGAGACAAATACATCAAGGGCTGCACCAGCAACTTTACCTGCTACAATCGCATCATATAAATCGTCTTCATTAATGATACCGCCACGTGCACAGTTAATAATACGTACGCCATCTTTCATGATTGCGAATTTTTCTTTATTAATAAGATTACGTGTTTCAGGAAGAAGAGGAGTGTGTACTGTGATGAAATCTGCTGCTGCGCAAATTTCTTCAACTGTCGCTTTTGTTACACCTAACTCTTTTGCTCGTTCATCTGTAAGGAAAGGATCATATGCCATAACATTCATACGTTGACCCTTTGCACGATAAGCTACTTCAACACCAATACGTCCAAATCCTACAACACCTAAAGTTTTATTTTTTAGCTCTACCCCGACATAAGATTTACGATCCCATTTTCCATTTTTCAAAGTATTAAAAGCTTGTGGAATATGACGAGCAAGTGATGTCATCATCGCAATCGTGTGCTCAGCAGCAGAGTTCGTGTTACCATCTGGTGCATTGACAACGATAATCCCATGTTCAGTTGCAGCAGCAAGGTCAATATTATCAACACCCACACCAGCACGACCGATCAATTTTAAGTTTTTAGCTGCTTCAATCACCTCACGTGTCACAGTTGTTTGAGAACGCACAAGTAACACATCTACATCGGCAATTTTTGCGATTAATTCTTCTGGTGCTAGACCAGTGTCCACGATAATGTTTAAATCTAAGTCTTGTTCCTGACGTAGTGGGAAAATACCATCTTCACTTAGTGGATCAGCGATAAATACGTTAATTGTTTTTGTTGCAGTAGTCATTATAATTAGCTCCTTTTTAATAAAAATGATTGTGGTCTTACCAATGAGAGTCTGGAAGTTGTAAAATTCGAACATCTTACAGCATGCAAACAATCTCCTTTCTACTAGATCGAGAACAAAATAAAAAGCCTTCCACGCCTTACAAACACAGTTATTGTGTTGTAAGGGGCGAAAGGCTGAATAAACATTGGTTCGCGGTACCACCCTTAATTACTACTAGAAAAAATTATTCTTGCAGTCTTAGCTATATGCGTAACGTGCATGTGACGGATAAGCTTACTTAGGGTTGTTCGGCCTATCTATTCGGGAGTGGAACTATTATCGTAGAAATCACTGATTTACACCAACCATCAGCTCTCTTGGGATTTTCTTACGACTAGTGTGTCTCCGTCGTTATATTTTGTGTGATTAAATTTGTTAACATCATAATCCTTATTGTTCACCTTTGTCAACGATATTTCTAAAATACTTTAAAAATATTGACTTCGAAAGTCTGAATAATAACCAAACACGAACGATCTTTTTGTTAAACAATTATATTGTACGTCTTTTTGGAGAATACAATGAAAGCGCTAACGATATTTGAAAAGTCCGATAATACTAGGTTTCTATGTAGTTTGAGAAGAAAAAATTATATGGGAATTAACTGGAATAAATTAGCTGCTTCATACAAGTCCATGGTAGTTTCAAGTGTAGAAAGCGAACATTTTTCTCTGTCACAATTTAGACAAAAAATGTTTTTTTAGAAGGTAAACAGCCTGTTAGGGAAGAATGTTAGTTAAGGATGATTTGATTTGGGGGTGTAGTAATGAAATACGATGTTGCAATAATTGGTGCTGGACTTGCAGGGCTAGTTGCAGCTTGTGAGTTAATCGACGCAAAGAAAAAAGTTGTTTTAGTTGATCAGGAGCCTGAAAATTCAATGGGGGGACAGGCATATTGGTCATTTGGTGGGATTTTTTTAGTGAACTCTCCTGAGCAAAGAAGGCTTGGAATTAAAGATAGTAAGGAGCTTGCATGGCAAGATTGGCAAGGGACAGCTGGCTTTGATCGATTAGAGGATGAGGATTCCTGGGCATATAAATGGGCTAAAGCTTATGTTGATTTTGCGGCGGGTGAAAAATATGATTGGTTAAAATCAAAGGGCATCAAATTTTTCCCTGTTGTTGGCTGGGCAGAACGAGGTGGTTCTCTTGCGGGGGGACATGGTAATTCAGTACCAAGGTTTCATATTGTATGGGGAACTGGTCCAGGCATTGTTAAGCCATTTGTTGATAAAGTAAAACAGGGGATCAAAGAAGGATATATTGATTTTAAACCAAGACATCGTGTAGATGAATTTTTGCAAAAAAACGGAAAAATTACTGGCATTAGTGGGACTGTACTAGCGGAAACTTTTATCAATAGAGGTGAAAAAAGCTCAAGACTAGGAATTGGAGAATTTAACTACGAAGCAGATGCTGTAATTGTGGCAAGTGGGGGGATTGGGGCTAATTTTGATTTAGTAAGAAAAAATTGGCCAGCACGATTGGGGACCCCACCTAAAAATATGGTTTGCGGTGTGCCAGCTTATGTTGATGGGAGAATGCTAGAAATCACTGAGCATGTAGGGGGTCGCATTGTGAATCGGGACCGAATGTGGCATTACACAGAGGGGTTAAAAAATTGGGATCCTATTTGGCCCAATCATGGAATACGAATTTTGCCGGGGCCTTCCTCCTTATGGTTTGACGCAGAGGGTAATCGATTTCATGCACCAAATTTCCCAGGATTCGATACGCTTAGCACATTAGAGGCTATTCAAAAAACAGGCTATGATTACTCGTGGTTCATTTTAACTGAAAAAATTATTGAGAAGGAATTTGCACTATCTGGCTCAGAACAAAATCCAGATTTAACAAACAAAAGCATTGGAGATGTTTTGAAACGAATCATGCCAGGTCCACCTGCTCCAATCCAAGCCTTTAAAAATCATGGTGAGGATTTTGTGATTGCTCATGATTTGAAAGAGCTTGTTGATGGTATGAATAAGCTGGCAGGAAATGAGCTACTAGATTTCATGAAAATTAAAGAGCAGATCTTGGCAAGAGACCGAGAAATGGACAATAAATTTACGAAGGATTTACAGGTTAATGCCATTCATGGAGCAAGGAATTATATTGGCGATAAATTGGTGCGTGTTGCCAAACCACATAAAATGTTAGATCCTAAAAATTGGCCATTAATTGCTGTACGATTAAACATCTTAACACGAAAAACTTTAGGTGGCTTACAAACAAATCTGAATGGTGCGGTGTTAGGAATGGATGGTCAGCCAATACCTGGTTTATATGCAGCTGGTGAAGTAAGTGGTTTTGGTGGCGGTGGTGTTCATGGCTACCGTGCTTTGGAAGGCACATTTGTTGGAGGCTGTCTATTTAGTGGACGGCAGGTCGGGCGTTATTTAGCTCAAGAAAAATAAAATATGATGTAAGTAGCAATAAAAGTTTTGCAAAGCAGGGTTGATTTCCGTTCCGCCAGCGTACTTTCCAGGGGACGTCCAATGAGCCACTTTGCTCACTACGTTCGTTCTAGAGTAGTAAGCAAATTCATTTATCTGAAAACTCAAAATAAACACTAGTGTGGGATAGAAAGCCTTTCTCGCCTTTAGCAAAATGCTAATTGATTTGATTTTTTAACACCATAAAAGAGCATCGTCTTAACGAACGATGCTCTTTTAGTTAGTCTGATAGAATCGGTGTCTCCAAGGGTTTCCATTCACTTTTACAAAAGGACCCATACCGTTTATATCAAGCATACTTACTTTGATTTTTGAGCCTCTGCTATTTTAGCAATTTGCTCTTCAACCTGTTCTTTCGACCAACCATGTTCTTCAACGAAGAAGTTACGTGGTGCACGACGACATTCGTCTGAGCAGCTACGCATATAAAATGCCTCATGCTTTTCCTCGCAAAGCATTAATTTATGACATTCAGGGTTTGCGCAGTTTGTATAACGTTCAGAAGGTTCACCTGTGAAATAATCCTTCCCAACGACGACATGTTCCACTTGATTAATAGGTACACTTCGACGACGGTCAAAAACAAACATTTGACCATCCCATAACTGGCCTTTTACTTCTGGATCTTTTGCATACGTGGCGATACCACCGTGTAATTGACCAACACTTTTACCATAGCCCTCGCGTTTTAGCCAGCCAGAGAATTTTTCACAGCGGATACCACCTGTACAGTAAGTTAAAATCTTTTTATCTGCAAAATCTTCTTTATGAGCTTCCATCCAAGCTGGCAAGTCACGGAAATTTTCAATATCAGGTCGAACTGCTCCTCTGAAATGACCTAAATCATATTCGTAGTCATTACGTGCATCGATGATTACGGTGTTATCTTCTTGCATTTGTTCCATAAATTCTTTAGGAGATAAATAATCACCAGTGATTTCTAATGGGTTGATATCATCCTCTAAACCTAAATGAACAATTTCTCGTCGCGGGCGTACATGCATTTTTTTAAAGGTATGCCCTTCAGCTTCATCAATTTTCCACATAATATCACTAAAACGAGCATCTGTCTTCATATGGTTCATGTAAGCTTCTGTTTGCTCAATGGTCCCTGAAACCGTTCCGTTAATACCTTCATTTCCTACTAAAATACGACCAAGAAGTCCAATTTCTTTACATAATGCTAAATGTTCTTCTGCAAAGGCTACTGGGTCTTCAATCGTAATATATTTATAATAAAGTAATACACGATAGTCTTTTTGTGTCAAAATACGTAACCACCTTTATAACAATGTTCGTCATTTAATATAGCACAACAACAGTAATTTTGCTTAGAGTAGGAGGAGTTTTCTAAAAAAACTCGAATAGTACATAGTGAATGACTATTCATATTTGGGGGGAAGAGAGATGGAATTTTCAACGATTACTTTAGAAAAATTAGAACGTCGAGCAACGTTAACATTGAATCGTCCACAGGCAATGAATGCTATGGATGGTGACATGATGCGTGAACTTGCAGAATGCTTTGAAGCTCTACAACAAGAAAAAGATATACAGGTACTTGTTATTCGTGGAGAAGGAAAGGTCTTTTCTGCGGGTGGCGATATTAAGGCAATGCTCGATGAAAACAAACCACTAAATATAGATGAGGCAATGGTTTATCTAACACGTATTGTGAGGGCCTATTATCAGCTACCGATGATTGTTATTGCGGCAGTTCATGGTGCTTCGGCAGGCCTAGGATTTAGTTTGACACTTGGTGCAGATATTGTTGTAGCCTGTGAAAATAGTAAACTAGCTATGAACTTCATAGGAATAGGACTGATTCCAGATGGAGGTGGTCACTTCTTTATGAAAGAACGTGTGGGGACTGTAAAAGCGAAACAAATGATATGGGAAGGGAAGGTATTAACTGCAAAAGAAGCATTGGATGCAGGATTAATTGATTATATTGCACCTGATGGTACAGTATTTGCAATGGCTGACCAGCTTGTAGGTAAAATGCTTGCTTCACCTATCTCTTCGATGATTACAACGAAAAAAATTCTCCATGCTCAAAATTTATCACAGCTAGAAAATGTTCTAGCATTGGAAGCAGAAGGACAATCTGCTATGCGTAAAACAACAGATCATATAGAGGGTATTCATGCATTTGTAGAGAAAAGGACACCGGTATTTGTAGGGAAATAAATAGTAAAAAGGCGCGTAGCAGCATTGTCTACGTGCCTTTTACTCGCTATTAAACATGGAATAATATTAATTTACCTGAAGAGTTTACAAGTCGATGAGTTTTGTCGGCAACACCTTTTTCCTCAATTTGTTGTTGTCCATTTAGTTTAGCAGCCTCATCATTTTCAAATGTCCATGTTTCATCAAACAATGTTTCCCCTGTTTTTTCAAAAGCTGTAAAACGATAATTCTCCATGCAAACCCCACCCTTTTACTAAAATATATTTCTATTATACATAGAAGATTTATAAACTTCACGGTAAAACTAGTGATTTTTTTGATAAATTACGAAAATTGTGGAAAAAGTAAGGCGGTCAAGTATTTTCCTTCATACCATTTTTCATAAAAGATGAAGTATGATAAAATAGAACAAATATTCGGTTTTGATAAGTGAACTCGTACTACTTTGATTAGTACCAAGTTAAGAATTATCTACTATTTGAGGTGATTGGATGACAGCAATTCGTTTTTTCCATATGGCAGATTTACATTTAGATAGTCCATTTAAGGGTTTATTTGGTTTATCTGAACACATTTTAAAGAACATTCGGTCAAGTACTTTTGATGCATTCGACAAAATTATTCAAAAAGCAATTCAAGAGAAGCCTGACTTTTTGCTAATTGTTGGAGATATTTATGATGGTGAAAATCGTAGTTTGCAAGCGCAACGTAGATTTCAAGATGCAATGGAAAAGCTCTTCCAACATAATATCCCAGTGATTGTGAGCTATGGAAATCATGATCACTTAAATGGTACTTGGACACGCTTTTCTTTGCCAAGTAATGTCTATGAATTACCAGCTGAAACGAGTGTTGTTCAATTAAAAATTCGGGATCAGCAAGTCAATATATATGGTTTCAGTTATCATGAACGCCACTTGAGGGAATCGGTTATCGAAAGCTATCCCATTGCACAAAATCAACAAACCATTCATATTGGTATGCTACACGGAAGTGAGGCAAGTAATACGACTCATGATGTGTATGCTCCCTTTACTAAGCAACAATTGCTAGAGAAAAACTACCATTATTGGGCTTTAGGCCATATTCATAAACGACAGCTTTTACATCAAAATCCTCCAATTGTTTATCCAGGCAATATACAAAGTCGCCATCGTAAAGAGCAAGGTTTGAAAGGTTATTATGATGTAACTTTATCCCGAACTTCGGCTGAACTAGATTTTATTCCAACTTCAACTGTAGTTTATAGTACAGTTGAAGTGGATTGTAAAAATGTAATCCATGCTAATGAATTACTCAAAAGATGTGCAGAAGCAATTACAGTCAATAGAACAAAATATGGTGCATCAGTTATAGAGCTTCATTTGCAAAATATTGATGAACAAACAGAAGCATTATTTGAGCATGCCACAGTAGATGCATGGTTAGAGACCGTTCGGGAAGCTGAAGAAGGCATTGAGCCAATGTGTTGGGTACAAAAATTGGTGTTGCAGAAGACTAGGAAATTTTATGAACATACTGCAACAACTCAATCAGTTGTCAGCTTAATGGAACAATGGGATAGTAATGAATGGAAGGATATACTTAAAGATTTATACCAATATGCTGGGGGCGCAAGGCTGATAGAGCCACTTACAGACAAGGATATAGAGAATTTAACGAATAGCGCACAGGCATTATTGGCAGAAGAAATTCAAAGGGCGTGATCACATGCTGACAATACAAAAAATCCAAATTTATGGCTTTGGTAAGCATGAAAATATGACCATTTCGTTAAGCGATGGTGTTACCATTTTTTATGGATTAAATGAAGCGGGAAAAACGACAATTCAGCAATTTATTCTACAAATGCTCTTTGGTTTCCCCACGAGGCAGCAGACACAGCGCAAATATGAACCAAAAGCTTCGACAAAGTATGGTGGTCAGCTGATACTCAAGCATCCGATTTATGGCCAATGTACCATTGAACGTGTGAAAGGGAAGGCAACGGGCGATGTTACTGTCTTTTTAGAGGATGGTACAACTGGACAGGAGGAGCTGTTAGCAAAACTATTATATGGCTATTCAAGAGCCAGCTTTGAGTCTATTTTTTCATTTTCATTACATGAGCTACAAGGGATTGAGAAAATGTCAGAGGAGGAACTAACACATTTGCTACTAGCCTCAGGTACGACAGGTATTCAACATTTATCGACCCTTGAGAAGAAAATGGATAAAGAGGCAAATGAATTATTTAGGAAAACCGGTAAAGTGCCAGTAATTAATCAAAAAATAGAGCATTTAAAGCAGCTTGAACGAACGATTAAACAGGAACAAGGGAAAATTCAAACCTTTGAAGATAAATTAAAGCAGCTACAACTCCTAGAGCAAAATTTAGAGCGGCTTTATGAGACACAAAAAATGCAACAACAACAGTGGCAACAGCTAACTATACAAAAACAAGCACTACCTCTAATGAAGCAGCAACAGGCTTTGCAACAAACTTTAGCCAACTATCAAGATATACAATTTCCACCAGAAGGTATTAGACGATATGAACAGTTAAAAGACCGACTAATGCATGAAAACCAACAGCTGTTGCAATTAAAAGAGCAATTTCAAACGTTACAAGATAAAGTACTAGCAACAGTGAACGAGCAAACGGTTAATGAGATGGCTCGCCTTATACAAAAAGAGGCAACCTGGCATCAATTGCTGGTGAAGGTGCAAAATTTACAAGATGATCTCTTTATGCTTGAACAAGAAATGGAAGCACAGTTTCGTTTATTAGGCGTTCAAGAAAAAGAGGAACAGGAAAATCTTCTTGGGGAGACTGTTTCACTTCAGCAGGAACAGCAGTTTCAATTTCAATTAAGTAAGCTGCAGGATGCAGAGGAGGAGCTTAAGTTTCATTTACGATCACTTGAACAAGTACATCTAGAAATAGATGCAATTGCTAAACAAAAGCAACGGATTGTACAGGAATCATTAACAAGTGAAGAAGAACATATTTTAGCACAGTGGCCCCAGCAAAAACGAAGGCTTGAGCAATTACGTGCTGCTAAGTCACTACGAAATAAGCAATCACAACCTTTGTATTTTATCTGGCTTATACTACTAATTGGTTTATTGTCATTTGCTTATGGAGTGTTTGAAAAGAATGTGGTTGTGATCATTGTCGGAGCATTTTTGTCATTGCTTAGCATTTTGTATATGAGACATAATAAACAAGCAGAGGAGCCTATAAATAAAGAGCAAAGTTATCTCCTACGAGAGTTAGAACAAGAAGAAATGACAGTACAAGCTGTGCTATTAAAGAAACAACGATATGAGGATCGTTGGTTACATGTCAATGAACAGCAAAAAGAAAAAGAACAGCAATACGTTCAACTTGAATATAAAATTCAACAAGCAGAGTTAGAGAGTGAAGAGGCCACACAGGCACTTCAGCTTTTTTTAAAGCGTTATCGATTACAAGGATCAATAGCCAGAACTTTAATGCCTGAGTTATTTATGCGAATTCGTGGCGTTCAAGAGCTTGCAGCAAAAAGGAATAGTACACTGAGCCTTCTACAAGAAGCTCAGATGGAAAAGAACAGTATTTATGAACAGCTCCAACAGGTCTTAGATGGAGCCTACAATGAACATGAAATATATATGTATTTACGAACAGCCTACCTGGAAGCACAAAAGCATCAACAACAAGTACAACAAACGAAGGACCAGTTAGCCAGCCTTAAAATAAAACTAGAGGGTGGCCAATCTAGAATTGACCAATATACATCTGAAATAGCTCTGTTATTTAGTGAGGCACAAGTGCAAAACGAGCAAGCTTATTATGAAATATATGAACAGTTTGAGCAACAAAGAAAAATCATAGCAGAATTGCAAACGGTTCAAGCACAATTGGCTTCACTCAACCTGCCACAGCAAGAAAATCTGATGGAGGATTCTATTATAGAAGCTCTACATGCTTTGGAACTGGAGCAAAGCTCGTTACAGCAAGAGATAGACAAATGTCTTGAACACCGTGCTTCATTGCTTATTGAAAAAGAGCAGCTATTAAATGATGAAAAGTATGGGCAATTACTTCAACAGTTTGAGCAGGAGAAAACAGAATTACAGCAGCTGATTGAGCAATGGGCAACTAAAAAGGCTGTAGCTACTGCCATTCATGAAGCATTATTCCGCCTTCGAGAAGAAAAATTACCTCATGTTCTTTCGAAGGTGAATGCGATATTCAGTTTACTGACAGGTGGACGATATGAGAGAATTTCGATTCATGATGAAGGCTATTTTGTTGCACAAGATGTTGCAGGAATACGTTACCAAATGATTGAATTGTCACAGGCGACAAAAGAGCAAGCCTATATTGCATTACGTATGGCCCTTGCAAAAACACTGATGGACTCTGCCCCATTTCCAATCATTATGGACGATCCATTTGTCCATTTTGATCGAAACCGTACAGACAAAATGGTACAATTGATGAAAGAAGTAGGATATGAACGTCAAATTTTATATTTTACTTGTCATGACGCAATGCTCGAACATTGGCATAAAGAGCAAATTGTCGATATCGGAGCACTAGCAAATGAAAGGGGAGTGGCGTCAACATGAAAGGGATTACGACGCTTCAAGTTGGAGAAGCAGTAGATCAATTTTTATTGATAAAACAAGCGACAAAAGGTGTTACAACCGTTGGAAAGCCATTTATGTCGCTATTATTACAAGATAAAAGTGGGGATATTGAGGCAAAATTATGGGACACGAATGAGGATCATGAAAAAATGTATCATGCTGAAGCGATTGTGCGTGTTGGCGGAGAGATTCATGACTATAGAGGAAAAAATCAATTACGTATTAAATCGATACGTGTTGCAAAGCCAGAGGAAGGAATCGCAATTCATGATTTAGTTCCCTCCTCAGCAACGCCCAAAGAACAACTATATGAAGAATTGACACAATTTTTCTTTGATATTAAAAATCCAAATATCTCACGTATTACGAGAGCAGCTATTAAAAAGCATCAGGATGCTATTTTAGTCTTCCCAGCAGCAACAAAAAACCATCATGACTATGCATCTGGTTTATTAGATCATATGGTATCTATGCTAAAACTAGGTAAAGCGATTGCTGATTTATATCCAACGCTTAATCGCGATTTATTATATGCAGGAATTATTTTGCATGACATAGGCAAGGTTGTAGAGTTATCTGGTCCAGTTGCCACGATGTATACAGTTGAAGGTAATTTATTAGGACACATTACGATTATGGTGAATGAAATTGCTAAAATTGCTAGTGAACTTGAAATTGATGGTGAAGAAGTCATGCTATTACAACATATGGTTCTGTCTCATCATGGAAAAGAAGAGTGGGGTAGCCCGAAAAAACCTATGCTCCAAGAAGCGGAAATCTTGCACTATATTGATAACATAGATGCAAAAATGAATATGCTCACAAGGGCATTAGGGAAAACAGCTCCAGGGGAATTTACAGAGCGACTCTTCCCGCTGGATAACCGCTCGTTCTATAAACCAACTATATAGAAAAAGTAAATTCATATAGATAGTAGTTCAAAAACGGTCTTCAGGCATAAAGAATAATGCAAAAAGAAAGGGAGCATCTGAAAAATCAGATGCTCCTTTTCGCTGAGGATACTGTCATTATTAGATGAACTAAAATTTATCCAGACTATTTAGATTCCTTGTCAGTATCTTCTGCTTTGTCTTCAGAATCTTTAGCAGCATTATCTTCTGCTTTTTTAGCTGCTTCTTCAGCCGCTTTGGCTTGTTCTTCACTTGTTGTTGTAAAGAATTTAAGTGATTCTTTTAAATCTTTATCTGATGTTTTCACATCTGCATCTTTTGCCATTTTTGCAACGATGTCTTTTAAAATCGTTTGCGCTTCACCAGTTTGGTTTAGCTTGTTTATCATTGTTGAACGGATGTTGTCTTCTTCATCTTTAAATTCACCAACACCTTTTACGTCACGCTTGTCCGTAATTTCAATAACATGATATCCAAAGCTTGATTTTACTGGCTCGCTTAATGTATTTAATTCAAGAGCGTAAGCAGCATCGTTAAATTCATCAACCATTGAACCAACAGAGAACCATCCAAGCTCTCCACCGTTTTTCGCAGAACCTGTATCTGTAGAATATTCTTTCGCTACATCAGCAAATTTAGCACCGCCTTTAATTTTTGCAATGACTTCTTTCGCTGTTTTCTCATCTGCTACTAAAATATGACGACCATTTAGTTCTGTTTTCATTTGTTCGTAGTATTTTTTCACATCTTCTTCTTTAATTGCTTGATCTTTTAAAGCTTTTTCTTGAAGAAGCTGAACACGTAAAGAATCTTTAAAGCCTTGTTCTGTTAAACCACTTTCAGCAAGTGCTTGTGTAAAGCCATCACCAAATTGTGATGCTGTAGTGTCGTAAGCTTCTTTAATTTCTTTATCTGTTACCTCATATTTGTCAGCTAAAACTTTTTCAGTCACAAGTTGTTGCATTACATATGAGCCTGTTAAAGCTTTTGCCTTTTCATTAAAATCAGCTACTGATATATCGCCCACTTTAGAAGTAACGATTGCTTTGCTATCTCCGCCGCTACAAGCACCAAGAGCTAATACAGAAGCAGCTAAAGTTAAAGATAAAACTGTCTTTTTCATAGTGGATATTCTCTCCTAACATGGTTTCGTCCATTTTTTACTATAACATAAACGTTTTAAAAACAAAATGGTTCCCCCTTGAGTATTGCCTATATTTCAAATTTTGAAGCGCATAGGATATAGAAAAGAAAGGGGGTGAAGTTATGGGCAACGGAGGATACGGTGGCGGTGGCTACGGCTCAGGCTTTGCTTTATTAGTTGTGTTATTTATTTTATTAATTATTGTTGGCGCAGCGTACCTATACTAATTAATAAAACAGTGAAAAGCTAAGAGCTCAACTCTTAGCTTTTCTTAACAATGGTAGACATTCGCGCCGCAAGCTTAGTTCTACCAAATTTATTGGTTAGAAAAAGTTGTTGCATGGGGGCTCAACTTATTTTGAGTGTGCGGACGAACGCGGATGTCTTTCAATTTATTTTGTCAATGTTTTGAACCGATATGGATGCCTTTACGCCGAGGCGTAAAGGATACTTCCATTAAACTGCATATAAAATTTCCACATAAAATGAGACAAGTAAAATGGTAATTAGTATATTTATAGTTCGGAATATTTTTGGTTGGTTTTCTTCGGGAATTTCACGTCGCATGCATAAAGCATATGTCATGCGATTAATTTGAAATAAATAGAATACCGAGAATAGAACTACAATCATTAATAGCAAGTCTATTCCTCCCCTCTTTCAATAGTAATAGCATAACAAAGAACGCCAATAAAAAACAAGTACAAGCATTTTAGTGAACAGTTGGTGGAACTAAAATTTCATAGCCTTTAGGTGTTTCTTCTATTTGGGAGTTTTTAGGTGAATTTAGTAAGTATTTCACGTAAAGGATATCAATCAAACATAAACTACAGTGATAAGCTAACAGCAATGTTCCGTAGTGTGTATAGGCTGGTAATAGCCAAGTTCCTACTATAATACTTGTGTTTAGAACGATAAAAGGCGTAAGTAATGCTAAGATGTAACGATTTTTAGATAAAGGTTCACGAATTCGCATATGCAAAACAGGAATTATATAAAATTGGGTACGTACACGTAATTTTAAATGCTGGCGCAAATCATATAGTGCAAGAAAGTGCAAAAATTTATGAACTGGATAAAGAGTGAGTACAGCAATTACAAAAAGCCAGAATAACCGATCTGTGTAATGCTCTTCGTTAAATAAATTAAACATTACATATGAAACAGAAAAGACCAATAGAAAAGTAATAACACCCATTATAATAATACGCGTTGTACCATAATGATGTTCTAGGTTTAAAATTTTCCAACAATGCATGGTTTTGTATCAACTCCAAAATAGGAAGTGTCCTATTTAATGTAAATTGAATTATGTTAGAATGCAAGAAAAAGGAGGTACTTCAGAAATATTTCTGAAATACCTCCTTTCACATGATTTACATTCGAATGAGCAGGAATACTAAATGCGTTCATCCAGAAAAAATTACGAGTAGTTTGAAGCTTCGTCCTATCCCTTTACAGGTGTTCTTTCTTCTAGCGTGTCAAAGGAATCACGGAAATGTTGGAAGGAGCGTTCGAAAATATCGATGAAATCCTCGCCATAAATATTGCGAATAACAGCCATTACATCTAAAAAATCTGGGAAACGGCCATATAAATCTTTTAAGGCAAGGGATCCCTCCAGTACGGAATGATACGTATTATGGTAGTTCTTATTCATCTCTACAATAAGCTCTGTACCAGCTTCAGTAAGCTCAACATACGTATTTCGTTTATCGTCATCACGCTTCGAAAACTTAAGGAAGCCACGCTCTTCTAATTTTTTGGAGAAGTTAAATGCTGTAGAAACATGCATCACTCCGAATTTTGCTACATCAGAAATGGAAGCCCCTTTTAAATGATAAGAAATCCATAAAATATGGTGTTCATTAATATTTAAATCATAGGGTTTAATCCATTGTTGCCAATCCTTTTCAACCGCTTTCCATAGCGCCTTCGATAATTGTGCGATTCTTTGACTATAAAGCATCGCTTCTTTTTGTGTGTATAATTCCTCTGACAAAGCCATCACCTACTGCTTTCTTTCACATTTTTAAAAATATTATAGCAGTAAAGAAAAAAAGTTTAAAGTTAGAAAAATTAAAAAATTGAAAAGTGGTTAAAAAATAATATTATAGCAATAATTTTTGGTAAAAAAATAGATTTTTAACTGCTTTGAAAGGACTTTAGTCGCTAACTTTTTCTTGCGGTTTTTTCTTGTTTTCGGTGATTTGTGCAATGTTTTTCTCGATTTCGCTAATCGAATTCTGTAAAGCATCTAATTCTTGTTGTAAATTATTTTTCGTTGGTTCGATTTCTTCAGTAAAAGTTGTGATTGTTTGCTTTAAATCATTTATTATTTGTGGGATATTATTTTTCACTTCATTTGTTAAAGTATTGACAGAGTGCTTAACAGTCCCTACTTGTTGTTTTACATCAAGGAGCATACCTTTTGTTTGGTCAAGATTTTGTTTAAGAGTAGCACGTACTTGTTGCCCTGATTGTGGTGTTGAGAAAAGCACAGCGATTGTCCCACCTATAATCCCTGTTGTTAGTCCAAGTAAAAATGGTTTTGCTTTCATATTGTTTACCTCATTTCTAGTCATGTTTATCTACTATTAAACCATGAAATGCCCGAATACAAAAAGAAAAAAGAAACTAAACGAGTGATTTACTATCACGGTTTAGTTTCTTTTGATTATTTAAAGTGAGTATTTATGAAATTTGAGAAATAGCTGTATTGAATTTAGAGCGCTTTACTAATTTTGCGACAATTGGATAAATGACAGCAAAAGCAACGACGTTAAATGCAACAGCTGGCAGGACAACGCCAATAAATAGCATTGTAAAGGTTGCACCGACATTTGCATTGAATACAAAAAGCGCGACGCTTAAAAAGACAGTTCCTGATAGAATGGTACCTAAACCAACTAAAACAGCAGAAACAGCGAAATGACTTGCCAGTTTTTTTAGAATCAATAAACAGGCTAAAAATACAAAGCCTGTAACAGCTTTATCGATAATATTCGGGACAAGACCTGCTGGGAATGTTGTAAATAAACCTGAAAGTACACCCGTTGAAAGTGATAGTAAGAACGTTTCTTTCACAGTTGGGAACAATAATATTCCAATAAACATCATTGTTAACATGAAATCAGGTTTCATACCATTTACCATTCCTGGTGTAACCACATAAAGGGCTGCACCGACACCAATTAATAGTGCCATTAAAACTAAATTCTTCGTATTCATTTGAATCTCTCCTCAGCTAAGCTAATCTATTTGTCACCTAACGTGTCCTCCTGACCGTTAGCGAAACTTATTTGTGATTGTACGCTAAAATGTTTCTATTTGCAATACAATATTCTGAATCTTTTTGTGTTAAAAATTCCAATCCTTTACAGATTCGCTTTAATACTTTCTGCTACTTCAGCTAACTGCTCTGCTGAATATTTTTGCGTTTGCCAAATTAGGCCAAGCCCTTCTTTTTCGTCGTAACGCGGAATAAAATGTAAGTGGTAGTGGAAAACAGTCTGTCCAGCTGCAGCGCCATTATTATTAATCGTATTCAAACCAATCGGCTGAAATGCTGCTTTAATAGCATTGGCGATTTTTGGTGCAACAGCATATAGATTACGTGCCACTTCCTCTGGCATTTCAAATAGATCTTGGCAGTGATGCTTTGGTATTAATAATGTGTGGCCTTTAGCAACAGGTGAAATATCTGTAAAGGCATAGACATGGTCATCCTCGTAGATTTTTGTACTTGGAATGGATCCATCGATAATTTTGCAGAATAGGCAATCGCTCATGAGAATTTCCCCCTTAACGTATGTGTAAATACATTCTATCATACTCAAACCTGTATCATTTGCTAATTTTTGATAAAATATAAAACAAGAAGAGGAGTGAGGATATGTCAGTATTAGAGGTACAGCATGTGACGGGTGGATATACTAGAAAACCTGTTATTAAAGATTTATCTTTTACTATTGGAAAAGGGGAATTAGTTGGCTTAATCGGTTTAAATGGAGCTGGTAAAAGTACAACAATTAAACATATTATAGGAACAATGTTACCAAAGGAAGGGGACATTCGACTAAACGGGGTAACATTAAAAGAAGATACGGACAAGTATCGAACAGCCTTTTCCTATATTCCCGAAACCCCTGTGCTATATGATGAGCTTACATTAAGAGAGCATTTAGAGTTAACAGCGATGGCATATGGTATTGATAAGGCAACCCTTGATGCTCGTTCAGAGGTGCTATTAAAAGAATTTCGAATGGAGAAAAGATTAAATTGGTTCCCTTCGCATTTTTCAAAGGGAATGCGTCAAAAAGTCATGATTATGTGTGCCTTTTTAGTGAATCCAAGTCTTTATATTATTGATGAGCCTTTTGTGGGCTTAGATCCCCTAGGTATTCAATCATTATTAGACCAGATGGATGAAAAGAAAAAAGAAGGTGCTTCTATATTAATGTCTACACACATACTATCGACAGCTGAAAAGCATTGTGATCGAATTATTTTATTGCACGAAGGAAGAGTTCGAGCGCAGGGAACAATGGCTGATTTACGCAAATCGTTTGCAATGCCGAATGCGACATTGGACGATCTCTATATTGCCATGACAAAGGAGCGGGACCATGAAGAACTTGCGTGATGTATGGTCCTCTCGCTTCATGCATTATATAGGAGAAGTACAAAAATATATGCAATTTATATTTACAGGGCATATTGCGATTGTACTTGTTTTTCTTATTGGAGCAGGGGGCTATCAATATAGTGAATGGCTGAAAGTTGTACAAACAGACTTTCCAGCAGAAATCATCATTGCTCTAATCGTAGGGATTTTATTGGCCTTTAGCCGCCCTACTACGCTCTTGAGAGAGCCAGACCAAGTATACCTATTGCCTTTAGAATCAAAAATATCACAGTATTTTAATAAGGCATTGGCTTGGACTTATTGGTCTCAAGTGTGGATAGTAGCGATTGTCTATATTGTTTGTATTCCATTATTAAAAGCAGTAACGGAATTAACAACGATCGACATATGGACAGTATTTTTACTTGTCATTGTTTTGAAATATATAAGTGTTCAAGGAGAATTCAACTATCGTTATAGTGAACGAGGCAATATGGTCTGGGTGGACAGGCTTATTCGAGCTATCGTATTTGCAGCTGCAATCTATTTGGGACTCCATGCTCAGCTCCTATTAGCAGTAGTCGTTACAGTTATCAGCGTTATTTATATCATTGTCTTTAGAAAAAAATCGACCGGTGAACCTGTGCCTTATGAACATTTTGTAAAGCTTGAACAGAATCGTATGATGAGCTTTTACCGTTTTGCTAATTATTTTACAGACGTACCCCATTTACATGGAAGCATCCGTCGCCGTAGTTGGATGGACTGGCTCTATAAATTTGTACCATACGGTAAGGGCAATGCTCAAAAGTATCTGGTATTTCGTACCTTTGTTCGAACAGATGACCATTTCTATTTATGGCTTCGTCTTACAGCTATTTCAGCAATCATTGCTGCATTTGTAGACATTCCTGTCGTTACATGGATTGCTGCTGGTGCACTGAGCTTTGCGACAACCATTCAGTTAAAGCAAGCATTACTATCAAGCGGTGAATTTCGAATGGATATGCTCTATCCATTACCCGATAATGCCCGTCCATTAGCTGTGAAGCAGGTTGTGCGTTTAGCAATGATTACACAAGCTATTATTGTGGGCTTATGTGCAATGACACAACCAATGTTTTATATTACTGTCATCGTTGTTTTGGTTATTAGTGAATTGACATCGAAGGTTTCTAAGTAGAATAGAATACTATTGATAAATTAAAAAGCTCATTCACCCAATGCTATTGTTGGATAAATGAGCTTTTAATTATTTAGGCTTATTGTGAATCTTCTTCCTTCGGTATTGCGCTATAGGTTGTTACATAAGAAGCTGCTGAAAAGATGTTCTGCTGGCGTACTCCAGTTGAATCATCTTTTTTAGCATGGGCATTTTCAAAGGCTTTAGAACTCTTCCATGCTTCAAATGAATGTGGCCCATTCCATTGTGTCATGACAATGTAAGTATCACTCTTGATGGGTCTTAATAAACGGAAGGCAACAAAGCCCGGCTCCTCCTCAATGGCTCGCGAACGCTCTAAAAAGCGGTGTTCGAATACAGGACGTCCCTCGTCTGTCACAGGAATATTATTAAAAACAAAGAAGCCTCGTTCCTCTAGGTCATTTACTGAATCCAAAACTTCGAATTTACGAGGCGTTGCAAACACTGTTTTTCCTTCTGTTTCATGTATCAAGACAGAGTTTCCGTCTCCGTGGATTAAGATCATATGCTCATTTGGATACTTATTTTTTACCTGTTCTAAAAAATCACCAGTACCAGAAGTTAAATAAATATACATCAATTTATCCTCCTTATGAATCTTATTAATTATAGCGTGATTATACCCTTTTAAGCATAAGTCTAACGCTTTGACCAAAAAGAATCTGCCGAGAAAGAACAATTTTATGACATTTCACTAGGAAAACTATACAATAACAGAGGAAGCGTTTACTATTGGAAACGGATATCAATAATAAAGGAATAAACAAGACATTTTTAACTTGATTCACCAAATATTTTTTGTACCGAAAGTGAAACAACAGGTATAAAGGAGAAAAATGATTTTTTGAGGGGAAGGAAATTTCATGACAACTTTTAATGATACACTTCTGCGAGCTGCACGTGGAGAAAGGACAGCACACACGCCAGTATGGTATATGCGTCAGGCAGGACGTTCACAGCCAGAATACCGTGCTATAAAAGAAAAATATTCCTTAGAGGAAATTACACATCAACCTGAGCTATGTGCGTATGTCACTCGTCTACCTGTAGAAAATTACAATGTCGATGCTGCTATTTTATACAAAGATATTGTCACACCTCTTCCTGGCATTGGGATAGATGTAAAAATCAAAGCAGGCGTTGGTCCTGTTATTTCAAATCCTATTCGTTCAGTTGCGGATGTAGAAAAATTAGGTGAATTTAATGCTAAAGAGCATACACCCTTTGTATTAGAAACGATTAAGTTGCTGACAGAAGAGCAATTAAATGTTCCTTTAATCGGTTTTGCTGGCGCACCATTTACACTTGCAAGCTACATGATTGAAGGCGGTCCGTCAAAAAACTATAATAAAACAAAATCATTTATGGTATCAGAACCTCAAGCATGGTTTGCATTAATGGATAAACTAGCTGATATGATTATTGCAGATGTAACTGCTCAAATTAAAGCGGGTGCAAAAGCAATACAAGTCTTCGATTCTTGGGTTGGTGCATTAAATGTTGAAGATTACCGTGTGTTTATAAAACCAATTATGACGCGAATTTTTGCAGAGTTGCAAAAAGAAAATGTGCCATTAATTCAATTTGGTGTCGGTGCTAGCCATTTAGCAAAAGAATGGAATGATTTACCGATTGATGTTGTTGGCTTAGACTGGCGTTTACCTATTAAAGAGGCACGTGCAAATGGCATTACAAAACCTGTTCAAGGTAACTTAGACCCATCTCTATTACTTGCGGATTGGTCTGTTATTGAAAAAAGAGCCAAAGATATTATTGACCAAGGCTTAGAAATGCCAGGACATATTTTTAACCTGGGGCATGGAGTTTTCCCAGAAGTAGATCCAGATGTATTAAAACGTCTGACTACACTTATTCATGAGTATAGTGCACAGCAAATTCAAGCACGTTCCTAATAACAAACAAATTAAATGTGAAAATCCCTTTTCTATGGATGAATGATTTTATCATAGAAAGGGAGCTGTCCAATATGAAAGACTGGGCAGCTTCTTTTTATCACATAATGTATAAAATATAAAACAATTTTTGAGGTGAATGGGTAATGAAAGAAGTTAAAGGCTTATTGGTAATGGCATACGGAACACCTTATAAAGAAGAAGATATCGAACCTTACTATACACATATTCGTCATGGCCGCAAACCTTCTGAAGAGCATTTAGAAGATCTTCGTAGCCGCTATGAAGCAATTGGTGGTTTATCACCATTAGCAGCAGCAACACAGGCACAAGCTGAAGCTTTATGTGCACGGTTAAATGAAGTGCAGGATACAGTGGAATATAAATTGTTTATTGGTTTAAAGCATATTCATCCATTTATTGAAGATGCAGTTGAGCAAATGGTGGCAGAGGGCATCAAAGAAGCGGTTTCTATTGTTTTAGCTCCTCATTTCTCTACGTTCTCTATTAAATCCTATAACGGTCGTGCTGTAGAGGCGGCAGGTGATCGTTTAACGATTACTTCTGTAGAGTCTTGGTACGATGAGCCAAAATTCATCGAGTATTGGAAACAACAAGTGAATGCTACGTTTGAGGCTATGTCTGAGGAAGAACGTGAAAAAGCATGTTTAATCGTGTCAGCACATTCACTTCCTGAAAAGATTAAAGATTTAGGAGATCCTTATGAGGATCAATTAATCGAAACAGCTCGACTTATTCAAGAAGCAACAGGTTTAAAAAATGTTGAGGTGGGCTGGCAATCAGCAGGGCAAACACCAGAACCTTGGATTGGTCCAGATGTCCAAGACTTAACTCGTGAACTATTTGAAGAAAAAGGTTACCGTTCATTTGTTTATACACCAGTAGGTTTTGTAACGGAGCATTTAGAAGTATTATATGATAATGATTTTGAGTGTAAAGTTGTTTGTGATGAACTTGACGCAAAATACTATCGCCCAGCGATGCCAAATACACACCCATTATTTATCGATGCGATGGTAGATGCAATTCATAAAAAATTAAGCTAAGCGAAAAGAAAGTGATGATGTTGGTGACTCAGAAAAGACGAAAGGTAGTTGTCATAGGCGCTGGCATTACAGGCCTTACAGCTGCGTTCTATATGCAAAAAGAAGCAAGCGCAAAAGAATTGCCATTAGATATCGTACTTGTCGAGTCGTCATTACGTCTTGGCGGAAAAATTCAAACATTGAGAAAAGATGGTTTTATTATTGAGCGCGGGCCAGAATCTTTTTTTGATCGTGAAAACTATGTTAGTGCTTTAGCGAAGGATCTCGGTATCGAGCAGAAAATACAAACGAGTAATGCAGGACCGACTTATGTTGCAGTAGGTAGCCAGTTATACCCTATTCCTAGTCAACTTTTATCTGGAGAAACGCCTCATATCTCGTCATTCATAACATCAGGGTTATTTTCACTTAGCGGAAAAGTGCGTGCTGCGGGGGATTTTTTCATTCCCCGTTCAGCACAAGATGACGATCAACCGTTAGGTGCCTTTTTTAGAAGAAGATTTGGTGCAGAGATCGTGGAAAACTTAGTAGAACCTTTACTGGCAGGTACATTTGCAGGTGATATCGAGCAATTAAGTATGAGCTCCACTTTCCCGCAGCTTTACAGTTTAGAGCAAAAATATCGTAGCTTACTAATTGGCATGAAAAAGGCAGGAACAAATTTCTTAAGCAATCATTTGATTGATGAAAATAAAGGGATTTTTCAGACCTTTAGTAATGGCCTTGAAACACTGATTGAAAGTATAGAAGAATCACTACTTCCAGGGACAGTTATGAAGGGTGTGAAAGTGGAGGAAATTGAACATGGCAAGGACGGAACCGTTCAAGTGATGTTAAACAATTTTTCCAATATAAAAGCAGATGCTGTTATTATCGCTACACCATTTAATGTGGCAGAAAAAATGTTTAGTAAGCATAGTCTGTTAAATGAATTAGGGACGATGAAGGCAGCAACCATTGCAACTGTCACAATGGCCTTTAAAAAGGAACAGCTTGGCGATTTGGATGCACTTTCTTTTTATGTCTCTCGAAATAGTGATTTTTCAATTACTTCTTGTACTTGGATGAACCGAAAATGGCCAGGTACCTCTCCAGACGATTATGTATTATTACGTAGCTATATTGGGCGTGTTGGAGACGAAGCCATTGTAGCATTATCTGATACTGAAATAGAAAAAACTGTACTTCAGGATTTAAATAAAACCATTGGGGTAAATGGCGAACCAATGATGACAGTAGTGACTCGTTGGAAAAATGCAATGCCACAATATACAGTAGGACATGAAGCCAAGGTCCAGCGAATAAAACAGGAATTGTATGAACATTTTCCAACTGTAAAACTTGCAGGAAGCTCATTTGAAGGAATATCTATACCAGAATGTGTGCAGCAAGGGAAACATATTGCAGAAGATGTGGTAAGGGAAATGTTTCAGCAATAAAAAGAAATAGTACAAAACATGAGCTATCAATGTTTGTACTATTTTTTTATGTATGTTTTGAATGATGAATAAGAAATAGCAAACTAATATAGATAGTTTGCTATTTCGATTACTAATTGCTTTAAAAAGCTAATAGATAATTAGACTTAAGATATTCGATGACATGACCAAACGATACCACCGGAGTTAGCTCCACCTAGCGTAAGTCCAATTGTCAAACCATTGGCTTCATAGAACAAGTCAATTGTATCCCCAGCTACTAATTCTACTTCACCTGCCAAAGTGATAGTACCATTTCCAAGTATTGCACGTAAAGTTAATACCAGTGCGACGTTTACATTCAATACAGGGAACAAGCCGCTAATTAGATTTGTTGTTGCATTTCTTCGTATTGCAAATGAAGGATTGATTCCACCCCCTAAAGTAACACTAATGGCCGCAGTAGTAGAGTAATTTATAGTTGCTTCAAAGGAGTATCTTCCTGTAGTTGGTACAGTGAAAATCCCCGTTGCTGGATTAAAAGCAGGCGTTGTAAAGTAAGGTGATGCTACACTCCAGTCAGCAATAGAGGTAGAAGCGTTAACAGTTAGTGTGTTTTTAAATGCTGAGAATCCTTCGGTAAGCGCAGGTCCAGTAGCCCCAGTAGGTCCAGTCACACCAGCAGGTCCAATGGCACCAGTAGCCCCAGTAGGTCCAGTCACACCAGCAGGTCCAATGGCACCAGTAGCCCCAGTAGGCCCAGTCACACCAGCAGGTCCAATGGTACCAGTAGCCCCAGTAGGTCCAGTCACACCAGCAGGCCCAATCGCTCCGGTAGCCCCAGTAGCACCAGTAATGCCGGCAGGTCCGATCTCACCAGTAGGTCCAGTCACACCAGCAGGCCCAATCGCTCCGGTAGCCCCAGTAGCACCAGTAATGCCGGCAGGTCCGATCTCACCAGTAGGTCCAGTTACGCCAGCAGGCCCAATCGCTCCGGTAGCCCCAGTCACGCCGGCAGGTCCAATAGCGCCAGTAGGCCCAGTCACGCCGGCAGGTCCAATAGCGCCAGTAGGCCCAGTCACGCCGGCAGGTCCAGTAGCACCAGTCGAACCAGTAGCACCAGTAATGCCGGCAGGTCCAATGGCACCAGTAGGTCCAGTCACGCCAGTAGGTCCGATCTCACCAGTAGCCCCAGTAGGTCCAGTTACGCCAGCAGGTCCAATCGCTCCGGTAGCCCCAGTAGGCCCAGTCACGCCGGCAGGTCCAGTAGCCCCAGTAGCACCAGTAATGCCGGCAGGTCCAATAGCGCCAGTAGGCCCAGTCACGCCAGCCGGTCCAATAGCGCCAGTAGGCCCAGTCACGCCGGCAGGTCCAGTAGCCCCAGTAGCACCAGTAATGCCGGCAGGTCCAATGGCACCAGTAGGCCCAGTCACGCCGGCAGGCCCAATGGCACCAGTAGGTCCAGTTACGCCAGTAGGTCCGATCTCACCAGTAGGTCCAGTCACGCCCACAGGCCCAATTGCGCCAGTAGGTCCAGTTACGCCAGTAGGTCCGATCTCACCAGTAGGTCCAGTCACACCAGCAGGTCCAATGGCACCAGTAGCCCCGGTAGCGCCAGTTACGCCAGTAGGTCCAATATCACCAGTAGCGCCAGTAGGTCCAGGTACGCCGGCAGGTCCAATAGCGCCAGTAGGCCCAGTCACGCCAGTAGGTCCAGTTACGCGCCCCAGTAGGTCCAGTCACGCCGGCAGGTCCAGTAGCCCCAGTAGCCCCAGTAATGCCGGCAGGTCCGATGGCACCAGTAGGTCCAGTTACGCCAGTAGGTCCAGTCACGCCCGCAGGTCCAATCGCTCCGGTAGCCCCAGTAGGCCCAGTCACGCCGGCAGGTCCAGTAGCACCAGTCGAACCAGTAGCCCCAGTAATGCCGGCAGGTCCAATGGCACCAGTAGCCCCAGTCACGCCAGTAGGTCCGATCTCACCAGTAGCGCCAGTAGGTCCAGTTACGCCAGCAGGCCCAATCGCTCCGGTAGCCCCAGTAGGCCCAGTCACGCCGGCAGGTCCAATAGCGCCAGTAGGCCCAGTCACGCCGGCAGGTCCAGTAGCACCAGTCGAACCAGTAGCCCCAGTAATGCCGGCAGGTCCAATGGCACCAGTAGCCCCAGTCACGCCAGTAGGTCCGATCTCACCAGTAGCGCCAGTAGGTCCAGTTACGCCAGCAGGTCCAATCGCTCCGGTAGCCCCAGTCACGCCGGCAGGCCCGATATCGCCAGTAGCCCCAGTAGGCCCAGTCACGCCAGCAGGCCCAATCGCTCCGGTAGCCCCAGTAGGCCCAGTCATGCCGGCAGGTCCAATCGCTCCGGTAGCCCCAGTAGGCCCAGTCACGCCGGCAGGCCCGATACCGCCAGTAGCCCCAGTAGCGCCAGTAGCGCCAGCCGGTCCAATTGCACCAGTAGGCCCAGTCACGCCAGCCGGTCCAGTAGCCCCAGTAGCCCCAGTAGGCCCAGTCACACCAGCAGGTCCAATAGCGCCAGTAGGTCCAGTCACGCCGGCAGGTCCAGTAGCCCCAGTAGCCCCAGTAATGCCAGCAGGTCCAATGGCCCCAGTAGCCCCAGTAATGCCAGCAGGTCCAATGGCCCCAGTAGGCCCAGTCACGCCAGCAGGTCCAGTAGCCCCAGTAGCCCCAGTAGCCCCAGTAGCCCCAGTCGAACCGGTAGCCCCAGTAGCACCAGTAGGCCCAGTCACGCCAGTAGGTCCAGTCACGCCGGCAGGTCCAGTAGCCCCAGTAGCCCCTGTAACACCTGTCATACCCGTAGGTCCAGTTGGTCCTGTAATACATCCAGTAGGTCCGGTAGGTTTTACCGGCCAAATTGGACAACCTGGTATAGGCCCTGTTTTACAACAACAGGGAAAGGAATGGCATTTATTACAAACTCGATCTAGAAATTTCCCAAAATGCATAGTTTCACCTCCTCTCTCAAGTATCGTATTCTGTGAATGAGAGAGGAGGTAGACACATAACTACTTATTCCCTTTAAAACATAGAGTTATTTTTAAAACTTCGAGAGTTATTTTTAACAGCATGTATTCTACTAGAATGCTTAGCTACAATTTGCCTAAATTTCTTAAGTTAGAGTATCTAGTGTAATTTAGATATCGTCTAGTCCATTAGCTAAAATGCTTTCGAAATACCTTTTATTGTGTAAAATTTTAGGGTCATTCGGAATGAAGGAGCTAGCTAATTCATTGTGTGCATTTGCTAATTCGTATTGTTGCAAACGGTCATAAAGCACACAAAGCTGTAAGTGGGGGAGCCAAGTAGTAAAGCTTTTATTTTGAAAAGGAGCGTTTGGTTTTTGTTTAATGACAAGTGCTTGTTCGTACCAAAAAATGGCTTCATCATTTCTATTTTGCTCCATGAAATGATAACCTAATCGGCAGCAAGCTTCAGGGCGAGGTACATCATATTCAAAGCTTCGTAAAATAGCACTAAAGTTGTTTTCTGTATCGTTTAAATGAGAAAAGCAATCTGCTAATTTGAAACAAGCTCGAATATTATCTTCCACCCAGCCTAATTTTGAGGTTAAAAATAATTCGTAATAATGAATGGCTTCTTCATAATAACCATGATCTAGTAATTCATTGGCAAAATAAAATGTATCTCGTGGTGATAATGTTTCTCCAGATTCGACTAGTTGTTTATAAATCTCAATATTACGTGTATGATCATGCGTTAATGGTAAGTGACTTACGGCGACATCACTATCAAACAGCATACCACCCACTTCTAAATATTCATGCACTGCTCCAATCCACTGAAATTTCTTATCTCTTCTTACAAGGCGATATCTTCTTATTAAGGCGTCTACATTACCTTCATGATCAAAACTTAAATGATAATTCATTGAAATAGCATCAATATCAGAAGTCAGAGATTCTTTTAGCGCCTTAAATTTTTCTCGATCTTCCTCTAATAAAACATCGTCCGCATCTAGCCAGAGAATATATTCCTTTGTTGCTTGCTGAAAGGAAAAGTTCCGTGCAGCTGCAAAATGATGAATCCATTTAAAGTCAAAAATTCGATCTGTAAATTGTGCAACGACTTGTTTCGTGCTATCTGTTGAGCCCGTATCAACGATATTAATTTCATCTACTAAATCTTTAACGGATTCAAGACATCTACCAATAACATCTTCTTCATTTTTTACAATCATACATAAGCTGATTGAAATCATGTTATACCTCCTTACCATTATCTTAGTACTATATGTAACAAAGAAAAAATTGGTTAGATGATTGAACGGAGGGAATCGACGCAAAAAATGTGAAATGTATTTTTATGGTTTGTCATAAATTCACCTTCCAAGTTTCACCCGAATTTCACAATTGTGAAGTATAGTAGAGGGGCAGAGGTGATAAAGTTGAAAAAATGGGCATTCTTCATTTTTTCGTTACTACAAATAATATGGTTAGCGGGTTGCGCTGAAAAATCATATGAACCCATTGAGAGAGATCGAAATTTTATAGCTTCATTAAACATACAAGAACCATCATTAGATTTTATTGATGAGGATGGGAATGTTTTTGCAACATGGTTATTTGATAAAGCTTATTCAGGGGCAATACTATTAGGAAATGATCAAATATTATTGTATGGACACCAATTAAATAATATTGACGTCTATACAATATCAACCGGAGAAAAGCTCTATTCAAAAAAAGTAGAGATAGGTACAACAAATGTATACTATGATGACAACATCCAACAATTTTTTATAACAAATAGTAAAACCAATACAGTGACAAGCTTTGATCGAGAAGGAAATGAGCTTGGTTCACAGCAGCTTGGCAATTATCCTATGTCTATGGCATCGTATCAAGATAAACTGTATGTTATAAATTTTAAAGATACAAAATTATCGGTGTTAAATATGAAGGATTTGTCCATTGAACAGGAATGGCCCATTCAAAAATCCTCACATGGAATAGCCATTCTTGAAGAAACACATGAGCTGTGGATTGGTGGACATGGAGAAGGCAGTAAGCCAAATAGTTCTGTTAAAAAATATGATTTATCTACTGGCCAACTGCATGGAGAGATTGACATGCCTCTGATGCCTGTAGGATTAAAAAAGACAAAAGATGCTGTCCTTGTTGTTAGTCATGGTCATAATGAGTTATATGTTGCTAGTTTTGATGGCCAGATCAAATGGCATCAAGAGGTTGGCGCAAATCCATTTGTAGTAAACCAGTTTAATAACTATATTGTTGTCGCTGGCTATGATGATCATACATTGTACTTTATAAAGGACGGCCAGAAGGAAAAAACAGTTGATGTAGGAAAAGGTGCTTTTCAGCTGTTAGTAAGGGAGGAACAATGATGACAACTGTATTAATAGTCGATGATGAGCAGGATATGCGTAAATTAATAGAAATGATGCTCAATAACTCCGATATTGAGACATTTACAGCCGCAAATGGTACAGAGGCATATGATGTGATCGTACGAGAAAAAATTGATTTAGTATTGCTCGATGTCATGATGCCCCATGAGGATGGCTTTGTTGTTTGTCAAAGTATTCGTGCGATGTCCAATGTACCGATTATTTTTCTAACAGCACGTGATGCCAATGAGGATAAGGTAAAAGGCCTTACACTTGGTGGAGATGACTATATAGTTAAGCCATTTACACATGATGAACTTGTAGCAAGGATTTATGCTGTTTTAAGAAGAAGTGGGGCGAATATTACAGAGCTACAGCAAAAGTACGTAATTTTTGGTCCTATTAAAATAGACGAGATTGCACGTAAAGTATCTGTTGATGGTAAGAGTATTCCACTTACTTTAAAGGAATTTGAATTATTGCATTTATTTATGAAAAATCCGGGCAATGCCTATACAAGAGAGCAATTATTAGAACGTATTTGGGATATTGATTATGTAGGTGGAACGCGCACCGTTGATACCCATATCAAAACTTTACGAATAAAGCTTGGAAAGGATGCGGCTGCGCATATTCAAACCGTTTGGGGAGTGGGCTACCGCTTTGATCCTGGCGAATGAAAAAGATTGCTACTCGCATTTGGTTGTTGATTTTCGCATTTCTCATCATTACCGTTGTCTTTATGTACGTTCTCACAAATTTTTTGTATCAACGTTTATATGTCCAAGATACTGAAGAGACAATGGTGGAAGTTGGCTTGAAGCTACAGACAATGTATAACAATGGCAAGGTTACGGATGAATTTATTGCAGATATTGAACAATTTAACGATTATTCAAATTTAAATATATTTGCAGTAAGAAATCCTCGGGAGTTAAGTGCCTGTGTTCCGTTTGATATAGATTATGAGACACTGATTGGACCAGAAGAAAGACAGAAATTATTATCAGGAAAATACGTGCAAAAAATTGGCTATGAGCCCAGGTTTGATCGACAACTAATTTCAGTAGTGATACCACTCGTTGATCAAAATCGATTAGAGGGTATTATTTATATTTACTTCCCGCTAGCTAAAATTAGTGAGTTAGCTAATAGTGGAGTTATTCTCCTGTTCATTAGTGCCTTTATATTTTTAGTGGTAGCTAGCTATTTGATTTATAAAGGTATTCGACATATTATGCGACCATTAAACGATTTACAACGTGCAGTAGAACAGATGTCCCACGGGAATTATGAGACACGTGTACCTGTCAATTCACGGGATGAAATCGGTAAATTATCTAGTACCTTTAATAAAATGGCAGAGTCGATTCAGCTAGAGGATGAAGCCCAAAAAACATTTCTGGCAACAGTTTCGCATGAATTACGGACACCAATAAGCTATGTTAAAGGCTATAGTGAAGCTATGCAAAATGGCATTATTACAGAAAGCCAAAAAGAAGAAACTATTCAGTTGATTGTCCGTGAGGCGAATCGAATGGAGAGGTTAACAAACGAATTACTTCAACTAGCAAGAACAGAAAATGAACAAACCGACATTGCTTTATATCCTATTCCGCTTGGTGAGACTTTAAGGGAAGTTCAAAAAATACTAACACATCAAGCAGATAAAAAGAACATAACATTACATGTGGATGTAGATGATGCGCTAATTATTGAAGCTGATGAAGTAAAGCTAAAGCAAATTTTTATTAACATTATTGAAAATGCGATTAATTACTCACATGAAAATTCTATTGTGGAAATTGTTGCTGTTGAAAAGACGGGGAGTGCACTCATTACCATTAAGGATTATGGTATCGGTATCCCGTCCGAGGATTTAGCACATGTCACAGAGCGATTTTATCGAGTTAACAAAGCAAGGAGTCGTGCAGACGGTGGTAGTGGATTAGGATTATCCATTGTTGAACAGCTACTAAAGCAGTTACAGGGATCGTTAGAAATTGAAAGTGTTGTAGAAAAAGGCACAACTGTTAAGATACAGTTGCCATTAATGGAGGATTAAAAGATGAAAAGATGGTTATTCGCACTAATTGCAGTACCTACATTATTAGTAGGATGTGGAGAAAAAAAAGAGGCTTTACCAGAACCAGAAGTGCCGCAAATTCCAGATGTAGAAATTTTAACACCAAAAGAAGTATCGCTTAATGAAACAATTGAGCTGGCAGCACATGTAGAACAAGGTGGGCAAAATGTTGATGATGCTGTGGTAGAGTTTGAGGTTTGGGAATCAGGGAAACGTGATGAAGGACAAATGATTAATGGGAAATTAGAAAAAGATGGTGTTTATAAAGCATCGACAACATTTGATCATGACGGTGTTTACTATATGTATGCACATACTACAGCAAACGGTGTTCATAATATGCCAAAGCAACAAATTATTGCTGGAAGCCCTGATATGACACAGGTTTTACCAGAGGATGAAAAATCCAATAACAGCATGGATAATAACATGATGAATCATAGTAATAATTCGTCAGATAATACAGAACATGAAGACGAAAAAAAAGATGAAAAAAATCATCATTAAACGCTTGCTTTTTTTATAAAATAGGAATATGATAATGACCAGATGACCGAAATGGTTTTCTGGTCATTTTTATGAAGTGTACGTTAGATGTACATAACCCAACAAGAAAGGATGTTACTAATGGATCGTAGGCAGGAAATTATTGAAGCAGCTGCAAAATCTTTTACATTGTTTGGCTACAAGGCTACGACGATGGAGCAAGTGGCGAAAATTGCCAATGTCGGTAAAGGTACGATTTATACATTCTTTGCAAATAAAGAAATTTTATTTCAAGAGATTGCAATGTCACTTGTACGTGAAATGAAGGCGGAAGCGGATGCAGTGTTGGATGCATCAGCAAGCTTTATGGATAATGCGCATAATGCTTTAATGAAAATGCTACAGTTCCGTGAAAAACATCTTTTATTTGCAAAGCTTATCGAAGAAGAAAAAGAATTACGAACACCAGCTGTTAAACAGGTGCTACTACAGATAGAGACAGAAATTTTATCGTATGTTGCAGAGTTAATACAAAGACGTATTAATAAAGGTGAAATTAGAGAATGTGACGCAGAGCTTGTTAGTTACTTATTGTTAAAGGCATATCTTGCTTTTGTTGTCGATTGGCATGAGTTACACGGTGATGTGATTCCTGAAGAGAAGATTCTTAATCTTTTTAAGGAAACCATTTTTCGAGGCTTAATTGTAAATTGATTCGATTATTAACAGATAAAGAAATATTGAATCCAGTAAGTTTTGCAAAATTGTTGAGGTTGATTATTTTTTTTGAATGAAAATGACCAAATGACGTTTTCGGTCAAATAGTTTAGGAGTGAGGATATTATATGATTAAAGCTGAATGGCTGAAGATCTTTAAAACGAGAAAAATGCTTGTCTCAATCATTGCTGTGCTCTTTATCCCAGTAATGTATGCAGGTATGTTTTTATGGGCGTTTTGGGATCCTTATGCAGGGCTGCCTAATCTACCAGTAGCTGTTGTAAATGAAGATACTGGTGCTGAGATGGATGGCGTTAAATTAGATTTAGGGAACACCTTAGTCGATAAGTTGATGGATAGCGAACAATTTAACTTTATAGAAGTTTCAAAGGATGAGGCTGAAAAAGGTTTAAATGGTCGTGATTATTATATGATTCTAGAAATTCCAACAAATTTCTCTGAACATGCTACAACGCTATTAGATGACAAACCATCAAAATTAGTGATGAATTACATTCCAAACGAGGGACTAAACTTCCTTGGTGCTCAAATTGGTGAAACAGCCATGGATCGTGTACGGGCAGAAGTAAATGCACAAGTATCAGCGACTTATGCTGAAAAATTATTTGACTCTATTGCAACACTTGGAGATGGCTTTACAGAGGCGGCAGATGGCTCCCATAAGCTAGATGAGGGTGCACAAAAAGTAGCAAATGGTGCAAAAGATTTAAAAGGGTACTTAGAGCAATTGGCATCAAGTACAGTTGAATTATCTAATGGAACAGATAAACTAACAAAAGGTGCTGGAGATGCTGCAAAAGGTGCGAATGATTTATCTAGTGGTTTAGTCAAACTACAAGATGGTACTGTTCAATTACAACAAGGTGCACAGCAAGCGGCAAATGGTGCTTCTAGTCTAGAACAAGGGTTATCGCAATACACACAAGGTGTTGCAAAAGTTGGTGCAGGTTTAAATACTTTAAACGACAAACAACAACAAATTAGTGCAGGGGCAGCATCTATTGCTGAAAATGCAGGTGCCTTAAACGGTGCAGCAAATCAACTTACAGCTGGTTCTGCAAAAGTTGAAGAAGGTATTACAGCTCTAGCAAATCAATTACAAGGTATGATGGCTTCAATGCCTGAAGAGCAAGCAGCTGTATTAAAACAAACATTAACAGAACTACAAGCAGGAAGTGCTAGTGTGCATAATGGTTTATCATCATTATCTGCTGGAACAGAAAAACTTCAAGCGGGTGCTAATCAAGTAAGCTCTGGTGCAAGTCAAATTGCAGCAGGTCAAGCAGAAGTATTAGCAGGGGCTAATGCATTAACAGCGAAAAGCAGTGCTTTAATGGAAGGTGCCAAAGGCTTACAAGCAGGTAATGCGACATTAGCGGCAAAATTAGGTGAATTACACGCTGGTGTGAATACGGCTGTAACAGGTTCAAAAACGTTAGCATCAGGATTAAATGAATTAGCGAGTGGTACAACAACATTAAATCAAGGTACTTCTACACTTGCGTCAAAATCTGGTGAGCTAGCACAGGGTTCAGCAACACTTGCAGATGGTTCTACTGAATTAGCAGATGGTACATCTACTTTATCTGGCAAATTAGGTGAAGCAAGTGAAAAAGCAAATGAAGTAAAAGCAAATCAAGACACTTATGATATGGTAGGTAGTCCAGTTGAAGTTGAAAAAGAATCTGTTAACCATGTTCCTAACTATGGTACAGGTTTCGCACCATACTTCATTTCTCTTGGCTTATTCGTAGGAGCATTATTAATTTCGATTGTGTTCCCACTTGTTGAACCAGCAATTCGCCCAAAAAATGGAGCAACTTGGTTTACAAGTAAAGTAACTGTATTAGCAGTTGTAGGTTTAATACAAACATTGTTAACGGTAGTTATTGTTAAATGGGGTCTAGGACTTGAAGTGAATAATATGGGCTACTTTATCGTAACAGCATTATTAACTAGCTATGTATTCTTAGCTTTAATTCAAATGCTAGTTTCAATTTTTGGTGACCCTGGACGTTTCATGGCAATTGTCGTGTTAATTTTACAATTAACAACAAGTGCAGGTACGTTCCCACTAGAATTAATCCCATCACCATTACAAGTATTTAACAAGCTATTACCGATGACATATACGGTTCAAGCATTTAAATCAAGCATTTCTACTGGCGATACATCATTCTTAATGCAAAACTATGGTGTTCTAGCTGGATTCTTAGTAGCATTCTTAGCAATCACTTTCGGTTACTTCATGCTACTTCACAATAAACGTTACTCTAAAGTAGCAGAAGAAAACTAATTCATAAAGCACTCACCAAAGTTGGTGAGTGCTTTTTGTTCATGTTAAAGGATTGTCAATGAATCTTATCGACAACATAAAACACCAGCTGATATGAGCGTATCAGCTGGTGTTTTGTAAGTGTAAGAGATTTAATTAAGGGTTCATCAAAATATGATGAAGGGTGTCAATATTGCTACGTGTGGGGCACGTATATGACAATTACAGAATAGGCAAATGCTTATAGGTGGTTACATTTTTCACAAGTGTTGCTGTAGCATTCGCTTTGTTCTTCCATCTTTTCACCGCACTCAGTACATTGCTTTGCAGGTAAATTCTTGAAAAATTCAACTACGTTTTCTAACATTGTGGACTCCTCCTTTAAGTTCATCTGTACTATTACTGTTTCTATATTTTCTAGTGTATTATAACAGATGCGTTTCGTCAACACAAAATGCCTAATTTACGTTAAAATTAAAATGGATATTTTGTGAAGGAGGAAACGTAAACTATGATTTTCGTTGATAATAAAGGGATCCATGATCCACGTATTAATCTTGCTATTGAGGAGTATTTGTTAAAAACAATGGACGTTGAGAAAGAGCCTGTGCTTCTTTTTTACATCAATCAACCGTCCATCATCATCGGGAAAAACCAAAATACAATTGAGGAAATCAATACAGACTATGTAGAGGACAATGGCATTATTGTAGTGCGCCGTTTATCAGGGGGAGGAGCTGTTTATCATGATTTAGGGAATCTTAACTTCAGCTTTATTACAAATGATGATGGCAATAGTTTTATGAATTATAAAAAATTCACACAGCCAGTGGTAGATGCTCTAGCAAAAATGGGTGTCAATGCAGAGCTTTCAGGACGCAATGACATTCTTGCAGAGGGGCGTAAAGTTTCTGGAAATGCTCAGTTTTCTACAAGAGGGCGTATGTTCAGCCACGGCACATTGATGTTCGATACAGAAATTGATGCGGTTGTCTCTGCATTAAAAGTCAAAAAGGATAAGATTGAATCGAAAGGTATTAAATCTATACGTTCCCGAGTAGCAAACATTACAGAGTTTTTAAAGGAGAACATGACGATAGAAGAGTTTCGCCTTGAGATTTTGAAATCCATTTTCGGTGGAGAAGAAAATATTCGTTATTATGAGTTAACAGAGGAAGATTGGGCAAATATTCACAAGCTATCAGCAGAGCGTTATCAAACATGGGAATGGAACTTTGGGAAATCACCGCGCTTTAACATTCAAAAAACACATCGTTTCCCAACAGGTGGTATTGACATCCGCCTAGAAGTGAACCATGGAGTAATTGAAGAAGCACATATTTTTGGTGATTTCTTTGGTGTAGGTGATATGGCTGATATAGAGCAGCGCCTAATTGGGACAAACTATGATCGAGCGGCCATTGCTAATGTATTAGCAGACATTGATATTCCTACATATTTTGGTGGAATTTCAACTGAGGACTTTTTACAATTAATTTATTAAGGAAAATTCGGTTTCGTGTACTATTTTAGCCTAAAGGTTCGCTGACAATTATGTCGTCGAACCTTTTTTTGATACAATATAGAAAGAAAGGAGTGTTGATATGGAAAAGCATCGAATATTCATAGTCGAAGATGATATTAAAATTGCATCGTTACTAGCGGAAACGCTTAGAAAATATCAATACGAAGTTGCAACAATTCAAGAATTTGATCATCTTATTGAAGAATTTACAGCATTTAATCCACATATGGTGCTGCTTGATATAAATTTACCAGCCTATGATGGCTACTATTGGTGTCGTCAGCTACGCCAGCATACAACGTGCCCAATTATTTTTATTTCTGCTCGCTCAGGAGAAATGGACCAAATTTTCGCACTTGAAAATGGGGGAGACGATTTCATTACAAAGCCGTTCAACTATGAGATTGTTTTAGCTAAAATTCGCAGTCATCTACGCCGTACATATGGTGAGTATGCAGCAAGGCAAGAGGAGCGGACAATTAAGCAAGGACAGCTTGTACTTCATTTAGAAAGAATGGAGCTACATAAAAATGATTTAGAAATTCCACTTCAGAAAAAAGAATGTATCATTCTAGAATTACTGATGGGGAATGCGCCAAAAGTCGTGACACGTGAGCAACTTTTAGAGGAGCTGTGGGACGATCAGGCATTTGTTGATGAGAACACATTGAATGTTAATATGACCCGAGTACGTAAAAAATTAACCGATTATAACATATCGTCAACTATTGAAACCGTACGTGGCGCTGGTTATCGATTTATATTAAGTGCGGGTGAACTGTAGTGGGCTGGAAATTATTTTTACGTGATTATGCTTCATTTATAGTGTTCCAGCTTTTATTAGTTGGCTTTATCATGGTCATCTATGGACTAGACGGTTTCCGAAATATTGATACGGCTATATATTCCTTTTGTATTAGCCTTGTACTATTAGCTTCCTTTTTACTTGTCCGTTATTTAATGCGACAACGATACTTAGTGAAAATAACCCAGCTTCCAACAGCGATGGAGGATGTGCTCCAAAAAAATGCGAAGACGCCAGAAGCTATGCAAACTGAGAAATATATGCATGAATTGTATCGTCTTTATCAGCATGAGCTACATGCATTATATGCCAGTCAAAAGAGACATGATCAGTTTATGAATCAATGGGTACATCAAATGAAAACACCAATTTCTGTAATGGAGCTATTATTACAGGATGACCGACCTCTTGATAAAAAGAATATACAGGAGGAAATAGATCGCTTGCGTAGAGGCTTGGACATGGTACTAGTCAATGCGCGTTTAGAAAATTTTGAGGACGATATGCAAGTTGAGCAGGTTGTGCTTAAAGCAATTGTTACTGCAACTGTTAATGAAAATAAACGTTTATTTATTACGAAAAGAGTTTTCCCAGAAATTCATATAGACGATAATCTTATTGTTGCGAGTGATTCAAAATGGCTTCGCTTCATTCTAGGACAATTTATTACAAATGCTGTGAAATATACTTTTGAAGCCAATAAAAAAATTACAATTTCTGCCATAACGAAGGATGACTTTGTACAGCTAGCCATTTGTGATGAGGGAATTGGAATTCCAGCTTCCGATCTGTCACGTGTGACGAAGGCCTTTTTTACCGGGGAAAATGGGCGAAAAACAGGGGAATCTACTGGGATGGGCCTGTATTTAGCCAAAGAAATCTGTGAAAAACTAGGACATGATTTGGCTATTACGTCAGAGGTAGGAAAAGGGACGATTGTGACTGTTACATTTACAAACTAGGGGGCGCTAGAATGGTAGAAGTACGTATTGAAGATTGGGTATTAACGATTGATAAGGAGAAAACAAAAGCTCTTTATATGACTCATATGCAACATGGAGATACATTAGCTTATCAAAATTTCCTCATAGCAAATGAAAAGCTAGGCGTAGAACTACTGCATTTTTCAAATATGCTTGGGTTAAACTTACAACAACCGACATTATTGAATGCATTTCCTGTCGAAGATCAAAAGATTATGTACAGTGGGTATTATACGGTATGTGGTGAGATTGTAGATGGAGAAATGGATGCTTGGGATGTCATTATTGGAGAACATTGCTTTAGTTTGGTAGAGGAAGAGTCCGTAATGGCATTGATAGAGCCTCATTTTCAAATTGGCTTTGAGGTAGTATTAGAGTGGCTTTTACCACAGCCATTAGAATTAATGAAGAAATAAGGTGAATGAAGGATGCCTATTTTACAAATTAAAGATGTGACGAAAGTGTATGAAGGTAAGGTCACGCACCGTGCTTTAAATCAATTGAGCTTTGATGTTGAAGAAGGTGAGTTTCTAGCTGTTATGGGGCCTTCAGGAAGCGGTAAAACAACATTACTGAATATTATTTCAACCATTGATGAACCGACAAGTGGAGAAATCATACTGGATGGAATGAATCCACATAAGCTGAATGCAACAGAGCTTGCTTACTTCAGAAGAAGACAGCTCGGTTTTGTCTTTCAAGATTTCAATCTTTTGCATATGCTGACGGTTGAAGAAAATATCGTGCTGCCATTAACTTTAGATCAGCAGCCGCTAGAAGTAATGGAGGAACGTCTAGCTAGTATTGTTGAAAAGCTAGACTTAACTTCTTTTCTTCATAAACGTCCAAATGAAATTTCTGGTGGACAGGCACAAAGAACTGCCATTGGGCGAGCACTTATTCATAATCCTAGCCTCATTTTAGCAGATGAGCCAACGGGTAATTTAGATTCGAATTCTTCACGTGATGTGCTAGAACTTTTAACGAAAGTTAATCGTGAGAAACAAACAACGATTGTGATGGTCACGCATGATCCGATTGCAGCAAGCTATTGTGATCGAGTGTTATTCATTAAAGATGGTGAATTTTTCAATGAAATTTATCGTGATGATCGTCGTCAAATGTTTTTCCAACGCATATTAAATGTTTTGAGCTTACTAGGAGGAGGGCAAGTAGGTGACCTTTCGACAATTCGCTTACCGTAATGTCGTGCGGAACAGCCGTATCTATGGTGCCTTTTTCATGGCAAGCTTTTTTTCGGTGGCTGTATTTTTTATCTATTCCATGTTAATGTTTCATCCAGATATTGAACGAGGGATATTAGGCGAAGTATCCCTGATAGGAATGGTGGGTGCAGAAATTGTACTCGTCCTCTTTACATTATTCTTTTTATATTATTCCATGAGTGCCTTTTTAGAGGCTAGATCCCAAGAATTCGCCATTTTATTGCATTTGGGAATGGAAAAGCGCCAGATGAATCGACTTGTTTTTTTAGAAACAATGATCATTGGATCTGGCTCCATCATTGTAGGGATTGTGTTTGGCTTCTCGTTTTCCAAATTCTTTTTTATGATTGTACGAGAAATTTTGCATTTAGATGATTTACCCCTTTACGTTTCCTGGGAGCCATTTTTACTGACAATTGGAGTGTTCACAAGTGCGTTTGTAGTAATTTCATTTATTAGTGTGTACTTCACACGAGAGCGAAAATTACGTGATCTTTTAAAAGGTAGTGATTATTTAAATAGCCTAGCTACCTATTCAAAAATCCGAGCTGTCTATGGTGTTGCTTTAATTTTAACGACATATATTTTAGCGTTTGTTGTAGGACATACTTCTTTGATCGGTTTAACCCTGTTAATCCCATTTTCCGCAACATTTGGAACATATTATTTTTTTAGTGATTCCGTTCCTTGCTTTTTAGATTTAGCCCGGGGAAAACGCAAATATCATTGGCAGCGGTATCGTCTACTATCTCTTGCTGAACAAACTCATATTATGATGGATAATGTAAAAATGTTTTTCGTTGTAACGATGGTATCAACCCTTGCATTTTTATCTGTTGGTGTTTTAGCGACTATGTCCTCCTATACAACCCAATATGATCGGCTAAATCCATTGGGGCTCGTTTATAAAGGGGATGTCGATAATCCATATGAACGAGAGCATATCAATTCATTAAGGCTACAATTAGAGGAGAAGGGTTTATCCTATCAGCTTTCTCGTTTTATTGTAGTGAAGCAAACCTCTTCTTTTACACGCAATGAGGTTGAGGTCTTTCGAGAGTCCGATATGAATGTCTTACTTTCTTCTTACAGCTATCCTTTGTTGAATTTAGGATCTGGAGAGGCAGTGTTTATCCCTTATTCAGAGGATTCACTAAAAAAATTAAAAAATAGAATCGTGCATACCGTGCTAGAGGAAAATAATATACCGATAACGATTGATAGTGTCTATCCAAAAATAGTATTCCCTGGTTCGATTGTAAGTGTCAATTCCATCGTCATCAGTGATGAAGATTTTGCTAAGCTTGTTCGTCCAATTGCTGATCAAGACATTATTCAACCAAGCTATCATTTATTTACGTTTGTGATTCCACAGTGGATGGAGACTAAGGAAATCGGTAAAAATATAGATTATCTAGAGTCTAATTTGTATTTTATTAAGAAGGATAAATTTAGTCCTTTTTACTTTGAGAATGCTGGATTAAATTATTCTTATATACTAGCTACTTACTCACTCTTTACATTAGTAGGTGTTTTAGTTGCCACTGTCTTTCTACTTGCAGCTGGGAGCTTTATCTATTTCAAATTGCATACGTCACTTGAACGAGAAAAGCGCAAATTTGATGTATTAAAGCGTATGGGTTTAACCGATGCAGAGCTTAAAAAGCTTGTTAATCGTCATTTATTTCCTCAATTCTTCTTACCATGGGGTGTTGCGATGATGCATAGTGCCTTTGCTTTTCTAATGGTTCAGGGCATTTTGAGAGACATTGCAAATATTTCGATTGTAAAAGAAGTGTTCTTTGCTTTTGGCTTTTTTGTGTTAATACAAGTCGTCTACTTTTATTTAATTCGTTGGCGCTACATCTCTCATATTCGTTCATGATGTATTTGTTTAAAAGAGCAAAAAATGAATTATTTGACGTAATTTACGACATGAAATAAAAAGACTCATTGTCTTTTAGATATATTTCTTATATAATATTACTGAATAACGATTCATTTTATACGATAAGGGGATGGTGTAATTGAATTTAGTTTCACGTGTTCACCAACAGGCAACAGAACAACCGGAAAAAGTTGCGTATCATTTTATGGGGAAGGATACTACTTACGGGGAATTTGAGCTTACAGTTGGTCGCTTTGCAAAGGGGTTACAAGATTTAGGCGTTGAAAAAGGGGATCATGTGGCGTTTTTACTCGGCAATACGCCTCATTATTTAATTGCTTTGTATGCAACAATGCGCTTAGGGGCAACAGCAATACCAGTCAATCCAATCTATACACCTGATGAAATTTCATATATTTTGCATAATGGGGATGTAAAAGTAGTTATTGCGCTGGATGCTTTGCTACCACTTGTTGAAAAGGGTGTACAAGCTTTTCCGCAAGTAGCATCATTCGTTATTTGTGAAACAACGCCAGATGTAGTAGAAAAAGTGGCTGCTTTATCACCACAAGCACAAGAAAAGACACATTTATTTACACAAGTTATCGCTAATGCTTCTCAATCTTTACAGCCTATTGAAGTTGCAGATGACGATAATGCTATCATTTTGTATACTTCTGGTACAACAGGCAGTCCAAAGGGTGCCATGCTGACACATGGCAATGTCTATTCAAATGCTCGTGATGTTGCCCATTATTTAGGAATTAAGGCGGATGATCGTGTTATCGCTACTTTACCGGTATTCCATGTATTTGCCTTAACGGTTGTAGTCAATGCGCCTTTATTAAGCGGAGCTACAGTTTTACTTACACCAAGATTTAGTCCTACAGAAATTTTTGCACTAGCGAGAGAACAAAAAGCAACAGTATTTGCTGGTGTTCCAACTATGTATAATTTCTTATATCAATTACCTGAGGGCAATCCAGAAGATTTCTCGACAATTCGTTTGGCCATTTCAGGTGGTGCCTCTTTACCTGTTGCACTATTACATAATTTCGAGCAGAAATTTAATGTGCGTGTGTCCGAGGGGTATGGCTTATCAGAAGCTTCACCCGTTACATGCTTTAATCCGCTAGATCGTGATCGAAAAGCCGGCTCTATTGGTACTTCCATTAGTAATGTAGAGAATAAAGTGGTTGATGTGAACGGTCAGGAAGTGCCTGTTGGCGAAGTAGGGGAGCTAATTGTACGTGGTCCTAACGTAATGAAGGGCTATTATAAAATGCCAGAAGAAACAGCGATGGCGATACGGGATGGCTGGCTTTATACAGGAGATTTAGCAAGAGTAGATGAGGAAGGGTATTTTTATATTGTTGATCGCAAAAAAGATATGATTATTGTTGGGGGCTATAATGTTTATCCTCGAGAAGTGGAGGAAGTCTTGTTTACCCATAATAATATTGTGGAGGCAGCAGTTGTAGGGTTCCCAGATCCTAACTTAGGGGAAGCCGTTCATGCATATGTTGTACTAAAAGAAGTAGCAGCCACGTCTACAGAGGACCTCCTTTCTTATTGTGCTAAGCATATGGTAAAGTATAAAGTTCCAAAAGTAATCGAGATTTTAGACGAACTTCCGAAGAACACGACAGGAAAAATACTACGTCGTTCATTAAAAGAAAAAGTTTAAACGAGAAAAGCTACTATTGAAAAATGGTAGCTCTTTTTTTGTACATTATTCGTATAATAGTAAAATCAGTTGAGCGTAACTATCTGTAAGTGATAAAATCAAACTTGTGAAATCTTCTACATACTTTTCAAGAGCTTGTCATATAGTGAGGAAGTAATGTAAAAAGACGTACAAAACTTGGAACCCTTTGATGTGGAGCTACGTCAAAGCTTTTAGTAAAAATACTATTGAAAGAGAGCATACAAAAACATGATTGAACTCATTAAAGAGTTAATAAGCTTTATTATCCATATTGATGTACATTTAGAAGAAATTATTCGTGATTTTGGCAATTGGAGTTATCTTATTTTATTTGCGATTGTTTTTGTAGAGACAGGCGTTGTTATTTTCCCGTTCTTACCTGGTGATTCATTGCTATTTGCAAGTGGTACACTAGCAGCTGCAATGGGAGCCTTTGATATGTGGATTCTAATCCCTGTATTTTTAGCAGCAGCTATTTTAGGAGATACGATGAACTATCATATTGGTCATAAGGTAGGAACATCTATACCTCCAAAGAGCCTTCTTGGTAGAGTTGTGAAGAAAGAACGCATGGAGGCAGCAGAAAAATTCTTTAATACTCATGGTGGGAAAACGATTGTTATAGCCCGTTTTATGCCATTTATTCGTACATTCATTCCGTTTGTAGCCGGTGCAAGTAAAATGAACTATAGCTACTTCCTTCTTTATAATATTCTTGGTGCCGTTTTATGGGTTTTCAGCTGTACATTACTAGGCTATTTCTTTGGGAATATTCCTATTATCAAAGATAACTTCTCAATAGTACTTATATTGATTATCTTTATCTCTGTTGTACCTGCAGTAATCGGAGCCATTAAATCCAAAGTTGGTAAATAATAAGGACAGTCCTTGTGATGAAAAAATCACTTGGACTGTCTTTTTTTGGATTAGTAGGACCGTGTTAAATTATATTGAAGTATAAGCATCAGGTTGTAAAAAATGCTATACTTAGAATTACTAGAATATGGAGAAATGGGGGTATCGAAATGGAAGTATTTATTGGCAGACAGCCTATCTTTAATCTTCATGAGCAGGTTGTTGCGTATGAATTATTATATCGTGGCAAAAACGTAAATGCCTTTCCAATGGTTGATTCAGATGCAGCAACTATTGACGTACTTGTGAACTCATTTCTTTCAATTGGTTTTGAAGAAGTAACAAAAGGTAAACCGGGTTTTGTTAATTTTACAGAAAACTTATTGATGAGCTCAATTCATGAATTTTTAAATCCCTCACAGGTTGTGATTGAGATATTAGAAGATGTTCCGCTTACCCCACAGTTAGTTGAACGGGTGATTGAGCTGAAAAAACATGGATTCCAAATAGCATTAGATGATTTTATTATGGAAGAACATGTAGAAGTTTATGATGAACTGTTCGAACAAGTCGACTATATTAAAGTAGACTTTTTAGCTTCATCTATCGTAAAAAGAATGGAGATTGAAAGTGAAGTAAAGGAAAGATTTCCACATATTCAATTACTCGCTGAAAAAGTAGAAACTCGCCATCAATTTGAAGTGGCTAAATCCTCTGGGTATGTATTGTTTCAAGGCTATTTTTTTGAACAACCTCAAATAATACACGCAACAGACATTCCAGCGAATACGATCCAATACATTCATATCATCTCATTACTAAAAGAAGAAGAGCCAAATATTCAACTACTAGCAGAAAATATTGAACGGGACATCTCATTGACGTATAAATTATTACAAATGATTAATAATTCTTCTAAGCGCTCAAAATCTAAAGTACGCTCTATTAAACAAGCCATTGTCCTCCTTGGGATTTCGAATTTACGAAAATGGATTTATTTATTGGCTATGCGAGAAATGGATATAGATGCCGACTCTGATTTATTTAAAGAAGTGATGTGTACATCTTTATTCCGTGCAAAGGTCTGTGAGAAATTAGCGAAGCTTTCCTACAAAAAGAATTTCTCGGAATATTTCTTAGTGGGCATGTTTTCACTAATTGATACATTACTTCAAAGACCGATGGAAGCTATTCTACACCAGCTTCCATTTTCGGAGGATATCACGAATACAATATTAGGTAATGAAACGGACATGACACCTTATTTGGAGTTTAGTATCGCTTTAAGTAAATTAGACTGGGAGCGATTAGAGGGGCTAGCTACACAATTGAATATCCAATTAGTTGATATTGATCAATTATATTATGAGGCCATGGAATGGGCAGAAAAATCATTTTAAATGACTGTACTCTTATTAAGAAGCTATCTTATTTTCAGGTGAGTTAGCTTCTTTTGTATGTCTACAAGACAGTGCTTTCTTCATCAAGATGAAGTTCTCAATGTGAAAAGTATTTGCTATAATCATCACGTCTTTAAAAAATTCTGATAGTTGAAGTGGGCGTGGGGAAATGAAGCATGATGTGAGAGAAAGCATTGTGGAGTATGTGTATGTGATAGTAGGAGCGGCAATAATAGCTATTGGTTTTAATGTCTTTTTATTACCAAATCAAGTCGCTTCAGGTGGGGTCAGTGGAATTAGTACGATTTTGCATGGTTTATTTGGTTGGAATCCGGGAATTGTTCAATATGCGTTTAATATTCCACTATTTATTGCTGGAGTGTTGTTGCTGGGCAAAAAATTTGGTATTAAATCATTTATCGGTACGATTACGTTACCGTTTATTGTCTTGTTAACAAATAGCTGGGAACCTTGGACTGATAATTCTTTACTTGGAGCTCTTTTTGGTGGAATTGTTGTTGGATTAGGAATAGGACTGGTCTTTAAAGGGAATGCTTCAACTGGTGGCACTGATTTACTAGCGCAAATCATTACGAAATTTACTGGATTATCGCTTGGTACGAGTGTGCTATTAATAGATGGAATCATTGCGATTAGTGCAGCAGTTGTTTTTGATTTAGAGAAAGGTTTGTATGCCCTGATTGGACTTTATGTAACGACAAAAACAATTGATATCATTCAGCTAGGTTTTAGTCAATCTAAAATGGTCTATATTATTACGGTGAAACAAGATGAAGTTCGGCAAGCCATTTATGCTGAAATCAATCGTGGAGTCACGAAGTTACAAGCCATCGGAGGTTATACGGGAGAAGCACGACCAGTTCTTATGGTTGTTGTTTATCAAACAGAATTCACAAAGCTGAAACAACTCATTAAAAGCGTTGACCCATCAGCGTTTGTTATCGTTTCTGATGCGTATGAGGTATTAGGAGAAGGTTTCAAACGTGCATAATTTTGGTATAATGGCGGCGTAAGATAATTATTATGAGGAGGGGTACTAATGAAAAAAGCAATGTTAACATTAGTGTTCGGATCAGCAATCTTTTTAGCTGCATGTGGCGGCGGAGATAAAGAGGCAACTAACAATGAAAGTGCCGCTGCTCCGGATGGTGAAGCAATTGCTATGAAATCTTGTGTTTCTTGTCATGGTGGCGAGCTACAAGGTGCGACTGGACCAGCATTAAACGATGTAGGTTCTCGTTTATCAGAATCAGAAATTTTAGATATTATTAATAATGGTAAAGGTGGCATGCCTCCTGGAGTTGTTAAAGGGGCAGATGCTGAGGCAGTTGCTAAATGGTTAGCTACTCAGAAATAATACTATTCAAAACTAGCGGACTGGAGAGCCGCTAGTTTTTTTGTTAAGAGTAAATACATTTCTTTTATACATAGACATGCTAAAATAAGGAGAACCTTATCCATTGATTGGAGGCTTTTTCATTGGTCGTAGTATTAACAAGAGATGTTATGGAGAAATTTAAGTTAGAGTTATTAGCTGGTGAGGAAGGGATCGGCAGAACAATAGTGACAAGTGATATTTCAAGACCTGGACTTGAAATGGCAGGTTATTTTACACATTATCCTGCTAATCGTGTACAATTGCTTGGCAAAACAGAGCTATCTTTTTTTGAAATGCTGCCAGCAGATGTCAAGCTAGAGCGTATGCGTTTGCTTTGTTCGCAAGATACGCCTGCTATTATTATTTCTCGAGATTTAGAAGTGCCAGAGGAGCTTATACAAGCTTCCAACGAAAAGCATGTTCCAGTTTTTAAAACACATATGACGACAACAAAATTTTCGAGTAGATTGACAAACTACTTAGAGGGACGCCTAGCACCAATGACAGCAGCCCATGGTGTACTCGTCGATGTGTATGGAATTGGTATTTTAATTATTGGGAAAAGTGGCGTAGGTAAAAGTGAAACAGCACTTGAGCTTGTAAAAAAGGGTCATCGATTAGTAGCAGATGACTGTGTAGAAATTCGTCAAGAATCGGAAAACTTATTAATTGGTAGTCCACCACCTTTGTTGGAGCATTTATTAGAAATACGTGGTATTGGGATTATTGACATTATGACACTATTTGGTGCGAGTGCAGTGCGTCCATATAAACGTATTACACTGATCATTGAGCTGGAAATTTGGGACCCGCAAAAAGTTTATGATCGATTAGGCTTAGAAGAAGAGAAAATGAAAATAATTGATACTGAGCTGACAAAATTAACAATCCCAGTACGCCCAGGGCGCAATGTCTCCGTTATTATTGAAGTAGCTGCGATGAATTATCGCTTGAAGAAAATGGGAGTTAATGCAGCTGAGGAATTTTCAAGACGCTTAGATGAAGTCATTTCGTCGAATGATGTGTTAGACGATTAATACAAACAAACAAACCATCCATGATTAATGACATATTGAGAGGGGTAGAAGATGGATTTATTACTATTACAGATTAACCCGATTGCTTTCCATTTAGGGCCAATTCCAGTGCGTTGGTATGGATTGCTGATTGTGTCGGGAATCATTTTAGCCTATGTTGTCGGGCAGAGAGAGGCTGTTAAGAGAGGATTGCCTGAAGACTTCCTTGCAGACTTGTTATTATGGGCAGTGCCAATATCCATCATCTGTGCACGTATTTACTATGTGTCAATGCGATGGGATTACTATAGTGAAAATCCCGGGAAAATCATTGAAATATGGAATGGCGGTATTGCCATTCATGGTGCCCTCATCGGGGCATTTGTCACAGCTTACATATATACTCGTATAAAAAATGTAAGCTTTTTACGAGTAGCGGATATTGCAGCACCAAGTATTTTAATCGGTCAGATTATTGGTCGATGGGGCAACTTTATGAACCAAGAGGCCTATGGTGGAGAGGTATCTAAAGCATTTTTAGAAAATCTCATGCTGCCAGATTGGATTATCAATCAAATGTATATCGAAGAATTAGGTTCATATGTACATCCGACGTTTTTATATGAATCCGTCTGGAACCTTATTGGGCTTATTATTTTACTTGTTTTACGCAAAGTAAATTTAAATCGTGGGGAAATTTTCTTTAGTTATTTAATTTGGTATTCAATTGGTCGTTTCTTTATTGAAGGAATGCGTACAGATAGTCTGTATCTTGTAGGCGATTTACGCTCAGCGCAGGTTGTATCTATTATTGGGATTATCGTTGGACTTGGAGCGATTATTTATCGCAGAATAAAGGTAAAACCAGCCGTGAAATACTTGGATAACAAATAAGGGGATGTAAAAAATATGGCTGTAAAAGCTCTACTATTCGACTTTGATGGAACTTTACTTAATACAAATGATTTAATCATTCAAACATTTATGCATGTGTTAAATGAGCGATTTCCCGGGCAATATTCGCCAAAAGACTGCTTGAAATTCATTGGTCCATCCCTGAAACAGACATTTAATGACATTGCTCCAGGTGAAGAGGAGGCTTTAATAGCAAAATATCGCGCTTGGAATATAGAACATCATGATGAACTTGTGAGCCAATACCCTGATGTAGTAACAACGCTAGAACAATTAAAAGCACAAGGTATTCGCTTGGCCATTGTTTCGACGAAACGTAATGATACCATTGATCGAGGACTTTCAATACTAGGTGCTACACATCTATTTGATGTCCGTATTGGCACAGACGATGTGAAAAATGTAAAGCCTGATCCAGAGCCAGTCCTACTAGCTTTGGAGCGCTTAGGGATAGACAAGGAAGACGCAATTATGATTGGAGATAATTCGCATGATATTGAAGCGGGTCATCGTGCAGGAGTAAGAGCAGCAGGTGTTGCTTGGGCGATTAAAGGTGAGGCATACTTACAGCAATATCAACCAGAATATATGCTTCAGCATATGACGGATTTATTTGATATTGTGAAAGAGGGGTAAGTTAGATGGCGCGTAAAACAGAACGTTACCGTGTTGAAGGAGCTAATTCGCTTTGGAATATTTATGACACGGTGTCCTTTTGGAAGGTGATGAAGTGTTTCATTGTCATTCAAATCGGACGCTTCACACCATTTTTACGTGTGAAAAACTGGTTATATCGTACATTTTTAAATATGACAATTGGCGAGCGAACTTCATTAGCGTTGATGGTTATGCCAGACACTATGTTTCCTGAACGTATTTTCATTGGAGAAAATACGGTAATTGGTTTTAATACGACCATTTTAGCGCATGAATATTTAATAGAAGAATACCGTTTAGGTGATGTTCATATTGGTAATGAAGTCATGATTGGAGCAAATTCAACGATTTTACCTGGTGTAACAATTGGAGATGGTGCTATTGTTTCAGCCGCCTCCCTCGTACATAAGGATGTACCAGCAGGTTGTTTAGCAGGAGGAAACCCTATGAGAATTATTTATACTGCTGAACAAATGGCAGAGCGTAAGCGTAATGAAGTTGTAGAGTGGAGTACGCCACAAAAGTAGAAAAACTCACGTTGTATGGAGACATACTTCGTGAGTTTTTTTAGTATAAAGGCTATCCAGAACACTTGTAGGCATAGCTTTTATTGTGATGGTCCATGAAAGTGCTTCGTCATAATATAGTCCAAATACACATATTGTTTAAATTTAAAGAAATGATGTTATGGGTTCGTACACCATACAATGTATATAATTAACAGAAAAATAAGTATTTAAAGATTGTGAAAATAGAGAAGATAACGTTGACTGTTTAAGCAAAATAAGTTAGAATTCTTTCATAATCTAATTCTCTAATACTCTAGTGAATTAAAGTGTGATATAAGGATGTGACCATATGTCTTCATTAAAAATGTTTGAAAAACCACTTGGAATGCGTGATACATTCCCGCAAATCTATGAGAAGGTTGAAGCCGTTAGACATGCAGGCAGAGACTTTTTATATAAAAGGGGTTATGAGTTTATTAAAACACCTGCTGTGGAATATTTCGATACGGTCGGGAAAGCTTCAGCGATAGCGGATGCTCATTTATTTAAATTGGTGGATAGTCAGGGGAACACACTAGTATTGCGACCAGATATGACAACGCCTATTGCTCGAGTAGCAACATCGAAATTATTGAAAGAAATGATTCCACTACGCCTTGCGTATTTCGCAAGTGTTTTTCGTGCTCAAGAAGCTGAGGGAGGAAGACCAGCAGAGTTCGACCAGATGGGGATTGAGTTAATAGGTGATCAATCCGTATTTGCTGATGCAGAAGTCATTGTTACAGCAATGGAGCTATTGAAGCATTTTAAATTAGAGGAATTTAAAGTGACAATTGGTCATGCAGGCATCCTTCATTGCATTTTACAAGATTACACAGAGAGTAACGAGCAACAAGCAATACTAAGAGCTTTGCTTGTCCAACGGAATTATGTAGGGTTTGAAGAAGCGGTGGAGTCATTTGATTTGCCAAAAGCTAAAACCGATGCTCTCCTCCAGTTTATAGAAGAAGCAATGAATGTAAGGGATATTCGGGATATTGAAAAATATGTACGTAAAAATGATGCGTTAGAGTATATGCAGCAGCTTGCTCAGCTACTAGAAATGGCTGACTTAGCTGAACATGTTACTTTTGATTTCACACTTTCGAGTCATATGAGCTATTACACTGGCATGCTTTTTGAAGTATTTGCGGTAGGGAGCGGTTTTCCGTTAGGGAATGGTGGCCGTTATGATGGCTTGCTAGGGGTATTTGGTTCAAAGGTTGGTGCGACAGGTTTTAGCATTCGAGTTGACCGATTATTAGAAACGTTAAATGGGGAGTCAGAGAAACAACAGGAAGCAACCGTTGTGCTCTTTGAGGAAGAACAATTCGAGGCAGCATTGTTAAAGGTCAAAGCATTGCGAGCAGCAGGGAAATTGGCTACTTTACAGTTACGTAGCAGCCTAGTAGATGAAGCAGCCTATTTAGCTTACTTTACTGAAGTGGTGGTTGTAGGACAGGAGGAAATTGGCAGTGAATGAATTAACGATTGCAATGCCAAAAGGGCGAATCTTTGAAGAGGCGTATCGAATGCTATTAGAGGCAGGCTTTAATTTACCAGCAGAAGTAGAAATGTCACGTAAATTAATGATTGAAATACCAGAGGAAAAAATTCGCTTTATTTTATCAAAGCCAATGGACGTTCCTGTCTATGTTGAACATGGTGTTGCTGATATTGGGATTGCTGGAAAGGATGTTTTGTTAGAACAGCAGCGTGAGGTTCATGAATTACTCGATTTAAAAATTAGTAATTGCTATATCGCATCTGCAGGTTTACCAAATACATCAATGAATGAAATTGCACCTCGAATTGCTACGAAATATCCGAATATCGCTATGAAATATTATAAGGGAATTGGAGAGCAAGTAGAAATTATCGAACTTAATGGATCTATTGAATTAGCACCGATGATTGGTTTAGCGGATCGTATTGTCGATATTGTTTCTACTGGCCGTACACTAAAAGAAAATGGTTTAGTAGAGTACGAATTTATTACTGCCGTTTCTTCACGATTAATAGCAAACCCTGTAAGTTATCGTATGAAGGGTGAGCGTATTATGGATCTTGTCAAGCGATTGAAAAAATGTGTGAATGAGCACAAAAATAATCAAATTTAGTTACATATAAGGGACTAAAGGGGTTTAATTCGATGAAAATAACAAAGCTTGCAAAAGGTATTTCTTTAAAAAGGCCACTTGAAGGAGGAAATGAGGAACAGCTAAATGTTGTGAGACAAGTCTTATCTGAGGTGAAGAAACAGGGAGATGCAGCGTTACGATTCTATACTGAAAAATGGGATGGCTATGCTCCTGAAAGCTTGCGTGTTACAGAGAAGGAAATTGCAGAAGCCGTAAATGCTCTTGATCAACAACTGTATAGCGATTTAGCAGAGGCTGCTGAAAATATTCGATTATACCATGAACAACAAATACGTACAGGCTACCATATGGAGTTGGGAGATGGTTCTTGGTTAGGACAACGAGTGACTGCTTTGGATGCAGTAGGGTTGTATGTTCCAGGTGGTACTGCAGCATATCCATCATCGGTATTAATGAATGTGATTCCGGCTCAGGTTGCAGGCGTGCAGCGTATTGTCATTACTTCTCCTGCTAATCAGAGCGGAAAATTACCAGCAGGTGTACTTGTAGCAGCTCATCTTTTAGGCATAAATGAAATCTATAAAGTTGGTGGAGCACAAGCGATTGCTGCACTTGCATACGGTACAGAAACAATTGCTCCAGTCGATAAAATTACAGGCCCTGGCAATATTTTCGTGGCTCTGGCCAAACGGGAGGTGTTTGGTGAAGTAGCGATTGATATGATTGCGGGACCTAGTGAAATTGCGGTGTTGGCTGACGACACAGCCTACGCTGATGAAATTGCTGCGGATCTTTTATCACAGGCAGAGCATGATGTATTAGCTTGTGCCATCCTCGTAACGACTTCGGAACAACTAGCGAAAAAGGTTGCTGAGGAAGTAGACAAGCAATTGAAGACTTTACCACGTCAAGAAGTGGCACGGGCTTCCATAGAAAAATTCGGAGCAATTTATGTTGCTGACACTTTAGCAGATGCAGTGGAAGCGATTAACACGTTAGCACCTGAGCATTTAGAAATTCTTACAGAAAATGCAGAAGTTATTGCTGAGCAAGTAAGACATGCGGGTGGTATATTTATTGGCCGATACAGCTCAGAGCCTGTTGGAGATTACTTTGCAGGGACAAATCATGTGTTACCAACCAATAGCACGGCTCGTTTTGCAAGTGGCTTAAGTGTTGATGATTTTGTGAAAAAATCAAGTATTGTTTATTATAGCGGAAAAACATGGGAAGAAAATGCACCGAAAATTGCACGTCTAGCGCGTATGGAAGGCTTAGAGGGTCATGCGCGTGCAGTTGAATCACGCGGATGGGAGAAGGAATAGGACAATGGTAGAAAAGAAACGATATGCAAAAGTAGAACGTACCACAAATGAAACGCAAATTACAGTAGCAATTGATTTAGATGGTGAAGGCCAAGCAACTATTCAAACAGGTGTTGGATTTATGGACCATATGTTAGATTTATTTATCAAGCATGGACTATTTAATGGAACCATCCAAGCGAATGGTGATACTTACATCGACGATCATCATACAACAGAAGATCTTGGTATTGTCTTAGGCCAAGCTATTCGTGAAGCACTTGGTGATAAAAAAGGTATTAAACGCTATGGTACAGCATTTGTGCCGATGGATGACGCACTAGCACAGGTTGTAGTAGATTGCTCCAATCGACCACATTTAGAGTATCGAGTGCCACCATTAAAAGAAAAAGTAGGGACGTTTGATACAGAGTTAGTGCATGAATTTTTATGGAAATTTGCGCTAGAAGCACGTATGAATGTTCACGTTATAGTACCTTATGGAAACAATACACATCATATTATTGAGGCAATTTTCAAAGCACTAGCACGTGCTATTGATGCTGCAGTAGAAATTGATCCACGTGTTAAAGGTGTACCATCGACTAAGGGGCTGTTAACGTGAAAATAGGCGTGATTGATTATGGTATGGGTAATTTATTTAGTGTAGAACAGGCATTAAAGCGACTAGGTTGTGAGGTTGTTGTGTCTGCTGATGAAAAGATGCTAGATACGACAGATGCGCTTTTATTACCAGGAGTTGGCGCATTCCCTGATGCTAGAAAGCGATTAGCAGAAACAAAGCTAGATTGTTATTTACAAAAGGCGTATAGCGAAAATCGCCCCTTATTGGGAATTTGTCTAGGCATGCAATTATTATTTGAGCAAAGTGATGAAGTAACGCCAACAAAAGGGTTAGGATTTTTTAAAGGGTGTATTACCCGCTTTACCGGTATGACAGAAGACCAGCTATACCGGGTGCCACATATGGGGTGGAATGAGCTGATATTAACGAATCAGCCGGCATGGTTGAACAATGAAATAGCAGCGAAGCATGTTTATTTTGTTCATTCCTATTATGCAAAAAATATAGAGGAATCAGAGCTTGTTGCCTATGCAGATTATTATGGCATGAAAGTGCCAGGTATTGTGACAAATGGTTCCGTGACAGGCATGCAATTTCACCCTGAAAAGTCAGGGGAACTAGGTATTTATTTATTAGAGCAATGGCTGAAAGGTGTGAAAGTATGCTAACGAAACGTATTATCCCATGTCTTGATGTGAAGGAAGGTCGGGTTGTAAAGGGCATACAATTTGAATCTATTCGTGATGCAGGTGATCCAGTAGAGCTTGCGCAGTTCTATGATGAACAAGGGGCAGATGAGCTTGTCTTTCTAGATATTTCTGCTTCACATGAAGGTCGCCAAACGATGGTAGACGTTGTTCGTCAAACAGCTGCTACACTTGCCATTCCTTTTACAGTAGGTGGTGGTATTCGTACATTGGATGATATGAAACGTATTTTACGTGCGGGTGCTGATAAAGTATCAATCAATACTTCTGCTTTGGAGCGACCAGCCCTTATCCAAGAAGGCTCCGATTTCTTTGGTGCACAATGTATCGTAGTAGCAATTGATGCTCGCTATAGTGAAGTGGACGGCACGTGGATGGTTTATACACATGGTGGGCGTAACAAAACAGCTTGGTCGGCTATTGATTGGGCAAAGGAAGCTGTACGTTTAGGAGCAGGTGAAATTTTATTAACAAGCATGAATCAAGATGGAGAAAAGTCCGGTTTTGATTTAGCTTTAACAAAAGCGGTACGAGAGGCAGTAACAGTCCCGGTTATTGCTAGTGGTGGAGCAGGACATGCCGAGCATTTTTACGAAGTATTAGCACAAGAGGTAGATGCAGATGCTGCACTGGCAGCTTCGATCTTCCATTACAAGGAAACAAGCGTAGCACAAGTAAAAGAATACCTACGTGAAAAAGGAGTGGCAATAAGATGATAGAGAACATCCAATTCGATGAGCGAGGTCTTGTTACAGCTGTTGTACAAGATGCCAATACAAAAGAAGTGCTAACGGTAGCTTATATGAATCAAGAGTCATTGGCTAAAACAATTCAATCAGGAGAAACTTGGTTTTATTCTCGTTCGCGCCAAGAGCTTTGGCATAAAGGGGCTACAAGTGGTCATACGCAACAAGTAGTATCCATAAAGGCAGACTGTGATCAAGATGCCTTAGTGGTGGAAGTTCTACCAGCTGGACCAGCCTGTCATAACGGTACAACTTCTTGCTTTACGGAGGTTATTCAACAATATGATAAGGTAGGCTCCGTGGACATTATCTCTAAACTTGCACGTGTGATTGAAAAGCGTGAGCAGGAAATGCCAGAGGGAGCATATACTACATATTTATTTGATAAGGGTATTGATAAAATCTGTAAAAAGGTTGGAGAAGAAGCGACGGAGGTTGTCATAGGGGCTAAAAATCGAGATGCTGAGGAAGTAAAATGGGAGGCAGCTGATCTGCTGTATCACCTTCTCGTTTTACTGCAAGAACAAAAGGTAAGTATTTATGATGTACTACATGTGTTGGAAAAACGTCACGAGGAGAAATAACAGCATATTATTGATTGTATGGTATAATAGAGATTACTGTGTAAAGGAACGTGAAATACGTTCCTTATTTCTTGTTTCGGAGGAAATATATTGGAAAAGAAACGTCAAAATGAGACTCAATCGAATATAGTGTCGTTCATTCCAACAGGCGACTATTATTATAAAAAATCAATTCAAGCTATGAACAGTGGTCAAATGAATAAGGCTTATAAATATTTACAGCGTGCGGTAGATTTAAGTCCTGATGATCCAATGATTAACTTGCAGCTAGCCATAGTAGAGTTAGAGGGTCAACGTTTTGAGGAAGCGTATGATCTGCTTCGTCATGCTTATCAAATTGATCCAGATAATCCTGAAATCATATTTTATATGGCAGAGGTATCTGGGTGTGTAGGCATAATGCATGATGCTAAACGCTTTGCGGAAGAATACTTAAAGTTAGAGCCAGAAGGTGCTTATGCGGATGAGGCAGCAGAAATATTAGAATTCGTCGCTTTTGAGCAGGACGATTTAGAAGAACTTGAAGGCTCAGGTGAGGATTTATATCGCCAGGAGCAGGCTCGTCGTTGTATGGAAAAGGGAGATTTCCCAGAAGCTATTAATATTTTAGAAGATTTAATTGAAGATCGCCCAGCATTTTGGTCTGCCTATAATAATTTAGCGCTCGCTTATTTTTATGTTGGAGAAGAAGAACAAGCAAAAGCTCTCTTACATACAGTGCTACGTGAAAATAAGGGCAACTTACATGCGCTATGTAATTTAACGGTGATTGCGTATTATGAAAAGAATGAAGAAGACTTACAAGCGCTATTAAATGTGCTTGTTAAAATTCAGCCTTATACATGGGAGCATCGTTATAAGCTTGGAGCGACATTAGCCTTAATAGGGCAATACGAATTAGCCTATAAGTGGTTACGCAGTATGCAAAAGAGAGGCTATGTTGGAGATGCAGGTTTTTACTTTTGGTTATCCCATGCTGCATATTTCTCAGATCATGTGGAGATTTCGAAAAGTGCTTGGGATCAGCTTCTAGAGCTAGATCCAGACAAAGAAGGCTTTGAGCCATGGCGCCAACAGGAGAATGAATTTGCTCTGGATGCCTTGGAGCATGATCGTGATTTTATTGTTGAAAAATTAGAAAGTTCTTATACAAGTGAACGTATTTTTGGGTTGTTTTTATTGAAAGGAACTGCCCATAAGCAAGAAATTATCGCCCATCCGAAATGGGTCAATATTGAACAATTAGGCTCATTCGAGAAGTTATTTTTGGCTTACGCACTGGGTCATGAATTTGATAAGAAAAATAAAGTAGAAGCAAGCTTTTTACGTGCAGTCCATGTGTCAGAAATTTTATTAGAACAGTATGGAAAGCTATCATCACTGATTGTTCCAATGTTTCAGATGTGGTTTGTACTTTGTGAACAAGCTTTAGTACAAAATTATCGTTTTACTAATCCTGCAGCGATTGCGGGAGCAAATGACTATTTGTTTAAATCTTCACAGATGCTCAAAGTAACAAAAAAAGAAATAGCTCAACAATATGGGGTTTCTGTTTCCACTTTAACGAAGTATATTGATGAAATCTTAACATTTTTACCTGATAGTCATAATTAGCGTGTGAGCAACATAGTTGAATAACTTTATACTTTCACATACGATGAACATACTAACGTTATCACCAATATTCCTTGGCGACATTGCGTTTTATAACCGTCCTATCCGCCAAGGGCTTTATCTTCTTCAATAGGTGACGTTACACTTAATGAAGATAAAAAGTATTTTGTTTAGGGGGAAGTATTTATGTCGGAAGAAAAAATTTATGATGTAGTAATCATTGGTGCAGGTCCTGCAGGGATGACTGCTGCTGTCTATACATCTCGTGCAAATTTATCAACATTAATGATTGAACGTGGTATTCCTGGTGGGCAAATGGCTAACACAGAAGAAGTAGAAAATTACCCAGGTTTTGATACAATTTTAGGGCCAGAGCTTTCTACAAAAATGTTTGAGCACGCTAAAAAATTTGGTGCTGAATATGCCTACGGTGATGTAACAGAAATCATTGATGGTGAAGAATATAAAACCATTAAATCAGGTGCAAAAGAATATAAAACACGTGCCATTATCATTACAACAGGAGCAGAGTATAAAAAAATGGGTGTGCCAGGTGAAAAAGAACTTGGCGGCCGTGGCGTCAGCTACTGTGCAGTATGTGATGGGGCATTCTTTAAACAAAAAAATCTAGTCGTTGTAGGTGGAGGAGATTCAGCTGTTGAAGAGGGTGTTTATCTGACTCGCTTTGCTGATAAAGTCACAATTGTCCACCGTCGCGATAAATTACGTGCTCAAAAAATTCTGCAAGATCGTGCTTTTGCTAACGACAAAATTGATTTCATTTGGAATGCAACTGTAAAAGAAATTAATGAGGCTAATGGTAAAGTTGGTAGTGTAACACTACAATCAACTGTTGATGGTACAGAATCTGAATTTGCAACAGATGGTGTCTTTGTATACATTGGAATGTTACCTTTAACTAAACCATTTGAATCATTAGGTATTTTAAATGATGCTGGTTATATTTTGACAAATGACAATATGGAAACAACAATCCCAGGTATTTTTGCTGCTGGAGATGTTCGTGAAAAATCACTTCGTCAAATTGTCACAGCAACAGGTGATGGTAGTATTGCTGCACAAGCTGTACAGCATTATGTAGAAGAACTATTAGAAAAAATTAATGCCTAACATGGCTTTTAAGGAAAAAAATACAATTTTAATGTGGTTTTAATATTGCTGTAACTTGAATGACATATAAAAGGTGTATGATTAAACATGTAATTAGCAATCCCCCTTTTATTTTGTTAGTAGGTTGTTTCCGCCTCAATAGGTGGGAGCAACCTACTTTTTTATTTGTATTGATCATGATGTTATTTACATTGTTTTACTAAATGAAGAGAACACCTCTTAAGCGTCATCTAGCGGAATGACGATCATTCCAGTAAGGATATTTAATTTATAAAAAGCGTAAGTTATGCCCACAAATAATTCACAATGCTTGAATAAAACTAAATTGTTAATTGTCTTTGCGGAGAGTTGTAAATGAGGACAAATCTTGCAAGGTCTTGCTATAATGGAGAGTAGAATGCAAAAGTGATTAGAGGTGTGCCTATGCAAAGAATTGCAAATTTAATTGCCGTAAAAGACGGTAAAGTATTATTACTTCAGAAACCAAGACGAGGCTGGTATGTTGCTCCAGGAGGCAAAATGGAGAGCGGTGAGTCTATCTTTGAGGCTGCTGTCCGTGAGTTTCAAGAAGAGACAAATGTTACACCTTTGAATGTTCATTTAAAGGGTGTTTATACAATGATCATTAAAGAAAACAATGATGTTGTGGACGAATGGATGCTCTATACATTTGTTGCAAAGGATGTAGAAGGTATACCATTTGAAGAAACGAGAGAAGGCAAGCTTGCATGGCACCCAGTTGAGGATTTAGCACATTTGCCAATGGCTGAAGGAGATCGAACTAATTTACAATTTGCCGTTTCACAAACAGGTATTCAATATGGCACGTTTGACTATACAACGAATTTTGAATTACTTCATCAGAAAATACAAATATCAAAAGAACAATAAAGGAGTTGCATGACAGTGGTGGTTGAAAGCCAACAAAGTACACATGAATTGGTTATTATTACAGGAATGTCTGGAGCTGGAAAGACAGTGGCTATTCAAAGCTTTGAGGATTTAGGGTATTACTGTATTGATAATTTACCACCTGCGTTACTTACAACTTTTTTAACTCTGCTAAGAGATTCTGGTAAAAATAGTACGCGTATCGCGGCGGTAATGGATATGCGTGGTGGCGATTTTTTTGATGCTCTAATTGGCGCATTAGACCATATACTAAAAGAAGGCGATATTGTAGCTCGTATTTTATTTTTAGATGCAGACGATGCCACATTAGTCAGACGCTATAAAGAAACAAGGCGTGCCCATCCATTAGCAGTAAATGGTTTACCATTAGATGGAATCAAACATGAACGTGCACTCTTATCTGAAGTAAAAGGCCGTGCTAATTTCGTTTATAACACATCTAACATGAAGCCAAAGCAACTGCGCGAAAGAATTGTCAAAGAATTTGCTAGTGATGCAGATACTATTTTTACTGTTAACATCATGTCCTTTGGCTTTAAGCATGGTATGCCCATTGATGCTGATTTAGTATTCGATGTGCGTTTTCTTAAAAATCCATATTATGTGGAGGAACTGCGTCCTAAAACGGGTCTTCAAACAGAGGTATCCTCTTATGTTTTAGCTTTGGAAGATACACAAATACTCATCCAAAAACTAACGGATTTATTAGACTTTATGATTCCTCTTTATCGACAAGAAGGTAAATCTCAACTTGTCATTGCTTTCGGTTGTACTGGGGGGCAGCATCGCTCAGTGACGTTAGCAGAATTTTTTGGTGCCTATTTTGCAGGCAAGGAAAATACGGTTATTACGCATCGGGATATTAATCGTAGAAAGGAATGAGTGAATGGGGAAAAAGCAAACAAAGCTTGTGGTAATAGGTGGTGGCACAGGACTTTCTACGTTACTGCGCGGGCTTAAGCATCATCCATTTGATATTACTGCTATTGTAACAGTGGCAGATGATGGTGGTTCTTCTGGCCGTTTACGTGATGACTACGATATTCCACCACCTGGTGATGTTCGCAATGTCATTGCAGCATTATCAGATATTGAGCCACTTGTTGAGCAAATGTTTCAGTACCGTTTTTCAGCATCAGAGGATTTACGAGGACATTCTTTGGGAAACTTAATGCTTACAGCTCTTACTGATATTACAGGCGATTTCAGCCATGCTATAAGTGAAATGGGAAAGGTTTTAAAAGTTCATGGTCGCGTTATACCAGCTGCAAATAAAAAAATAAACCTACATGCTGTGCTAGAGGACGGTTCAATTATCGAAGGAGAATCCAAAATACCAACAGCAACAAAGCGCATTAATCGCGTTTTTTTAGTACCTGAAAATGTGCAACCGTTACCAGAAGCTATTCGTGCCATACATCGTGCAGACTATATTTTAATCGGTCCTGGAAGCTTGTATACAAGTATCATTCCCAATCTGCTTGTGAAGGAGATTGGTGAAGCTGTAGTGAAAGCAAAAGGAAGAAAAATATATGTTTGTAATTTAATGACGCAAAAAGGTGAAACCATTTCTTATACAGCAGGCGATCATGTAGCAGCCATACATAAGCATGTTGGCAACGATTTTATTGATTCTATTTTAGTAAATGATGAAGAACTCCCAATTCCAGTAAAAGAACTGTATAAAGAAGAAAGAGCTGAACCAGTAACATTTGATGTGGCAAAGCTTGAAAGTATGGGTTTAGAGGTAATTAAACGTGACATTGCGACTATTAGGCAGGATGGAACTGTTCGACATAATGCTGCAAATGTTGCAGAATGGCTAGTAGATTACGCTGATATTTACCATCAAAAGGTAAATAGACCGATTATAGAAACATAATACGTTTATTGTATATGGTAAGATAACATATACATAGAAATATGATTGAAAGGGGGGCGTGATATGTCTTTTGCTTCTGAAACAAAAAAAGAACTGACGCAAATAGAAGCGGACAATCATTGTATGAAAGCAGAAGTTTCTGCCCTAATTCGTATGAATGGTTCATTATCCTTTGCAAATAAACAACTAAGCTTAGACGTGCAAACTGAAAACGCTGCAATAGCTAGAAGATTATATACGATTATGAAAAAGTTATATCCATACAATGTGGAATTACTAGTTCGCAAGAAAATGCGACTTAAAAAAAATAATGTGTATATATGCCGTGTAAGAGAAGGTGCACGTGAGCTGTTAATTGATTTAGAAATCATCTCAGACGACTTTCAATTTAATCATACAATCTCAAGAGAGCTCATTAAAAAGAGTGGACAAAAAAGAGCGTATTTAAGAGGTGCATTTTTAGCAGGAGGTTCTGTCAATAATCCAGAAACATCAGCCTATCATTTAGAGATATATTCTTTATATAAAGAGCATGGTGAAGCATTAATGGATTTAATGAATGAATTTGAGCTCAATGCTAAAACAATTGAACGGAAAAAAGGTTTTGTGACGTATTTAAAGGAAGCAGAAAAAATTTCAGATTTCCTTAATATTGTTGGTGCCCACCAGGCTATGATGAAGTTTGAAGATGTTCGGATATTGCGAGATATGCGCAATAGTGTCAACCGTATTGTAAACTGTGAAACAGCCAATTTAAATAAGACCATAGGTGCAGCATTACGGCAAGTGGAGAATATTCGATTTATTGAAAATTCAATTGGCCTTGATCAACTGCCAGAGAAGCTTCGTGAAATAGCACGTCTACGTGTAGAATACCAAGATGTTACGTTAAAAGAGCTTGGTGAAATGGTTTCCAGTGGAACGGTTAGTAAATCAGGCGTTAACCATCGATTAAGAAAAATTGACGAAATTGCGGAAGCATTAAGACGCGGTGAAAAAATAGGTGGTTAAGTTTTCATACTTTTCAGGTATGAATGTCATGCGTAATCGCTTATTGTTCTTTTGCTAGTAAGTAAGGTAAGATAAAACTAATAGATGAACGGTAGTGAAGGGGAGTTTTGAGAATGATTGAGAGAAGAGTCCAGGTCAAATTAAAATTAGGACTACAAGCTAGACAAGCAGCACTATTTGTGCAAGAAGCAAATCGTTTTAGTGCTGATATCTTTCTAGAAAAAGATGAGAAAAAAGTAAATGCGAAATCAATTATGGGTGTCATGAGTCTAGCTGTCGCTAAAGGTACCGAAGTTACTTTAAGCAGTGAAGGTAACGATGCCGAGCAAGCGGTTACAGCATTGGCAACACTTATCGAAAAAGAAGATTAAACATTTGTAATATTATCGAACATAAAGGCACCACAGAGCAATTCTGTGGTGCCTTTATGTTGTTGAATAAATGTTCCGTTCCGCCCGCGTCCTTTCCCCAGAGGCGTCCGATGAGCCGCTTCACTCATTACGTTCGCTCCTTATCTCATTTGTGACGTTGATCCTCTAAGAGTGACGCTTAAAATGAGTAGGGAGAACATTATCACCTTTCACAAAAAAATTTATTTTTCAATACAATAAAGGCATCACAGAGCAAATCTGTGATGCCTTCTGTTTTTTATTTATTATCGCTACGATGCATAATATGGTCGATTAAACCGTATTCTTTAGCTCGCTCAGCAGTCATGAAGTTATCACGATCTGTGTCTCTTGCAATGACTTCAAGTGGTTGACCAGTGCGTTCAGATAAAATGCCGTTTAATTTTTCACGTAAGAATAAAATACGTTTAGCAGCAATTTCAATTTCCGTCGCTTGACCTTGTGCACCACCTAGTGGTTGGTGAATCATGACTTCTGCATTTGGTAATGCAAAACGTTTACCAGGTTCCCCAGCAGCAAGTAAGAATGCTCCCATTGACGCAGCCATACCAATACAAATTGTTTGAACTTGTGGCTTAATAATTTGCATTGTGTCGTAGATAGCCATACCAGCCGTAATAGATCCACCTGGTGAATTGATGTAAAGAGAGATATCTTTATCTGGATCTTCTGCTTGTAGGAAAAGAAGCTGTGCGACAATAGAGTTAGCTACATTGTCATCAATAGCACTTCCTAAAAGGATAATACGGTCTTTAAGCAGACGTGAGTAAATATCGTATGCACGTTCACCACGACTTGTTTGTTCAATAACTGTAGGAATTAAATTCATGTTAAATCCTCCTTAAAAAACTAAATTCGAATACCTTTGCTGAAATTTCCATTGTTATTTCAGCTGTATCCTTATCATACACATTATAGTCAGGGAAGGTCAAATATTAACCCTGCTAAAGTGAAATTAAAAAAAATATATTGTTTTTGCATTCTATGGTTGTATTTTGTGAGATACGTTTGTATAATAGTTAAGGTTATAAGTTTAAAGTACAGGACACTATTTTGCAGGTATGCTTCAAAAATGAGGATTATCTACATCATGCTTTTCGTAAGCCTAGAGTGAGTACTTTTTTTTTGTGCTTTTGCCCTCGTGGTGTAATGGATAACACGTAAGATTCCGGTTCTTGCACTGGGGGTTCGATTCCCTCCGAGGGCGCCATTTTACTGATTATAGATATACTTGTTATAGCTCGTCTCCTAATAAGTAGTTTAGCAGCCTGCTTAGTGGAGATAGAGAGGAAAAAGTAAGGGAATACTGTCCTAGTTGGCATTATTCCCCTATTTGTTCCTTTCAAACCTTCAAAAAAGCAACAACTCCAAATTATTTTTTAGTGAACATACTGTACGTGGACTAGTCATAGTCAAAAAAAGAATCCTTTCTGAGGGGATTCTTTTTTTTTGCCAAAATTTATCGAAAATTGGCATCGTTTATATTGTATATATATTAGTTTTAGGTTTGATTTCTTGTTATTTATACATATTTTATCTAATTATATGCATTTAATATAAATTTATATGAAAAAATATTTAGTTTTATGTGAAAAGTTGTTGTCTAATTACTATAATGTTAATATAATTGACCTAATAGTCTAACATTTCCGAATTGCGAAAAATAATACGCATTTCGGAATATTATCGAAACAGGGGGAAAAACAATGAAAAAAACAGGATGGATGTTATTGATGATGATAGCAGCTTTAACATTAGCACTTGCAGGTTGCGGAACAAAAGATGATGCATCCTCAGGTAGTACACCTTCAGAAGATGGCGGAGATGGGAAGAAAGTATATAAAGTAGGTACAGAGGCTACTTTTGCACCATTTGAATCTGTTGACGATTCAGGGAAAATTGTAGGGATTGATGTCGATATTTTACAAGCTATTGCGGATGAAATGGATTTTGAGGTTGAATGGAATAATATTGGTTGGGAGCCTGTTTTCCAAACAATTAAAAATGGCGAAACAGATATCGGTGCTTCTGGGATCACAATCACGGAAGAGCGTAAAGAATCATTTGATTTTACAGAACCATACTATGAATCTCAATTACTAATCGTTGTGAAAGAAGATTCAAAGATTAAGTCATTAGAAGAACTAAAAGATAAAAAGGTATCCGTTCAAATTAATGCTACTGGTCATATGGCAGCGAAAAAGTTACAAGGTGAAGCAAGTACAAATATTATGGCTTTTGAAAGTCAGCCAATCGCTATTCAAGAGATGTTAAATGGAAACGTTGATGCAGCTATTGGAGATAATGCAGTAGTTTATGAATATATTAAAGCTCATCCAGATCAAAAACTAAAAGTAATTGAAGATGATGCATTCGAAAAAGAATACTATGGCTTTATGGTTCAAAAGGGGAATAAAGAGCTATTAGATAAATTAAATGAAGGTCTTAAAAAGATTAAAGAAAACGGAAAATTAAAAGAAATTACAGGTACGGATTTTCAGTAATAAATGAGTAGGGTGATGCCACTAGCACAGCTACTGTGCTGGCGGCTCATTTAATTTTCGTAACTTTAAAGGGGAATGGGGTTTTCGGATGGACATCTTTGACCTACGCTGGGACATTGTCTGGAACTACCGAGATATGTTTATACGAGGTATTGGCGTAACACTTATTTTGACACTTAGTGGTTATTTTGGAGGTATTCTATTAGGTCTATTTTTGGGCCTAGGAAAATTATCGAGTAAAAAATGGATTTATTGGCCATCTAAACTATATATCGATTTATTCCGTGGAACACCAATGCTTGTGCAAATTTTGTTAATACACTTAGCAGTGATTCCAACAATCTTTGGTCATTCTTTAGGCTATATGGTTTCAGGTATTACAGCACTAATTTTAAACTGTGCAGCTTACAATGCGGAAATCTTCCGTGCAGGTATTCAAAGTATTGCAAAAGGGCAAATGGAGGCAGCTCGTTCTCTTGGTTTAACGCATAACCAGGCGATGCGAAAGGTCATTTTACCGCAAGCATTTAGACGCATGATTCCACCGTTAGGGAATGAATTCATTGCATTATTAAAAGATTCATCATTAGTAACAGTTATTGCAGCACCAGATATTTTATATGCTAGTAAAGTAGTAGCAGGTGCAAGTTTCCGCTTCTGGGAACCGTACATCGTTGCTGCATTACTATACTTAGTTTTAACATATGGTGTAACGAAGATTGTCGCATTTATCGAGAAACGTTTTAGCAATAGTTATGTCCCTCGTAAAGCAGAAGGGCGGGAAGCAAGATGATAAAAATTGAGAACCTACACAAATATTTTGGCAAGCTTGAAGTATTAAAAGGAATCGATTATGAAATTCAAGAGAAACAGGTTGTCTGCGTCATTGGACCATCTGGTTCAGGGAAAAGTACATTTTTACGCTGCATCAATATGCTTGAAGAAGTGACAGATGGTGCTATTTATATTGAAAACGTAAAAATAAATGATCCTAAAACGAATATCAATGAGATTCGAGCTGAAGTTGGCATGGTGTTTCAACAATTTAACTTATTCCCTCATATGACAGTTCTCGATAATGTAACGATGGCACCTATGCAAATTCGTAAAATGAGTCGTCCAGATGCTGAAGCACTTGGACATGAGCTATTGAAAAAGGTTGGACTCGACAGCAAGGCTTATAATTATCCTGAGCAGCTTTCAGGTGGTCAGCAGCAGCGTGTAGCCATTGCACGTGCCTTAGCAATGAAGCCCAAAGCCATTCTATTTGACGAGCCTACTTCCGCACTCGATCCAGAAATGGTAAAAGAGGTGCTAGATGTAATGAAAAATCTAGCTGCTGAAGGGATGACAATGGTTGTTGTTACCCATGAAATGGGGTTTGCTCGTGAAGTGGGCGATCGAGTTGTCTTTATGGATGGAGGCTTTATCGTAGAAGAAGGCTCTCCGGATGAATTGTTCGGCAATCCGCAAAACGAACGTACGAAGGCATTTTTAGGGAAAGTTCTATAATTAAAAAGACAGTCCATGGTGAGAAATTACACCATGGACTGTTTTTTAATGAAGGGGATTAGATGTTGTGTCGTATGCATTAAGCATCGTTTGCATATCCTGTTCAGAGTACTGAGGCACCTGATAATAGCCATGCATATTTTGGTAGATCGATAATTCGTATGCCATTTCGATGCAGTTTGGAATACTATCAGCAACAACACGACGAACAACAGGGTTTGTTGTCTCCATCGCCGCAGTAGTCATACATTTAGCTGCCCCTTTTTGAGCACCAAGTAAGAAACCAGAAATGGCTTCATCATTAATTTCATTGGCATTTTGCATTGGCTTTTTAGGTTGACCAGCATGTAAGCCGTATTTAAAGTCATTACCTGTCTCCATTTGATAACGCCCTGTTGGCACAGATGGATCATGTCCAGTTTTAAAGGACTCCACAATTGTATTGTACATACCTAGAGTGAAGTTATATTGGCGATCCAAAATGCTTAGTAGCTCTGGATCCTTTACATGTGGGCGTAAAATAATTGCTTGGTTCATACCAGCAATAATTTCGCCGATCGTTTCATGTATGTCCATCATTTCATGGCCACCATGATTTAGGCTATGTTGTTGATTGAAATTTGTTTGATTTGATGATTCGTTATAAAACGATTGTGACAAAAAAAACGCCTCCTCAAAGATATTTTGTTGCAGTATTTAGTATGTCGAGTCCATTCCATTTCATACGGTATAAATGTAAAAGCAAAAATGTAGACTAATGACAGAAGGAAAAGGAAGTTGAGGAGGCATTAAAATTTGAAAAAATCGTTCGGACCTATTGCTGTCATTGTTATTATTTTTGTGGTAATCGCTTTATTATTCATTCCTAAATATAATAGCCTGGTGTCGGCAGAGGAAAATGTTGATTCAAAATGGGCTCAAGTTGAGAATCAGCTCCAACGCCGTTTTGATTTAATCCCCAATTTAGTAGAATCTGTAAAAGGTTATGCCAATCATGAACAAGAAGTCATAACAAGTATAACGGAAGCACGTGCTCAAATGGGGAGTGCTAATTCACCGCAGGAGCAAGCTGTGGCAAATGATGCTTTAACTGGCGCACTAAGCAGATTACTTGTAGTAGTGGAAAATTACCCCAATTTAAAGGCTGATGCAAATTTCCGTCAGTTAATGGATGAATTAGCAGGCACAGAAAATCGTCTAGCTGTAGCACGCGAGGATTATAACAATGAGGTACAGCAATTTAATAAGCATGTTAAACGTTTCCCGGGTAATTTAGTTGCAGGGATGTTTGGATTCGAGCAAAAAGAATACTTTAAAGCGGCCGCAGGGGCTGACAAGGCGCCATCAATCGATTTTAGTCAATCTTCAGGTACACACTAATGAAACGTTATATTGTACAGATTATCATCGTTTGCTCGGTGCTTCTTTTTTGTACGAATATGACGAAAGCAGCTATGCCATCACCAATGAAAAATACGTATATTCATGATTTTGCCAATGTTTTATCTACAAATGTCAAAGAACAATTAAATCATTATTCAGAGCAGTTAGATCAGGGCACAGGTGCTGAGATTATGGTTGTCACAGTGGATAGTCTCAGCGGGCAGGAGCCGAAGATGTATGCAACCAAAATGATTCGCTCATGGGGAATAGGTGACAAAGAAAAAAATAATGGTGTCCTAATACTAGCCACTTTTGGTCAGGGTGAAGGCAATAATGATGTGGTAATAGCTGTTGGTCAGGGACTAGAGGGACCATTACCAGATGGTAAGCTAGGACGTATTTTAGATCATGCATTTTACCCATTTGCGAGTGAGGGAAACATTGATCAAGCCTTCCAAGCTACATATGCTGAAGTATTTCGCACTGTTGCGGAAGAGTATAATTGGAATGGTGAAGTACCTGTAGGAGCTAACGAGGGTGAAGATATGCCTGTTTGGTTAATCATCTTAATCATAATTGTTGTCCTCATCATTTATTCGTTCTTTTCAAAAGGCGGTGGTGGTCCAAGAGCTGGGGGCTTTGGTGGTTTTCCAGGAAGCTTTGGTGGAGGTCGATCGAGTGGTGGAGGCTTCGGAGGCTTTGGTGGAGGATCTTCTGCAGGAGGAGGAGCAAGCAGAAAATTCTAATCTGTCTGTATTAGCGAACTAATCATATTAGTTCGCTTTCCTTATGGATATATTTAGTGACCTTTTCATTGACATTAATTACATTATTGGTATAATTTGGGTATATCGACAATCGGTATAACGTAAACTGATATAAGGAGGAATCATTTTGAAAAAAAGATTTTTATCTGCATCATTAGCGATAATATTAACAACATCTGTGGTCATTCCTACAACACTACAAGAAGTACGTGCTGCAGATGAAACGAACAGTGTCGTGGTAGCACAGGAGGAACGCATTTCAGCACAGGAATTTTTGAATTTAGCTGTAACAGCTTTAACATTCCAGCACGGATCAGAACCAATGCGCCAACAGATTATTGGGCAATGGGTAAAGGCTGGAGAGTTAACAGATTTAAGTTCGATGATAAAACGTGATGAGGTTGCTCGTATTTTAGTAAGAGCTATAAATAAAGAAGAGAAAGAAGCATCACTTGCTGAGTATTTAGAAAAGGCGAATAAACTTGGTTTATTTAATGGTGTGGTAAGTACTGAATTTATTTCGAAACAAGATGCAGTAAAAATTTTAAACAATGCAAATCAGATAAAGAATGGTTCTAATAATGAAGGAGTAAAGGAAATTTCTGTAGAGGATTTCATGAAAAATCCTGGGAATTTCGGTTATGAACTTTCACCAGATGGAAATTACATTACGTTTGCCTCTGCATGGGAGAGTCGTTCTAATGTGTTCGTGAAAAAAATGAATGATGATAGTGAGCCGATACGTGTCTCAAGCTCAAAAGATCGTGATATTGCAGGTTTTTTCTGGAAAGATGATACTTTACTTTATTTAAAGGATAAAGGAGGAGATGAAAACTTCCATATTTATTCTACAACATTTAATGGGTCAGAGGAAAAAGATTTAACTCCGTATCCAAACGTAACAGTTGGAATTTTAAGTGGTCTACAGGGTGTGAAAGATGAAATATTGATCATGATGAATAAAGAGGATGCCACTGTTTTTGATGTGTACAAGCTCAATGTAAAAACAGGGGAAACGACTCATGTTGCAAAAAACCCTGGCAATATTACAAGCTGGTTAGCAGATAGAAACGGTAATGTGCGTGTTGCCGTTGCTTCAGACGGTGTGGCAGGCACAATTCTTTATCGAGATTCTGAAAAGGATGAATTTAGACCATTTATTGAAGTTGAGGCTGGAGATGAAGTAATGCCAGTAGCTTTCTCGAAAGACAATCAATACATTTACGCAACATCGAATAAAGGTCGGGATAAGGTAGAAGTAGTAAAATATGATTTAAAAGGTAAAGAAGAAGTTATCATGTCAAATGATGAAGTAGACGTCTCAGGTATACTATATAATGCAGATCAAGATAAATTGTTATATGGTGCATATATTACGGATAAAACAAATTATCAATTCTTTGACGAGGATTTTGAAAAATTATTCCGTAAAATCCAAAACAAACTTGGTGTGCCTGAAAGTGAATTAGGTATTAATGATTACAATAAAGAGATGACAAAATTTATTGTTAGTGTTTCTAGTGATACCGTTTATGGGCAATATTATTATTATGATTCCACTACGGACGAATTAAAAGAATTGGCCACTCTAAGCCCTTGGTTAAACCCAGAGGAGCTTGCTGAAATGCATCCAATTTCATATAAGAGTCGAGACGGCTTAATAATTAACGGTTATTTAACTTTGCCGAAAAATAAAGAGGCAAAAAATCTCCCTCTTATCGTGAATCCACACGGTGGACCATGGGCTCGTGATATGTGGGGCTTTAACCCAGAAGTACAATTATTAGCAAACCGTGGCTATGCAGTACTACAAGTGAATTTCCGTTCGTCAACTGGCTATGGGAAGGAGTTCCTTCAAGCTGGTAATAAGCAATGGGGTCTAAAAATTCAAGATGATATTACAGATGGCGTACAATGGGCTATTGATCAAGGTATTGCAGATCCAGAACGCATTGGTATTTATGGTGCATCCTTTGGTGGTTATGCAACACTAGCTGGTATTACGTATACACCTGATTTATATGCTGCAGCGGTTGACTATGTAGGCGTTTCTAACATTTTCACATTATTAAATACCATCCCGCCATACTGGGAAACTATGCGTGACATGTTTTATGAACGAGTAGGTCACCCAGAAAAAGACAAAGAATTATTAACAGCTGTTTCACCTATCTTCCATGCGGATAAAATTAAAACACCTTTATTTGTCGCTCAAGGCGCAAATGATCCACGTGTCAATAAAGCAGAATCTGATCAAATTGTAGAAGCTTTACGTGCTAGAGGTGTCGACGTAGAGTATATGCTTAAGGATAATGAAGGACATGGCTTCGCGAATGAAGAAAATAGAATTGAATTCTATAATGCTATGGTGAAATTCTTCGACAGTCACTTAAAATAACATGAAAAACGAAAGGCATTGATGTGTAGCTTGCTCGCACTCGATGCCTTTTGTTGATTATAGTAGGTGAATGGTATTTGGGTAAGGCTTCTTACGTTCTAATGAAGAAATACATTGAGCTAGTTCCTCAATGCCGTGATGAATGAATTGCTCATCCACTTGAGAGATACTTAAACGAATCAGATTATCCCTTTTAAATTCTGGTAAAAACATTCTAGAAGCATCATCCATGAAAATATTTTTATTTTTTAATAGGTGCACTGTCTGCTTAGCGCTCACATTGTCTGGAAGAACGATTGACAGATAAAAGCCTGATACAGGTTTCGTGAAGTTAGTATGACTTGGAAGTAATGATTCGCAAGCCTCCTGTAAAGCCTTCATTTTTCCTACATAAAGTGCTTTTATCGTTTTAATATGGCTATTAAACATACCACTTTTTAAATAAATATCTAAGGCACCCTGTGAGAGAACAGCGCTATTGAAATCTGCACTGAATTTATAACGCAAGAAATGATTCATCATTATAGTTGGGAGTACGACAGTAGCAACTCTGAGGCCAGGGAGAAACACCTTTGAAAAGCTTTTAATATAAATAAATTCTGCCAGAAGGATTATAAGCGAACAATGGATCCGATTTAGAGTCTGGATCCAAATCTCCTAAAAAATCATCCTCCACAATATAAACATCATATTTTTCTGCTAGTTCTACAATTTTTCTTTTTTCAGCATTTGTATAGCTATGACCGAGAGGATTTTGGAATCTCGGCACTATATAGAAAAACTTGATATCATTATTGCGAAAAATATATTCGAGTCGCTCTAAATCAATACCCTCCATCGTCAAATCAATCCCAAAGGTAGTAGCCTGATGTAGGTGAACAGATTCTATAAAACCGAAATAGGTAGGCTGTTCAATTAATATATTACTTTTTCCATTCGGAAATGGCATGGACACTAATAAATGTAAGGCTTGCTGAGAGCCTGAAACGATAAATAAGCGATCAGGATCGGTAAAGACCTGCAAGCTTTGTAAATACTTCGTTATTTGAACACGAAGAGAGTAAAGGCCTTGTTGGTCACTATAACTAAATAATTCTTCCTTATAGATATCGATGGCTTGATTGATACAATGCTGAAATTCAATATAAGGCATAATCGTTTTGTCTGGACCCGCAGACAAAAAATCAACGACATATTGTGATGTGGTTGGCTGCTCTAATTTATTCACAACATAGTAACCGCTTTTTGGAATGGAAAAAATAAAATGTTCCTTTTCCAGCTCATTGTACGCTCTGATTACTGTATTTTTACTACAGGAAAATTGCTCAGCTAATTGTCGAACAGAAGGGAGCTTACTACCTGTAGTGAGTAAGCCGTTTGCCATCTTATCTTTTATGTCCTCGATAATCCCCAAATATTTAGCCTCCAATTCGTTTCCCCCCTTATCTGTACCAGGACAGTTGCTAGAAAATTCTGTTTATTTTTGATGTAGTACCTCTTACTATTGATTATATCAGGGACAGATAGGGAGAAAAATGGAAGGATGAGAATTATGCCGGATAAAAGAAAAGAAAAAATAGGCTTGTTGTTAGGTGTTGTTGGAGTAATTTGCTTTAGTTTGACATTACCTGCAACAAGTATAGCGGTACCGTATTTTGGTACTACAATCGTTGGGTTGGGGAGAGCTGTAATCGCTGGGATTATTGTAGCCATTGTGTTGCTTGTAAGAAAAGAAAGGCTACCTTCTGTAAGGCAATTTAAGAGCTTAATGATTGTCTCCTTTGGAGCGGTGTTAGGATTTCCGTTGCTTACTTCTTGGGCAATGACCAGTTTGCCTGTATCTCATGGCGCAGTAGAATTAGCATTATTACCTTTAGCAACTGCAGGTTTTGCCATCTTTCGAGCAGGTGAACGACCCTCATTAAAATTTTGGCTATCAAGTGTCATTGGGGCGATAGCAGTCATCATCTATGCTAGCTATCTAGGCTTAGGGCAATTACATATGGCGGATTTAGCCCTATTAGCGGCAGTGCTAATACTAGGTCTTAGCTATGCGGAAGGAGGACAATTATCCAAGGAACTAGGTAGTTGGCAAGTTATTGCATGGGCCATTCTAATAGCAGGTCCTTTTTTTATCATTCCAGTTTTTTTAAGCTTTACAGCAGATATGCTACAGGCCCCTGCCACAGCATGGCTTAGCCTGTTCTACTTAGCCGTTGTCAGCCAGTTTTTAGCATATGTTGCTTGGTATGGCGGAATGGCTATGGGAGGCATTGCAAGAGTGAGTCAAATTCAATATGTACAGCCATTTTTAATGATCCTTTTTGCAACTCTTTTTTTAAATGAATCTATCACATCATTTACAGTCGTTGTAGCAATGATTGTCGTACTTTCAGTCATTGTGGGCAAAAATACGACGGTTAAGCAAAAAGAATCTAAACCTGTTCCATCAAAAGCCATCAATGAATAGAAGCATTTCTTTATCACACTTTTGTTTATAATAGAGTGGGAGGTGCTATTCATGATTGTAAAATTTTTTAGTCGAGCCAATTGTCCATTATGTGTAGAGGGGTTGCAAACATTAAAGCTTGTTCAGGAAGATGTTCCATTCGAAATTGATATGATCGATATTGAACAGGATGATTTCATACATGAAAAATATATGCTAATGATTCCCGTAGTTGAAAAAGATGGTGTTGTCATCCAGTATGGTCATTTAGATTATGCCACGTTAATGGAGCAATTAGGCAGTTAAGTTACCAAACGTATAAAGAGTTATTAACGGTAAAAATGACTAGAATGTTAGCTGTAATTCACACAATTCACAAATTGTTCAATGAAAGCGTTTTGAAATTGAACAGTTTGTGAAGACCTTCACATTAGACTTTCTTTTCATAAAAATCGGAGTAGAATAGGTATCAAGTAAGAAGTTGTTATAAAACAGTTAATCAAATGTATCACAGGTTTTAGTGGTTGTTATATTACAAAAATGGATGATGTGAAGGGAGATTTTACAATGTGGGTTATTACAGTTTTTGAGAAAAAGGATGTTCGAATTTTTGAATTTACGAATAAAAATGAAGCAACAAAAGCTTTAGAAGGATTTAAGAAAAACGCAATTTTATCTTTCACAAAATAAGTTCCCCAAAGTCTCGTAGCCGTTTTTATTGGCTATGGGACTTTTTTTCATCCAAAACTAGACAATTACTTGCGCTTTAAAAAAATGCATATTATAATAAAATCATAAGTGGGACACAAAATAATATAGTGGGATGAAAAATAACCCACAACTATTGATAAGGGAGTAGATAAATATGTTAACTGTTCCAGAGGCGCAGCAAAGGCTACTTCCTGAAATGTATCCGCTTCTGCAATCAAGGTATCGAATTTTGCAAGCCGTTCAACTTATGCAGCCAATCGGACGACGCACACTTGCTGATTCATTGAAAATGACAGAAAGAGAAATTCGTAAAGAAACAGATATTTTACGTGAACAAGGGTTAATAGATTCGCAAAAGTCGGGTATGGTATGTACAGAAGATGGAGAAATTGTTATTGAGAAACTAAGAGCTATTGTTTATGAATGGTCTGGTTTAACTCAGCTTGCTAAAAAGCTCGAACAACATTTCGGTATCCATCGTGTTGTCGTTGTTCCTGGTGACTATAATGAAGACGATACAATCCTATCCTTGCTTGGCAAAGAAGCAGCACTTCAATTTATGTCCTCAGCTTTTGATGGGCAAATAGTAGCTGTCACTGGTGGGAAATCCGTTGCCTCTCTTGCACAATTTTTGCATCCTGTGGATCTTCAAAAGAAGATAACTTTTGTTGCTGCACGGGGAGGAATTGGACATGAAATGCAAATGCAGGCCAATACACTTGTTGCAACCTTTGCTATGCAAATGGAAACACAGTACCGCACTTTATTCTTACCAGAGCATTTAAGTGAGCAGGCTTATCAAGCGATGTTGACAGAGCCGATGGTAACAGAAATGATGGCATTTTATGATCAAGCAGATTGTGTCATTCATGGGATCGGCTCAGCAGAGGAAATGGCCATTCGTCGTAATTCATCTCCTGAGGATTTGCGAATTTTAGAGGAAAAAGGCGCTGTCAGTGAGGCATTTGGCTATTACTTTAATGCTGAAGGAGAAATCGTGCATCGTATCCGCACGATTGGTATTCAACTTGAGCAGGTTCAAAACAGTCAGCAAGTCATTGCAGTGGCTGCAGGAAAACAAAAAGTCAATGCCATGCTTTCTTATTTTAAAGTGGCGCCAAAGCAAACAATCTTTATAACAGATGAAGCAGCTGCAAAAGCAATTGCTGCTAATTTAGAAAATAACCATCGATGATGGGGATCATATCAAACATGTCACTCGATCTCAAAAAGTGTTGGAACACTTTTTGAATGAGCATAAAACAAATTTAATGTTCCTACTATTAGGGACAGACAATACACATTATTGGAGGAATTAACAATGGCATTAAAATTAGCGATTAATGGATTTGGACGTATTGGACGTTTAGTATTTCGTGAGGCAATGAAGCATGATGAATTCGAAGTAGTGGCTGTCAATGACTTAACAGATGCTGGTCAGCTTGCACACTTATTGAAATATGATTCAGTACACGGTATCTATGATGCTGAAGTCAATGCAGATGAAGATTCTTTCGTAGTAAATGGTCGACGCGTAAAAGTATATGCTGAAAAAGATCCAGCACAATTACCATGGGGCGAATTAGGTGTAGACGTAGTTCTTGAATGTACAGGACGTTTCCGTTCAATGGAGGAAGTAGGAAAGCACATTGAAGCAGGTGCTAAAAAAGCTATTCTATCTGCACCAGCTAAAGGGGCAATGCCTACATTTGTTATAGGTGTAAACCATGAGGACTATAACCCAGCAACTGATGATGTGATCTCCAATGCTTCTTGTACAACAAACTGTCTTGCACCAGTAGCTAAAGTGTTAGATGAGAAATTTGGTATTGAACGCGGTATGATGACAACAATTCACTCTTATACAAATGACCAACGTATCCTTGACTTCCCACACTCTGATCCACGTCGTGCACGTGCTGGTGCGGTGTCTATGATTCCAACAACAACTGGTGCAGCAGTAGCTGTTTCAAAAGTATTACCACAATTAAAAGGTAAGTTAGATGGCTTCTCTATGCGTGTGCCAACACCTAACGTATCTTGTGTGGACTTAGTTGTAGAACTAAAAGCAGATGTAACAAGAGAATCGATTAACGAAGTATTAAAAGAAGCTTCTGAAAATGAATTAAAAGGCATTTTAGGCTACAATGAGCTACCATTAGTTTCTATTGATTATAATGGTAACCATCATTCATCTACAGTAGATGGTCTTTCAACAATGGTTTTAGAAAATAAAATGGTGAAAGTACTAGCTTGGTACGATAACGAAATTGGTTACTCTACTCGCTTAATGGACTTAGCTTTATACATTGCTGAACAAGGATTAAACCATAAATAAGTATCATATTTCGACATTTTGAGTAAAAAGTGTGACATATTACGGCTTTTTATGCACAAAAAGTATAGCCTTTATAATATCCAATAGATATAATATACAAGGGTAATGGGAGTAAGGGATTTTACCCTTACTCCCTTTTTTATCTTGATTCAGCAGAAAGCAGCCACCTCTATAGATGGTGAAATGAATGTGCAAATGGTTCACTTCGATTCAGTAGGTGTCCAAACACCGACTAAAATCAAGATAATGGCCCCAGCGGATGTCACAGATTTTGAAGAGGAGCTTTCCGAGCAAGCTCAAAAAAATCTGGATGCAATTATGACTGAGGCGTAATTGATACATGGTGAATTGCAAGACATAGTAAGTAACTTTTGCTACTATAAAAACAAGTATTAGGGTTCATTATCAAAAGTTGAAGAATTCAATGCTCGTAGATGATGATCGAAAAAGTATCAACATGCCTTTTCAATTTAGTAAGCATGGTGTGGAGCCAAGATGGGTAAAACACAAGGATGTAAAACTAAAACAAACTTTGAAGGGAGTTTCTTCATGTTAAATAAGAAGACAATGAAAGATATTGATGTTAAGGGTAAACGCGTTTTTGTACGTGTAGATTTTAATGTTCCAATGGCAGATGGCGCCATTACCGACGAAACACGTATTCGTGCAGCTATTCCTACAATAAAGTATTTAGTAGAGCAGGGTGCGAAAGTTATTTTAGCTTCTCACTTAGGTCGTCCAAAGGGTGAAGTAAAAGAAGACATGCGTTTAACAGCTGTTGGTATTCGCTTAGCTGAATTAATGGGCAAGCCTGTTATGAAGCTTGAAGAATCTATTGGGCAAGCGGTGGAAGAAGCCGTTGCAAACATGCAGGATGGAGACATCCTTCTTCTTGAAAATGTTCGCTTCCATGCAGGGGAAGAGAAAAATGATCCAGCATTAGCACAGCAATTTGCTCAGCTAGCGGATATTTATGTCAATGATGCTTTCGGTGCAGCTCACCGTGCACATGCTTCTACAGAAGGGATTGCTAAGCATATTCCAGCTGTCTCTGGTTTCCTTATGCAAAAGGAATTAGATGTATTAGGAAAAGCTTTATCTAACCCTGAGCATCCATTTACTGCAATTATCGGTGGTGCTAAAGTAAAAGATAAAATTGGCGTAATTGAAAGCCTATTAGAAAAAGTAGATCACTTAATTATCGGTGGTGGTTTATCATTTACATTTATCAAGGCACAAGGGCACGATATCGGTAAATCCTTGTTAGAAGAAGATAAAATCGAGCTAGCTAAATCTTTCATTGAAAAAGCAAAAGCAAAAGGCGTGCAATTACATATGCCAATCGACGCTGTCGTTGCCAATGAATTCTCACAAGATGCAGAAACACAAATCGTTGATGTAGACGCTATTCCAGCTGATTGGATGGGTCTAGATATTGGACCAAAAACGGCTGCTCACTATGCAGAAGTGATTAAAAACTCTAAATTAATCATTTGGAATGGTCCAATGGGTGTCTTCGAAATGGATAAATTTGCAAACGGTACAAAAACAGTTGCCGATGCAATGGCGGCAACAACAGGCTATACAGTGATCGGTGGTGGTGATTCAGCAGCTGCTGTTGAAAAGTTTGAAGTGGCGGACAAAATGGATCACATTTCTACAGGTGGCGGTGCTTCCCTAGAATTAATGGAAGGCAAAGAGCTTCCAGGAATTGTAGCACTAAACGATAAATAAGCGAACTAAACATATCGGAGGCATGATGATGCGTAAACCAATTATTGCAGGTAACTGGAAAATGTTTAAAACATTTGAGGAAGCTATTCAGTTTGTAGATGCAGTGCAGGATAAACTCCCTTCTAATGAGAAAGTAGATGCTGTTGTTTGCGCACCAGCTCTTTACCTACCTACACTTGTGCAGGTTGCAAGCGAATCAGAATTAGCGATTGGCGCTCAAACAATGCACTATGAAAATGAAGGGGCCTTTACTGGTGAAATTAGCCCAGCACAGCTTGCAAGTGTAGAAGTAGATTATGTCATTTTAGGACATTCAGAACGTCGTGAATACTACAATGAAACAGATGACGCTATTAATAAGAAGGTAGTAGCGGCACTCGCACATAGCATCGTACCAATTATTTGCTGTGGTGAAACACTAGAAGAACGTGAAGCTGGCACAACAGAACAAAAGGTGGCAGGTCAGATTAAAGCGGCACTGGCTGGGTTTGAAGCACAGCAAATAGAGCATATGGTCATTGCCTATGAACCGATTTGGGCGATTGGAACTGGTAAAACTGCTACTGCAGATGATGCAAATCAAGTATGTGGAGCCATTCGAGCAGTTATCGAAGAGCTGTATGATGCTGAAACGGCGAATGCTGTTCGCATTCAATATGGTGGCAGTGTGAAGCCTGACAACATTCAGGAGCTTTTAGCAAAAGAACATATTGATGGTGCTTTAGTTGGTGGAGCAAGCTTACAACCAGAATCTTATTTAACATTATTGGAGGCGGCAGCAAATGCCTAAAAAGCCAGTAGCATTAATTATTTTAGATGGCTTTGCATTTCGTGATGAAACATTTGGGAATGCAGTAGCACAGGCTAACAAGCCTAATTTTGATCGATATTGGAGCCAATACCCCCACGCGACATTAACAGCAGCGGGAGAGGCAGTTGGATTACCAGAGGGTCAGATGGGTAATTCCGAGGTAGGTCACTTAAATATCGGTGCTGGACGTATTGTTTATCAAAGCTTAACACGTTTAAATAAGTCCATTCGTGAAGGGGACTTCTTTACAAATCAAGCATTTATAGATGCAGTGGCACATGTAAAAGCACATCAGTCAAAGCTACATGTGATGGGCTTACTGTCAGATGGCGGTGTGCATAGTCATTATGAGCACATGTTTGCGTTATTAAAGCTGGCTAAACAACAAGGGTTAGAGGACGTTTATGTACATGGCTTCTTAGATGGTCGAGATGTTGGTCCTACAACAGCCTTAGACTATATCGAAGAAACAGAAAAACAGATGACAGAAATGGGTATTGGTCAATTTGCTTCGATACATGGACGTTACTACGCCATGGATCGTGACAAACGTTGGGATCGTGTTGCACTTACGTATAATGTATTGGTAGATGGTGTTGGCCAAGCAGCAGAAAGTGCAAAAAGTGGTGTGGCAGCATCCTATGAACGTGAAGTGACAGATGAATTTGTCATTCCATTTAGTATTCAAGAGCATGGTGAGCCAGTAGCAACGATTCGTGATAATGATGCAGTTATTTTCTTTAACTTCCGTCCTGATCGTGCCATCCAGCTATCCACAGTGTTTACAAATGAAACATTTGATGGATTTGCGGTATCTGCAAACCATCCAAAAAATTTAAAATTTGTGTCCTTCACACACTATAGTGATGAAGTGAACGCACAGGTTGCTTATGAAAACGACAACCTGAAAAATACGATTGGTGAAGTACTTTCAACGAATGGTAAAACACAATTACGTATTGCTGAAACGGAAAAATATCCACATGTTACATTCTTTATGAGTGGTGGCCGTGAGGAAAAATTCCCAGGTGAAGAACGTATTTTAATTGCATCACCAAAGGTTGCAACATATGATTTAAAACCTGAAATGTCTGCCTATGAGGTGACAGAAGCCTTGCTTGCAGAGATTGAGGCTGATCGATTTGATGGCATTATTCTTAATTTTGCTAACCCTGATATGGTTGGTCATAGTGGAATGCTTGAGCCAACTATTAAAGCCATTGAGGCAGTAGATGAATGTTTAGGGAAAGTAGTAGATGCACTCCTTGCCAAAGGCGGCGCAGCTATTATTACAGCTGACCATGGTAACTCTGATGAAGTACTGACTTTAGCAGGCGAGCCAATGACAGCTCATACAACCAATCCTGTTCCTGTAATTGTGACAAAACCAAATTTAGTGTTAAGAAATGGTGGCATTTTAGCCGATTTAGCGCCAACCATGTTAGAATTATTAGAGGTGTCACAACCTACTGAAATGACAGGAAAATCATTAATTGAAAAAGAGGAGAATTAATTATGCCATTTATTACACAAGTTTATGCGCGCGAAGTTTTAGACTCACGTGGCAACCCAACAGTAGAGGTTGAAGTATTTACAGAATCAGGTGCATTTGGACGCGCAATCGTACCATCAGGTGCATCAACAGGTGAATACGAAGCGGTAGAATTACGCGATGGTGACAAATCACGTTACCTAGGCAAAGGTGTATTAAAAGCAGTTGAAAATGTAAACACAATTATTGCAGAAGAATTAGAAGGTAACTATTCAGTTCTTGACCAAGTTGTCATTGATAAAGCTTTAATCGAGCTAGATGGCACAGAAAATAAGGGCAAGCTAGGTGCCAACGCAATTCTTGGTGTGTCTATGGCAGTTGCACATGCTGCGGCAGATTATTTAGATGTACCTCTTTATCAATATCTTGGTGGGTTTAATTCTAAACAATTACCAGTACCTATGATGAACATTTTAAACGGTGGCGCTCACGCAGATAACAATGTAGACATCCAAGAATTTATGGTTATGCCTGTTGGAGCGGAATCTTTCCGCCATGCATTACGCATTGGTGCTGAAATTTTCCATAGCTTAAAAGCTGTTCTAAAAGCAAAAGGTTATAATACAGCAGTAGGGGATGAAGGTGGTTTTGCACCAAACCTTGGCTCTAACGAAGAAGCAATCACTGTCATCTTAGAAGCAATTGAAAAAGCTGGCTACAAAGCAGGCGAAGAAGTTAAACTTGCGATGGACGTAGCATCATCTGAGCTATTCAATAAAGAAGACGGTAAATACCACTTAGATGGTGAAGGCGTTGTGAAAACATCAGAAGAAATGGTTGATTGGTACGAGGAGTTAACAAACAAATACCCAATCATCTCAATTGAAGACGGCTTAGACGAAAATGACTGGGCTGGACACAAGCTATTAACAGATCGTATCGGTAGTCGTGTACAATTAGTAGGTGATGACCTATTTGTAACGAATACGAAAAAATTAGCAGCTGGTATTGAGCAAGGTGTAGGCAATGCCATCCTTATCAAAGTAAACCAAATCGGTACGCTAACAGAAACATTTGAAGCGATCGAAATGGCGAAACGTGCAGGCTACACAGCAGTTATCTCTCACCGTTCTGGTGAATCAGAAGACGCAACAATTGCTGATATCGCTGTTGCAACAAATGCTGGTCAAATTAAAACAGGTGCTCCATCACGTACAGACCGTGTAGCAAAATACAACCAACTTCTTCGCATTGAAGATCAACTTGGTTCAACAGCAGAGTATCTTGGTTTACAATCGTTCTACAACCTTAAATAATAGACAAAAAATACCTCAAAGTATGTTCATACTTTGAGGTATTTTATTATGTTTTAAAAAGAAGTATGTTTACCCCAAGCAGTCAAGTATAATAAAGAAAAATAGAGGGGGAAGGGTTATGGGGATTATACAATCATTAGAAGAGACTTTACCGATTTTTCATGAAATCTTTAACAAAGAAATTGCGATAACCATTACAAGTGCAGAAGGAAGGGAAACGCTTTTTGTTTTGGAGGGAACGAGGGTTCAAACGAACTTACAAATCGGTTCATTAGCGGAGGATTCACCGGATTTTCGTCGTGTTGCAAGAGGGGAAATATTAAAGCGTAGCATTCCGAAAGAGTATTTTGGGATTCCGATGAATAGTGAGCTTTATCCTGTGCGTGAACAGGGCAAAGTGGTAGCTGTATTAAGCTTACTGTTTCCATTAGATGCTCAAGAAAAAGTGGAGGGCTTTATGGACAGCCTACAAGCTGTTATTCAAGAGCTACAACTAAAAATACATACTTTCGCTGCCCATTCCGAAGAATTGTCAGCAACGAGTGAAACCATTACAGAGAAATCTCGACATGCTCTCGAAAATTCTTCTCGTTCAAATGAGGTAACAGATTTTATTAAAACGATTTCCAGACAAACCAATTTACTAGGGTTAAATGCCTCTATTGAAGCCGCACGTGCTGGGCAGTACGGGGCAGGATTTAATATCGTAGCTCAGGAAGTACGAAAGCTTTCTAGTGAGACTGCTACTGCAACAGAACAAATTGAAAGCTCCCTGAAAACCATTACGAGTAATGTTCAATCTCTTATGGAAAGTATGGAGCAAATTGAAGCCGCTTCTAACGAACAGTCGGAACTTGTACAACAATTTAGCGAGGCTATTGAAAAACTAAGCGATGTCAGTGACCAAATGGCACTCTACGTCAAAGGGATATTGCGATAAGGAAAAGGACAGTCTATTATTTTTAGACTGTCCTTCGTGTTTATTTTGACTGTGCCCAATGGTGGTCCATTTCACGATCAAGATAGACCCAGCCCTTCCAGGCAATATGAATGGTATCCATTATAAAATAAGGATCATATTCATGGTCTGTAAAATCAACATAGCTAACATCTGCATCTTTTAGGACTTGAGCCATCTTATCGTAGTACTGGTGACGACGTTCCTCCGGATAGCCATTATAATCATACCAATAGCCATTGACCGGAATGGACACGAATAATGGCTTAGCACCAGCATCCTTTAAAACATCGATCACAAGCTGAAAATCCTCATACTCTGGAGATTTCGTATAATCCTCTTGCTTGCGCATTCCTTTAAACTTGGAGAAATTAGCATTCACAAGTCGCTGATAGGCACGATTCTCAATCATATAATCATTTGATACACGTTTTTTGCCATATGCTTCAGCAGCCTGCACTTGTTGGTCAAAGGTTTGGTTGGCAATAAGGGTATCATTACTTTTTAATTTATGACCTTTTCGTGGGAATAGCGAATAATATAAATCCTTCTTTTCTAGCAATTCCTTATGAAAACGCCCTGCTATCATGGCCATACGACCAGTAATCGGATTTTTCTTACCGTTTGACATTTGATATTGATACATAGTCTTTAAAAGACGATCACGCTTAACAGTATCAAATTCTAATAGGCGCTCCATGGCACGTTTGCGAAGATTAGCATCCATTTCATCATTAAAAGCTAAATCATAGGCTTGCAGCATAGAGTAATTCGGTGAAAAATGAAATTCCCCCATACCTTTTGCTGTAAACCATTGTGGAGAGATAATAAAGACTACTTTTTTATCCTTTAAATTTTTCTCTTGTGCAGCAAAATTTAAAAAATGAGTAATGGACTGCATGCCCCCACGACCAACCATAAAGGTCGAATAAGGCGCCTCTGTTGCTCGTGCATAATTATATGGATGGAAGGGATCAAAACGATTTAATTCTGAGGAGCCATATAAAGGCATGGAATTAGGCTCCTGCAGCATGCGCTCCTGTAAATACGTACCTTGGAATACAAGCGGAGACATATTTGTTTTAGCCTGCTCTACATCCTCATCCGATATCCATGCCTTGATCCACGCATTGGGAAAGAAGATAAAGCCAGTAAATAGAGCGAAGGCAATACATAAAGATAAAAAGCCTTTCTTGATCATTGTCTTTCAGCTAATTTCCCTGCAATGCGATTAGGCGTGTTCCATTCTTCACGATTAAAATCAGTAATTGGCACAGAAATATTAAATCGATTTTCAATTTCTACTAATAGATTAATCGTTCCGAAAGAGTCTAGTAGCCCTTCTTCGAATAAATCAATATCTGGGTTCTCTACAATAATTTCATCTTCACATAACTCGACTAGCATTTCTAAAACTTGTTGTTGATCCATTAATAATTCTCCTTTATTGAACAGGCTTTTTTAGCCCTTGGTTAAAATAATTTGCCAGAAAAAATATAGAAGCCAAAGCACACGGCATTAAAAGTGATGAATACGCCAATGGCATGTGTCCACTTATTTTTAGGCCAACGCTTATGCTTTTTATTCCAGCGTTCAAACTTATCAAAGCTTACTATTAATAGGGCATGATAGAGTCCGTAGACTACAAAGTGCCATTCTAGGCCATGCCAAATGCCCATTAAAAGGAATAGTAAAAAGAAACCAATATAGGAAATGGCGAATTTATTTTTCAGCCATTTTTTCTTCGTCATCCAAAGCACGAATCGCATATAGACATAATCTCTAAACCAGAAGGAAAGACTCATATGCCAACGATTCCAAAAGTCTTTAATATTGCGGCTGGCGAATGGTCGGTTAAAGTTAATGGGTGTTTGAATCCCCATTATTCGGCTAACACCAACAGCAAATGCACTATAGCCAGCAAAATCAAAGAATAAATAAAAGCTATACATATACATATACGCTAATTGTCCCTGGAAGGGCGTTAAATAGTTATACGTATGATTTGGCAGGTAGATAAGGGTGTAGTTGTAAATTAAGTAGGCCAAAATAAATTTATATAAAAAGCCTACAAAGATATAGTTAATCCCACTTAATAACAGCTTTTGATAGTCTTCCGCGGATGGTACCGAATGATAATCCTTTGTAAAGCGTCGCCAACGATCAATAGGACCTGAAGATACTGTAGGAAAGAACAGTAAAAAATAGGCAAGCTCTACAACAGAAATGTTCTCTTTCATTAAGCCATCTCGGGTTTCTAAAATCATTTGTACAGCTTTGAAGGTAATGTAAGACACACCAAGGAAGCCAAATAAATGGTGTAACCCTAGAATAGGCAGTACCTTCACAAGTACAAGTGGTAAAATCGACAATACCACAGCGATAACAAAGACCATACCACTATTTTGCTGGAGTCGATAGCGTTGGTAGCCAACAATAAGGACTACTTGAAAAACTGTAAACAATACGAGCGAAATGCTACCGTTCAATGAGCTACCAAAAATAAGGGCTAAGACAATCAACGAGACAAATAGATTATAGTGTTTCGATGATTTGCCACGTAAGCCGAGTATGATGGTTGGTAGTAATAATAGTCCGATAATCAGAAAGAATGCTATATTTCCATAAGGCGTCATACTGTTTCCATAACCGCCAATCCTTTACGATCCACCTTACCATTTGCGTTAAGCGGTAAAGCGTCCATATATTTAAACGTTTTCGGAATCATATAGGCAGGTAAGTACTCCGATAAAAGTGCTTTCAACTGTTTTGTCATTTTGAAGGCAGAGTCCTTTAATGGCTCACGCAAAACAAGATGGGCATTTAGAGCAGTAATTTCCTTCTCTTTATAAACAGGTACAACCACGCAGCTTGAAACCGGTGGAAGGTTACTTATCTGCTTTTCGATTTCCTCGATTTCTAAACGATAGCCATGTAGCTTCACTTGGAAATCCTTGCGACCAGAAAAGAATACATATCCATCTCGCTCATAGCCAACATCTCCAGTACGATAGATGCGATTGCCAGCTACTGTCGGAAAGGCTTTTGCTGTTAATTCCGGTGCCCCCAAATACCCTGCACTAACTGTTGGACCTGAAATAGCAATTTCTCCATCCTCTAATAAAGAAATGTTTGTCTCCGTTAGTGGAGCAATAGGCAATTGCTCAAAGCGAGCTATCAATTCTTCCGTTACCTTTACATAGGAAACCGCAACAGTCGTTTCCGTTGGACCATATAAATTATAAATAGTTGCCTGTGGAAAACGCTCCATTAACTCCTTACTAACTGCGATGGGCAGTACCTCGCCACAGAATAAAAATGTATCTAATGCTGGCATGAGCTGTTGATTCCACTCTTTGTTCATTAAGCACATTTTGACAAAGGATGGTGTCGACGTCCAAACACGAGTATTGGACGAAGCTAATGAATCAAATAACGCTCTCGGGTTCGCAATTTCTTGTTGTGTAATGGCATATAGCGTATGTCCTCCAACAAGTGCTGGATAAAGGTCCATGACAGATAAGTCAAAGGAAAAAGGCGCCTGATTTAAAAATACTCCGTCTTGCTGTAAAGGGAAGTGTTCCTGCATCCAAGAAACGAAATGTGCTAAATTAGTAGCGGTTATTTGAACGCCCTTTGGCTGACCAGTTGATCCAGAAGTGTAAATAATATAATAGATTTCCTCGTTCTTCACCCATGCTGTGGAGGGTAGAGATACTTCAGAGGAGGAGTTCTCTAAGATATCACTCACCGCTGCAACGGGAATGTTCGTCAGCATGTGTAATGGCTCTGTTGTGCATAGTAATCCTGCTCCAGAGGCTTCTAAAATAAGTTGTATTCTTTCAGAAGGGGTTGACGAATCAACGGGTACGTAAGGGTGTCCAGCCTTGACAGCACCTAGAAAGGCAACAATTTGTAGCGGGGACATATGTCCATAAACGACAATCGGCTGCTGCCTCTGTAAATGAAGCTTCGAGATATAATCGGCCATACAATCCGATAAGTGCCAAAGCTCACCATATGTTAAGGAGGCATTGTGCGTTTGATAAGCAGTTTTTTGTGGCTGCTGGATGGCCACACGTTCAATAGCTGCTAAAATACTTAACATGATTAAAACTCCTTTTATTAAAATTCCGTATATATAAATGGTCCAGCGTTCATATCATGGAAGCCATGTATAAGAAACAGCAGTACCAAAACGATCAAATAAAATAGCGTCATGCCAATAAAGCGCAGATGTTCGTTATTTTTGATGGATTGCATTTGTCCACCTCCAATGAAAAAAAGTATAGGATTAAACTTTCAAAAAATAGTAATTTATTAGTTAAAAATCCTTACCTTATGTTTTTAACACTGATTTGACGGAATGTGGAGAAAAATGTTGCTGAATTAAGGTGAATTCAGTAAATCATAAGATAAAATTAAGGTGAATTTAAGGTTCCGGGGGAAGATCTTTAGTTTGGACAATTATGGGTGGTTGTTTTTATGTAAAAGAAGCGCGAACATAAGGGAATAATCTCAACTTATGTTCGCGCCTTTGTTTTTATTTCACTGCATTGATCAGTTTTTTAGATACATAGAATTCAGAGCCATTATAGACGTTAATTGTATCAAATGTATGTGTTTTTGCAGTATTTGTGGATGTTTCCTCATAAATCATTGTGTTTTTATTGACTGGAATTTTCACAGTTACATCTGCTTTTTGAGCAATAAATGTTGGGTTTTCTTTATCCGATAAATCGATTTTTGTCGTATAGCCTTTATCCGTAAATGCTTTTGTTGCAGGGACATATAAATCATTTGTTAGTGTATTTAAGTCAAAGCCCATAAATTGTGCCATCGTATGAGCTAGATCCGTATTTTCAACTAGCCCTGTCAATTTAGAAGGTCCGAATGAATATAAAAACACATCTTCCCCTGTATGACCACCTGTTGTATAGCCAATGTTCGCGCGATTTGCTAACATCTTAACCATCTCACTGCCTAAGTCTTTTGCAGATTTTAATGTCGTTAGTTCATCCTCTGTTAACTGATCTAATCCATAAAGGGCAGCCACCTCTACTAAATTAGAGCGATCTTCTTTTAATTGGCTTAGTGCACCTTCAACAGTCATCGAAGCTTTTTTCAATGGATCAATATAAGCAGAGACAGGAATGCTTGAATAGGTGCTCGTTGTGTTGGCGTTCCCCATCGTAATTCCGCTATTTCCATGGTCTGTTACAGCAATTACTAATGTGTTGCCATCTTCCTTTGCAAAATCAACTGCTTCTTTTACTGCATCATCAAACGATAAGATATCGCTAATAATACCAATTGTATCGTTGGCATGTGCCGCCCAGTCAACCTTACTCCCTTCAACAAAAAGGAAGAAGCCGTCCTCATCCTTTTTTAGCGTATTAATCGCTTTATTAGTCATTTCAGCCAGTGTAGGCTCAGATGCTCTCGTTTTAGCACGATCTAAATCATAGGCGAGTGCGCTTGGTGCAAAGCTTCCCCAAATTTTAGAGGACTGACTATTCACTAGCTCATCACGGGTTTGAACGAGATCGTAATTTTTTTCTTTCAGTACATTTAGTAAATCCTCGCCATCCTTACGGGCATTTTTAGATGTGCCAGGTGACAACGATTCTAGCCCTCCACCTAAAACAACATCAATATTTTGATAGACTTGCTGTTCAGCAATATCCCCATATTGACTTCTATTATTAACATGTGCTGAAAAACCAGCTGGAGTAGCATGTTGAATTTCAGATGTAGAAATTAATCCGGTAGCCTTTCCTTGTTGTTTAGCTCCTTCGAGCACATTCGCTACAGGTTTGAAAGCATCCTCTTGAGTAATTTGTGCTAATCCAGGTGAATTAACCACCGATGGAAGCACACCTATATATTTATCGTTCGATTTATGGCCAGTTGCTAAAGCAGTAGCAGCGGGCGCAGAATCGGTAATGGCTGATTCTGCAGAATACGTGCGCATAGCACCTGATAAAATTTCATCCATTGCTAAGCTTTCACCTTTATACCAGCGAGAAAGGGTTACAGCATTATTACTGCTTCCGTCCATCACAAGCATAATGACATTTGTCGGTTTCTTTACATCAGCTGCTTGTACCTCTTGCTGTGGAATACTCACTGCGGATAAAGTTACTGCACTTGCTAGAAACAATGAAGTCCATTTTTTTGCGTATTTCATGATTTTCCTCCTTTTGGTGAATTCAATTGTAAGTGTAAAGGAAGGGTGTAAAGCTAGCGTTAAAAATTTGTTAATAAAATATGGTAATACTGTAAATGGTGGCATAGGAAGAAAGAAAAAAATCTGTGTGAACATCACACAGATTTTATTGAAGTATTTGTTGATGCTGTGAGCCGTCGATCGTTTCGTAATATAAAATACCATCTTGGATCGTTAAATTAAGGACTTCATCTTCCACTAGTATTTCTTCAGAGCCGTCCTCGAGTTTAATTTTTGTTAAATAACCAGCGTTGTCATAATCACTGCAATAGATGGAGTCATGATAAGTCGCTAAATAATAACAAGCTGTTTCAGTTATCTTTTTATGTTCATTGGTCGCTAAATTATAGGAATAAACCATATTATCTTTCATGCTATTATAATAAATCACATCAGCAACTGTATTGGCATACCACATATCATGCATAAAATCATAATCATTACTAGTAGCAGCAAAATAGTTTTCAGCAACCCATAAATGATCCTGGCTAAGCTTTTGATCATTGACTAAAAAATACTCGTAAGAAATCGCATAGGGTTCATTAGAGTCAACATCGTTCCAAGTTGTATCAAGATGATACCACTGGTCTTCGACACTAACTAAATTCCACGCATGTAGTTGATCCTCGCTATAGCCGTATACATATTTTGCATCAAGACCTGATGCTACTAATAAACGGTAAGCAAGTAAGGCATAGGCCTGGCATACCGCAGTTTTTTCACTAATCAATTCAAAAACCGTCTGTCCTTCCGTCGAGCCCTCTTCTGTATAAGTGGCTAATTGCACCACATAATCATTAATGATTTTAGCACGTTCGAAATCTGTCATTTCCTTCGTAATATGCTTGTCAGCAAAGGCTTCCACAAAGTGATCTACCTTTTGCTCCTTCCTGGCATCTGTTAAATAATCAATCGACAGTTCAACTAAATAGCCATCATCGGTTTCCCAAGCCGTCCATTCATAGTCAAGAAAATAACCGGCTGTATAGGGGTCCACAAAGGTAAGCAAGCTATTTAAATCATTTAGTTGAACCTCAAAATCCTCAAAATCTAGCTTTCCTGTATAAGGGACTTGAAAGCGCTGTTCAAATGTTGCCACTTGCTTCTCGACTCTTTTGGTAAATTGTAATAATGCGGGATCATCTTTAAATAAAGATGTTGAGAATAAGTCTGTAGGCGAAAAAGAGGGGGATAATGCTTTACTCTCTGGCTGCTTCACATCATTTTTTGTTTCTTCTGCTAACGTCGTAGTTGTGTCATCCTCTTCTTCAAGCAGCAGGTCTAGAGCTTTTGAGCATGCTGTAAGAAAGGGAATCATACAGCATAATAAAAGAAGAGTTATTATTTTTTTATTCAAGTTCTTTCCTCCGAGAAAATTTCATTTCTTCCATTATAATCTAATTAGAGGGTTGGCGATATCCACTAATAGTAGCAAAAGTCGACAAGTAGAGGGGGATGAAGCGGAAAAAAACTGTTAAACTTAAAGCTAAGTTTGTCATGGCAACCTTTTTTTGTTATAATATAGTCTGTTGTGATGTTTCAAAGTTCGGGAGGTGCAGTGAATGCATACAGTAGTATTAGTTTCATTAGTTATCGTATCATTAGCGTTAATCGTTGTGGTATTACTTCAATCTAGTAAAAGTGCAGGCTTATCAGGTGCCATCTCGGGTGGAGCTGAGCAACTATTTGGAAAGCAAAAAGCACGTGGTATGGATTTAATCCTTCACCGTGCAACAATTGTGTTAGCTATACTATTCTTTATTCTAGCAATCGCTATTACAAAAATCTAATAGTTGAAGATATATCGCCTAACCTAATTGGTTGGGCGTTTTCTTTTATCATAACTTAATGGAAGAATCTCTCTGTAACCTACTAACCAAATTATCAATCGCTTAGCATTATGGAGATGACTATAATGGGTATAGTAGAAATGAGTGTTTAGATGAAGGAGTGCTTACAATGAACAAATCATTATCACAGCCATTTTTCTTTCAAGCAGGACCACGTGCCGTTTTACTATTACATGGCTTTACAGGCAGCTCTGCAGACGTGCGTATGCTTGGTAGATTTTTAGAGAAAAAAGGGTATACTACTTTAGCACCTCACTATAAAGGCCACGGTGTGGAGCCGGAGGAACTGGTCACAACAGGTCCAGCAGACTGGTGGCAGGATGTCGTAGCCGCCTACAAACAGTTACAGGATGCTGGCTATCAGGAAATTGCTGTTGCAGGCCTCTCATTAGGTGGTGTTATGGCATTAAACGTTGCATTAAATAATCCTGTAAAAGGAATTGTCACAATGTGTGCACCCATGACAATGCGTACAACAGACGTTATGTTTGAGGGTGTTTTGAAATACGCTAGAGAATATAAGAAATTCCAAGGGAAACAGGATGACCAAATTGAAGCAGAAGTTTCGCTCATTGCTGAAAAGGGCATGCCGTCACTACAGGAGCTACGTGAATTTATTGCACGTACGCGACAAGAAATAGACATGATTTATGCGCCAATTTTTGTCGTTCAAGCTACAAATGATGAGGTAATAGAGACAGAATCTGCCAACATTATATATAATCAAACTGAGTCACTTGAAAAGCACATCAAGTGGTATGAAAACTCAAAACATGTTATTACACTAGATCAAGAAAAAGATCAATTACATGAAGACATTTATCGCTTTTTAGAAAGCCTAAATTGGGCACAATAAATTATAAATAGGATTTTCTCATGAAGGAGGGAATATGTATGAAAGACCAAAAAGATACACTACAAAGTCGTTTACTCGATTTCTTCGGTCAAGATGATTATAAACCATTAACTGTTGGTGAAATCGAGGAAGAATTCGGCTTTGAGGATGCGGAGGAATTTAAGGAGCTTGTAAAAACATTAGTCCGCATGGAAGGACAAGGCTTAGTTGTTCGTTCACGCTCCAATCGTTATGGCCTACCAGAGCGTATGAATTTACTAAGAGGTAAATTTATTGGGCATGCGAAGGGCTTCGGCTTTGTAACGCCTGATATTGAGGGCATGGACGATGTGTTCATTCCACCACATGAAATTAATGGTGCCATTAATGGAGACATCGTTTTAATTCGTGTTTTAAAGGAATCATTCGGAGATCGTCGCGAAGGTACTGTAACAAAGGTCGTTGAACGTGGTCAAACAAGCTTTGTTGGGACATTCCAAGCAAATCGAGGCTTCGGCTTTGTTGTCCTAGACGATAAAAAGCTACCAATGGATATCTTTATTGCTAAAGGGGATACATTAGGAGCTGTCGATGGACATAAGGTTGTTGTTGAGGTTGCGACATGGCCTGAGGATTTAAAATCGGCAACCGGCTATATTACAAAAATTTTAGGCCATAAAAATGATCCGGGTGTGGATATTTTATCGATTTTATATAAGCATGACATCCCACCTGAATTCCCAGATGAAGTCATCACTGCAGCACAACGTGTACCAGATGAAATTACAGAGGCTGATTTAGAAGGTCGCCGTGATTTACGACATGAAACAATTGTGACGATTGATGGTGCAGATGCAAAGGACTTGGATGATGCGGTTACCGTAACGAAAAATGTCGATGGTACTTACAAGCTTGGCGTACATATTGCAGACGTAAGTTATTATGTAACGCAAGGCTCGGTTATTGACCTTGAAGCTTACGACCGTGCGACAAGTGTTTATTTAACAGACCGTGTTATACCGATGATTCCACATCGATTATCGAATGGTATTTGTTCTTTAAATCCACAGGTTGACCGTTTAACGCTATCCTGTGAAATGATCATTGATGCGAATGGTAATGTGATTTCACATGAAATTTTCCAAAGTGTGATTAAAACGACGGAACGTATGACGTATAGGGACGTTTACAAGATTTTAGAGGAGCAGGATGAGGCGCTAATTAAACGCTATGAGCCACTTGTTCCAATGTTTAAAAACATGGCAGAGCTCTCCAATATTTTACGTCGTAAACGTGAAATGCGAGGAGCCATAGACTTCGACTTTAAAGAATCTAAAGTTATTGTAAATGAAGAAGGATGGCCTGTAGATATTGAATTACGTGAACGTACAGTAGCCGAGAAATTAATTGAAGATTTCATGCTAGCTGCCAATGAAACCGTAGCAGAGCACTTCCACTGGATGAATGTACCGTTCCTATACCGTATTCACGAAGATCCAAAGCCTGAAAAGCTTCAACGCTTCTTTGAATTTGTCACGAATTTCGGTATTTTAATTAAAGGTACGGGTAATACCGTCCATCCAAAAGCGTTACAGGATGTATTGAAAGCAATTGAAGGGATGCCAGAGGAGCCTGTTATTTCAACGATGCTATTACGCTCGATGCAGCAGGCAAAATATTATCCAGAAAGCCTTGGTCACTTTGGTTTATCAACGGATTTCTATACACACTTCACATCACCAATTCGCCGTTATCCTGATTTAATCGTACACCGTTTAATTCGTACGTATATAATTAATAAGGATACATCTAGAGAAACGATTGCCCAGTGGAGTATGGCAATGGATGAAATTGCTGATCACACATCTGAACGCGAACGCCGTGCTGTTGATGCAGAACGTGATACAGACGCTCTGAAAAAAGCACAATATATGTCCGACAAAATTGGCGAAGAATTCGAAGGAATTGTTTCATCGATTACAAACTTCGGTATTTTTGTGGAGCTACCAAACACGATTGAAGGACTTGTCCATATTAGCAATATGACAGATGATTACTACCGCTTCGATGATCGTCAAATGATTATGATCGGTGAACGAACGAATCGCCAATTCCGTATTGGTGATGAGGTGACCGTTCGTGTGGCTAATGTCATTATTGAGGAGTCATCGATTGACTTTGAAATCGTTGGAATGGTAACTTCATATGGACGAACACGCAAAGCAGCACCTACTGTAATCCATGCACGAAAAAATTACAGTGATAACAAAGGTGGCAGCAGTCGCAGAAGTACACGCAGTGATGAGGAACGAGGCAGTCGTGGTGGTAGTCGAAGAGGCCGTCGCCAAGAGGAAGAAAGAGGAAGTCGAAGCAGCAAACAAGGTGAACGCCGTGAAAGCGACCGTGATCCACGTGGACGCCGCAAAGATGACTCAAGCCCTGGACCTAAAAAACGCGTGAAACAAAAGCAAAAGTTCTATGAAGGCATTGCTAAAAAAGGCAAAAAGAAAAAATCAAAACGTAAATAAGCATGAGCGAAAGTATCCTTGTTGTGGATGCTTTCGCTCAAGCTCAACCTTTTAAGTAGAGGGTGAAAAATATGGCAAAAGGTACTGGTAAAGTATTAGCACAAAACAAAAAAGCAGGCCATGACTACTTCATCGAGGAGACAATTGAAGCAGGCATGGTACTAACAGGCACAGAAATTAAATCTATCCGTGCAGGCAAAGTCCAACTTAAAGACTCCTTTGTTCGTGTCCGTAATGGCGAAGCATGGATCAATAATATGCACGTAAGCGCATTCGAACAAGGCAACCGCTTTAACCACGATCCACTACGTACCCGTAAGCTGTTGCTCCACAAAAAGCAAATCGGCGAGCTAGTCGGTGCTGTAAAACGTGACGGCTACACAATCGTCCCACTAAAAATGTACATCAAGGACGGCTACGCCAAGCTCCTCATCGGCGTCGGCAAAGGGAAAAAAGACTACGACAAGCGTAACGACATGCGCAAAAAAGAAGCAAAACGCGAAATGGAACGTGTCTTTAAGGAACGTCAGCGTTAGCAAAGCAGATGAGAAAGCAGGCAAGTGCCGAACTTTCTCATCTGCTTTTTACTATATTGAAGCAAAACCTTTTTAGAAGCTGTTTGGATTTATCCAACAGCTTCTTTTTTGGTCCTATAACACAAAAAAATTAAAATATAATCCCCTTTTTTATCTTCCAAGACATATGTTTAGAAAATTCCAACAATTAAAATTGTAGTAACTACATATTTCATTTCGAGGTGAGTCTTATGAATAAAACAGTTATCGAAAAAATTACGCACATTGTTGGTGAAAAATACATTAAAAGCTCAATTGCACAGCTTTTAGCATATTCCTATGATGCAACGGCAAATTTTCAGCGCTTACCTGATCTTGTCATTTCACCAGGAAATGCAGAGGAAATTGCTGAGGTAATTAAAGTATGTAATGAATATAAAATGTCAATTATTCCGCGAGGTTCTGGAACAAATCTTGCAGCAGGAACGGTGCCTTACGATGGGGGCGTAGTGATTTTATTTAATAGAATGGATCAAATTTTAAATTTCGATAAGGAAAATTTAACGATTACAGTCCAGCCTGGCATTATATCTGAGAATCTTTGTACATTCGTCGAAGCACATGGTTTATTTTACCCTCCTGATCCAAGCTCCATGAGAATTTCTACGATTGGTGGCAATGTTAGTGAAAACTCAGGTGGCTTGCGTGGCTTAAAATATGGTGTAACAAAGGATTATGTCAAAGGTCTACAAGTTGTTTTACCAAACGGGGATATTTTAGAAACAGGTGGCAAACTAGCAAAGGACGTAGCGGGCTATGACCTCACATCATTATTTGTTGGAGCAGAGGGAACATTGGGTGTCGTAACAGCGATTACTTTAAAGCTTATTCCGTTGCCACAATATAAAATGACGAGCATCGCATACTTTGAATCCTTAGAGGATGCTGCGAGAACAGTCTCCAGCATTATTGCCAATAAAATCATTCCCGTAACGCTAGAATTTCTTGATAAAAAAACAATTAGCGCCGTCGAGCAATATATGAAAATAGGACTCTCAACAGATGTAGAAGCAATGCTATTACTTGAGCAGGATGGTGAAATGCATCAAGTAGAACAAGATGTCAAAGAAATGGTACGAATCGCTGAAGAAAATGGAGCTCTCTTTACGCAAATTGCAAAAGATGCACAGGAAGCGGAGCAAATTAAAACAGCAAGACGTGTCGCATTATCAGCATTAGCAAAATTAAAACCGACAGTTATTTTAGAGGATGCCACAGTACCACGATCAGAGCTGGCCAAAATGGTGATGAGAATTAATGATATATCTGAAAAGTACAATGTCAATATTGCCACATTTGGTCATGCAGGAGATGGAAATTTGCATCCTACATGCTTAACAGACCTGCGAGATGAAGAGGAAATGCACCGTGTGGAAGCGGCATTTGCGGAAATTTTTGAGGCAGCACTTTCGCTTGGTGGCACGATTACAGGGGAGCACGGTGTAGGTGAAATGAAAGCACCTTATTTAGAATGGAAAATTGGTCCTGTCGGTATCAATGTAATGAAAAACATTAAGCAAACCTTCGATCCTAACCATATTATGAATCCTGGCAAAGTCTTTGCAAAAGAAACGAAGAAAAGAGTGGTGGTACATGGTGGTAACTAACGTACAACAGCAGATGCAGCATTCCTTCAAGACACATGTCGATGAAAATTTATTGCTCGACTGTATGAGATGCGGCTTCTGTTTGCCAAGCTGTCCGACATATCTTCACATGGAGCAGGATGAGGCGCAATCACCACGTGGTCGCATTGCATTAATGAAGGCAGTACGTGACGGAATTGTACCTTTCGATGCATCTGTAGAACAGTCATTCGATTTATGTTTAGGATGTCGCGCATGTGAGCCGGCATGTCCAGCTGGCGTACAGTATGGTGCTTTAATCGAGCAAACCCGTGAAGCCGTACAAGAGGTGAAGCAATCATCCTTCGTAGAAAAAACGACAAGAAAAATTGTTTTCAATCATCTTTTCGTCAAGCAAAAAAATATGGAGCATGCAGCTAGTCTAGTTCACCTTTATCAGAAAACAGGCCTACAAAAAGTTGTACGGAAAATTGGCTTTTTAAATTTATTCCCAAAGCATTTAAAAACAATGGAGGCAGCTTTACCACCAGTAGCTAAAAAGGTACAGCCATTAAAGAAGGTAAAAACGGCTTCGATGAAGGTGGCCTTTTTTACAGGCTGTCTTATGGATACACTTTATAAGGAAACAAATGAAAAAACGGTGTCCTTGCTACAAATGCTTGGTGTTGATGTTGTTATTCCAGATAATCAAAGTTGCTGCGGGGCTCTCCATGGACATAGTGGTGAGCTAAAGCGTGGTAAGCAAAACTTAATTCGTAATGTAGAGTTATTTGATTCAGATGATTATACCTATATTGTTAATAATGCAGGTGGTTGTGGTGCTTTCTTAAAGGAATATGAAAAGCACTTACATAGTGATGAACGCTATCGTGAAAAAGCAGTTCGATTTTCAGAGAAGACAATTGATATTTCAAGCCTGCTTGTCAAAGCTGGGTTACTGGATTATTTAGCAACCTTGCCACAGCAAGAAAACAAGACTCTTGTGACCTATCAGGATTCCTGCCATTTACGTAATGTCAATAAAGTCTTCAATGAGCCAAGAATGATTTTACAGGCCCTACCGAATGTCCACTTTAAAGAGCTGCCAAATGCTAATACATGTTGTGGTTCAGCAGGGATATATAATTTATTGCAGCCTGCATCAGCAGGTAATATTTTAACTACCAAAATGGCTACGATTAAGGCGCTACAGCCTACAGTGATTGTCACAGCCAATCCAGGTTGCTTGCTGCAAATTCAATCTGGTATCCATAAAGAAAATCTAGAAGCAAACATGCAAGCCACACATATTGTTGATTTTATCTACAAGAGCATAGAAAACTATAGTAAAATATCTAAAATATACTAAATTTTCAGTATAATCAGTATATTAGTCTCTATGGAGGTGGCACAATGTTTGATTTACAAATTATTGGAACAAAGATTGTTAGAGAGCTTGGTGAACTGATTGATCAACATGTCGTTGTAATCGATCATAATGGATTTATTATCGCCAGCACAGACATGACGAGGATGAATCAATTTCATGAGGGTGCATTAATAGCGATGAAAAACAAAGAAGTCATGCATATGACGAAGGAGCTGTCAGCACAATTAAAGGGTGTGCGCGAGGGTCTAGTCATGCCATTAGTGATTGAGGATACACCAATTGGAGTAATTGGTGTTACAGGACAACCGTTTGAAATCGAAAAATATGGGAAGCTTGTCCAGAAAATTACACAGTTTTTTGTTGAAGATTTTTTAATGCACCGTAAAAAAGAACGAGAGACAAAAATGTTTGAGCTTTTCTTACTAGATTTATTAAATGGACAGGTAAATCAATTACTACTAGAGCAACGAGCTGAAATGCTAAATATTGAAACGGACCTTTACGATCGAGTGATTATTATTCAATTGAATAGGAGAATTGATGAAAAGGGGATGGATTATTTGCGTGCAATTCAAATAATCCATCCTCAACTACATATTTTTCAATGGAGCTTCGATAAGCTCGTTTTGCTTGTACCAAAAGTCACTCGTGTTCATTTAGAGCAAACGCTGCATTCATTTAACCGTAAACTGATAAAGCTCTATGATGACGAAATATTTATAGGTGTTGGCAATTCACATTCCTTTTTTGCACTAAATGAATCCTATAATGAAGCAAGTATTGCACTAACGGTTGCTGTTGAAAATAGACAGATTGTGTTTGAAGAGGATTTGAAATTAGAGCTACTATTGTCCGATCTCGATGAACAAAAGGTGGGCCATTTCATCGGCAGAACCATTGGCTCTTTAATAGAGGAGGAGGAATTAATATACAATCTAGAAATGTGGCTAAAAAGTAAAGGAGGTTTACAGGAAATTGCCGATGCGCTTCATATCCATAAAAACACTTTAAAATATCGACTGAAAAAAATAGAAAAGCTGTTAAATATTGATATTAATAATAATGAAAATAAATTGGAATTAATGATTGCTATTTTACTGTTTCGAAAGAGAAAGAGCGTTTAAGTTTTAGGAGAGAAACTTGTCATTAAATACTTTAATATGCTGCTTTTTGTGTGGTTTTTATATGTTAGAGACAAAAATCGATCAATTATTTTATAATTTTTTATCCTCAAAGAATATATATTTAGATTTTTCGGAATTATAAAATAATTATTAAGTCTAACATAAAAAGAGTAGGGGGATATTTTATGAGGAAATTTTTAAAAGGGAGAAATCTACTTCTTGCAATGCTCTTGATTGTTTCAGCAATATTAGCTGCCTGTGGTGGTAGCGGTGGAGAGAGTGCTGATGCTGAAGGCAAAGAAAAGTCCTATAAATTAAAAATGTCAGTCACTGTATCAGATTCATCCACATGGTATGAGGCAGCCAAAAAACTGGCAGATGATATGGACAAAGAAACAGATGGTCGCATTAAAATTGAAGTATTCACGAATGAGCAATTATCTGGGGGAGATTCAGGGAAGGCTGTTGAAGGCTTAGCAAAAGGATCAATCGATTTAACTTTTAATTCTACTATTATTTATTCGATTTTAGATCAACGCTTTGGTGTGGCAAGTGCACCATTTTTACTTAAGGATCATTCTGAGGTAGATAAAGTGTTTAATGGGGAAGGTGGAGAAAAGCTTAAAGAACTTTTAGCTGAAAAGGGTGTACAGGCTTTAGGATATGGCGAAAATGGCTTCCGTCAAATAACAAACAGTAAGCGTGAGATTAAACTACCAGAAGACTTAAATGGATTAAAGATTCGTATACCTGGTATTACGATGTACACAGATTTATATCGTTCATTAGGAACAGATCCTTCAACCATGACATTCTCAGAAGTGTTTACAGCGTTACAGCAAGGAACAATTGATGGTCAAGAAAACCCTATTGATGTAATTGCTTCGTCAAAGCTAGAGGAAGTTCAAGATTATTTAACATTATGGAACTATTCCTATGACCCATTAGTGTTAGGTATGAATAAAAAGCTATACGATTCTTTAAGCGATGCAGACCGTGAATTATTCGATCGTTTAGGGAAAGAAGCAGCTGCTTATCAAGTAAAAATTGCACGCGAAAAAGAAGCGTCACAAATTGAAGATTTAAAGTCAAAAGGAATGAATGTCTATACGCCAACAGAAGAGGAATTGGAGGCGTTTAAAAAAGTCGTTCAGCCTGTATATGATAAATATACGGATATCTGGGGAGAAGATTTACTGAAAGCGTTTACGCCATAGGGGGGAAACATATGAAGTTCTTAGACTACTTTGAAGAGATTGTATTAAGCGTTACATTTGCAGCGATTACCTTTATTACATTTGTAAACATTGTTTCTCGCAATGTAGTCAATTTATCCCTTTCGTTTACAGAGGAAATCACAGTTAATTTGTTAGTATTACTGACATTTGTTGGTACAGCCTTAGGTGTGCGTAGATACGCACACCTTGGTTTTACCTTGTTGTTCGATAAAGGGAATAAGCTGACAAAAAAGGCGATTGTAATTATTTCATCAGTAGCAAGTGGTGTATTGTTTGCAGTATTGCTTTATTACGGAATGGATATGGTATTGTTCCAAATGCAGATTAATCAAACGACACCGGCCTTAGGAATGCCGCAGTGGATTTTATCTTCTGCCTTACCATTAGGTGCATTACTATGTTTAATTCGTACAGTTCAAGCAATGGTTGAAGAATATAAAGCGGTAAGTAATGAAGGGAATGGAGCGAAAGGGGATGAGCTAGTATGACAGCATTATTACTTTTTGGCTCCTTTATCGTGCTCGTATTTTTAAGGGTTCCTATTGCTGCATCCTTAGCAGTAGCTTCAATGGTAGTCCTATTTACATCACAAGGGCTATCAGGATTTGAAGCATTAACGGATATTATGTATACAAGTGTAGCTAAGTTTACGCTATTAGCGATTCCATTCTTTATTTTAGCGGGTGTCATTATGGACCATATTGGAATCTCCAAGCGTTTAATTGACTTTGCACAAACATTAGTAGGGCATCGTAAAGGTGGCATTGTACTTGTAACTGTATTAGTCGCGATTTTCTTTGCTGCTATTTCAGGGTCTGGCCCCGCAACAGTTGCTGCAATTGGAGGTATCTTAATTCCGGCAATGGTGAAAAACGGCTATCGCAAAGAAACTGCTGGAGGATTGGTGGCGAGTGCTGGTGCAATTGGCATTATTATTCCCCCATCGATCGCCTTTATTATTTTTGCAGTCGTAGCAGGCGATCAAATCCCTATTACGATTAACCGACTTTTTATGGCTGGGGTTATACCAGGTATTTTAGTAGGGATCGGTTTATTTATCGCTGGGATGTATGTCCGCAAACGTGATATTCAAAAGGGTATTTTTAATGACTCTGTAGAAGCAGCTATGAAAAAAAGCACAGGAAAAGAACGGTGGGAAGCATTTATTAAAGCACTTCCTGGATTAATGATTCCTGTCATTATTTTAGGTGGAATTTATGGAGGCTTTTTCACACCAACAGAAGCGGCAGTAATTGCTGTTGTATATGGATTAGTTGTTGGACTGTTCATTCACCGAAAAGGCTACATAAAAATGATGTATCGTATTTTTATTGAATCGGCGTTACAAACAGCTGTTGTAATGATTATCGTAAGTGCAGCCTCTGTTTTTGCCTACATTGTCACAACAGAGCAAATTGCCTCAACTATTTCAAATACGGTTTTAGGTTTAACAGATAATAAAATCATTATTTTACTACTAGTCAACATTATTTTATTAATTGCGGGTGCGTTTATTGATGCCATTTCAGCATTTTATATTTTCGTTCCGATATTACTACCGATTATGTTAATGCTCGATGTAGATCCGGCTGTATTTGGCGTGTTCATGACGATTAACTTAGCAATCGGCTTATTTACACCACCTGTAGGGTTAAATTTATATGTTGCAGCAAGTATGTCAAAGACTAATATCATTCAAATTTCAAAAGGGGTCGTACCGTTTATTGTTGCTTCGATTATCGTCTTATTACTTGTAACGTATATACCTTCTCTATCAACATTTTTACCAGATTTATTAAATATTAAGTAGCAAAGGGGAAAATGATTATGACATTAAAAGATGATGTAGCGATTGTTACAGGAGCGGCAAGTGGTATTGGACAGGCAGTCGCAGTTCAGCTTTCAAAGCAAGGTGCACATGTTGTATTAGTTGACTTAAATTCATGTGAGGCGACAATTGAAAAACTAGCACATGATAGCTATTTAGAGTGTTTGGGGGATATTCGCGATGCGGAATTTGTCAAAGCAACAGTCAACCGAACAGTAGAAAAATATGGAGAGATTCATATTTTGGTGAACAATGCTGGTACATGTAGTCGCAAAAATATTGAAACGATGACATTTGAGGACTGGTCACGTGATCTTGATACGAACCTAAAGGCAACATTTATGTTTACACAGGCATGTGTGTACCCACATATGAAGGATGCACAATATGGTCGCATTATTAATATTAGCTCAGTATCAGGTATAAACGGTGGTGTTACATCTGGTGAGGATGGTACAGGTCGCTCAGGCCCAGCATATGCAGCATCAAAAGGCGGTGTAATTGCTCTCACGAAATGGGTAGCAAAGGAGCTGGGACCTTTCAATATTACTTGTAACTCCGTAGCACCAGGCGCAACCTTAACAGCTATTACAACGGGGGTTCCATACAATTTAGATCAGCAGGTTATTAAGCGTATTGGTACACCTGAAGATATTGCAAGTGCTGTCTTATACTTTGCATCTAGGGAGGCTAGCTATGCGACTGCTCAGGTGTTAAAAGTAGATGGAGGGATTAGTATTGGATAATTCTCGGTGGCAAGCTTTGTATGACCGACCTACGGATAGAATTATCGGCAGATTGAAAGCAGGAACGGATTTATTTACAGGGATGAAAGAGGTTTGCAATCACTTTGGTGTCAGAGGCGGGCAATTTCAATGCATGGGGTCCTTAAAGCAGGCGACCTATGTTCAAGTTCAGCGAGGTGAAAAGCAAGGGACCATCGTTTATTCACCAAAACGGCAAACTACATCTCCAGTCGAACTTATTTCAGGTTTAGGCTTTATTGGGATAGATATGGAGACGAATGATTTAGATATTCATTTCCATGGATCTTTTGTCGATTGTGATCAACATTTTTCTGGTGGTCATTTTCTTGAAGGAGAAAATGAAATCGCTATCACAGTCGAATTTATACTCTATCCATTAAAAGAGGCCATACCGAAAAGACGAAAGGATGACCAATTTGGGGTGCTAATTTTTCATTTTGATGAATAGGGGGGAAAGATAAATGAGTACAATTGGCCAACTAGCACTGAAATCCGCTCGAGCGTATCCAGATAAAATAGCAGTTAAATTCAAAGACCGTGCGATTTCCTATGCCGAATTAATGGAACGAGCCTATGCACTAACAGCTTATTTTAAAAGCCTGAACTTACAAAAGGGCGAGCGCGTAGGTATTTTAATGTCCAATCGATTAGAGCATATTGAGCTTGATGTAGCTGTTTCTTTATATGGTCTTATTAAAGTACCGCTGAATTACCGTTTGCATCCGAAAGAACATGATTATCAGGTGAAGGATTCAGGTATGAGTCTGATTATTGGTGAAAAGTCATTAATTGTTCCGCTGCAAATTGATTTTCCAATTCTTTATTGTGGAGAACCGTATGAGCAAGTAGTGAAACAATTTGAAGGCCAGTCCCATGAAAATGAAGTAGATGAGAATGATACAATGGCCATTATGTATACTTCCGGAACGACAGGCAATCCGAAGGGCGTTATGCTATCACATCGCAATATGGTCAGTGGAGCCTTGTCATTAGCAATGGCGTGTGAGGTTGACTATACGGATATGCTCGGTCACGTTGCACCACTCACACACGGGGCAAACTTTTTAAGTCACGTGGCATGGCTCTATGGCTTAACACAAGTTGTCTACGATAAATTTGAGCCAGAGCAATTTGTTCATTTATTAGAGCAGGACCGTATTTCAATCATTTTCCTAGTACCAACGATGGTCAACTTAATGATTCAGCACGATCAGTTCAACCCGCAGAAGCTTCATACCATTAAATCGATTAATATGGCAGGTTCACCCATTGCTGCTGCTAAGTTACAAGAGGCACTAGATAAAGTAGGAACAAAATTTGTAGAAACCTATGGTCAAGTAGAAGGGCCGATGTGCATTTCTATGATGCCACGTGAGGATTTACCATCTCGCCTTGATTCATGTGGCAGAGTTGGACCATTTGTTGATGTGAAAATAGTGGATGCTGAGGGCAATGAATGTCCAGTAGGAGAAATAGGTGAAATTACAGCAAAGGGTCCACTTATTATGCAGGGCTATTGGAATAACGAAAAGGCGACAGCGGAAACATTGCGTGACGGCTGGCTTCATACAGGCGATTTAGGCAAACTAGATGAGCATGGCTACCTATATATCGTTGACCGTAAGAAGGAGGTCATTATTTCAGGTGGCGTTAATATCTATCCTCGCGAAGTAGAGGAAGTGTTGAACAAGCATGAATTCGTCAAGGAAACATGTGTAATTGGTATTCCTGATGACAAATGGGGCGAATCCATTGTCGCATATGTCGTGCCAAACGGGCGTGGAGAAATTGAGAAGGAAGCTTTAATCGAGCTTTGTCAGCAACATTTAGCGAGCTTTAAAAAGCCAAAAGAAATTTTCGTAGTAGAGTCCCTACCAAAAAGCTCCTACGGGAAGATTTTAAAACGCGAGCTAGTAAAACAGCATATGGAGGTGACACAATGACAGTATATGTTCATAGTGTAAGCATGACGAAGTTCGGTAACAATGAAAATGCTTCATTGAAGGATTTAATGCTCACTGCTAGTCGAGAGGCGCTAGATGAGGCAAGAGACTTAAAAATTGATGCGGTTTTTGTTGGTAACTACATGGGAGGTAGCTTAGCCAATCAAGAAATTCTAGGCGCGATTGTAGCAAATGACTTGGGGCTCGGTCCTATTCCTACAGCTAAATTAGAGGGTGCCTGTGCATCAGGTGGTATCGCTTTAAGACAAGGTATTTTAGGTATTTTAAGTGGCGAATATGAAAGCGTTTTAGTTGTCGGTGTAGAAAAAATGAAGCATGCGCCAACCGCCACTGTAACGCAATTTATTAACTCTGCAATGGATCAGACGACAAACGAACGTTATGCGGGTCTAACCTTCCCAGGATTTTTTGGCGTAGTCGCAAATCGCTACTTCCATGAGACAGGTGCAAATAAATCCCATTTAGCAAAATTAGCGCTCAAAAACCGTGAAAATGCTTTACAAAATCCACTAGCCCAATTCCAAAAACCAGCAACACTCGAAGAAATAATGAACGCACGCATGATTACCGATCCACTTGGCTTATTCGATTGTTCACCGATTACAGATGGAGCAGCAGCAGTTGTGTTATCTCGTAAGCCATCGGATATTAAAATAGCAGCATCTGCACAGGCTTCAGGACCGACGATGATGCAGGATGCCATTGATTTATTATCATTACCAGCGATTCGTATATCAGGTCAGCAAGCCTATGAAAAAGCAGGGGTTGGTCCTGAGGATATCGATGTTGTGGAAATTCACGATTGCTTCTCTATGACAGAAATGCTAGCCATTGAAGAGCTCGGTTTTTTCCCGAAATTAGAAGGCTGGTTAGCTATTGAGCAAGGCAAAACGCGCGTGAACGGAGAAAAGCCTGTCAATACAAGCGGAGGTCTTTTATCGAGAGGACATCCTATTGGCGCAACGGGTGTGGCGCAGTTTTACCAATTAGTACTGCAATTACGCGGAAACGCACCAAACCAGCTAGAAAAACGACCACGATTAGCACTTGCACAAAATTTAGGTGGCACTGGTTCTTATTCGGTTGTCCACATATTAGAAAGGGTGTAGCAGATGAAGGTTTATGAATGCTGTGGTGTGGAGTCAGTAACGAAAAAAGTGTATTGCAGCACCTGCCGCCAAGAAATCAAAAACGAACGAGAAGTCTCAGATAAGGGAACCGTGTATAGCTTTACGGTCATTCACATTGCACCAGAAGAGTTCGCCCATTTGGCACCGTATACCGTGGCACTAGTACAGCTAAGGGATTCGACAGCCAAGCTAACAGTACGCATTCAAGAGAGTGTACAAATCGGTGACCTCGTACAGCTTGAAGAAATTAAAAATGGAACATACATTTATCAAAAGGTGAGAACTGCTTAACGAAGGGTATGAAGTATGGTAGGCTGTTTGGAAGGCGATTTGTCTTTCCTGACAGCCTACTTTCTTATGAATAGTCTACTAGACTTTTTATAAATGTTCCTTTATTGAGGCAGAATTTCAATTTGGGTCTTGCTGCGGATGTTAGTCTGTTGCCCTATAGAACGTAGAAGATAATGAGACTTCTTATCATGCGCTCGAATAAAACAGGAGGTGATAACTTGGCAAATGCAAAGGTTTATTCCATTTTAGTTTTCGTTATGTTTCTTTGGGGAATGAATGTTACATGGCTGAAAGTAATTGTCTCCAACGGCGATCCATTAACGATACAAACGGCCCGTATTTTTCTTGCGGCTATTACGATTTTTATTATTTTAAAGCTAACGAAGCAACCGCTTTATGTAAAAGGAATGCCATTTAAGTACATATTAATTGGTTGTTTTTTTGGCGTCATTTGTCACCACGTCTTTTTAGCATATGGCATCGTTCAAACAACCGCCATGAAAACGGCCATTATTAGTGGCTTAAGTCCACTTTTCACGGCTCTCATTGCCGTACTATTCAAAGACACGGTTATGACAAAATCTAAATTAATTGGCTTTGCACTCGGTGGAGTTGGCGTGCTATTCGCAGTGGTAGACGACATTACTGAGCTGACCAATCTACAGCTAGGTGATTTTCTCGTGTTTATGTCATTCTTTTTGCAGGCATTTAGCTTTATCGCAATTCGTCGTGCCACTGAAGTCATCTCTCCGATGCTGATGACAGGCTGGATGCTACTTATTGGCTCATCCATCTTATTAATTTTCACATTCGCTACAAGCTTCCGAAGCTACGGGGCATTTTTATCCTTCAGTCCGTTCATATGGCTCGTATTTTTCATGTCCGCTATTTTAGCTACTTCGATCGGACATACACTATATAATTTATGTATAAAACACATTGGTGCAGCGGAATCCGCTATTTTTGTGAATTTCAATACCGTATTCGCATTAATTGGAGCGGCCTTATTTTTACATGAAGTCATTACACTTCAGCAATTTATCGGTAGTTTAATTATTATTTCAGGCGTTATAATCGGCACAAGCAATTTAGAGGAAAGACTTCTTCAAAGGAAAAAAAATCGCGATAAACTAGAATGTTAGAAAAGTAGAGATGCTCAGTATTTCCTTGGCTCTATAAGAATACTTTAGTTGATGATCCAGCTTATTCAGTGTGTCTCTACTTGATATTTTAAGCTCTTTATTTTATAATAGTACTACATGCCAGTGAGCATCTACTCATACGATGTTCATTTACAACCTGCATTATGCAGCGTTGTCCGAACGGTTTATAACCGGATTATATCCGGGGACGTTACGGATTCGACAGGGATGGTTCAAGCTTTGGTCGCGCGTCGGAGGGCTCGGCTCCGTCATCAACGACAGTTATATAATAACTGGCAAACAACAAAACTTAGCTTTCGCAGCGTAAGCTCTTAAGCGCTCTGCCTCTCTATCGCCCATGTAGAGAACGTAGGGCCCAACTTTAGTGGGATACGGTCGATGGTGCCACCTGAGTCATCGGCAAGAGATTTCCAGGTTAGCGTACAGGACGCCTGTTTGTCGGCATAATGTTACGTGAATCGTAAATAGGCAAACTACACGCGTAGAAGCTGAAGTATTGGAGTTTCTGGACGCGGGTTCGACTCCCGCCGTCTCCATAAATGAATTTCATAGAATTTCACTGAACGTCAAAATCCTTTATATATAAGGGTTTTGGCGTTTTTTCATTTTCATTCAATTTCATATGAACGTAGTCAAACGTAGTCAAAAACGTAGTCAAAAAAATCTATATAAGGAAGTTCACATGTTTAAGAAGTTCTCAAACTTCTGAATAGCGCCATCTCTCGCTTTTTGTGATACATGAGCGTAGATGTTCATTGTTGTTTGGGCGTCACTATGACCTAATCGATCTTGCACTTCTTTGAGTGTAGCACCCGCTTCAAAGAGTAGTGAACAATGCGTATGACGTAATCCATGTGTAGTGATTTGGTGTAACTTATATTTTTCTACAACATGCAATAACCATTTACGTGATTTCGTTGGTTGCATTAGCTCATTAGTTTCATTGCTAAATACCAATTGTCCAGGTTGCATCGTGTTATAACCAAGCTTTAAATAATCTAGCTTCTGCTTTTTTTTCCATTCCTTTAAAATCCCCATTGTTTTCTCATCCATACTAACTGAACGAGAATCTCCTGTCTTTGTAGATTTAACATATAGTCGATTATCTTTACCGCGAGAAAGAGCTTTCGTGATTTTTGTTTCATTCGCTTTAAAGTTAATATCATTCCACGTTAGTGCGAATGCTTCTCCTTTACGCATACCACTGAAGGCAAGTAATCGGAAGAATACATATGCTTTAAAATTTGTTTCCTTCTCTAAGCAAGTTAAAAATGTATTGAGCTGCTCTTTTGTATAAAAGTTTTCTTGTGCTTCAGCCGAAGGAGAAGACTTTTTCTGAGATTTAGGCATGTCAATTAATGTGAATGGATTCTGTTGAATGTAACCGCGCTTCATTGCAAAATCAAGTACCTTTGCTGCATAGGATTTAACCATACGGAAGTTCTTTAATTTCTTAGACCATTCATCAACGTGCTTTTGGCAGACATCCACGTGTATTTTTTCTATTTTGTATGAGCCCATTGCAGGTAAGATGTGATTTTTGAAAATACTTAACGTTTTTACAAATGTACTTTCCTCAACCGTCTTTTCATAAGCAGTTATCCATAAATCATAAACTTCTTGATAAGTTTCAGCTCTTTCTTGATGAAATGTCCCATTAGCAATCTCTAGCTTGATTCGAGCTAAAGCTAATTCAGCTTCCTTACGAGTCTTATAACCTAATCTTCTTGTGCGTTTTTGTTTACCTGTTAATGGATCAACGCCCGCATAAACAGGAAACCAATACCTTGTTTCACCTTTTTTAGTTTTATAGCTATTAATCGGTGATACTTTCTTCTTTGTCATAATAATTCCTCCTAGTATCGTTGCGGGGGCAAGATATAAAAGGAGAGGATTAACCTCAAACACCATTATAAATGAATGGGTACAGTTAATTCCTCTCTGAAGATATTAAAAGCTATAGCTTTCCATAAAACGATCTACTTCTTTCTTTGATACACGTTTTACCCCGTCTATTTCTGTCACCTTCAATCCCATTGTTCTAAATTTGATGAAAGTGTTATAAGAAACACCTGAATATGCAGCAGCCTCTTTAAGAGTCATCCATTCTTTAGGATGTATTTCAAAGTTAATGGAGTGAAGCGTTTTTAAAATTGTTTTATTAACAATGTCTTCGATAGAATATTTGCTTTCTGTATTCATAATAATCGTTCCTTTCAAGGTTTGTATTTTATTAGATTTCAATTGGTACCATTTGATGTTGCTATTGTAGCATCGAAAATAGTAAAAATTATCAACAGATTTTGATGTAGTGTACGATGCGATTTTGCCATTTTTTTTAAGTATTGAATAAATTCTTTTGATTTTCCGAAAGGGAAGACAAATTATCATTAAAGTTATCCACAAACTCACAGAATCAATAGATTTTGTGGGGTTTTTGGTATTTGCCAAATAAAATAAGTTGCTTAAAATAGACAATAAACAAAAGACAAAGTTCTTAGTAATACTCGTATTTCGGGCTACTCTAAGGTACTTGAGGAGGATATTCATAATGATAGATACAGTAAAATTCGATATTCCGTTAAAATTAACTGATGATGAAATCAACAATGCAAATTGGAGTAGGAATAATAAAACGAAATATGTTGATAATGGTGAAACCTTTGTTTCATTCAAACATTATGATAATGAGTATATTGGATGCCCAAGAATCAAATATGTCTGTAAGAAATCAGACCCCAACTATTTCAAACTAAGTGTAGAAGTTTCTTTGCCAAAGTTAAGATACGGTACTAACTTTTATGAAGTGGACGATAACGAACTAATATTTACATTAGGTTTATTAAAAATGTATATAAGTCGCCAATTGTCAGTTGTAATTTCTAGAATGCCGCCTGTTGATTCTTGGAAAGTGACTAAGCTGCATATTTGTAAAAACCTTAATGTTGGAGCTAAGGTGAATGCATATTTAAAAGCAGCAAGTAACACAACACTTCGACAACATAAACTCAATGTTTATATGAAAAAGGGAGGTAACCAAGTTCAAAGTGTTATCTGGCAGGCAAAAACACGTAAAGAAAAGCTTTATGATAAAAAAGAAGAAGTATTAGAAAATAACTCGATGCATGAAAATTACGAGAAACTTATACCATTTTTAAATGGAGTAATTAGATACGAGGTTGAATTGAATAATAATGAAATAAGAAAGTTGCAGGGTACAAAAAACACAACCGAATTATTAAGTTCTGCAACAATTTTGCCTGTATTGAATCGATATCTGAGAAGACTAGGGATTACTAACTCATACCAGACAACTGAATTAGCACAAACAATCGAGTATATTGAAAAGCTTAATATTTCAACTAATTCAAAATCGAGTTTAATTGCTTTTGCAACTAGAAAATCTTTATTAGGTACTAATGCAAAAGAAGCTTATTCTGAATCTGGCTTTAAAAAAATTAAGTCTCAATTTTCTAATTTGATTGAATCAGAATTAGAGATAGTAAAAGATGCGAGTATTCCTGATTTAGTGGTGTCTGAATTTGATTTCACGAAATTTAAAAATGGAAAAAGGAGATTCCAATGTTACAATTAGCGACTTTAGTTTGTATATAAATATAAGAGGCTAAAGTAAGCCGCGCTTCATGGCTATACTAATATACAGAAACATTGATTTATCGCTATTTTAAGTGGTACTGAAAAAGAAAGTACACAAAACACCAAACTTAAGCCCATTAATGAAATTGAAGAAAAGAAAGGCACGTCTAAATCAATAGACGCACCCCTTACTAGCTTAGAAGTATCCTTTTTCTTTCATCGACAGATACTTGTTTGAGCCAATAATCACATGGTCGATGATTGTAATACCGATGATGTTGCCAGCACCAACTAATCGCTCAGTTACTTGGATATCCTCTGGGGATGGTGTCGTGTCTCCAGAAGGATGATTATGTGATAGGATTGCACAGGCACAAGAGCGTTTAATCAACTCTTTCATGATTTCGCGTGGATGACAGATAGATGCATTTAAAGAACCTACAAAGATTGTTTTACGGAACATTATCTCGTTTTTTGTATTTAACCCCAGTACAACAAAGTGCTCCTGTTGTAGATGTTGTAAATCTTGGAGATAGGTATATGCATCTTGTGGACTGCGGATTTTGAAACGTTGTTCAGTTGTCACTGGATTCATGCGTGCTAATTGAAGTGCTGCGATGATTTGTTGTGCCTTTACTTTACCAATACCCTTGATGTTTAATAGTTCTACCTCCGTCACATCCAATAGTTCTTGAATAGATGGATAGCGTGTGAAGATTTCCGATAGAATATAACCATCTTCCTTCTCACGTAATGTCGTAGCGATTAATGATTTGAATGTGTTTTCACTGATTGTAGTCATAATATATTCCTCCGATTTGTGTAAGTTTTTTAAATGCAAAAAGGAGCAGCGTCGACGCCACTCCCTTGTGTGTGTTAAAATTGAATAAAGGTTAATAACACATGTAGATGCATCTCTCAAATGTATCTACACATACAAAAGCCCATCTACTGCGATTGCAATGGATGGGTTTTACTGTTGCTGAATATGGTCGATGACAGCATCGTTACCATGTTGTTGAGCGTATTGTAATAACAATAAATCTTGAATGAATTCATGGGCTTGCTGCTTCGTCAACAAGATACTTTTGTCGACGTCGAACTTAATCTTCATCATCTCCTTTGCTACACCGTTAGACATATCCATTTGCTTGACGATGCGGAAAAGTGTTTTTAATTGATGCGCTGTTGCTGGGGCATCACCTCCTTTACGGTCTGGTTTAGGAAAGTCCTCAATATCTTGTGTGAATAGCCCAGATGCTCTTGTAGCGGATAATACAGCGTCAATCAACGCACGCTTCTTTGCCATCTTCAGAAGTGTGTTGACGACTGTAAAAGGGTCTTGATAACGGAAAGAAGCTTCTTTGCTATTGCATGAGCCAATCCCTTCAGCCTCCACGACACCTGTTTCCTTATTTGATAATGTCACGCGTACTTCATAAGAAAAAATCCCAACGTCCCATTGTTCAATGCGGTTGATGACGTCGACAGTTTTAGAAAAACCGAATGCATCACAGAACTTTTCAGCACCTGGCTTTAACAATGTAGGTTTTGAGAAACCGTCGATTGAGCCATAATCGACACCGCGCACCATCGACGTCTTTACGAACTCTTGTAGCTTTTCGATACGCTCCTTTGCTTCTGTCGACGTAATGATTAAATCAGGTAGTGTCGACGACGGATTTGTTGTTGATTCTTTTTTTAGATGAACGACGTTGTTTGAAATTTGTTGTTTCATTTGTTTTTTCACTCCTTTGTTTGTTGAATGACTTGCTCTGATAATTGAGATAACCGTGTTGATGACTGTCGAAGAGAATGTTGCATTTTTCCACTAAGTTGAGAACTATAAGCTAAACCTTTTGCTGCGCGGTTGATGACATTGGCAGTGATGTTTTTCGATGCATTGTTGATGGATGTTAGTGAATCATCGAGCTTTGTCGTCAACTTAGCAATGGCTGTAGACGAAAAGAAACGACGTCGATGTGTTTGATCGAGTGTCGTTTCGACAATATCAATAGCGATGGAAATGCGTTTCCTTTCAACGACTAAGTCAGATAATAATGTGTAATTATTTCGATCAATAACACGTAGAATTGCTTCCTCCAATTTGTGTAGTTGCTGCGTTAAATCCAGGTGAATCTCTTTTATTTCCTTCGTTGATAAAACAACACCTTCTTCTAATGGCGATGCTTGGAAACGTTGTTTGAATCGTTTTAACATGTTTATTCCTCCGATACACTTTTATATTGGTGATAACCTTTTACCGTTAACTTGATGAGAATGCCATCTTCTTGATGACTATTTACTAATAACAACCTTTGATCTTCTAAATGCAACAGAATCGAGCGTTGCAATGAGACTTCTACAAGATGCTTAGTAGCAACCCATTTGTTTACCTCCTTGGCACGAATTAAGATGCGCAACAGTGTTTTATTCATCGTCTTCACCTCCTTTCAATATTGGTGCTCTTCTCACTACGCCCCTTTTTCGCTGTAACACAAAAAGCCGTTACATATCCGAATGGATACATAACGACTTATGTGTAGAGGGGTGGGGCATGAAACGCAGGTACCCCTCTTACTTAAATAAATGACCAGGTGATGGGTGAAAAAATATAGTTTTTTACCTGATATTTTTGGTAAAGTATTACTATTTATTTTCTATTACTTTACAATATAAATGTAAGATAATACTGTGAGTAAATTTGGGAGGTATATAAAGTAGTGGTAAATAAAATTATTGAAAAAAATGTTGAATTTGATGCGACACATAGTTGGAATGGTTTTTGCTATCAAGGTAAAGTAGCTATTATTGCCGTAATTGATTACATAATAAATTCAATTAAGGATACTGAATTAATTAATCAATATAGTTTGGAGTTTGAATATTTGGAGGATTTTTCAATAAAGAAGGATGGTAAATATATTCAAATTCATCAAGTTAAATCATATGGAATTGAATCATTGAGTGAATATAAGGATGCTATATGGTTATTACTTGGAAAATCGGTTTATGAAGATTATGAAACAATTGAAAAGGCATATTTACACGCTGCTGAAAGTATTGACTCTAAGAAAGGTATTATTACTAATAATAGCACTCTAAGAACAGTTTTAACGAGCTATACAAAACCAAAAAGTTCAGAGTCTTTAACTCAAATGAGCCCTTCAGAATTATATAATTACATATTTGAAAAAGATTTATTAGATCAAGCATTTGAAAAATTTACTTTGTATAAATATTCTAATGAAAATTTATATTGTACTTTATTAGAAATAGAAGGAACAGTAAAAGAGAAAATTATAGAGTATTATGAATTCACAGGAAAAAAGGAACAACTAGAACAAAAGGGATTGTTAGATAAATATACAGAAAGTTCATATGTAAATCTTTTAGGGTTTATTGATAAACACATAAATATAAGACATTATAATAGGCAAAATGGTATCGAAAATTATGATAAAGAAATAAATTTAACCGAAATCAAGGATATTTTAAATGAAGAATATGATAAACTACCAAAATCACTTTATGTGTATTATTTGAAAGATAAACTAATTCGAAACTTTAATGAATATTATAATAGTCAAATGCAGTTTATTCGAAATGGATATTTGTATTTACAACATGAAACTGAAATTGAAGAATGTAAGAATCTGGAAGAAGGACTTAATAAAATTTTAGGTCTAATTAAAAAAGTTTATAGAGAATTAGGCGAAGAAGAATTCTTGTTATTTTGTCATAAAATAAATCCTCATGTAAAAGTAGATTTTAACGACAGTTTCTTATATCTTAGTGAGCTTGTTACTTCTCAATTTATGAACTATCCATGGTTTCAAGCATTAGTAGATTTTCATGAGAACATAGTAAAAGAAGATTTTTCGATAAACATAAATAATTCACATTATTTAGCTACGACAATAGTCCACACATTGCCAGAGCCTAATCCTACAGATTCTTTATTTTATCAACGGCAAATAAATGCTAATATCGAGGCTACAATAAGCAAAATAGCAATAAATATCTTGGAAAATAATAAAATTTATAAAGAGCTTTATAAAATTGATTATATTATTACTGGAAATATAAATAAGCCATTGAAAGATTATATACATAAAACAACAGCAATGAAAGAATATGAACAACCTAACCATAATAATCATATTTTATCAATAAAAAATATAGATCTAATAGATCTAAATGAATGTCGTTTAAGGAGAGAGAGAAATGCTGAATGAAAATATTAATGGGTTGATAGAAAAAATATTTGAAGAACTTAATTATGTAAATACAAACTTCTCAAATGTAGATGATCAAGATGAGCTGCTTAATAAAAGTATTTTTGCAAAAAATCCTCTGAAAAAAAATTATTACATTGTCTTATTTTTAGAAGACGAAAATTTGCTAAATAAAATATTAGAAAATCAAGCTCGTTACTTTTATTTATTAAAAGAGTTTTTTGGTGAAGATCCAAACATTGAAAAAAATACTTCCTTATTAGTCCTTTTAAATTCAAGAAGAGTTTCAGACAACTTAGTTTTAAAACTAGAAGAAGACCCATATTACTTCAGGAAATATTTACTTCAATATTCAGATGATGAGGTAAATGATTTATTTAAAACACATTTAGCTGAAATAAAAGCTAAAGGTGTAGTGAAAGTAATGGAAGAAATTATTAATAATATTGAGTTGTTTGAGACTTTTAAAAAAAATCCTGATGATAATAGTATTTATAATCTTATTGCCACAATTTTTATTAAACTCTCAATTATTCGTATGAATGTTGAAGATAAAAAGGTTACATCTTTAAGAACTATGATAAACGATTCACTTGAACAGAGAAATTTAAGTGATTTGAAAGTAAAAATAGATAAACTAAAACTCAATTATAGTGAAATAAATGATGACTTTTTAGATGAACTTATTAATTTATATGTAGATAAGGAGTAAAGTTAAAATGAGTTTTTTTATAAATCGAATATATATTAAGAACTTTAAACTTTTTAACAGTTTAGCTCAACCTTTGGAAATAAATAGTAAAAATCTAGTTGTATTAGACGGGCCGAATGGTTTTGGAAAAACTTCAATATTTGATGTAATAGAACTAATAATAACTGGCCGACTAAAAAGAATAAAAAAAGCAGATTCTAGGAGTAAGTATAATGAAGTATTATTAAAAAACAATAATTCCGAAGAGAGTTTATTAAAAGTAGAATTTGTTAATGAGTTAGGAGAAAAACAATTCACATTAGCTAAAAAAATAGAAGCTAATTATAATACTGAAAAAAACTTACCGGATAATTTTGATATATTTGAAACGCATATACTTTCATCGTTTGAGGATGATTTATCAAATGAAACTTTAATTAAAAGTTATAATGAAATATTTCAAAAGTTCGAAATTGATTTAAATAATATATTTAATTTAATCCACTATATTGAACAAGAAGATAATAAATTTCTATTAAGCATGAATGAAAGTGAGAGATTAGTACAGTTATCTTCATTATTTAATACTGAAGAGGAACAAAGTGAAGAGAAATATTATCGCGATTTAAGAACCACTGTAAATGCTAAGAGAACTAAATTAAAAGGGAAAATAGATACACTAAAAAAAGAAATTCAAAACTTGAATCTCAACATTGAAAAAGAAAATGGGAATATAGAATATTTTAGGTTATTGCCACATTTAGATGTTTTAGAACCATGGGATTTAGAAAATTTAAATATAAAAGATAATATAAAAATGGAAAAGTATTTTATAGAATTAGAAAAAATTAAAATGTTTTTAAAGAATTTCGATGATTATAAGTCGGAAAAAATAAATAAATTAATAACTGGTTATATAGAAGCCCCCAATTTAATTAAAGATTTTATTATTATTGCCTCAAAAAATTCTAAAATTGAAGATCTGATAAAACAATATCAATCACAAGTAGATGTATACAATGTTATTAAAGATTTAGAAAAGACATCATTCATTTCAAAATGGAAAGAAATAGATTTCAAAAAAATTATAGAAAATAAATTATCAGATGTTAAATTACTCTCGGAAGAAAGTTATAAAAGAATAACGGATAAGATAAATGAGCTTATTAAAACTGAAGAAAGCTCAACACAAATATCTAGTAGTTTACGAGAACTATTGAATATTAGAAATAACTTTGTTGAAAAGTTTAAACAAAACCATTCAATGCATCCAGAAATTATAGAATCACATTGTCCACTTTGTGGCAGTGATTGGGAAACGTTCGATAATCTAATTGATGTATTGGAGCAAAAAAGGGATTTTTTACAAAGTTTATTAGATGATGTATCGAACGAGATTAATAAGAATTTAGAAGAGCTACATTCAAAAGAAATTATAAATATCATTTCTAGTAGTGAAGAATATTTCAATATAGAAAATATTTCACTTATTAGTAGTGATAATTATAAGCAGTTAATTCTAAGTCAAAGCAATATAGAAAGGGTTAAGGAGTTTGAAACTTGGTTAAGTGAAAATAATATAGAATTAGATACGATTATTGAAAAGGGAGATCATTATATAGGTGAGGAGGAACTTGATAGTAAATCTCAAAAATTGATTAGCAGATTAAAAGCTAATTATAAACAAGTAATTAACAGTGAGCTGACACTTCAAGACATTGAGATATATGATTCTATATTTAAAAGATACTTTTCTAATAATTCAATTGCAGTAAATTCTTGTAATGAGGAATTAATAAATAATAAAATAAATTATATTAAGGCTTCTTACTATAATGATGTTCTGAACAAGAAAAGTGAATTACAAACTGAATTAGATAAAACAATTATTGATAAGGGTAATTACGATGGTCTTTATATTGATTTAGGTATTTTAGTTAATGAGTATAGCAGTAAAACTAAGATGTACTGGAAAAAGATAATGAAAGATATAGAGATTGTATTTTATATATACTCTGGTAAGATACTGCAAAATCATCAACGAGGTTTAGGAATATTTATGAAAGAAAGTGAATCGAAAATCATAAGATTTATTACACATCCTGAAAAAGATCATGACGTTTCTAATTTTATGAGTTCAGGACAATTATCTGCAATTACACTCTCACTTACACTTGCATTAAATAAAGTATATGGTAATAAAGGATTATCAACATTATTAATAGATGATCCGTTACAAACCATGGATGACATTAATATCTCTTCATTTTTAGAGCTTTTAAGAAATGATTTTAGTGATAAACAAATTATTTTATCTACACATGAGGAACATGTAACGAAATATATGCTCTACAAGTTTTCTAATTATAATTTACAAACACAATCATTAAATTTAAGAAAAAAGTATTATTCTGAAAACAAACACTAGTGATATAAAATTGAATAAACAAACACCGATAAACTAAATATGTAAGTACTTAGTCAGGGATGGTGTAAAAGCAATTGAAATGTTAGGTTTTCAATATTTGGAATGGCTCCTTTACGCAATATCAAGTTAGCAGCGGGGGCTATTTTTATTGGAATTTAAAGCAATATTTTCTGTAATCTAAATTATTCAATATCGTATTTTTTTAATGTATAGTAAGAGCAAGTGGTTCTATTTAATGTATAGACACTTTAGTGATTTGATGAATGTTAGGAGATTGTACATTGAATACGATAAACGAAGAGATTAAACCTTTTTTAAATACAGTTTTTCAGGCAGATTGTTTAGAAAAAATGAAAGAATTGCCAAGTAAATCGATAGATATGATTTTATGTGATTTGCCATATGGTACTACTCAAAATAAATGGGACTCTGTAATTCCATTAGATGAACTATGGAAAGAATATCTAAGAATTATTAAAGATAACGGAGCCATTGTATTGACTTCAAATGGTATATTTACAGCACAATTAATAATGAGTAATACTAAATATTATAAGTACAAATGGGTATGGGAAAAATCCAAAGCAACAAATTTCTTGAACTCAAAGAAACAACCGTTAAGAAAACATGAAGATGTTTGCGTTTTTTACAAAAAGCAACCTGTCTATAATCCTCAAATGACTGAAGGGGATGCGTATGATAAAGGGGTACGTAAAAATCAATTAACAGGAAGCTATGGAGATTTTTCTCCAGCACATGTTCAAAGTGACGGTATGAGATATCCAACAGATGTAATCTATTTTAAAACTGCAGAATCAGAAGGGGAAGTATTTCACCCTACTCAAAAGCCAGTAGAACTAGGGAGATATTTGATTCGAACTTATACTAATGAAGGCGATATTGTGCTTGATAATACATGTGGAAGCGGTTCTTTTTTAGTGGCTGCAATGATGGAAGGAAGAAATTTCATTGGTATTGAAAAAAATGAAGATGTGGCAAGATTCAAGAATAAGGATATTGATTATATTGAAGTATGTGGCATGAGAGTGAAAAACACTTGGCAATTTCTAGATGAAGAAAAAAGGAGTATTATTTATTATTCTGAACTTTTAAAAAGTATTGATATGCACACTTTAGTAGAGGAGTCACAAAATGAATAAGAATATTTCTGCCACGGGTAATGAAAGATTCTGGTCAGGTCAGATGATTTCATTTATTGCGGGATTTATTAAAGATAAGACTTGGCAAATTAAAAGTGTAGGGGGAGAAGCCACTATTAATACCGGAAAATCAGTTATGTTCCCGGATATTCTTTTATATGGCGATAAGGTACAAGGTACCATACTTCAGGGATGGGAAATTAAAATGCCCGATGTTAGTATAACCAATATTGATTTTATTGCTGATGCTGAAAGAAAGGCTAGAATTTTAGGCTTAAATAGTTATGTGGTTTGGAATTTTACATATTGCAAATTATTTATTAAAAACAAAGATACTGAACTATTTGAAGAAGCAGCTTATTGGGACAATACAAATCACATTGTTACTAGAGAAGATGTTTCTTTATATAGAACTGATTGGGAAACGTTATTACAAAAAGTATTGATAGAAATTAATGACTTTTTAGAAAAGGGAGCTTTAGTACCTAGAAGCTTAGATTTTGCTATTTCTGAATCAATTATGCCGCAACTTATAGAACGAAATAAAACATTAGTAGCAGAGTATATTGAGGATTCTGCATTGAAAAATGTAACTATTAAAAGCTATGTACAGATTTGGTGGGAAGAAGTTAAACAAGAGTATATGGCAGATGAACAAAATATGTATCATGCATATGCAAAAACAATCTTAGTTGATTGGCTTAATAAGTTCGTTTTTGCACATAGTATAAAGCTGCATCATTCACCAGCTAGGAAAGTTGAGAAGATACTTAGTGGAAAAACAACAAAAGAAGCCATAGACATTTTTAGAGAAGTAAGTAACGAATGTGATTTTTATAATATATTTAAAAATTACAAACTAGGCGAGTTAATTCCCCAACAATCTTGGACAGAAATTATAGATTTTAATGAGTTCTTATCCAAGAATGACATTGAGCATGTTAGTCAAGAAACACTTCAAAGTATTTTAGAAAATACAGTTTTAGCTACTAGAAGAGAGATAATAGGGCAATATCCTACGCCACCAAAGCTTGCAGAATTATTATGTAAGATAACTATTCTAGATACAACGGGTAATTCAATTGACCCTTGTTGTGGAACAGGGACTATTCCTAATCAAGTAATAAAATATAAAATTGAAAGTGGAAATCAGATTAAGAATGCTTATGAAACAACATGGGCTTCGGATAAATTTTCTTTCCCCTTACAAGTGACTAACATTAGCTTAACGAATCCTGATAGTATTAACATCCCAGCTAGAGTAATCCAGCGGAACGTATTTGCCTTATTACCTGATGATGGTGTAGAAATCGTTAATCCTGCTGACGGAAAAATATTGAATTTAAAATTACCTAAGTTCGACAGCATAGTAAGTAACCTGCCTTTTGTAGATTTTAATACTCTAAAACGAGAAGATATTGAATATTTAAATTCAATAAAAGAAGAAGTATATACTAATACTAAAATTGAGTTATCGGACAGAAATGATGTTTATGCATATATAATATTTAGTTTATGGAAAAACCTATCTAATGGAGGTAAATTAGGTGTAATAATTTCGAATTCTTGGTTAGGAACGGATGCTGGTAAAAGTTTTTATGAAGCATTGCAATGGTACTATAATATTCAGAAAGTAGTAATAAGCGGAAATGGTATATGGTTTACCAATGCTGATGTAGTAACTACGATATTAGTCCTTGAAAAAAAGCAAGTTTCTCAACCATCTGACGAAACGATTACATTTGGTTTGATTAAATCTAATATTAGAAATTGGGATGAAACAACAATTAATGCAATAGCCAATTCAATAAATGTTAATACTGTCCCTCAAAAATTCGGATCTATTTTAGGTTTAACTAATATTAAGCCTTCTGAAATGTCGAGAATCTCTAAATTTATAGATTCATTAAATTTATATTTTTATAATCCAGAATGGCTGCTTAAATTAGAATCGATTATTTGTCCAATAAATAACATATTTAATATTATTAGAGGTGTAAAAACGGGACAAGACCCTATTTTTTATTTGAAAGATGAGTCATTAGTTAATGAGGAGTATATAATATCCGGATTAAAGACTTCTAAAAATATCAATAATATAAAAGCGGAGGTTGATACAAAGGTTTTTTATTGTACTAGAACTAGAGATGAATTAATGGTACTACAAGATAATAAAACTATAAAATATCTACAATCATTTGAGAGTAATCTAAATGCGTCAGTTAAGGTTAGAGGAAGAGATTGGCATATTCTTAAAGGGACAAAACCTGTAAAATTATTTACTGGTATGAATCCCTTTAAAAGAATATTTTATGGATGCTTTGATGATTATACTTATATTAACCAACGTTTAATAGGATTTGTTGAGAAAGATAATGATACTGATTTAGAATTATGTTTAGCGCTCTTGAATTCAATAGTAGGGATGTTCTTTGTTGAGGCTAATGGTTTTGGTATGGGGCAAGGTGCCTTAGATATTAACAAAGGCAGTTTTGAACGAATGTATATGCTAAATCCTGAGTTAATAGCTGCTGACGATAAATTAAAGATTAAGAAAGCATTTGAACCTTTGAAAAATAGAGACATCGAAGAAACGTTAAAAGAGCTTCAATTAGAAGATAGAATTAATTTTGACCATGTTGTATTACAAGCATACGGAATTGACCATTTATATGATGATATAAAACATACCTTAGTATCTCTTCAAACTTCTCGATTATCAGTAAAAGATAATTAATATTAAAGGTTTAAATACATTTTTAGCAATTAATATTTTAGAAGTTTAGTCAAATTCTTAATCGGCTTTATAGTTTTTACAGATAACGAACTGCCCCCGTAATACAATATTTTTAAGCGTAGTCAAAAACGTAGTCAAAAAAATTAATTGCCCCCGCAGCTATTGATATATCAGTACTTTGAGACGGTTGGTTCGACTCCCGCCGTCTCCATACATAAAGGTGAGGAATATTGTAGCGATAAATAAGGATAAAGGTATCGTCGTCTGAAATGTGTGGGAAACAGATATTTTAAATACCCTATGAATTATTACTAAGTTTTTACTAAAATTAAGGTTAAGCGGTACGCTAATATAGTAAAAAGGTTTACATCAGCAAAATAAGGTATATTATATATATTTGTTGAATAAGATTTCTTTAAAGGTAAGAAAAGTAGGTGAACCAAAGTGGGGAAATATCAATTGGATACTAAAGGTAAGGTGGCTGTGGCCAAGTATCATGAAAAACACAAGCCAGCCCAATTTGATAAAAAGCAGCAACTTGAGAAAATACGAGCGGAGTATTTGAAAAAGAAGCAAGAACAAACAGATCAATAATTTGAATGAAAACATAGGAAGACTAAAATCTCCCTATGTTTTTCTTTAAAATAAAATTGCGGTAGATTTTATTATTTTCCTAAATTGCAGATTCGATGACAGAAAACTTATTATCAGATATCCATTCCTCTTAACATTTCTTGTACCGTCCACCCTAGAATTTTTATTTGTTCATACTCCGTGCATTTGTTGTCATAGGGAAGAAACTCTTTTTTGAAAAACAAATGAAATCATTGAAAATTTGAGAGAATTAATCCATCTCATTTTCATTTTTTTGAACGCTTTTATGACAAGGTCGGAACTGTCACCGATTCTATCAAGAGCTTTTGAATTAGTGGTCTTTCTTCAGTTCAACTTAAGCTGATTTTGGCCTCTCAAAGTATTTATTATTGAGCATGATGCAACAATTCCGAAAAGTACGATTCGCGGTATACAGCCTAAGAAGATGGGAATGTCATCACTGTAATGGTATAAGGGTGTGCTAAAAAGTCTAGAAACTTTTAGCACACCCTTTTGTATTTAATTGAACAGACGAAAATAAAGGAGTGTTATACGCTCCGTATTTTTCTATCCATCATTTAAAAATATAGTATAGTTATTGTAAAAACCGAAATGATCGAGGGGACTGGAATAGATGAACTTACTAGAAGTTGGAGTAAAAATAAAGCAGATGCGGAAGAAAAATAAAATGTCTCAGGATGATTTAGCTTCGCAGATTAATTTAACGAAAAGTCATATTTCAAAAATAGAAAATGGCAAAGCAACACCTAGCTTGGTGACATTGTCTAAAATTGCGGAAATATTTGATGTTCCAATGGCCTGGTTTGTTATTCAGGATCAATTTGATGGCATTTCGATTGTTTCGAAAAAAGAACGCAATGAGACTGTAGAAACGAATGAACTTGGCTATCAATATGAGCTGTTAGCGAATAAGAGTTATATGAGCAATATCAATCCTTCTATTGTTACTGTACATAATGGGGCGGAAAATTTAGCTCCTTATACACACGATAATGATGAATTTATTTATGTCATTTCGGGTAGTATCGTCTTGAAATACGATCATAAATTTTACAATTTAGAAGAAGGGGACTCTGCGTATTTTTCTGGGAAAAAGGAGCATATCTTTATTAACAATTCTGTAGAGAACTCAAAGGTATTAACGATTTATGTTGAGGATTAAATCTTTCCTTTAAACGTAAATATTATCGAAAATACAATTTTCTTGTTTACAATACTATTCAGACAATTTACAATTGGTGTAATGTTATTCAACTAAGTTGAATTATATTACACTTTTTTAATTTTGGGGGTATGGGGATGACTTCACGTATTAAGGGATTTTATTTACTTTCAGTAGAAGAGCGAATTAAGTTAATCGCTGAAAAATCAAATTTAACCAACGAGGAAGTTGAAGCTTTAAAAAGTGGAATTTCATTAGAGCTTGCTGATGCAATGGTTGAAAATGTTATTGGACATATTTCAGTGCCTCTAGGGGTAGCGGCCAACTTTAAGGTGAATGGTAAAGAGGTATTTATTCCGATGGCTACGGAAGAGCCTTCAGTAATCGCTGCGGCTAGTAATGCGGCTCGGGCAGCATATGAGTTAGGTGGTATTTTTACTTCCAGCTCGGGAACAGTTATGCGAGGACAGATTCAGGTATTAAATATTGAGGACCCTCATGCAGCAAGGGCGAAAATTTTTGAACATAAAAATGAGATCATCGAGCATTGTAATGAAAAGGATCCAACGTTAGTCAAGTTAGGCGGTGGAGTGAAGGATATAGAAGTGCACTTAATCGACACAGCAAAAGAAACAATGGTTGTCGTCCATTTAATCGTAGATACGAAGGATGCAATGGGGGCAAACGCTGTTAATACGATGGCGGAATCTGTGTCACCATTAATCGAACGGATTACAAATGGACGAGTTGTGCTTCGGATTATTTCAAATTTAGCAGATAAGCGTATTGTCCGTGCGCGTGGAGAATTCTCGACAGATATGCTTGGCGGTATAGAAATTGCTAAAAATATAGTAAGTGCTTACGAATTTGCAGATGCTGACCCGTATCGGGCTGCCACACATAATAAAGGGGTTATGAATGGTATTACTGCTGCAGTATTAGCATCGGGTAATGATACACGTGCTGTTGAGGCTGGTGCTCATGCCTATGCTGCTCGTTCTGGTAGATATCGTTCTTTAACAACGTGGGAGCTGAATAAAGCAGGCAATCTTGTTGGAACGTTGGAATTGCCATTAGCTGTTGGTATTGTTGGAGGGGCTACGAAGACTCATCCTGTTGCAAAAGCAGCGCTAAAAATTATGGATGTGCAATCTGCAGAGGAGCTAGCTAGCTACATTGCCGCAGTAGGATTAGTAGAAAATCTAGCAAGCTTACGCGCACTTTCAGCGGAGGGTATTCAATCTGGTCATATGCGTCTGCATGCGAAAAACTTGGCTGTAATGGCTGGGGCAACAGGCGATATTATTGATCGTGTTGTGCAGCAGGCGGTTGAAGAGAAGGATTTCCGTTATGATCGTGTTTTAGAGATTACAAACTCTCTGCGAGGTGAATAATACATGGCGAATACTCCATACAATGAGCAAAAAAAGGTAGAGGAAAAGAAGTTTATTGAAATTTTAGGAGACACGGTTTCTGGTAATCAATTAATTATTTCAATTATTTTAAGCGTTGCTGCAAGCTTTTTAGGCTATCAGTTTGGCCAGTGGGTTTTTCCGAAGTTTGCAGACCCTCAAATGATTAACTCTTATTCACTGTTAACAGGAATCACGGGAATTCTGATTGTTGTTGCTATTAATACGATTCTTTTTAAACCAAAGCGTATTTTAGTAGAGGATGAAGCATCTAGTCATTCTTTAAAGGAAGCATTTGAGGATTTACAAATTGATATAGACGAGGAAATACGTTTAATCGAGGAAGATCCAGTGACAAAAAAGGAGCTTGAGGATTTTGGTATTCTTTCTAGCTTACAAGGCTTGAAAGGAGCGGATAAAAAATGAGTATTTATTTAATAGCTCTTTTATTTGCACTTCTTGGTGCAGCTATCTTTACTATAATTGGACTTATTTCGGGTACAGATGAAACAGCAATTATGGTACCAATTACATTGTTAGTTATTTTGCTAGGAGCGCCTCCTGAAGGGGTATTCGCCTTTTTCATGGCGGGGGTGTTAGCAAAGCACTTAACACATGCTGTACCAACTGCGTTATTAGGTATTCCTGGGGATACAACAGCTGTACCGTTAATCGACCATGCCAATACATTACGCCGTTTAGGGATGCCGCACGTCGCACTACGTAAAATGATTTCCGGCGGCGTCATCGGTGCATTTATCGCCCTACCAACAGCTGTACTTTTAGGTCAGTTTTTAGGTCAATTCGCCGATTTTTTTAAATCTTCATCAGGCATTATTTTTACACTTGCCGCTATTTTAATCGCATTCTTTTCAAAGGGAAAATGGGCAAGTATTTTAATTATTATTCCATTTGCATTTTTCATAAAGGCTTTAGATAGCGTTAGCTTTGCGATGCTTGATAAACATTTAAGTATTACATTCTTTTTAGGAATTGCGATTGGACCGATGTTTTGTAATATTTTAATGGCGGCTTCTTCTGTTGCTAAAAATGATCTAGCTCGCAGTAAGCCAAATCAATACAATCTTGCTCCCGAAACGAAGTCTTGGAAAGGCTATTTCCCGAATCCATTTAAAATTTTATCGAAAAGGCAGACCATTTTTACGAGCATTACAACGTTTCTTTCCTCCCTTACATTTGTTTTTAGTCCTGTAGGGATGACGTCATTGATGGGAGAAATTGTAGGCTCCCGCACAAAAGGTGCCTATAAAAAATCAACAACGAGTCTTACTGTCATGAATGGTGTAACGGAATCGACTTATATTGCTGAAGCGATTATTCCATTAATTGCATTCGGTATTCCGTTAAGCCCAGTAGCACTTGGACCAGCATCACCATTGTTTAATGCACCCCCAATTTTTACAGTAGATCCAGTAAACAACTTACACACATTAATGTCTTCTTGGGACTTTTTTATTTTTGGGTTAATTGGTATAAGTGTAGCTGCTTTAATTGCCTATCCATTTGCGATGAATTATGCACGTAAAGCGTCTGTATTAGTATTAAAATATATCAGCCAGGAAGCAATTGTAGCGATGTTCATAGGTTTAGCGTTCTTGCTTGCTTATAACGAGGCACAATTATTAGGAGTAGTTTTAACGTTTACAGTCGCAACTGTTGGTGGTTTATTAAATCGTATTTTAGGTGTAGGGGCCGGTGTGCAATTCATGGTATTCTACGCATCAAGCTGGATTATGCTACAGCTGTTCGGCATTTAATTAAAGGAAGTGTATCTTGATGAACTTACCAAAAGCAGTGGAGATTAGAGAAGTAAGTCCGCGTGACGGCTTACAAAATGAGAAAATTTTTATTCCAACTGATTTGAAGGTGCAATGGATTAACTTAATAAGTGAAACAGGTGTCCGCCATATCGAAGTATCCTCTTTTGTTAGTCCCAAGTGGATACCGGCTTTAGCCGATCATCATGAAGTATTCGAGCAAATCACACGTCATGAAAACATAACGTATACAGCTCTTGTGCCTAATTTGAAAGGGATAGAAGGAGCCATCCAACAAAAAGTTGATGAAATTGCTTTATTTATTTCTGCTTCTGAAGAGCATAATCAAAGTAATGTAAACGCTTCAATCAACCAATCTTTGCAGAACTTAAAAGCTGTAGCTGAAGTAGCAAATCGTGAAGGTATATCGTTAAGAGGTTATATTTCAACTGTATTTGGCAGTCCGTTTGGTGATGAAGTAAAGCTTCAAACCGTGAAGGAAATCATTGATGCCTATCTAGCAATGGGCGTTTCTGAAATTTCACTCGGCGATACAATTGGTGTAGCTGACCCTGTACAAGTGAAAGCTATTTTATCAGAGCTGCTCACCCAATATGACCGTGATTTGTTTGCCCTTCATTTTCATGATACGTATGGCCGCGCTTTAGCAAATATATTTGCAGCACTTGAGCTGGGCATTACAAAATACGACAGTGCTATTGGAGGTTTAGGGGGGTGCCCCTATGCCCCTGGTGCAAGCGGCAATGTGGCAACGAATGATTTAGTGAATTTCCTGCACCGTTTAGGCGTGCAAACGAATATTGATGAAGAAAAATTGTTTACCGCTACACGATTTTTACAGCAGGCAATGAATAGACAGCTTGATAGTAAAGTGTATAAAGTGCAAAGTAATTAAGAAAAAGGATATGGGGAGGGACCTTCTCCCCTATAGATAGAGTCAAAATCAGAACTGCACACCAATTGTTTGACACACTCTACTAATTGGTGATGCAGTTTTTTCTACGGAGGAAAAGTTGGAAGCTGTTAAATCAATCGTTCGTTAGGGTAATAAAATCCAATATGAAGGCGTAGAAGCATATTTGAACCAATTTACACTACCTTTGAATTCTATGAAGGAACCTATTAAACATGGTCAATATACTTCAAACACTTGGCAAGCAGCTGGGTACGATTGGTTACTTGAAACTTTCTATAGAGGTTTTGAAGGTGTTTTTTGATGGTATTTTCGCTGACGAATAATTGTTGGGCGATTTCTCCGTTTTTTAAGCCTTTGAAAACAAAATTCAACACGTCACGTTCTCGTTCTGTCATTTCAAATAGGATAGAGGGCTGTGAATAGTGATGTAGGGAGTACATGTTTTCGATATTTCTTTTCAAATATACTAGCTTTAACATATCTTTTTCATTAAATAGCTTCTCGCCCAATTTTCTTAAAAAGCCGATAACTGCTACGGGTTTATTGTCTACCTTTAAATACATAGCCATTTCATCTTCATAGCGATTTTCTTTTAAAAAGACTTCTTTATAGTGTGTTTGTTTTTGTGGGCACATAATTTCATTCTTGGTCATTAGGTGAATGGAATGCTGTGAATTTATATTTTGAGGGTGTAATGGATCAAGGTGTTTATAGCTTTGTAAGTAATCATTAATCGTATGACCTTCTATATTAAAAAGCACTGGGGCACTTAATTCGTTATTTGATAGTTCCCAAAAAAGCATATGGTGATAGTCGAGATGCTGACTTAACGTTTGCAACAGTTCTCTTTTAAAGCCTTCATTACTTTGTTTAACATTCATATTTGAAATATGATAGCTAGCTTTAAGAATGTTTTCTACATCATTTTCGTAAAACATGAAAACACCTCGTTTCTCTCTTATGCTTTTATATTCTACTTTGAGGAGAATTATCCTTTCGGGTAATGTTAAATACTTAGAATATTCAGTACATTATAGTTGTAAGATTACTACTATACGAGGTGATGATATGAATTTACAAGAGTATGCATCATATGATGGCTTGGGGTTAGCCGAACTAGTTAAATCAAAGAAAGTAACACCACAGGAGCTAAAAAAGCTAGCGTTAGAAGGGATAAAGAAAGTAAACCCATCCATTAATGCGGTAGTTAGTGTGTTAGAAGAGCAGGCTGATAAAGCCATTGAGAAGGTTGATGAAAACGCTCCGTTTGCAGGTGTTCCGTTTTTAATTAAAGAGCTTGTGTTACATGCAGAGGGTGTCCCGCATAGTATGGGGAGTCGTATAGGGGAAAATACAGTTATGCCTGTTGATAGTGAATTAATGGCGCGCTTTAGAAAGGCTGGTTTGATTTTAGCAGGTACTACGACTACACCTGAGTTTGGCTATAATGCAGCTACTGAAGCAGTTATTTATGGTGCAACGCGTAATCCGTGGAATTTACAGCATAGTCCAGGTGGTTCAAGTGGTGGGTCGGCAGCAGCTGTTGCGAGTGGTATTGTACCAATTGCCCATGCGAATGATGGTGGTGGTTCTATTCGTATTCCCGCTTCCTGTAGTGGGTTAGTTGGATTAAAGCCTACACGAGGAAGAGTTCCAGCTGGTCCATTCAATAGCGAGCCTTTAAATGGTATTGCAATCGAGTTCGCTGTGACTCGTACAATTCGCGATACAGCAGTGCTACTGGATCAAGTAGCGGGTCCTGATTTAGGAAGCTACTCCAAATTAGAAGTAACACATGCACCATATGGACAGCTAATCCATGAAAAAGTACGCCCTTTAAAAATTGCATGGACAACTGAAACAAATTCTGGAGCATTTGTAGATCCTGAATGCATAGAGGCTGTTCATAAAACAGTTCAAGTGTTAAAGGACCTAGGACACGAAGTAGTTGAGGCTCGTCCGAAATATGAGCAAGCGTCATTTACAAAGGCGACGGTTGCTATTTGGACAGCGAATATTTATCAAATGATTCAAGGTGCAGCAGCGGGGACGGGTAAAGCAGTTTCTCCAGACCATATTGAAGCAGCCATTTGGAAATGCTATGAATATGGTGGACAGTTAAAGGCGGCTGATTTATTAGAAGCTATTCATACTAATGCAGTTGTTTCGCGTCAGGTTGCGGGCTTCTTTGAAGACTACGACATCTTATTGAGTCCAACAATCGGTACATTGCCTGCGAAAATTGGTGAATTAAATGCCAATAATCCTAGCATTTCAGCTGTTGAATGGACGGAGCAAATTTTCACGTATGCGCCATTTACAAACTTATTCAATGCTACAGGTCAGCCTTCCTTATCATTGCCATTAGCCGAAAGTAAATCAGGCCTACCAATTGGTCTACAATTTACAAGTAAATTTGCAGATGAACTGACGCTATTACAGCTAGGTAGACAATTAGAGGAAGCAATGCCTTGGAAAGATCGTAAACCGGCAGTACATGTCAGTGAACAGCCTCAGCCCGCCGTATAATATAGGGATAAACGCACCTAGTATCGATTAGGTGCGTTTTATTCTTGAAAAAGCTGGTCTTCCTTACAATCAAAATTACATATATATAAAATAAAAGCTAATAGGAGTAGTGATTATTGGACAAACAACATCATAGGTACAGGTGGATTGTGTTTGTTGCTGTATTGTTTACCTATTTGTTAATGGCAAGTCAACGAACTGCTCCAGGGTTAATTACAGACCAATTGATGAGGGATTTTAGTGTAACAGCCTCCACTATCGGGCTATTAACGAGTATCCAATTTTTTGTGTATACAAGTTTGCAGATTCCTATGGGGATTTTAGCAGATCGCTTTGGACCGAATTTTTTTCTCATCTTTGGTGCTACGCTTACAGGATTAGGGACAATTCTTTACAGCTTAGGTACACATGAGTTTGTGCTGTTTTTTTCTAGAATGTTAACAGGGGTAGGGGACGCGACCATATGGGTGAATATGGTGCTTATTTTGGCACAATGGTTTCATAAAAAGGAGTTTGTTCGCTTAATCGGCTTTGCAGGTATGACAGGGAGTCTAGGTTTTTTATTGGCGACAGTTCCTTTTGCTACATTGATTCTTTTATTTGGTTGGCGTATCACATTTTTTTCAACGGGCTTATTATTATTGTTATGTGGTGTGCTTCTTTATTTTGTACTTGTGAAAAACACCAAACGTCTCATTCCAGAGAAACCAGCAGTGATCACTGAGGAAGTAACTCGTGAAAAAACTTCTATTTTAATAAGAAGAATATTTTCAAGTAGGCAAGCATGGGCCTTATTTTTTTGTCATTTTGGAGTTGTTGGAGGCTATGTTGGTTTTATTAGTTCGTGGGCAGTACCGTACGGCATCGACATGTATGAGATGACACGTTCAGAGGCTAGTCAGCTAATAATGATTGGCCTAATCGGGGCGCTGCTAGGAGCTCCTTTAATGAGTGGGGTTGCCGGCTGGCTAGGAACAATTAAAAGACCCTATATCGCTATTCAAATGACCGTTTTATTGAGTTGGTTTTCCTTCCTTATAGTAAAAGGGCATCCGTCATTTTGGGGGCTCATCGTACTGTTCTTTATTATTGGCTTTGGCTATGGCGCCAGTGCCTTAACCTTTGCGGCTGTTCGTCAAACGTTCCCTATTACTGAATCTGGTATCGTTTCTGGGTTTGCTAATACAGGGGGCTTTCTAAGTGCAGCATTGCTTCCAATTATTTTTGGGTATATTTTAGATTATTTTCAAGCTGCCACAGGGAATGTAAGTGATGGATATTACTATGGCTTCGTTTCGCCAGTCCTATTCTCCGTGATCGGCTTGATGGGCGTGCTGTTATTAAAAGAAAAGCGAGAGAGAGCTCAGATTGACAATGGCTAGGATTCTATGAGATATAAGTCTGATTAGGGATATTGAACTTTTATTCAATATCCCTTTACTATAGCTTTTTTCCTCTTACTCGCGCTAAAATCTGTTAAAACGATGAAATTATATAACTTTTATGATAGATTTTACCTGGTTAGGCATCACCATACATGCTACACTGGGTAGGAATCTTAAAATTCAGAATTAAAAGGGAGAAAACTAGGAAATGAATCAATTGAAACAAGTTATATCTATACTAAGTATGGCAGTATTGATTCTGGCAACAGGAATGGTCGTTACGCCAACGCCTGTCAATGCACAAGAGGAAAATAAAGATATACATATTACACTCCTCGCTACGTCAGATATTCATGGCCGCACTATGCCTTGGGATTATGCGGTGGATGGACCAAATCTCACAGGAAGTTTAACGCAGTTATATACAATTATTAAAGATATTCGTCATGATAATCCGAATACCATCTTATTGGAAAATGGAGATTTAATACAGGATAATTCTGCAGAATTATTCAATGATCAGCCACAATCCCCAATGATGGTTGCAGTCAATGAAATGGGCTATGAAGCTTGGACATATGGTAATCATGAGTTCAACTTTGGTTTGGATGTCTTAGATAAAGTTTCTAGCCAATTTAATGGAGCAAGACTTGCTGGGAACGTTTATAAAGAAAATGGAGAACGTTATTTACCCGCTTATACAATTATTGAGCGTGAAGGTGTTAAGATCGGCGTTATTGGCATGGTAACACCGTTAATTACAGAGTATGAGAAGGGCACAAATCATTTAGATGGATTAGTGATCAAAAACCCAATAGAAGAAACTAAAAAGGCCGTTAAGGAATTAGAAGGTAAGGTAGATGTTATGATTGGCCTGATGCATATGGGGCTAGAAAATGAAAATGGTGTTCCTGGGACAGGCGTAAAGGAAATGGCTAATGCTATTCCAGAGCTTGCAGCTATTTTTGCAGGGCATAATCATGTTCTTATTAATAAAGAAGATGTGAACGGCGTTTTTATAACAGAGCCAAATAAATATGGAACACATATTTCACGTATTGATTTAACATTTACTCGCCAAGGCGAACAATTAGAGCTAAAGGAAAAAGATGCTTCGACTATTCCAGTAAAGAAAGAAGATGGAACATTCGTTCAATCTGATAAAGAACTAGAAGAAACGTTGAAGCCATACCATGAGTTTGCACGTGAAGATGCTAATATCGAAGTAGCACAGCTTAAAGGAACAAATCTTGTCCCTAAAAATGAAATTAAAGGCATACCAACTGTACACATTCAAGAAACACCTTTATCAGACTTTTTCCATGAGGTCATGCTACATTATAGTAAGGCAGATGTAGTAGCGCATCAAATTGATAATGATAAAGCTTCATTGGATGTAGGCCCTATTAAGAAAAAGGATATCGCCTATAATTATCAATTTGCTGGTGGAGAAGTATCTGTTTATGAAGTGACGGGCAAAGATTTAAAAGATTATATGGAATGGGCAGTTGGCTATTTTAATAGCACACGAGATGGAGATGTGACGATTAGTTTTGATAAAACTCGTCGTTCCTCTAAATATAGTACGAATGATTATTTCGGAAATGTAAAATATGACATCGATTTAACGGAGCAGCCAGGTAACAGAATCAAAAATCTACGCAAATTAGACGGTACGCCAATTAAGATGGAAGACAATTTAAAGCTTGGTATGAACTCTTATCGAATGGATTTTCTTGTATCAAAAGGTCAAGCACTTGAAGGGCGTAAGTTCAATATGATCTGGTCCTCTAAAGAAGAAAGTGCCTATGGAGAAACAGGAGGTACTATCCGTAATCTAGCCATTCGATATTTAAAAGAAGAGATGAACGGTGTGTATGAGCCAGTGATCCAAAATAATTGGAAAATCATTGGAGTTGATACGAAATCGCCAGCTCGTGCTGCTGTTGTTGAATTAATCAATAAAGACATTTTAGCTATCCCTACAACAGAAGATGGAAAATATACAAATATCGCATCTATTAATGTAAAAGATGTGATTACAAAAGAAGAAATAAAAGAGCTAGCAACAAAAGCAAATGTTGATGCAAGCCAATTTGCTGGGGTTAAAACGACAGGCGAATTTTATCAGAAGTTGGTAAAAGCAATGAATAATCCTAAGGCTGAACAGGGACAAGATAAGCCGGGAGAAAAGCCTGAGGATCCAAGTAAGCCAGCTCCAGACAAATCAAAGCCTGTTGTTACTCAACCAGAATCACCTAAAGGAATTGTTACGGCCTATCACTTAAATGTACGTTCAAAGCCATCGAACTCAGGAAAAGTAATTGGAACAATTTCAAAGAATACTGAAATTGCCATTTTAGGTGAAGTGCAAGGCTGGTATAAAATAGCTTATCAAGATAAAACGGGCTATGTTTATAGCAAATATGTAAAGATTAAAAAATAAGCAGTAGTAAAAGGCTGAAGGAACCACTATTCCTTCAGCTTTTTTTTATTCAGCACTTTGAAAAGCTTACAGGTACGGAATCGCGATGAAAATACTTTTTAACGTAGCTCAAGTAACCTCTTACCCCGTATAAACACTCTCACAAGTCCCTGGTGCAGGCTCGTAGAAACAATGGTTCTTAAATTGACCAGTAAACGGTTGGCCGTACCATGTTGGGGGACATGGCGCATATGGATTGAAGTACCAAAGTGCGTATTTTGCTGGATGATCTCGCCAGTAGTCTAGGTTCTGTTTCGCCAATCTTTTTTCGGATTCTCTTGCTCTTTGATAAAACATATTACCTTTTTGAACAGCTTCAAACGAAAAGTTTCCTCCTTGTACCTGGTAAATCACTTGCTCGATAGTTCTGACATCGTTAAAATCTAAACAAGTTGCTACTGCACGATTTACAATGACATTGCCAACGTATAACATGCCTTGTTTTCCTTCACCCTCAGCCTCAGCTCTCATCATCCTAGCCATTAAAGCAACGTCTGCATCGCGATATTTTACTCTTGGCATTTTTACACCTCCACCTTATAGTATGAAAAAGAACTAGGCTAGTTTCACTTTATCTGTAAAATCATTTGTTTGGCATACTGACAAAATATAAAAACACGCTATCTAAGCTGTGGGCTAAACAGCAAGATGGCGTGTTTCAATTTAAAAATTCCTTTTGAAATAGGGTGTTTTTTTTAGCACTACACAAACAGGGATGGCAATAATTAAACCAACGATGTTTTGAATGACGTCTCCTGGAATGGATGCCAATGGTGCAACCCAGCTATTAAACATAATGGCTTGCCCAATATAGTACACAGCAATCATCACAGGCATTGATACTACTGCACCTAAAATGTTGAATCCAATATTGTCGCCTTTATGACCTTTTGACCAAGCAATTTTACCAACGATGAAGCCCTGTAATGCACGAGAAATAATAGTAGTAGGTGCCCAAATTAACCAGCCCCCTACGATATCGAATAAGCCCATTCCAATTGCTCCAGCAAGAGCTCCTTTTTTAGGCCCAAATAAAATGGCAGAAATAAAAAGCATGGATGTCCCTAAGTGAATAAGCCCACCTTGACCAAATGGTAGCTTTAGATTGATAAACATTGTAGCAACGAAAACAAGTGCTGCTAAAATCGCTGTAATAACTAAATCAAATGTTTTGGTGCGTGATTTTGTATAGGATGATGGCCTTTGTATATTTTGCATTTGTCTCTTCCTCACTATGATGAATATTTTGATGATTTTTACTTTAACAAAGGACTGACTGTTGTGAAAGTGTCAATTTTATAAAAAAAATAGGGGTCAGATTGAGGTTATTTTCGCATTCTTCTAATTATGATACGATGAGATGAGTATAAGCAGGATTAGTAAGGTGGAATGTATGATGAAAAAAGTTGCTGTCATTCAGGATATGTCTTCCTTTGGGAAATGCTCATTAACAGCTGCGATGCCAGTGCTATCTGTGATGGGTGTGCAAGCCGTGCCGCTACCAACAGCTATTTTAACGGCGCAAACTGGGTATTCGACCTTTTATTGTGAAGATTTAACGTCAAAGATGGATTTCTTCGTAGACGAATGGAGCAAGCTAGGGGCTACCTTTGACGGTATTCACACGGGCTTTGTCACAGGAAAGGAGCAAATAGATAATATCTTTCGATTTTTAGATGTGTTTCACTCCGATAAGACGACATTGCTTGTTGATCCAGTAATGGGCGATCATGGCGAAGTCTATAAAATGTTTACAGGAGAATTACTTGATCGGATGAAAGAATTAGTGAAGTGTGCGGACATTATTACCCCTAATGTTACGGAATGCTGCTTGCTTACGGGCTTGCCATATGAAAAGCTACTGAGCTATCAAAATGATTTAGACTATATTCATGCCCTAGAAGAAGCAGGTCAACATCTACAGCAGGCAACTGGAGCCAATGTCATTATTACTGGCTTGAATCCACCAGTAGCAGATGCGGACAAGCGTTATGTTGGGAATATGTATGTCGATGCGAAGCGGTCTTTTCATAGTATTCGCAACTACAACGGTCAAAGCTATTCAGGCACAGGGGATCTATTCGCATCCATCATAATGGGTGGCATGATGCGTGGGCAAGATTTAGTGGAGTCCATGAAGCTAGCGGAGACATTTTTAGCCGCTGCCATTGAAGCAACATCGAAGGAGCAAGTTCCACCCGAGGCAGGCGTGCATTTTGAACAGTTTTTACGAATGCTCCTTTAGCGATTGTAGTCATTTGATCGTACATTAATGACATCGGAAAGTAATAGTAGTGTATCTTTTGTATAATAAAGGCATAGAGAAAGTGGAAGTTGGTGTATTATGAAGAATCGTAGTCAGATAAAGCAAGACCGTGCTCATGAAACACGCAAGACATTAATTGAGGCGGGGAAAAAGGTTTTTTTTGAACTGGGCTTTCAGAAAGCAACAATGAAGCAAATTATTAAAGAAGCTGGTGTAGGCCATGGCACAGCATACGTTTATTTTTCTAATAAGGATGCCCTGTTAATAGAAATAATTGATTCGCTTCTTGAAAAAATGTACAGTATTGCGAAGCTAAGTTTTGTTCCAAAATCAAAGGAAGAGGCGAGGGAGCAAATTACATATCAGGTAAAAGCGTTCAATAAACAAGGTATTGAAAATGAGAAATTGATGAGGCTAGTGCAAGAGGCGATTGGTGTGTCAGAGGAAATTCGTCACAAATGGTCTCTTGTCCAGCAACATTTTATTGATCATATTGAGAAGGATATTTTATATGTACAACATAATAATATTGCCTTACCTCATTTAAATGCTAAAGATGTAGCGAATATGTGGTATCACATAAATGAGAACTTCCTTTGGCGTTGCTTGCAAGATAAAAATGTTTCGATCGAGGAAAACGTAGAATTAATTGTACACTTTTATATTAAAGGCCTCTATACAGATTAACCTCCCTTGTTGGAGGTTTTTCTGTTTAATGTGATGAAAATTAGATTTTAAACTTAAAAATTCTTCTTTTAAAAATATTGACACTGTGTCACTTTTTGATAAGATGAGTATAAGATGGTTAATAGATTGCAATGCTACCATCATTTCAAAAGTGAGGTGTTTATAATGGAATTTAATCCTACAAGAGAATACGCAGCTTTTTTAGACAAAAATGATGATTTAAAAAAATTTAGAGAACAATTTTATCTTCAACCAGGCACAATTTATTTTGATGGGAATTCATTAGGACTGTTATCAAAGAGAGCAGAGGCTAGCTTGTTGAAGCTTTTGGATTCTTGGAAGCAGCATGGCATTGATGGATGGACACAAGGGGAGCATCCTTGGTTCTTTTTATCAGAGCAGGTAGGTGCTCAGCTTTCAAAGATCGTAGGTGCGAAACCAGAGGAAGTCATTGCAACTGGCTCTACTACTGTTAACCTGCATCAAATGATTGCAACATTTTATAAGCCAACAGGCAAGAAAACAAAAATTGTTATTGACGAATTAAACTTTCCAACAGATTTATATGCTGTACAAAGCCAGCTAGGTTTACACTACGAAAATATCGAGGAGCATATTCAATATATACGTAGTCAGGACGGGCACTATTATACGCATGAGGATATTGTTGCAGCAATGACAGAAGATGTAGCTTTGATTGTACTACCTGGCGTGTTATATAGAAGCGGTCAAATTCTAGATATGAAAGCGTTAACAAAAGAGGCGCATCAACGTGGTATTTTAATAGGCTTTGATCTTTGCCACTCAGTTGGTTCTGTAGAGCATTCCCTTCATGATTGGGATGTAGACTTTGCCTTCTGGTGTAACTATAAACATCTAAATGGAGGACCTGGTGCAGTTGCTGGGTTGTTTGTACATGAGGAGCATTTTGGTACAAAGCCTGGATTGGCAGGCTGGTTCAGTTCCGATAAAGCGAAGCAATTTGATATGGAAACAAGCCTTATACAGGCCCAAAATGTAAGTGCCTACCAAATGGGGACACCACATTTATTAAGCCTAGCACCACTACTAGGTGCACTGGAACTTTTTAATGAAGTAGGAATTACACGCATTCGTGAGAAATCCATGCAGCTAACAGAGTATTTTATTCAACTATACAATTATTATATAGGTGATTACGACTTTACATTAAATTGCCCAGTGAACAATGACTTGCGCGGTGGTCATGTCTATCTTACACATTCAGATTCAGCTCGTATTTGTAAGGCATTGAAGGCAAAGGGAGTTGTTCCTGATTTTAGAGCACCAAATGGCATTCGTATTGCACCTGTGGCACTGTACAACTCATTTGAGGAAGTTTATGAAGTTGTGCAAATTTTAAAGACCATTATGGATGAAAAGTTGTATGAGCAATTCAAAAACGAACGTGAAATCGTAGCATAACAAAAAAGGTGGGAATTAGATGATTATTGGTGTACCCAAGGAAATAAAAGTAATGGAGAATCGTGTCGCGTTAACGCCTGCAAGTGCTAGTGTTTTAATTGCTGAGGGACATACAGTGCTAATTGAATCGAACGCAGGTCTTGGTTCAAATTTTACAGATAAGCAATATATGGAGTCCGGTGCAACAATTGTTCCAACAGCGAAGGATGCATGGGCTGCAGAAATGGTCATGAAAGTAAAAGAACCGATCGCTTCGGAATACGATTATTTTTACAAGGGGCAAATATTATTTACTTACTTACATCTAGCAGCCGATGAAGCATTAACGAAGGCGTTATTAGAAAAGGGAGTGGTGGCCATTGCCTATGAAACGGTCCAACTTGCAGATGGTAGCCTGCCGCTACTTGCTCCAATGTCAGAAGTTGCTGGACGAATGGCTGCGCAAATCGGTGCACATTATTTAGAAAAAACAAATGGCGGTAAAGGCATATTACTAAGTGGCGTGCCAGGTGTAGCAAAGGGCAATGTAACCATTATAGGTGGTGGAGTTGTAGGCTATAGTGCAGCAAAAATTGCTGTAGGGTTAGGTGCAAACGTAACCATTCTAGATGTTAATCCGGCACGCCTACGCCAGCTTGAAGAGATTTTCGGTGATAGTATTCAAACGTTAATATCGAATAGCTTTAATATTGCAGAACAACTCAAAACAGCTGACTTGGTTATTGGTGCAGTACTTATTCCTGGTGCTAAAGCGCCACGACTCGTCACGGAGGACATGGTTAAGGATATGCAGCCAGCCTCTGTTATCGTAGACGTAGCTATTGACCAAGGTGGAATTGTGGAAACAGCAGACCATGTGACAACACACGATCATCCAACATACGAAAAGCATGGTGTTGTGCATTATGCAGTAGGTAATATGCCAGGTGCGGTGCCAAAAACATCGTCCATGGCTTTAACAAATGTGACATTGCCTTATGCGCTACAAATTGCAGCAAATGGTTATAAGGAAGCACTATTACAAAACGAAGCATTACGAAAAGGCTTGAATGTTTATCAAGGTAAGATTACGATGAGTAAGGTTGCTGAAGCATTACAGCTACCATATGAAAGTGCAGAGGACCTTCTAAAAGGTCAGCTTGTATTATAGCACTCTAAAAAGTGAAGGATTTAATAATATTAAACAGCCTGAGTTCGGTAGTTAGGGACTCAGGCTTTTAATGAGGAATAAATTCAGAAAAATACCTCCAAGATGGCAGCTTATCCCTATCTGTCTTGGAGGTATCTTATCTATGTCGACGGTAAAGCAACTGTGTTAAATGATATGTTCTTCCTCAAGCTCATTTTTAATGACACGATTTCTCGCTTCATTTACTTTTTTCCAAACAAAATAACAGATGGAAATGAAGAGTAGCCATGGGAAACCAACAAGTAATGTTGCCTTAAAGTCAGGAGAAAACCATGTTGATAATACAACTGAAGCTAATAAAACGGCACCTAGGATTGTTAAATAAGGATAACCAATCATACGTACTGGCAGTTTTTCTCCATCTTTTGCCTTGTATTTTTTACGGAAAAATAAATGGGTGATAAAAATCATAAACCATGCAAACATTGCACCAAAGCTTGATATTGAAATCATAAGCGATAAAGCTGATTCTGGCTTAAAAATAGAGAATACTGTCGCAATGACAATACCGATAATAGATGCAAACAATGCCTTCGTGGGTACTTGTCTTTTGTTGAGCTCACCTAATTTCTTTGGCGCAAAGCCACCTCTTGAAAGTGAGAACATCATGCGAGTTGAAATGTAAAGCTGGCTATTCATAGCCGAAAGCGCCGCAATTAGGACAACAAAGTTCATGACGGATGCCGCACCAGGAATATTTAAAATCTCCATTACTTTAACGAATGGACTTTTGTCTGCACCAGCCATTCCCCAAGGAACAATCATGAGCATCAGGATAAGCGTGACAATATAGAATAAAATTAGACGTATTACTGCTGATTTTAATGCTATTGGGACAGCTTTCCTTGGATCCTCAGCCTCCCCAGCACTTACTGCAATCATTTCAATACTTAAGTAACTAAATAATGAGATAAAAATCCCCATCCACATACCCCAGAAGCCATGTGGGAAAAAGCCTCCATCATTAAAATAGTTTTGTATACCAATGTTGGAGGAGCTATCTGCTCCAAAAATAACAACCGTAGCTAAAATAATAAAGCCGACAATCGCGACGATTTTAACAACCGAGAACCAATATTCTACAGCACCGAATAATTTTACTGTGGTAGCGTTTACATAAAGCAGTATAGCAGCAAACAATATAATCCACACAGCATTTGGTACACTTGGGAACCAGTAGCGCATATAAAGTGCAACCGCTGTGACCTCTGTACCAATTGAGCAAATTAATGCAAACCAATAAGAATATCGAATAGCAAAGCCGGACCATGAATTTACATATTTTTCAGCATAAGCACCGAATGAACCAGTTGTAGGATGTGCAACCGTCATTTCAGCAAGACAACCCATTAATAATAGTGCGATCAAAGCTCCTACAGCGTAACTAAGAATAACACTTGGACCAGCGAGACCAATTGCTAAACTACTGCCAAGAAATAACCCAGTTCCAATCGCACCTCCTATGGCAATCATCGTGATTTGCTTCGTTTTTAACCCCTTATTTAAACCTTTCTCACGCTCCATAATGTCTTCCATACTGTGATTGTTTTTAACCATTCTTTCAGCCCCTTTGTGTAGATAATACCTTTCATAGATCAACTTCTTTCTGTCATTGCTATAAATCTTGTGAATATAAGCATATACTAATTTAAAAATGACACCGTGTCAATATTATGCGTCATGATTTGCTGAATAATGTCGTATTTTTCTGTTTAGTGTATGTATATTGGTTTGAGGGTTTTAATAAAAATGAAAGATATATCAATTATATTAAGGTGTTTAAATGTATAACTATCCTTTTCATTGAAAAAAGACATTCGTATCAATAATTGATATATTATCAATTTTCGAAGGAAATATAACATTGATAGATGAACTACATATAAAAAAGCCTTTGAGGAAAGTAACCTACAAAGACCTCCTTTCTTTTTATACAGTCATTTCTTGAATGATGGTAAAGTGATGCCTTTCATGAATAGCCAACAACTGAATCTCTTGAATAAGATTAATAGTGGGCAATTGCTGTATGTAGCTCTTCTGAATCAAATGGAGGTGATAAAAGTGTTCACCAATGGAGCTTTTCCCTCATGTGTTCTCGCCATAGTTCTTCCTGTGATAATAAATGAGTAGCTTGTAGGTAAGGTTCGTTGCTCCTGTAATGTTTAAAAATATTTGGCTATATTGTTAGATTCCATTCACCTCATTCCCACTTTATGGAATTTGTTAACAATGTACATTAAATGCTCATCATTATGGTCGATAAAAATGAAAAGTATTTTGGGAGGGAAAAGAATGAATATTAGGCTTTTAACAGCAGCAGATGCCGAAGTTTATCGAGAATTGAGATTGGAAGGACTACAAACGAATCCTGAGGCATTTGGCTCTAGCTTTGAGGAAGAAAAGGATATATCGCTTGAGTCGTTTGCAAGTAGAATCGAAGGGGAGGGAACATTTACAATTGGGGCATTTAACCAGGGGGATTTGCTTGGAGTAGCGACATTAGTGCAAGCAAATAAAGTGAAGCTCAAGCACAAAGCGAGCATTTTTGCTGTCTATGTTTCTCCCAAAAAACGGGGATTGGGCATAGGAAAGCAACTAATGGTAGAAGTGATCAATCAAGCAAAGACATTAGTAGATGTCGAGCAGATTAATTTAACAGTTGTTTCTTCCAATGAATCAGCAAAAGGTTTATACACATCGTTAGGCTTTCGCGTTTTTGGAACAGAGCGAAATGCCTTAAAAATAGGACAGCAATATTTTGATGAGGATTATATGGTACTTTATTTCTAAAAAAGAAAAAGCCTTTGAGGTATGCACATTCAAAGGCTTCAATTTGGTTATGGAGAGTATCAAAGGAACAATGAACATAATGCAAAATATAAAAGAATGGCTGTCGTAAAAAGAATAAGTAAAGAGCTAACAATGCCCACTTTCTTTATAAGTAACCATATACTTAGCAAGATAACAATGACCGATAATGGGAGTGCTAGCCAAAATCCAAGAATCCCCAAGTATTCAATCATAATGGGGAATGAATCGTGAAAGTAATTATAGGGAATATCTAGCATGAGAAAAATGGTCACTATAAGATCCATAAAATTCCCCCCCATCTAACTATTTGTTCTTACATATATGGTATGCAAATGCACGCTTAAGTCACACGGCAGTACTTTACTCTTTAAAAAGGGTGCTACCGTAAATTCTTATTATGAATCCTCGTTTTTATCTAATAACTTCATGATGGCTGCTTCTAAATCCTCAATTTTTTTTTCAAAGCGTATAAAGAGATAGATGGTGATGGCAATAGGGAAACCAGAATTTCCAATTAGGCTTACCCATATTTGAATCGTTTCGAGTGTTATCATGTCATTTTCCTCCTTCTTTAATGTTGTGCCTTACAACAAAAAGTGAAATGTCTCTTTATAAAATCAATATGAATAAATATTTTTGAGAACATTTGTTCTGTTTTTGGTTTATAATAGATATATGATATTCACTTTATTTATCAAAGAAGGCGGATCTATAGGAGTGATGAAAATGTGTAATGAGCATCAAAAAATAGAAGAGTTTTTTCGCAGGAATATAGAGCAGGTTAAAAATCCAATTATCAGTAGTTTTTTGGCTGATGCTAAAAATTTATATTTGGTTCAAAATGCTATCTTATATCCAACCGATTGTAATATGAAAATGGTTGATGAAACTTTCCAATCACACTATATAAGGGTTCGAAAAATAAAATATGTCAGCAGTTTAATTTATTATTTTAGCTTGGATTTTGATAAAAAAAGGAGAAGATTGCAAAACCGTTACTTATTAATTGTAGACAACGGCATATCAGGGTCTGACAGTGCAGGGGAAGATGAAAGGATTGAAGAAGGGCTATTAGATACGATTGAAAATGAAGAGCTTTTTAAAGCATTAAGAAAGTTAACAGACAAGCAGCTTCAAATTTTAGAAATGATTTATGTAAAAGACAGTCCTATAAAAGTTATTGCTGAAAGCTTACAAACAACACCCCAGAATATATCCAATCTTCATCGAAAGGCATTAAATAAACTTCATCATATGCTTAGAAAAGAGGTGAACTAGGAATGGAAAACAACTACAATGAGGAAGCGTTAATGATCATCGAGAACTTTACACCAAAAATTAAGCAATGTCTTCACCAAACAAGCTATCAGGAAAGAGAGGACTTGGAACAGGAGATCAAATTAAAAATTATTGAAAAGCTGGCAAAGCAAGAATTTAATGATACACCTAGTTTTTGGGATTTTTTTATATAAACTAAGGAAAAGAGCAATGATCCTTTTAAAGAGGACAATTGCTCTTTCGATATCATTAGCCTTTTAGAAAATCTGGTTTTGCAAAGCTTGGATTTGGATATGTGTAGAAGCCTTCACCTGTTGCACGGCCAAGTTTGCCTTTTTCGATATACTCTGTTTTTAAGAGGTTGGCTAATTTTTTCATGTTCTCATCACCAGTTGCAGTCGCTTTCGCTTCCACAATGTTATAAGCAGTGTTAATGCCAACGATGTCTAGGATAGCAAATGGTCCAAGTGGAGCGCCTGTACCAATCATCCATGTTTTATCAATTGTTTCTGGATCAGCCACTTCTTTTACAAGTAAAGATTCAGCTGCATCTAAAAATGGCACGAGCAATGAGTTTAAAATATAGCCAGGTTGTTCTTTATATAATGGCAGTGGTACCATGCCGATTGCACGTGCAAATTCAACAATCTCATCAAATACCTTCATATCTGTACCTGGGTGTTTCATAATTTCAGCTGTATTGTTTTTCCAAATAGTATTAGCAAAGTGAAGCGCTAAAAATTTCTCAGGACGGCCAGTTGCTTCAGCAAATTGGCTCGGTAATAAAGTAGATGAGTTCGTAGCAAAGATTGTTTTTGCTGGCGCTACTTTACTAAGATTTGTGTAAAATTCTGTTTTGATGCTAACAACTTCAGGAATGGCTTCAATTACAAGATCAGCATTGGCAACGGCTTGAGCCAAGTCACTATTGAAGGTAAGACGTGCATAGGCAGCATCCACTTCTTCTTGAGTTGCACCTAAGTCTTGTTGATACAATGGTTTTAATTTTGTGATTCGGTCCTGTGCATTTTTTAGAGCCTCATCGTTAATGTCGTAAACTGTTACATTGAACCCTTTGAACGCAGACTGATAAGCAATTTGACTTCCTAATACACCACTACCTGCAACCGTAATGTTTTGATAATTCATCGAAATTCCTCCTTCGAAATTGTTACATTAATATAATAGTTGGGATATGTAGATATTCCTTTGTTACAATTCCATACTACTTCTACCCTGGAATAAAAATCAAATGATAGCCCCTGATATTATATAAGTATAAAAAGAATGGATGGCTAGTTAAAAACTCTATTTGAGTAGTATGTGCGAATTTACATTAAAAATTAGTCATAAAAAAATTGTCACCCAATTGAGTGACATGCTTAATCTATAAAATTATTTACTTTTATCTTTTCATTAATTATTATTTCTATGACTGTGAAATTATAATGTAACCTTAAAACTAATAGCTTTTCCAATAATTTTTGCAGGATTATTCTCATCCACTATATAAGGTTCATGTTTGGGGTTATCTGGCATAAGTAAAATCGTATCACCCTGTTTTTTTACGCGTTTAAGAGTCGCTTCAGTATCACCATTTACAAGTACAGCCGCTATTTCACCGTATTCAACTTCACTCTGCTCCCTTATAAGCACTTTAGAGCCGTTTGGTATGGTTGGTTCCATTGAATCACCTTTAGCCACAAGAGCGAAAATATTACCTGTTGGCAGTAATTCTGAAAACTCGTACAAATACCCTTCTACATTTTGTTGTGCGATTATCGGCTCTCCACAAGCGATCACACCTAAAATTGGAATTTTAACAAAGTTAGGCTGTACCTCTATTAAGTTTGTTGGTTGTTCTTCTGTTAAATCAGAGCGTCTTATATTAAAATAGTCTGCCATTAATTGAATTTTATCGTGTCTAGGGTACGTACTAGCTTTCATCCAATTAGATACAGTTGTTTCAGGTATATTTAGTTCCCTCGCCATGTCTGTTTGATTTAAACCTTTCTTCTCTAATTGAAGTTTTAAGTTTTTTGAAAAAACCCTCTTTAATTTATCCGAGTTATCCATATTTCATCACCACCTTATAATAATAATACTGATAAAAAGTAGTGATGTAAACCTAATAATACCGTTTAAGAGTATTTTTATCTTGACTATACCGTTTAAAGGTACTATATTGGAGATAACTTGTTATATGGTTAATAAATTACTTGGATAATAGGGGGAGTTAGAAGTGCAATTTAATAAGTATCGTTGTAAAAAAGAAATGAGAAGAAGTAAGTTGTTCACATGAAATACCGTTTAAAGGTGTTTTATAAAATGTAAACAGTTCAAAAGTGAAATTAGAAAAAAATTCAGAAATCCAAAAGGGTGGGTGTTATATATGTACGAATGGTTACTAGATTACCAGCAAATTGAGGATGAAATTGCTTTTTTAGAATATAACCTTGAGCGATCACAAAAAGAATTAAAACGATGGGTTACTGGGGATTTGGCTGGGGTAAAACTTACTGCTGAATCAGATGGAGCGAAACTAGAAGAACGTATTGAACGAATTGAACGAGAGTTGCAAGTTAAACTGATGGAACAGAAAAATTTCTTGGACCTTATTAGCAAGTTTAGTGGACTGAATCATAAAATATTAAAGTTGAAATATGTGGATGGCATGACATTAGAAGAAATAGCGGAAGTATTAAATTACAGTGCAAGTTATATTTACAAAAAGCATGCAGAAATTGCGAAGATGATAAAATTTGCTCATGAAATTAAACTAACAAATTAATTGGATTAGTAGGATCTTATGAATATTAAATAATGGGGTGACCACTTTTGTTAAAGGTGGTCTTTTCTATTGCCTAAATTATAGCTTTCACTTAATTGACACCAACTAGATTGTATAGAAAGGATTGCTAACTCGTAATATGATGGTAATGTAAAAGTTCGGTTATTTGAAGTACATTTTAGCTGAAAATTATTTTTAGTTTCTTTCCTTTTACTGACACTCAGATGATTGAATAGAAAGTATAGAAATTCCATTATATGATGTTAATGTAGAAGATTGTGATATGAAATGTTAACTTTACATGAATTATGTTAGCTAAAGACCACTCAAATAGAGTGGTCTTTTAAAATACTCATTTAAGGAGACGATTGGATGGAAGTACTATATGCAAAATGTAATAAGTCATGTGGTTATAAATTCTATGTTCAATATTTTAAGAAAGAAAGACTGAACCATACAATTGAAAAAAACTATTTTTCTTGCCCTAACTGTGGCCGAGAATACGTATGTTATTACACTGATGATAATATACGAAAACTTCAAGGCGAATTAAGGAAACTATATCTTGAAATGAAAAATGTTAATAGTTTCCAGTTTGATAAGTTAAAGAAAATTGAGTCTACATTGAAACATAGTATTTGTAATAGTATGGCTGAAATTAAAAATATGGTTGAAAGTAGCTAGCAGTATTAAAAATATTATTGAAAGGTGGTGAAAAAACGTGATTAAAAGAGATCAAAAGATAACGTCTACTGAGTTATTGTCAGTAGGCGTTTTTAGTTTGCAAAAAATCAACAATTGTAGAATGACTGTAGTTGAATTGATTCTTTATTTTAGAAGTTCAATTTTTCATTCACTTAAGGGGAATATATTAAAAATCTAGCATTGACTGTGCTTTATAACTTTTCAATGAGTTAGGAGAAATAAATATGAAGGATCTAATGAATCATATTCCTATTATTTTAGAGCCATTAGGTTTGCCTATCATTTTTAATGGATTTCCTAAAGATTCCGAAAAACCAAATCAGTTTATTACTTTTTTAGAAATAAGTGCAAAGCCAATCTTTGTAGCTGGTGGAAACGAAATTGAAACTGAGAGGATTATTCAAATTAATGTATGGTCCAATATAAACTATCATCAGCTAGCAGAGAGTATTAAACATTTGATGGGAAATGCAGAATTTGAACGGATTCTAGAATATGATGAGCCTTATATTGCCGGTGAATCCCATTATAACAGGGTACTTCAATTCGTCTTCTGTGATGAATAATAATAAAAAATATGGAGGTCATGTAAATGACAATTTTAAATGAAAAACCACAAAAACTTAGCTTAAAACGTATTCATTATGCACTAATGACAAATGAACAAACAGAGACATGGGGTGAAGTTAAAACTTTAACCATGCCTATTTCCATGACACTTACACCTAACTTCTCAGAAGCGCATTTAGATGCAGGTGACCGCGTAGTAGATCAGGAAGCACAATTGGATTCGATTACAATTGCAGGGGAAACGGCTGATTTACCTACTGAAGTGCTAGTAGATTGGTACGGGCATAAGAAGTCAGCAGAAGGAGGTATCATTACAAATTCAAATGATACACCGAATCCAATTGCTATTGGATTTGAATCGGGAACTAAGCTTGTTTGGCTATTAAAGGCAAAATTGAAATTAGGTGAAGAAACAAATTCGACTCGTAAGAAAGGTGAAACAGGTTACAAGGTATATCCATTCGGTGGTGAGGCATTGCCATTAATTGATGGAGTAATTAAACATACGGTAGACACACGAGATGCAGGAGTAACGGTGACAGCCGAAACATTCTTTGCCTCTGTCGCAAAACCAAGTGAAACTGTTGTAACGCCTTAAAAAAAGAAACCCTTTATAGGGTTTCTTCTTTATTCAGAATAGAAAGTTACTAGAAAGGATGAATAACGAAATGCAAATTACGTTAAAAATTGATGGACAAGAAAAACAATTTTCAAATGACTTTGTGAAAGCCCGAGTTTTTCGCAATGCTTTAAAAATGAATGAGAAAATGAGACAAGAAGGAAATGAAATTTCTGTTGAAACGTTTGATGAAATGATTGCCTTTGTTGTCAATGTGTTTGAGAACCAATTCACAATGGATGATGTTTGGGATGGGTTAGAGGCAGGAAAATTGCAAGATGAAATTATGCGCGTTTTTAATAGTGTTCTTAACATTGGAGGACTAGAAACAAAAAGCATTATAAATGATGAGGAGGGAAAGTAAGTGAAATAACTCCTTATCAACATATTAAATTATTTTATAGAAAATTGATAAAAGAGGGTTATAAACTACATGAGGTAGACGAAATGGATATTCATTTTTGGTTCGAACTAATAGTTGATATTGATGAAGTAGAGGAAGTCACAGCTGATGAAATTTCCTGGTTGTGATGGAATAAAGGTGGTGATTGAATATGGCAGAAATTAGTGCTGTTGAGCTTAATTTAAATACAACGAATTTTAATGGCTCTATAGAACAATCAACTCGTAATTTGACAGCAATGGGAGCTGAATTAAGGGCATTACAAGCACTAGGTAATGAATATGAAAGTTCGGTGGAAGGTTTAACGAATAAACACAATATTCTAACACGTTCTGTTGAAGCTGCAAACCTTAATTTTACGGAGCAACGTAGAAAGTATGATGAATTAATAGCCTCAGGTTCAGCAAATACTGAAGAAATAGAAAAACAAGCAATTGCTGTGAATGAAGCTCTTGTTGAATACAATAGTTTAAATACACAGCTAAAAGAAGTTGATCAGCAATTAAGTGAACAATCATCAAAATGGAACAAATTTCAAGAGCTTGGTGGAAAGTTAAAGACTGTCGGAGAAAGTATGTCCACGATTACAGCTCCTGTTAAAGCTTTTGGTGTATATGCCCTAAATGCTGCTGTAGATTTTGAAAGTGCTTTTGCTGGTGTGCGTCAAACTGTAAACACAAGTGAGGAAAATTTTAAGAAGCTTGAAAGTGGAATTCGTAGTATGGCTAAGGAGCTTCCAGTAAGTGCTACTGAAATTGCAGGAGTTGTTGAATCTGCAGGACAGCTAGGAATTGCAGAAGAACATCTACTTTCATTTTCTCGTGCTGTTATTGATATGGGCAATTCAACGGGGATGACACGTGAACAGGCAGCAAAAGAGTTTGCTGAATTTGCAAATATTGTAGGAATGGGGCAAGGAGACTTTGATCGATTAGGTTCTTCTATTGTTGATCTGAGTACTACAATGGGTGTGGCTGCCTCCGACATTATGAAGATGGGAATGGGATTTGCTGAGCAAGGTTCTAAAATTGGTTTAACTGAAGCTCAAATAATGGGACTCGCTGCTACTATGTCGAGCCTAGGGATTAATGCAGAAACTGGGGGAGCAGCTATGACTTCAGTTTTGCAAAAGATTCAAAAGGCAGTTGGTGATGGCGGTGAAAGTTTATCTGGTTTTGCTAAAGTAGCTAACATGACTAGTGCCGATTTTAAAAAGGCATTCGAAACAGATGCGGCCTCTGCGTTAGATGCATTGGTAAAAGGGTTAGCTGAATCGTCTGAAGGTGGAGCTAACTTAAAAGATGTGCTTGCAGATTTAGGGGTTAATGGTGATGAAACTGATGTACTTTTAAGTATGGCTGGTGCTTCGGATTTACTTACATCAGCTGTTAATTCTTCTACAGATGCCTGGAAGGAAAACACGGCTTTATCTGATAAAGCAGCTGAGCGTTATCAAACGACAGAATCTCAAATAGCTATAATGAAAAATCAACTGGTAGATGTAGGTATAAGCATCGGAAATGTGTTAATTCCCATTATTCAAAAAGTTCTTGATGTTTTTGTACCCTGGATAGAGAAGTTCAGCAGTTTATCTTCTGAAACACAAAATACTATTGTCATTATTGGAGGTTTAGCAGCTGCTATTGGCCCTCTACTAGTAGTTGGAGGAACATTAATTTCAAGTATTGGATCAATTGTAACCGCGATTGGTGGATTTTCAGTGGCAATTGGAGCTGCAGGTGGGGCGACCACGGCATTAGGGGCTACTTTAGCCTTAATAACGGGACCAATAGGTCTTACTGTCGGTGCACTTGCAACTATTGGAATCGCAGCATATGCAGTAACTAAGGACCTTAATGAATCATCTATTCAGGTGGAAGATTGGAAAGGGAAAGTATCTGAAGCTACTGCAGAGTCAGTAGGAAGCTTTTTAGAGTTATCAGATCAAGCAACAGTGGCACTTAATCAACTAGCATGGTCTGGAGAAACAGTAACACAAGAGATGGCGACAAATATGATAGCCATTTATAGCGATATGGGTGATCAAGTGTTAGCTGAAATGCAAGCTGATCATGCTCAAGAACTTGAGACAATGCAGAACCATTTTGCTTCAAGTAATGCTTTAACTGAAGAGCAGGAAGCAAGTATTTTAGAACGTGTTGCACAGAGTCACGCAAAGCAACAAATGGTTATTACAGATGGAAAGGCACGAATTACAGAAATTTATCAAAATGCTGCTGAAAACAATAGAAGTATAACAGAAGCAGAGCAACAGGAAATTAATTTGATTCAAGAAATGATGAAGGAGAATGCAATAAAGCATCTTTCTGATAGTGAGGTAGAGCAAAAGATTATTTTAGAAAGTTTAAAAAATGAAGCCTCAAAGATTTCAGCAGAGCAAGCTGCTGAAGTTGTCCAAAACTCCTTGAAACAAAAAGAAGATGTTATACGAGATGCTGAAGATCAATACAACGAAACATACAAGTGGGCAATAAGACAACGAGATGAAACTGGTGCCATGTCTGCAGAAGAGGCACAAGCTGTGATTGATGAAGCTGCTCGTAAACGAGATGAAACCATTAAAAACGCTGAATCTATGCATCAAAAAGTTGTTAGTGAAGCAAAACTCCAAGCTGAAGAACATGTAAATAAAGTAAATTGGGAAACTGGAGAAGTACTTTCCAAGTGGGAAGTTTTTAAAAATAATGCTTCAAAAAAGTGGGATGATATTAAAGCAAGTGCCTCGAATAAATGGGAAGAAATGAAAGCAGACACCATACGTATTTGGGAAGAAATAAAGGCTTGGCCTGGTAGGAAAATAGAAGAGATGAAATCCACAGTCGAAGACAAAATGACAGAGGTCAAAAATAAAATCGAAACAAAGTGGAATGAGGCACAGTCATTTTTGAAAAATATTGAGCTAGCAAGTATAGGTAAAAACATTGTCTTAGGTTTGATTTCAGGAATAGGTGATATGTTTGGGAATGTCCGTAGGAAAATTGAAGAATTAGCAGGACTTATTCCAAACTGGGCAATGGAAATCCTAGGTATTAAATCTCCGTCTCGAGTATTTATGGCTATTGGAAGAAACACAATCGAGGGCTGGGAAATTGGAATGGCCGAGAGAAAAAATAATCTAAAAGGAGTAATGAATGACTTAACAGATAGTGTTGAAGATACAGTTCGGAAAAACTTGGGTATTCATAGTCCTTCACGTGTTATGCGTAGTTTTGGCATTAATATTGGCCAAGGATTAATTTTAGGGATTGATGATATAGCAGGTAGGGTTGCAACTGCAACACAGCAGTTAGCTTCAACTATGGATGGTTATAAAGGTATAAGTTCTTCCCAAGCTACATCAATTGATAGATCTCGCACCTATACTAATGGAGATACAAATATTTATATATATGATAGTCACCCTTCACCGTCAGAAATAGCCCGAAAAAATAAACAAGTACAACGTCAATTAGCAATGGAATGGGGGATGATCTGATGATTGAAGAGGTAATATTTACAAACGCACGTGGACAATCCATTAAATTCTCCAATCAAAAGCCCTTCTTATTACAATCTGTTGAGGGGAAAGCGGATATTAGTGCTGATATTCAAACACAATCTGCGCCATTTCAAGACGGTAGCACTTATATAGACAGCTACCTACAACAGCGTTCGATAGCTTTAAATGTTGCAGTATTGGCAGAAAACACCTTATCAATGTTAGAACAGCGGCAGCTGCTTGTTACTATATGCAATCCTAAATTTGGGCTTGGAAAGCTCACTTACATTAAAGGAAATACAAAACGAGAAATTCAAGCAGTTGTTGAAAATGTACCAGTTTTTGGTGTGGGAAGAGAGAACAATGGCATAAGATTTCAACGAACTATTATTAATTTTCTTTGTCCTTCACCTTTTTGGCAGGCATTTTCTACTGAAAGTTATAAGTTAGTAGACTTTGTTAGTAATTTTAGATTTCCTTTTTATTTCCCTGTACGTTTTGCAACACGAGGTGACTCGAAAGTGCTAATTAATAATGGTGATGTACCAACACCAATCGTAGTAGAGTTCAGAGGACCTGTTGTAAATCCCCAAATTACCAATATAACAACTGGGGAATTTATTCGTGTAAATCGAGAAATACCTATAGGCTACAAACTTATTCTTGATACATCATTTGGCAATAAAAAAGTCGAGATAGAGAATCCTAATGGTGTTAAAGAAAATGCATTCCACTACATTGATTTACAGTCAACCTTCTTTCACTTAGAGGTAGGTGAAAATAGGGTTGCATTTATTACTGATAGTGGAAATCCTGAGGTATACGTAAAGTATAAAAAAAGATATTTAAGTGTATAAGGATGTGATGAAATGGCAGAAAAATATAAATTTTTTGATCCAGTACAAAGAGAAGATGGAACATATGATAGAGAATATAGTGCTCAAGAGTTTACTGATTATTTTAAAACGTTAATAAATACTGGCATTCTAAAAGCAGCCGGCAATCAATTAAACGTTACAGCAAATGGATCTAATATGATGACAACCATTGACACAGGGGTTGCATTTATATTAGGGCGCTATTATGAAAATGATAGTTTAAAAGAATTGCTACATGATACGGAGTCACTTGGAAATAGTCGTATCGACAGAATAGTTATTAGAATGGATTTAAGTACAGAGGCAAGATATGTCAAAGCATTTATTAAAAAGGGTGTAGCGTCTGCAAATCCTGTTGCACCACCATTAACCCAAACAGCAAATTTTTACGAGATTAGTTTAGCTCAAGTTCTTGTAGTAGGGGGACAGACATTTATTTCAGCTGAAGCTGTTGTAGATGAACGTGGAACAAATGATATTTGTCCGTGGGCTGATAGTAACATTTTGCCAAGTTTTGATGATAATGCTTTGAAGCAACATATTGCGGACAACAGTAAGCACCTTCAAGATGGAGAACGTGGAAAATGGGATAAGAAAGCAGATTTTATAGCAGCTGATAAATCAGTTGGTGTGGATTATCCTGATCCAAATACATCTCTAGATTCGATTTTAATTACCAACCATGCTAATGCTCAAAGTGAAGGTAGTAATAATTTTTGGTATATTGACCAAATATTTTATAATACTGTTGGGCCAAATAGTAGTCGATCTCAATTTGCTAGGTCATATCTTGGTGATAAAGCAGATATGAAAATCAGACATTTTTATAATGGTCAGTGGTCACCATGGGGGCCAAGTCTACAAGGTTTAAAGCAATCTGTCAGTAATGGGAAAGCATTAGTCGCAAGCGCTATTACTGACATGGGAGTGGCAACATCTCCAACAGCAGAGTTTGCGACGATTGCTAAAAATGTTAGAGCTATTCAAACATTCAAATATAGAGAACAATACTTCTTATTCGAAGTAGGAACAGCAGCAAGACATCAACTTGAGTTCCTTTTTGATGCTGGATTTACCATTAAACACGCAAATATAATTTGTCATGATTTTTCTTATGATAATAATTCAAAAAGGACAGGAACAAGCATATCTTTGACCGCTGGAGAATCTAGTTTTCGTCAGGCAGGTGGTGCAACCAGTAATGGTATTATTATGGCAAATGTATCAAAGTATTTTCACACTGATGGCACATACCAAACTGTTATTGATGGAAATTATGTGCGTGTAAGATTGACTTACCATTCTTCTACAACAATCTCTGCTCAAACTTTGGTGATTACAGTACAAGCTTGGGGATGAGAGAAGTGAATATTTATAAAAAGTGAAATTGAAAAAGTTGGAGGGATAAAATATTGGTTAAATACAGAAGGTGTTTAGGATGAACAAGCCTATCCGAATATTATCCTTAAACATGGATATATTAGCTGAAATTGACAACTATGAGTCCATGTTTTTTAATCGTTCATGGTATGATGTAGGAACAATAGAATTACGAATAAATCGCCATATAAAATACGCTAACACTTTATTAAAAGATAACCTTATTCTGATCGGTACAGATTTGAATAAGGTTTTTATCATTAAACATCGAGAAATTGAATTAGATGAAAGTGGGAAGGTTACGGAAAACTGGCTCATTAAGGGGTACTCTCTTAAATCGATTATTGCTCAGCGTATTACCATTCCCCCTGCAAATAATGCATATGATATAAAGACCGGTACAGCTGAAACTGTAATGAAATACTATGTATATCAGAATCTTGTGAATCCGATTAATAGTAAAAGAAAAATACCACATTTGTTAATAGAAACTGATCAGCAGCGTGGTATACAACTAAGTTATTCGACTAGATTTAAAAACTTAGCAGAAGACATGAACATTCTTTCTTTATCGAGTAAGTTAGGTTGGGATGTAACACTGGATTTAAAAAATAAAAAGTGGATATTTGATGTTATGGAAGGTAGGAATTTAACAGTAGGGCAATCAGTTAATCCACCCGTCATTTTTTCACCTCAATTTGAAAGTTTAAAATCATTGCATTACACAGAAAGCGAATTAAATTACAAAAATCTAGCAATAGTTGCTGGACAAGGTGAAGGTGTGGATCGGCGAATCATCGAGGTAGGTGACTATACATCAACAAAACGCCATGAAGTTTTTATTGATGCAAGAGATATTGCTGAAGTTGATGAAAATCAACAATTAATATCACAGGAGAAAATAACTGAAGCTTTAGTTGATCGTGGAAAACAACAATTAAAAGAATTCATGCAGGAAGAGTATTTAGAGGGACAAGTTTTAACAAATAGTCCATTTGAATATCAAAAGGATTATGACTTAGGGGATGTTATTACCATCCAAAATTCTGATTGGAATATTTCGATGGATGCACAAATAACAGATATAAAAGAGATTTATGAAACTACAGGATTTAGCATTGAAGCAACGTTTGGAAACAACCGACCCACACTTATACAAAAAATTAAGCAAGAGTTTAATCAAATCAGCGGAGAAGTAAGAAAATAACTGATATGAACAACAATATTCGTAACTTATCTAAAGGCCTTCCATACTTCTATATATGGAAGGCCTTTTCTACAAAAAGGAAGTGGTGAAGTGGAAAAATGGATAGGGACATTGGGTGGATTTATTGGAGCTCTTATTTCATACTCAGTAAATGGTTTGGGTATTGCCGTAACTGTTTTAATAGGATTTATGGCTATAGATTATATTACTGGGATATTGTCGGGAATTGTTAATCATAATTTAAATAGTCGTATTGGTGTTAATGGTATTATTAGAAAAATCTATTATTTGATGTTGGTAGGTTCTATTTACCTGCTTGCTTTTGTGATTCCAGGGATCGAGTATGCAGGTGATGGAGCAGCTATTGCATTTTGCGTCCTTGAATTTATTTCAATTACCGAAAATGGAACGAAGATGGGGTTGCCAACACCAAATTTCATCAAAAATATTTTAGCGATTGTAAAAGATCAATCTGATGAGGGTGACAGCAAATGAGTACGAATATAACAACGACTTGTAGAGATTTAGATCAGTTGCTATCAGTGGCTCAAATAGCATGTCGTTTATTATTTCAAGAATGCTATAAAGAAGGAATAAATAATATTTTTATTACTGAAACATATCGTTCTCAGGAAAGACAAAATTACCTATATGCACAAGGTCGAACTAGACCAGGGCAAATTGTAACTTGGACATTGAGTAGCAATCATACATCACGCCTTGCATGGGATATTGCAATTGGTCCCCCGCAATCTTTGTATGATGAAGTTACTTTAAAACGAGTAGGAGCTATTGCTCGTAAGCTAGGAATAACATGGGGTGGTGATTGGACAGGTAATAAAGATCGACCTCATTTCGAGGTACCGAAATCTTGGAAGATGCCAGCTAATTATAAATTAGAGGGACAAGTCATTGTACCTATCAGCAGTAAAAAGAAAGTCCAGTTAATTATCGTAGAAAACGAGGAGGAGACGAAAGTGGCTCAAGCATGGAACCCAGCTTCGAAAGCAATACGTACAGAAACGGAGAGTTATATAGCACAAGCAATCAAAGAAGGGGTTATTCAAGAATCACATTTAGAAGATTTAAGGAACGGTGTAATGACAACTGATCACTTACTTGGTCTATTTATTACCATTCAACAGCGACGTGCCAATTAGTTAAAATACCGCCAAATGGCGGTGTTTTAAAAGTTAATTACCATACTAAAAACCACACATTGAAACTCCTGTTGTTTATATCATGATTAGGTGTATGACGATGATGTACTATAAGCCCCTTAAAGGTTACTACAGGGCTCCAAATAAGACACAACATATATGCAGTATTAACAATTAAATATATATGATTGAACAATGGTTTTCTCAAAGAGTCGATTAATGACATGAATACATAAACGATTAACAGATGCCAAAAATGGTGGAGTCTTTTAATCCAATACTTGAACAAGATATTCTATTTCAATGGGCAAAGCTTTCCGCCATCTATTGCAATTCAAGGGCTAGATATATAATTCTAAGCTGATAACCATTCCAAGCAGCTACTTACTAAATTTAGGGCATTCCTCTACTTTATACCTACTCATAAATTTAGGTTACATTTGTATCATGTAAAGCGACATGTTTTATTATAATTTGAGTGAATTTCTCTTATAGCAATAAAAAATTATCGTATTTCTTTATTGGACTCCTTCCGAATTGAAAAATTGAAGTAGTAAAATGCTAATATGTGAAAAATAGGTCTTTTATATAATTCTTGCATAATTTACATTTTATTATAGATTTACAAACTGTTGTTTTAGTACACTGATTTTATGAATCTAAGGGGGAAGAACAGTGAAAAAAATAATGTTAGCTGGCGCACTAAGTATTGCATGTTTTACAGGAGGATTTGGCGGGCAGGCATATGCACAGGAAGCTGTGGATGTGGCAAGTATCATCCATCCAAAGCAAGCTGTTGCAGCCACTAATCAATTACAAGCCATGTCTTATCAAGATGTTTATAAAATGTTGCTGTTATCTAAAATAGGCTTTGAAAATAATGAGGTAACGATTGTTACAACAAAAAATAGTATTACGGTAAAGGTTTCGTTAGAGGCGATTCTTCAATCCTACAAAGATGGTACAAATCTTTATCCTGAGGGAGAAAAAGAATTTAAGGAAAACTATGAGGAATTTAAGAAAATATTCGGGAATGCCATCCAAATAAAAATCACACAAACTGGAAATGGCTTCAAGAGTGAAATCTATACTGCTGGTAAATGGGAAGCGGTTAGTGCTGAAGATTTAAATGGGATGATCATGGTTTTTGGTCGTGCAGATGTTGAGTTAAAACCAGGTGGTTATTTCAAGGATGCTATTGGGCATTGGGCTGAGAGCTATATCCAGTTGCTCTATCAAACAGACATCATTAATGGCACAACGGCAACTTCGTTTAATCCAAATGGTCAAGTGACTCGTGGAGAACTGGCAGCTATTATTTTCCGTGCCTCTGGCTTAAATGTGAATGAAGATTATGAGGGTCCTGCTTCTTATACGGATCTGAATGGTTTCTGGGGTGCAAAGGAAGTAGCTATTCTTGAAGAATATGGTTTAATAGATATTTTCGACGGCGACAAATTCCAGCCGAAAAAGCCTGTTACACGCGAAGAAATGGCCTATATCACTGCTAGGTACTTAACAGCAATGGAAGTTGACCTATCTCAAGTAAGTAAAAACAACACATTTACAGATAAAAACCAAATGCGTAAAGAAACAGTAGAAGCTATTGGTCTATTGCAGCATTTAGGAATATTAAATGGCACGAATGGCAAATTTAATCCAAAAGGCAATCTAACTCGTGCAGAGGTTTCAAAAATTTTAACAATGACTTTATTGCTATTGAGTGAAGAAGCTTAATAGGAAAGGGGGTGTCTCATATCCATAGAGACACCCCTTTTTATTCAACGAGAATATGGAAAATATAGCTGAGAAAATAGCCTAAGAAAAGATACATAAAAAATGATCGGAAGGAGACTTTTTGGATTTGATGCAAAATGAATTCAGAAATACTGGCCGTCGCAATCAATCCAATGGAAATCCCCATTAAAATGCCCTGTGCCTTTTCGGTTAAGGCCCAATATTGTCCAAGCCAAATGAAAAGACTAAAGAAAATAGAGAAGATAAAGAAATAAATAAAAAGTCTCCAAAGCCTTTCACCCTGTGAAATGAGTGCAGTCGATAGAGCAAAACCTTCTGGCACATGATGAAGAATGATGGACGCAGTGAGCGAAATACTTAATGCAGCGTTTCCTAGTAAATTGCCGACGGTGAGACTAATGGGAATAGTATGGATAATCATAGCTAGCGTTAATAGAGAGACTGAGGGATTTTGTGCATGGGAAGCATGAAATAGGGTATCTAATAACTGAAAGATGAAGTAACCAATAAAAATACCAAGAATGACTCCGAAAGACTGATAGATTTGAAAGGAAGAAGGGATGATATCTAGCACCAGTAAGCCGACTAAAAAACCCCCGCATAATAAAGATAGCCCTTGCGTTGTATGCTGAAATAGCTTAGAGAAAATCCAGGCAATCGCGCCTCCTATGCTCACACTAAAAAATAGAAATCCACCAAGAATCATTGCACTCACCTGTAAATTCCTCCGCCCTATCTTAAACTAAAAGCTGTTTTACCAAATATATGCTAACTAGAAACGATTATGCTTTCTGTCCACTTGGCTGTATACAATCTATAAAGGAAGTTTGTTGTGCATACTGTCGGGTAGAGAAGGAGAGAATAGTGTCAGAATCGATGCTTGATAATTTGTAAAAGGGAGATGTTGACATGAAGGCAGTAACATATCAAGGGATTAAAGACATTCAAGTTAAAAATGTAGAGGACCCAGCTATTAAAAAGAAGGATGATATCATTGTCCGTATTACCTCGACAGCCATTTGTGGTTCAGATTTGCATATTTACCAGGGAGCTATTCCTACGTATAAAGATTATGTGATTGGACATGAGCCAATGGGCATTGTAGAAGAAGTGGGTTCAGATGTGACCAAGGTGAAAAAGGGGGACCGTGTAATCCTACCTTTTAATGTATCGTGCGGAGATTGCTTTTATTGTAACAATGCTATGGAAAGTCAATGTGATCATTCCAATGACAATCTTGGAGTAGATTCAGGAGGGTACGTAGGCTTTACCCAGCGTTATGGTAATTATCCTGGTGGACAAGCTGAATTTTTACATGTTCCCTATGGCAATTTTATGCCCTTTGTCATTCCTGACTCTTGTGAGCTAGAGGATGAAGCACTTTTATTTTTATCGGACATTGTACCAACTGCCTATTGGAGTGTGGAAAATGCGGGAGTTAAAAAGGGCGATACAGTGGTGGTGTTAGGTTGTGGACCAGTGGGCTTATTGACACAGAAATTTGCATGGATGAAGGGTGCAAAGCGAGTAATTGCTGTTGATTATATTAGCTATCGCTTAGCCCACGCGAAAAAAATGAACAATGTTGAAATTATTAATTTAGACGATTACGATGAAGTGGCTTTTTATATTCGTGAAATAACGAAAGGTGGAGCAGATGTTGTCATTGATTGCGTTGGTATGGATGGGAAAAAAACACCTTTAGAAGCTATCGGACAAAAAATGAAAGTACAAGGAGGAACATTAAGCCCACTGCGAATTGCAATGGATGCAGTACGCAAATTTGGCACAATCCAAATTACAGGTGTTTATGGCGCTAAGTACAATCAATTTCCATTAGGACATCTGTTTGAACGTAATATATCTCTAAAAATGGGCCAGGCACCTGTTATTCATCTCATGCCAAAATTATTTGATTTAATCACTGCAGGAAAGTTTGATCCGACTGACATAATTACACATAAGCTACCATTAGAGGAAGCAAGTAAAGCCTATAAACTATTTAGTAACCGTGAAGATAACTGTATTAAAGTGATTTTAAAACCTTAAAGGGAGCGTCGACGCTCCTTTTTTTGTGTGTAATGTTGGGATGGAAAAATTGACTGAATATTAGTTTAATTCTATACTTTCTAATAGGAAGACCAGATTCATCGATTTAGCTCATTAAGGGAGGAATGGTTGAATGAAATGGGATGCAAGTTATGATGTAGTTGTAGTAGGCTCTGGAGCTGCGGGATTGACAGCAGGTTTAACAGCAAAGTTACAAGGTTTGAAATCATTAGTAATTGAAAAAACGGATCGCTATGGTGGTGCTTCTGCTATTTCAGGCGGTGCCTTATGGATTCCGAATAATCATGTTATTAAAGGTGCAGGTGTTCCAGATACACATGAACTTGCACGCCAATATTTAGATTCAACAGTTGGTGATCGAGTGCCTGAAGCTTTAAAGGAGGCCTATATTACAAGAGGCCCAGAAATGTTGCGGTTTTTATACAATAAAACTAAGCATATGCGTTTCCAATATGCAAAAGGTTACTCGGACTACTATCCAGAAAAACCAGGGGGCTTGTCTCAGGGACGTTCCATTGAACCACTAATTTTCGATTTAACGAAAATGGGCTCTTTAGCACATACTATGCGTCGAGCAACTCTATCAACTAAGGGCTTTACAATGAATAGCTATGAGTTTCATAAAGTTAATATGATAACACGGACGTTAAAAGGTAAAACAACTGCACTGAAATTAGGCATGCGCCTAGTAAAATCAAAGGTGACAAAAAGTGAGCCAGTTGCGTTAGGTGAAGCTTTAGTAGCACGTTTACGACTATCGCTAGCGGAGGCAAATGGTGAGCTTTGGCTATCAACGGCCTTTAAAGATTTTATGATGGATAAGGGTCGAGTGATGGGGATCATTGTGGAACGAGATGGACAAGAGCTACGAATTGAGGCAAAGAAAGGTGTTGTTCTTTCATCAGGCGGCTTTTCACACAACCAAGCACTTCGAGAACAATATTTACCAAGCCCAACGAACGCTGCATGGACTTCTTCACCAGAGGGACAAACAGGTGACGTTATAGAACCAGGTGTAAAAATTGGCGCTACATTAGATTTAATGGATAAAGTGTGGGGAGCGCCTTCTGTTATTGATCCACAAGGACAACCCTTCTTCCTAGTAGCGGACAGGGGCGTACCAAATATGATTGTTGTAGATAGCGCAGGACAGCGTTTAGTGAATGAAGCGGCTCCTTATCATGAATTTGTAGATACCATGTACGAGCATCAAAAGACCACGCAACAGGCTGTTCCTTCATGGATAGTCATTGATGCCTCTGCTAAAAGCCGTTATATTTTTACAGGTCTGTTCCCAGGACAAGCCTTCCCAAAAAGCTGGTTTGATCATGGCATCGTGAAAAGTGCAGAGTCCATTGAAGAACTTGCTAGACAAATGGATGTGCTGCCTGAAAGTCTAATAGAGACAGTAAATCGTTTTAATGACTTTGCCCGAAATGGTCATGATGATGATTTTTATCGTGGTGATAGTGCCTATGATAATTACTATGGGGACCCAACATTGCCAAATCCAAATTTAGCAGAGATCAAAAAAGCTCCTTTCTATGCATTACGTATATATCCAGGCGATATTGGCACAAAGGGAGGCTTGGTAGTGGATGAACATGCTCGGGTTATTAAGGCAGATGGCGAACCAATCGAAGGATTATATGCTTCAGGTAATTGTTCAGCGTCGATCATGGGAGAAACGTATCCTGGACCGGGTGCTACGATTGGGCCTGGTATGACATTAAGCTTTGTGGCGACTACACATATGGCTAACGCCGTAAAAAAAGAAGAAGTACCGCTTGTAAAAATATAAAGTTGACTAAGCCCTTCCTATGACTGTGATAAGGAAGGGCTTTCACGTGGATGAAATGTTCTAATATTTTCTTGCTAAGAATATAGTGGCTACAACATGTATGGCGATGATAATGGAAAAAAGGAGCGATATAGTAAATTGCTTACGTATAAACTCATCACGACTATTGAAGCATTAGAGCCCTATCGAAGTACTTGGTCAACAATACTCGAAAAAGAGCACAATGATAATCCTTTTATTGAGTACGAGTGGGTCTCAACTTGGTGGACAACACTAGGTACTCATGACAATGTTGAGATTTATGTAGTTGAATATCAAGGAGTAGCAGTTGCCTTTTTTCCATTAGTGCATACAGTACGGTTTGGTAAAGTGCATCATTTTGGCTTTTTGGGACAAGGGTTTGCGACTTATATGGAAGTAGTCGCTGAAAAGAATTGGCTTGAACGTTCCATTAACTTTATGCTGAAGGAGCTTTCAAAAAAATACAAGCGTTATTTAATGGTGTTACATGGATTGTTAGAAAGTAAAAATACCTCTCAAGAATTAGAAAAATTTGCGATAGAATATCAGATGCCACATTCTATTTTTCGGACTGTCACGCCTTATATAGATTTTCAATCAATTACACTTGATAATTTTTTGCAGAAGCATCGAAAAAAATTCAAAAGTTTGAAGCGTCGGGAAAATAAATTAAAGTTACTTGGTCATGTAGCATTTCAAGAAGAAAATCACCATCATTTACAAGACATGTTTACGTTATTTACGAGAAGGTGGCAAAAGAAAATTGATAAAAGTGGTTTTACTGAAAAACAGACTCGATTGTTCTACGAGCGATTGGCCAAGGTCTCCAATAAGGCATTTCGAGTAGAGGTGGATAGCCTGCAATTTGAAGGCCGGTGGATTGCGTTTACGATTGACCTTTGCTGTAGAGAGCGTAATTTTTGTCTGGCAATGGGACATGAGCCTGACTTCAATCTATTTGGCCCAGGCCGCATTATTGAAAAAGAAAATATGTTAAAAGCACATGGTGTAGGCTATCGTTATTATGATCTAGGAAGTGGCTATGAGCCATACAAGTTTGAATGGTATACCCATATTGATTTTACAAGAAAATTTGTTATGAGTACGAAAGGAACAAAAGAGCGTGTACTTCGATCCTGGATGGTCTTACGAGATCGCTTAAAAGGTTTGTTAACGAATAATCATCAGCTCGTGAAATGGAAGCGGGACCGTTTAGGAGAACTACGATATTTTGTGAAGCACGCGAAAATAAAAGATTGGTTAAGAGCTTCAGTTAGGATAATACAACGATTTTTAGCAGTACATATTTTAGATGTTTATATAGCAGAACAAAAATATGCTTTCGGGCAAGTGAACTTTCAAGAAGTATCAATGAAGGATATTACGGAGATGCATGAGCGAGCAAACTATGTTTCAAGTTTCTATAGGGGCTATCGACTTTTGGGAAATGGTGATCAAATTATATATAAGAGGCATGATAAAATAGCATCTGAAGAAGCTGCTAACTATTCCTATGAGCTAGCAGACAATATGTCGTATATAAGAGAGTATGACAGTCAGCAACTCGTTGATATCATTGCTGATGTCCAGAGAGAAGGAAGAGCCGTTTGTACGATTGCCCCGTGGTTTGATAGAAAAAGAAGGCGAAAGTTGGTGCAAGCAGGTTTCCGTAAAGTGGAGAAAATCAGTATCTTACAGTTGTTCAAATGGCGAAAAATATATCAATTCTAAACGACAACACCCTCAGCAAAAAAGCTGAGGGTGTTTCATGATTAAAAGTGGATACCAGGTTTATCGATTAGCTTACAGCCTGTACCATATTTTGCTTTTAAAGCACCTTTAAAATGAGTTTGCTCTAGTTCTGGGAATGTTTGTTTCCAAAGTTCAAAAACATTATGACTAGTTGCTTTGCCATCCTTCGTCAAGCGTGCAATATGGAAGCCGTACTCATCATTACAACGAGCTAACGCACGGTTTTCACGGACCGTAATAATTCGACCACTTGCCGTCATTTCATATAATCCTTCATAGCCAGCGATAGCACGGCTTTCCTCATTTCCTTCAACAACAATATCTTCTTTTTCTTCAGCAACAGTTTCTTCTTTTTCCTTAACAGGTGTTACTTTTTCTTCTGTTGTTGCCTCATGTTCAGTAGTTTGAGCTTCTACAGCACTATTTTCTGATGGTAACTGTTCAACAATGAAAAAGTCTTTATTTGAGGCTTTATCACTCATTGTCGCCATTACGTTCATAATAGAACCAACATAACGTAAAGGTTTTTCTTTCCCTTCTTCAAAGACAAAAATATTATAATCGGTTTTATTAATCTTTTTCATAATAATATTTCCTGTTGTAATCGTAAAACCGATGAACTTGTTCTTTTTTAATGCTTGTATTGCTTCTTGCTTTGTTAAAATCATTTTGAAAATCTCCTAAAGAATTATTTATTCTATTCTACCATAAAAATTATCACATTGTTTTTCGTAAAATAATGGTTGATTTTGTACGATAAAGGAAATCACCCCTAATAGTGGAGCTATGGCAATGGTTCTTTCGAAACACAGTGAGGTTGAATGTTTTGCTAGGGATTCAAACTGCACTTGAAGTTACTGGTGGCTGTTCGAAGTAATCAACGCAATTTTTGATTTCAAGCATCACGTTGAAAATGTGGTAGAGTTAAAGAAAGCAAAGGTAAGCTACGCCTTGCTTGCCTTACGATAAATATTTCGCATTTTTCTTAGCCAAAAATAAAGGAGGATATAAACGATGGTTCAGCATAAATTTACAATGGATTTAACTTGGGCGGATGGAAGAAATGGGACAGGGAACATAACATCAAGCAATTTACAAACGCAAATATCTATTCCTCAGGAAATGAATGGTCCAGGGATTGGTACAAATCCAGATGAAATGCTTTTAGGTGCAGCGGCAACCTGTTATTTAATCACCTTAGCTGCTCTGCTTGAAAGATCGGAAATAGATGTGATGTCTTTATCCATGCAGGCTCATGGGTTTGTAAGCGTAGAAAATGGCGTTTTTACTTATGAAAAAATTGTCCATAAACCAACGATTGTTGTCCAAGAGCTATCGGAACATCTTGCAAAAAGAATAGAGCGCTTAGCACACAAGGCGGAACAGACTTGTATGATAAGTAAAGCGGTGAAGGGGAATGTTTTGATTGAATGTGATGTTCAAATTTTAGAAGCAAGCATATAATACGGCAAAAAGAGTTATTCAGCATATGACGCTGACATAACTCTTTTTTTCTTAAAGGGAGCACTTTTTCTATACTAGTTCTAGAAATGTACAAAATGAATATATAGTGTTAAGTGCTAAAAAAATGCAAAGGATGATGTATTGCACGTTCAGACAGCTCAGAATCTCACATTCTATGGTCAGTACGGCAAAAGAATAGTTGATATTATTGGGGCTTTAATTTTACTTTTTATAACGATTCCTCTTATGTTAATAGTCTTTCTCATTTTACTCATGACAACGGGTCGCCCCATTTTCTTCAAACAAATACGAACTGGCCTCGATCATCACCGCTTTGTGATTTGGAAGCTACGAACAATGTGTATTCAGGCAGTTCCAGTAAATATGCCGACTATTTGTGCTAATGGTATCCCTGATGATTATTACTTTAAAACGAAGCAAGATACACGTATCACAAAAGTGGGCGCTATCCTTCGAAAGCTAAGTATTGATGAAATCCCACAACTTTTAAATGTGCTAAAGGGTGATATGAGCATTGTAGGTCCACGCCCGGAAGTTCCAACGATTACAAATGCTTATAACTCTTTACAAGCTCGGCGACTGGAGGTAAAGCCAGGATTGACGGGGCTTGCTCAAATAAATGGTAGATCGAATATATCACATGGACAAAAAATCTCGTATGACATTGAATATGTTGAAAATTTCTCCTTTTGGATGGATATCCAAATTATGTTGAAGACTATTTATGTCATCGTAGCAAGAACGGGTGCTTATTAAAAAATAAGGAGTGGCAGTACTGAAAATAGTTCAGCTTATTACAAGAATGGATAAGGTCGGAGGTGCTCAAAAACATGTGGAGGCACTTTCTATCCAATTACAACAAGATGGACATGAGGTGACAGTTGTAACAGGCTCCTATCAGCCATCACTGTGGCGCTTGCAAGAACTGCAAATTCCCGTCATCAATATACCTTCCTTACAACGAGCGATTCATTTAGCGAAAGACTTTCGATCATTCTGGCAATTAAGAGCTGTCTTTAAACGAATACAACCAGATGTTGTAGCCACCCATTCATCCAAGGCAGGTATCATAGGTCGTGTAGTTGGTAGTTTACTAGGAATTCCAACTATCTTTACAGCACATAGCTGGAGTTTTACAGAAGGTGTTCCACAAAAGAAAAAGCTGCTATACCATCGGATGGAAAAATCTGTTCAGCTATTTACTACAAAAATTATTACGGTATCCGAATACGATCGAGAATTAGCACTAATGAAGGAGGTGGCTCCTGCACATAAATTACTGACAATTCATAATGGCATTGATCTAATAGAGAAAAGGACAACAACTGAAAGAACATTTTTGGAGCAGCCAATCATTGTTATGGTTGCTCGTTTTGAAGTGCCAAAAAGGCAGGATATCTTACTCAAGGCTTTGGCGGAGCTGACGCATATTCCATGGCATCTTCAACTAATTGGAGATGGTTCACTACGTTCTGACTTAGAAAAACTTGTTGAACAGTCTGGTTTAACAGCACGTATAACATTTTTAGGCAATCAATTAGATGTCCATTCTTATCTTGAGAAAAGCCACATTTTTGTCTTGTTGTCAGATTGGGAAGGCTTGCCGATTTCTATTATTGAAGCGATGCGTGTAGGTCTCCCTATTATTGCAACAAATGTAGGTGGTGTAAAAGAGCTTGTAGAAGATCATGGTAATGGATTTTTAGTAGAACGAGATAATTTTGAATTATTAAAGCAGAGGCTACACCAACTAATAATAGATGCCGATTTAAGGCAACAAATGGGGAATGTAAGTGAATGCCGTTATTTGCAGTATTTCACGTTTACCCCTATGTATCAAAAAACAATAATGGTCTATCAGCAAGCTGTTTCAGAACTAGCGAAGAAAGGGGATTAAATTGCAATTAATTCGCATTAGAACTGATGATGAGCTTATGTGGTACAAGGAAATTTGGGATGCCATTTTAGAAGCAGAGGACAATGATAACCCATTTATAGAATTTGCTTGGTTTTATAATTGGTGGCAAATTGTTGGACGTAAAGAACGTGTAGAGCTTTATGCCATTGAACATGAGGGGACAATCATCGCCTTTTTCCCCTTTACGGTGTCTATTCGATGGGGAATAAGGGTGTATACATTTGCAGGTAAACAGATTGCTAACTATACCGGGATAGTCGCTAAACAACAGTGGTTACTCCAAGCAGCGACCTTTATATTTGATGAGCTGATTAAAAAATATCGACACGTTGTTTTTTCTCTCCATGGCTTATTAGAAAGTAAAGCATCTACTAAAATCTTGGAGCAATATTTTGTTGAAAGACAATTACGTACAAGCATATTCCGTGTAGTGACACCGTATCTAGCATTTTCAGAAGTAGATTTTCAACATCATTTCAATCAACGACGAAAAATGCATGGTGTCGATCGACGCGAACGAAAGCTACGAAATTTAGGCTCATTAGAAAGACGTGCTCCATCGCAGGACGAGCTTTGGCAAATGTTTCGATTATTTAATCGTCGTTGGGCAAAAAAGCTTGATACAAGTGAATTTACAAAGGGCAAGAAAAGAGACTTTTTTGAACGTTTAACAATGCTAAAGGGAGAGGCCTTACAGGTGGAGGTCGATGCACTTGTCTTTGAAAATCAGTGGATTGGTTTCACATATGGACTTTGCTGTCGGGGGCGTTATGTAACTTACGCTCTTGCACATGAGCCAACATTTAATTTATTTGGTGCTGGACGTATCGTCAATCAGGAAACCATTCAGCGAACGTTCGCAGCCAATTATCGCCTATTTGATATGAGTATTGGCTATGAGCCTTATAAATTTGACTGGCGCTCTAGCATTGATTTTACAAGGCATATGCTTGCCAGCAGTGGTTCGAAACGTACAAATTTACTGACAGGATTTTTATCATTAAAGCAACGACTTAAGGAATACGTAAAAAGTAATCAGCGAATTGTGGACTGGAAGCGTAATTCACTAGGCCAGTTACGTTTTTTAGTAAAGTATGGAAAGCTAAAAGATTGGCTAGAATATGGACAACAATTCGTAGAAAAATTTGTTCGTATGAAACAAGTGGAGCTGTATGAATTAACTCCCTCAGAGGATGTATCGCCACAGCAGCCTGTTGGTAACTTATTTGAAGAAATGTCGATTCAGGAAGCGATGCAGCTTGATCAGGAGGAAGTCATTGCCCTCTTTTATAAGGGATATACGATTTATAAAGACTCCTTTGCAGAAACGAATAAACCAGCCTTTGCGTTACATGCCACAAATTGGCGAGTCGATTCATTGCGGATTATAGAACCGTTACCGAAGCAGACCTATTTTTTAGCCTATGATGTTTTCAAACAAATCGATATTATTACAGCTTATTTTCGAAAAATAAAACCGGCACAAACACTATGGGTAACGGCAAGCTTTTGGCAATGGCGTAAGCGTAAGCGCTTAGTACAGCTAGGCTATAAACCTATTTCTCGAATGAAACATTTTAAATTCGCTCGCTTTGAGCGAAATCGTGTAGAAAAATATACGGAGAGTGGGGGCGATGTTCATTCTGTCCATTAAAAGTAAGCGATGGAATATCGCAATGCAGCATTTTTATCTTCTAGAAAAGCCAGCAAATGTTCGAAACTCAATGAAAGTTGTAGGCTATACACATTCACTTGTACCTAGCAGAAAGCTTGTAAAAAGCGAAACGGTTCACATTCATTTGCAAGAGCATGAGCTTTCGTTATATTTAGCACTTTCAGAAGGGAATCGTAAAATCCTTCGACGGGCCCAAAAAGAATTTTATCAAGTTATTTTGTACAAAGAGCCCTCGATGGACAACTTGCGAGCCTTCCAGCAATTCTACAATCAGTTTGCCAAAAGAAAAAAGCTTGAAGCAATTGGCAAGTCACAAATGGAAACACTCATGCTCCTAAATGAACAGGGTGCATTATTATTATCCGAGATCCAGAGTATTTGTGGACAAACACTGTGCTATCGATTAGATATTGTTCATGAGAAAAGAGCGATGTCTTTTTACGAGGCTACTTGTCATGCATCAGCTATGCCTTCACATTTAAAACGACCGATCCGTTATGCCAATCGTTTTTTAATCTGGCATAATCTACTCCACTTAAAGGAGCAAGGTTTTGTTTTATATGATATGGGTGAATTAACAAATAGTCATAATGTACGAGCCTTTAAACTAAGCTTTGGTGGCCAAATTGTCCATGTCTACTCAGGCTACATCACCCAATCAAAAATACGTGCACTGCTATTAGGTGTACAAAAATGGAGGAAGTAGCAACATGAATGGTGGGGGTCTCGTTATTTCATTAGATTTTGAGCTGAATTGGGGTGTCCATGACGTTTTTCGATATGGACAATACAATAAAAACCTATATGGTGTACGTAAAGCATTGCCCAGGATACTAGCGTTATTTGAGCAATATGACATTCATGCGACTTGGGCTACAGTCGGATTATTGTTTGCAGAATCAAAGGCAGAAATGGCTCATTATTTACGAGGTATCCCTGTGAAATATGAAAATATGCGCTTTGCTGCACATACACAGCTAGCAAAAGTAGGCGAAAATGAACAAGAGGATCTCTTACATTTTGGTAAATCTTTAATCGAGGATATTAAACGTACACCACATCAGGAAATAGGAAGTCATACCTTCTCCCATTTCTATTGCTTGGAAAAGGGGCAAACAGAGGCAGCTTTTCGTGCCGATTTACATGCTACAAAAACAATTAGTGAAGGATATATCGCTCCGATGAAATCCATTGTCTTTCCACGTAACCAAATAAACAAAGACTATTTATCAGCGTGTTCAGAAGCTGGCTATATTTGCTACAGAGGAACTGAAAACCATGCATTGTATCAAGCTCAAAAGTTTACGAAGAAGGGCAGACTTTTCGGAGCAAAGAAATGGCTAGATAGCTATTGGAATCTAACCGGACACCATATGGCAACACTAGCAGAAATGCAAGAGGCGCAGCTCATTAATATTCGGTCAAGTGCCTTTTTAAGGCCTTATTGTGGTCCATTGCGTGTATTCGAAGGGTTAAAAGTAAAACGTATTAAGGAAAGTATGCTCGAAGCTGCAAAGGCACAAGCATTTTATCATTTATGGTGGCACCCTCATAATTTTGGCAAGCACATTGATAAAAATTTAGCGATGCTGGAAGAGCTATTACGCTATTATCAAGAGTTGCGCAGCCAATACAATTTTCAAAGTTATTCCATGCATGAAGTTGCTGAGCTATGCCAAAGCCACTTTAAACAGCAGAAATAGTTTTGATGAGTTAACCGCTCCAAAGTGTGAGCAAGGCGCTCCAAAGGTTGTGATACCCGCTCGAAAGTGAGGGCAAGGCGCTCCAAAAGCGAAGGTAACCGCTCGAAAGTGTGGACAAGGCGCTCCAAAAGAGAAGGTAACCGCTCGAAAGTGAGGGCAAAGCGCTCCAAAGGTTGTGGTACCCGCTCGAAAGTGAGGGCAAGGCGCTCCAAAAGAGGTGGTAACCGCTCGAAGGTGTGAGCAAAGCGCTCCAAAAGAGAAGGTAACCGCTCGAAAGTAAGGGCAAGGCGCTCCAAAGGTTGTGATACCCGCTCGAAGGTGTGAGCAAGGCGCTCCAAAGGTTGTGATACCCGCTCGAAAGTGAGGGCAAAGCGTTCCAAAAGAGAAGGTAACCGCTCGAAAGTGAGGGTAAGGCGCTCCAAAAGGGGGGGTAACCGCTCGAAAGTGTGGGCAAGGCGCTCCAAAAGAGAAGGTAACCGCTCGAAAGTGTGGACAAGGTGCTCCAAAAGAGAAGGTAACCGCTCCAAAGTGTGGCAAGTCGCTCCAAAAGAGAAGGTAACTGCTCGAAAGTGTTGACAAAGCGCTCCAAAAGAGGAGGTAACCGCTCCAAAATCTGAGCAAAGCGCTCCTAACTATGGTGCTCCTCACTTTAAATGAAAGATATAAGGCCAACTCACAATATGAAAATCACCCTTTCGTTATTGAAAGCAAACTAGATCGGTTTCTAGTTTGCTTTTTTGTTGTCTAATTGAGAAATTTCAAAAGAAAAGAGGAAAAAAGTAAAACAATGACGAAAATGAATGTACGAATGGTACTATAATAGTAGAAATTTTATGGTAGGACATTTTGCGGAAAGTAAAAATTTATGTAGGTAAATTTAACTTGGATGGAAAAGATATGAAGGGTGGTAGAGAATAATGTTTATTCAACCGGAATGCCAGTGGAAGCAAGAAAATGGATCAGCAATGCATCAATGGATAAAGCAGCAAGCTAATCCGAATCCAAATGATGTGGATATTGTAATTTATGGTGCGCTTTTATCGTATGCCAGTGGAGGATCAACAAAAGCGCAATATCCAACTGAATTTCGTAAAGTGTGGCCTAGTTTTCAATCATATAATTTAGATGAACAGGTTAATTTACGTGCGCTGTCAGTCGTGGATATAGGAGATGTGGCGATTCATGAACAAGATCGTATGCTTTCTGAATCTGCCATCGAAGCAGCAGCGGAAAATTTAAGTATTGCTTTTCAAAAAAGCTTTACTTGTTTGATTGGAGGAGATCATGCGGTTACTGCCTGTTCCTTAAGAGGTATAAAAAATGCTTTTCCGCAAGATCGGATTGGCATTATTCAGATTGATACACACTTAGATGCAAGGAATCAAGAAGAGGTTGGTTTAGCACAAGATTCTCCCATTCATCAGTTAATGGCAGCAGGAGTTGTTGAGGGGAAACATGTGTATAATGTCGGTTTGCATGGCTTTTTCAATTCACCTGAAATGATTCATTACGCAAGAGAGCAAGGGATTCATATGATTACGTTAAAGCAAATGCGACGAGATGGTATACAGCTCACAATTCGTGAAATGCTTCGTCAGCTGATGTATGAAGTAGATCGTATTTATGTTTCAGTAGATTTAGATGCTCTAGATATTATGTTTGCTCGTGACGTTCCTGCAGCAACACCAGGTGGCTTAACGGCCTACGAATTATTTGATATTCTCAAGCTGATTGGAGAAAATGAAGGAGTTCGTCATATTGATTTTGTTTATGCTGATCCTAAGGAAGGAATGCTCCGTCCGGAAACCGTTAAAATTGGGGTAACAGCATTTTTACAGTGGTTAACAGGCATTCAACTTGATCACCGTAATCGTATTTCAAAAAAAGGGAAGGTTACGCCGTAAAGTAATAGTATTTCTGTGTATTGACAATGCTGATTAGTGAAAGTTTGTTATAATGTAAAATAGGAAACATTTTATTTTATACAAACTTTGTATTTGTAATAGAGAGGAAATTATATGACAACAAAACCAAAACTATTGATTGTTGACGGTATGGCACTGTTATTCCGTTCATTTTTTGCCTCAGCTGCAATGGGACATTTTATTCGCTTGGCAGATGGGACACCGACGAATGGGGCCCAAGGATTTGTACGTCATGTTTTAACAGCACAATCAATTATGAAGCCAACGCATATGGCTGTTTGCTGGGATATGGGGGCACATACGTTCCGCAATGATTTATTTGATGGCTATAAAGCAAATCGCCCAGCCCCACCAGAGGAAATGCTGCCTCAATTTGATATGGCGAAAAAATTATCGCAGCAAATTGGCTGGAAAAATTTCGGTGTGAAGGGTATGGAAGCAGATGATTTAATTGGTTCCATGATTACTAAATGGCAGGATGAGGCAGATATTACGGTTATTAGTGGGGATAAAGACTTGCTTCAGCTTTTAAGACCTTCTACAGAAATTGCCTTTACGAAAAAGGGCTACACAGAGTATGATATTTATACACATACACGCTTTAAAGAAGAATATCGTATAGAGCCAACGCAGTTTGCACAGGTGAAAGCCTTTATGGGCGATACTAGTGATGGCTATCCAGGTGTCAAGGGTATTGGTCCGAAGCAAGCATTGACGCTCATTCAAACATATGGCTCAATTGACAAGATTCTAGAATCACTTGGTGAATTAAAGCCAGGCCAACGCACAAAAATCCAGGAAAATTTGGACATGCTAAAATTATCCCATGAGCTTGCAACTATTCAAACCGATGTACCAATTGAAGCAGATTTTGCAAGCCTAGCGTTACCAAGCTATGAACCACATATTTTTAAAGAAATAGAAGAGAGTGGCTACACGCTAATCGCCAAGCACGCACGCTCCTTGTATTCCCTTATTTAACAATGAACGCAGAGTATAGTAATATGCTCTGCTTTTTATTTTTTATAAATAAGCGCTATTGAGGTTTAATTTTAACAAACGATAACACCTTCTCATTATCTTTATAGAAAGCTCGACGAATAGTACTTTCATGATGAGGTCTACCATTATCATGAAAAATTAACGATAGGTCGCCATTTTTTATGTTATAGCCAATTAGCGGTACCCAATGATAGGCAAAGGCCGATTTTTTATCTCGCCATTGAAGGCTAAAGTAACGATCAAAACGCATAGCAACGGGACGACCGGCGTCAATCTCCTGTAAAGCTTCTTTTAATGAACAATTTCGAATATCCCAAGTTGGATATAGTCGACGGAGATTGTGGATAAGTCGCCATTTAAATAAGCCAATTTTTGTGCCACCGAGCAGCTTGTAGAGTTCATTTATTGAAGGGGCTGATTTGTTCAAAAAGTTTAATATAACGTGAATAGTAGTAGGTCCACAGGCAGATTGACGGAATCTTGGTGCAATCGATGTATCATATTGTGATGTACCGAGTAGAACTAATTGTTTGTGCATAACAATCTCCTTTTAAAAAGAGCTGCATTTCAAAAATGAAATGCAGCTCTTTGCTCTTTATTGTTGAGCAGATAAAAATTCTGTTACTTGCTGAGGTGTTTTTGCATTGGCACTGTGTAAATGTGCAAGTTTTTCACCGTTTTGGAAAATTAATAAGCTTGGGATTCCCATTACATCATATTTGTCTGCAATTTCTGGAAGCTCATCACGGTTTAGCTCATACCAGTCATATTGGTTGTACTCTTCAATGATTGGATCGATGAACATGTTCATTCGTGTGCAATCTGGGCACCAGCCAGCGTAAAATTTCACTAGTACTTTTTGGTCACCCGCGATTAGTTCATTAAATTGATCTGCTGTAGTAATTGTTTTCATTATATATTCACTCTCCTTGTTTTCCATTCTACACATTTTTCTCTTAACCTGAAAGTTTTCTGTTTGGCCGTTTTGATTGCTACTTATTGTCTGCTTTTAGCTCGTAAAAAACAGAAAAAGATGTATATTGCAAAAATAATTCTTGAAAAAAGATTGCTAAATTAGACAAAATAATCTACACTAAAAACAGAAAAGTAGTTTTATCTTCATTCATTAAAAAGTGAGTTAAGAACGAAGATAAGCCTTAGTCGGGCTTAGTTGCCTGGAATGAATTTCATCCAACAACAGGACGAAAAAACACTAAGGTACACTTGATATTTTTTTGGCCAAAAAATGAATGGCTATTCATTCAATGGGAGAATAAGGGGGAATTGCTTGTGACTTACAACATTAAAAAAGCAGCTGTTCTAGGTTCTGGGGTGATGGGCTCTGGAATTGCAGCACATTTAGCCAATATCGGTATACCAACATTACTATTAGATATTGCACCGAAGGAACTGACGCAAGAGGAAGAGGCAAAGGGTCTTTCTTTAGAGCATCCAGCTGTAAGAAATCGTATTGTAAACGGAGCTTTGCAAAAGTTATTAAAGCAAAAGCCAGCACCACTTACTTCTAAGAAAAATTTATCACTACTAACGGTTGGCAACTTTGAAGACGATCTAGGGAAACTAAAAGATGTAGATTGGATAATCGAAGTTGTAGTTGAAAATTTACCAATTAAACAAAGTCTCTATGAAAAAATTGATGCTGTTCGTAAACCAGGAACAATTATCAGTTCAAACACATCAGGAATTAGTATTAACGCAATGGCAGAGGGACGCTCAGACGACTTTAAAAGGCATTTCCTTGGAACGCACTTTTTCAATCCTCCTCGCTATTTAAAACTATTAGAAGTGATTCCTGCTAATACAACTGCGCCTGAAGTAGTTAGCTTCATGAAAACGTTTGGGGAAGATGTGCTTGGGAAAGGTGTTGTATTAGCAAAGGATACTCCAAACTTTATTGCGAACCGTATCGGAACGTATGGTTTACTTATAACTTTACAGGAAATGTTAAAAGGTGGTTATTCTGTTGGTGAAGTAGACTCTGTAACAGGTCCACTTATTGGTCGTCCGAAATCTGCCACTTTCCGTACACTGGATGTTGTGGGATTAGATACATTTATTCATGTAGCTAAAAATGTTTACGATCAAACAACAGGTGAGGAGCAGCAGGTGTTTGCTGTACCAGAGTTTTTACAGAAAATGGTCGCGAATGGCTGGCTAGGTGCTAAATCTGGTCAAGGGTTCTTCTTTAAACAAGGTAAGGACATACATGAGATTGATCCAACAACTTTAACTTATAGCCCGGTGAAAAAGTTGAAAACTCCTTCTATTGAAATGGCAAAACAAACGCGAGGCTTGGCTAATAAAGTCAAAGCATTAACATATGCGAAGGATCGTACAGGTGAGCTATTATGGGGAATTTTTGCACCAACATTAATTTATTCTGCTCAGCTACATGGTGAAATTGCGGATGATATCGTAGCCATTGACAATGCCATGAAATGGGGCTTCGGCTGGCAACAAGGACCATTTGAAATTTGGGATGCTCTTGGCGTAAAAGACTCTGTAGCGAAAATGGAGTCAGAAGGTCGTGATGTACCTGCATTTGTTAAAGAGATGCTGGCAAATGGTTTTGAGACATTCTATTCTGAAATAGATGGCGATTTAGCTTATTACAATGGGTCACAATATGTGAAAGTGCCAGTTAATGAAAAAGAGATTAATTTAAAACGTTATAAGAAAAAGCATGGTGTCATTAAATCAAATACAGGTGCTAGTTTAATAGACTTAGGGGATGGTATCGCATTACTTGAATTCCATTCACAATCGAATGCAATTGGTTTAGATATTATCCAAATGATTAACTTTGCAGTAGATGAAGTAGAGGCTAACTACAAGGGCCTAGTTATCGGTAACCAAGGGAAAAACTTCTGCGTTGGCGCAAATCTAGGAATGATTTTAGTAGAAGCACAGGATGATAATATCTTCGAGCTAGATTTCGTCATTAAGGCATTCCAAGATGCTATGCAAAAAATTAAATATTCCCGTAAGCCAGTTGTGGCAGCACCTTTTGCGATGACATTAGGCGGTGGAGCAGAGGTTTGTCTACCAGCTGCACATATCCAAGCAACGATGGAAACGTATATGGGCTTAGTGGAAGTAGGCGTTGGTTTAATTCCTGGCGGTGGCGGAAATAAAGCGCTTTATCAAAAATTCCTTAAGGGCTTGCCAAATGGCGTAGAGGTAGACTATCAACATATTGCTAATAAAGTATTTGAAACAATTGCGATGGCTAAGGTATCAACTTCTGGCGAAGAAGCACGTGAAAATAACTTCTTAAACTTTGCAGATGGTATTTCCGTTAACCCAGATCATCAATTATATGATGCAAAGCAGGCGGCTTTAGCGCTTTATGAAGCAGGCTATCAACCACCTGTACCTACAAAAGTGCCTGTTGTCGGTGCATCAGGTTACGGTACATTACTCATCGGTGCGCAAGGGATGTTTGAGTCAGGCTTTATTAGTGAACATGATTTAAAAATTGCTAAAAAATTAGCTTATGTTATTGCAGGTGGTAAGGTTCCATACGGCACATTAGTTGATGAACAGTATTTATTAAACTTAGAGCGTGAGGCGTTCCTAAGCCTTGTTGCTGATCCACTTTCACAGCAAAGAATGCAACACATGCTGTTAAAAGGTAAACCACTTCGTAATTAATTGACGAAATAGATCAATCTTGCACATGAAACAAAGGGGGATTAATAGGATGCGTGAAGCCGTTATTGTAGCAGGAGCACGAACTCCAATAGGAAAAGCAAAAAAAGGTTCATTAGCAACGGTGAGACCAGATGATTTTGGTGCTGTTGTAGTCAAAGAAACATTGAAAAGAGCGGGCTATGAAGGACCGATTGATGATTTAATCTTAGGCTGTGCGATGCCAGAAGCGGAGCAGGGGATGAATGTAGCACGTAGTATTGGTGCACTTGCTGGGTTACCAGATACAACACCTGCTCTAACGATTAATCGATTTTGTTCGTCAGGTTTACAGGCGATTGCCTATGCGGCAGAACGGATCATGCTCGGACATTCCAAAGCGATTCTTGCTGGTGGTGTAGAGTCTATGAGTATGGTGCCAATGGTGGGAAATACACCACGCCTAAATCCAACGTTAGCTGAAACGGCTCCACAATATTATATGGGGATGGGCCATACAGCTGAGGAAGTGGCTCGCCAGTACAATGTTAGTCGAGAAGACCAGGATGCTTTTGCTGTTCGCTCACATGAGCTTGCTGAAAAGGCCATTAAAGAAGGTAAATTCAATGATGAAATTGTACCAATCGAAGTGGAACAGCATTATGTAGATGATCAAAATAAACCACAAGTGAAAAAATTCACATTTAGTATGGATGAAGGGGTACGTCCAGGTACATCTGTTGAAGGTTTAGCAAAACTACGTCCAGCTTTCCATGTAAAAGGCAGTGTAACGGCTGGTAATGCCTCTCAAACTTCTGATGGTGCTGCTGCTGTACTCGTAATGGACCGTGAAGAAGCTGTCAAGCAAGGGCTAACGCCAATGGCAAAATTCTTAGGCTTTGCTGTTGGAGGGGTACCGCCCGAAGTAATGGGGATTGGTCCAATTGTTGCTGTACCAAAAGCGTTAGAAATCGCAGGTTTATCTATAGAGGATATTGATTTATGGGAAATCAATGAAGCATTTGCTTCTCAATCATTACAGGTCGTACGTCATTTAGGGATCGACCAAGAAAAAGTCAATGTAAATGGTGGAGCCATTGCGTTAGGTCATCCGCTTGGTGCAACAGGGGCCATTTTAACACTTAAGCTTATTCATGAATTGAAACGCCAAGGTAAGAAATATGGCGTAGTGACAATGTGTATTGGTGGCGGTATGGGCGCTGCTGGGGTATTTGAAATTCTTTAATAATTTGCTAGATAAGCTTGAGGTGTACTGTTTACGGTTGCCTCCGAACATTGTATACATCAAGCTTTTCTATAGATATGTTAAGCCAAGAAACATGGTTTTTGGAGTGCAATCGAAGCGTCAGCTATCTCTTTATAGGGACGATGAATTTATGGCGCTGAGGTGTCACTTATTAGGGGATTAGACAATCAAAATAGATACATTGGGAGGAATTAAACATGACTGAAAAAACAACTGATTTCATTAAAGGCGGCGGATTTCTTATTGAAGATGTGGAATTAGATCGTGTATTTACACCAGAAGATTTCACTGATGAGCATAAAATGATTGCTAAAACAACAGAGGAATATGTAGCAAATGAAGTATTACCAGTAGTTGAAAACTTAGAGCACCATGAATTTGAGCATTCAGTGCGTCTTCTTAAAAGTGCAGGCGAATTAGGTTTACTTGGAGCAGATGTACCAGAAGAATACGAAGGGCTTGGATTAGACAAAGTTTCTTCTGCTTTAATTGCTGAGAAAATGTCTGTTGCAGGTGGGTTCTCTATTACACATGGCGCTCATGTGGGGATTGGCTCATTACCAATCGTTCTTTTCGGTAATGAAGATCAAAAGAAAAAATATTTACCTAAGCTTGCCTCTGGGGAGTTAATTGCAGCCTATGCATTAACAGAACCAGGTTCGGGTTCAGATGCCCTTGGAGCAAAAACAACTGCGAAGCTTAATGATGCAGGAACACATTATATTTTAAATGGTGAAAAGCAATGGATTACTAATGCAGGCTTTGCAGATGTGTTTGTTGTCTACGCGAAAATTGATGGCGATAAATTCTCTGCATTCATCGTAGAACGTGCATTCAACGGCGTTTCAGTTGGCCCTGAAGAGAAGAAAATGGGGATTAAATCATCATCAACTCGTACATTAGTGTTAGAAGATGCGGAAGTACCTGTAGAAAATCTATTGGGTGAAATTGGCCGTGGGCATGTAATTGCGTTTAATATTTTAAATATTGGTCGTTATAAGCTGGGTGTGGGCACAATTGGTGGCTCTAAACGTGCATTAGAGTTAGCAATTCAATACACAAACCAACGTCAGCAATTTAAAACAAAGCTTTCTGATTTCAATCTTACTAAAGAGAAATTATCAACAATGGCTTCTCAACTGTATGCATCGGAATCTTTAAATTATCGTACGGTTGGTCTGTTTGAAGATCGTTTAAGTCAGTTAAGCCTTGAAGAGCAAAAGCAAGGAAAAGTGATTGCAGGTGCTATCGCAGAATACGCAATTGAATGCTCTATTGCAAAAGTGTTTGGTTCAGAAACACTAGATTACATTGCAGATGAAGCAGTACAGCTACATGGTGGCTATGGCTTTATGGCTGAATACGAGGTTGAGCGTATTTATCGTGATTCTCGTATCAATCGAATTTTTGAAGGTACAAATGAAATTAACCGCATGATTGTACCAGGCACATTTATGAAAAAGGCGCTAAAAGGTGAGTTACCACTATTACAGGTTGCCCAAAACTTACAGCAAGAGCTTCTAATGTTAATGCCAGAAGATATCGGTACAGAGCCACTTGCTCAAGAAAAATATTTAGTGAAAAATGCGAAGAAGATTGCTGTATTAGCAGCAGGTTTAGCAGCGCAACGCTTTGGTGCAAAGCTTGATCAGGAGCAAGAAGTATTAGTGAATATTGCGAATATCGCTAACCAATTATTTGCGATGGAATCGGCTGTTTTACGTACAGAAAAAGCAATTGCTCGTGATGGCGCTGAAAAAGCACATCAAAAATTGCTTTATACACAAATCTTCTGCCAAGAAGCATTTGCTGAAATCGAAAAAGAAGCAAAAGATACAATTCTTGCTTCAGCAGATGGTGATGCAGCGCGTATGACATTATCTGCGCTTCGTAAGCTAACTCGCAATAACCCATACAACTTAATTGCGAAAAAACGTGAAGCATCTGTAAAATTAATCGAAGCAGAAAAATATATCGTTTAATCATCAATGTAGCAAACTAGCTATCCTCTTTTGGGTAGCTAGTTTTTGCGATACCAATAAATTGCAAAATAGAGAATCATAAAAGTGACGGATAAAAAAGCAAAACAGATGGATAGACTGATGAAAATGAGAGAAGTTCCTCCATTCAAAACAATTATGATGGTATACTACAGAAAAAGACAGTAGAGGAGCATATTAATGACTATTCAATTTATCCATTACCCTAAATGTACAACATGTAAAAAAGCGCAAAAGTGGTTAAATGATCATGAAGTTTCCTATGAAGAGGTTCACATTGTAGAGCAACCACCTACAAAGGAAGAAATAACAGCTTTATGGCAGGCAAGTGGAATGCCTTTAAAGAAGTTTTTTAATACATCTGGTATGAAATATCGTGAGCTTGGTTTAAAGGACAAGTTGGCTGATATGACGGAAGAGGAACAGCTTGAGCTACTTGCTTCTGATGGTATGTTAATTAAACGACCTATCGTGACTGATGGAAAAAAAGTAACGTTAGGGTTTAAAGAAGCTGATTTTGAGCAAACTTGGAAATAGCCGTCTTGATCGTGATAAAGGGCTTACCTCTATTTGGAAGTGTAAGGCATGATCTGAATGAAAATAATGTCTCCGATGGATGTTTCTAATTTTTGAAGCGAACTCGAAAAAATATGCTTTCAATTACCTAGAGGTGTAATTGAATCTTGTTTTTATAGGAGAAGTATGGCACACTGAAAGTGAATATATTACATATTTATGGAGGGGTTTATTGCATGAGCACACCTAAAGACTTACGATACTCTGAAGAACATGAATGGGTAAAAGTAGAAGATGGAAAAGTACGTATTGGTATTACTCACTTCGCACAATCTGAATTAGGAGATATCGTTTTCGTTGAGCTTCCACAGGTTGGCGACGAAATCAAAACAGATGATCCATTCGGTAGCGTAGAATCAGTTAAAACTGTTTCTGAATTATATGCACCAATCTCAGGTACTGTAGTTGAAGTCAATGCAGATTTAGAAGATAGCCCAGAATTCGTTAATGAATCACCATATGAAAAAGCATGGATGATCGTTGTTGAGCCTGCTGATGCATCTGAAGTTGAAAAACTTATGACAGCAGAGCAATACGAAGAAATGATCGCTGAATAAGACAAGCTATAATCGAAAAACGTCGGAAACTACCGGCGTTTTTTGTTATATAATGACTTATAAGTGGGGATGTCTAATTGGAGGTGGCGTAATGTTCGAGGGAAAATGCTTGATCGTAGAAGGACGCTCAGATAAGCTACAAATTGAGCCTATTTTAAATGAGAATGTTACAATACTTTGTACGAATGGTACAATTGGTGTGCATCAATTAGAAGAGCTACTCGATCCTTATGAGGGCTGTGAGCTTTTCACTTTTTTTGATGCAGATACGTCTGGCGATAAGCTACGTGCATTAATGGACAGACATTATCCAGAGGCTGAGCATTTACGTACAATGCCAACATATAAGGAAGTAGAGACAACACCAAGAAAAGTGTTAGCGATGATTTTATTGCGCGCTCATTTCTCAATCCATAATGAATATATTTTGTAAGGTTGCGTGAAATCAATGGAAGAATGGTCAAAAGAGCAGTGGGAAGCGGCTATACAGTCGGGTGAAAAAGCTGCATTTTATTTATATACACCGATGTGTGGAACATGTGCGGTGGCATCAAAAATGCTGTCAGTTATTGAACAATTGCTGCCACAGCTTCAAATTGGCAAAGCAAATATCAACTTTCTAGAGCAGATTGCTTATGAGCATCAAATTGAAAGTGTCCCATGTTTACTTGTTACTGATGGCGGGAAAGTGACAGATAAAATTTATGCTTTTCAATCTGTACCTTTTTTGTACGAATTGTTAAAAAAATCAATTGACTGAACATTACTAGCGTGGTAAAGTATCAAATATATTACTAAAACATTAAATATATCGAACTCTTATGAAGAGCGGCGGAGGGAAGTGCCCTATGAAGCCCGGCAACCATCACCATGTGAAAAGGTGCCAAATCACCCAAAGATTTTTCTTTGAAAGATGAGAGAACGGTTTAACGTATCATACGTGACCCCTTCTACTTGTCTATGAGTGAAGGGGTTTTTTTATATAAGAAAAGGAGTATTCGCTATGATTCAGCTTCAAAATATTACGAAGAAATACAAAACAGCAAATGGCGAATTAACGGCAGTCAAAGACGTCAACCTTACTATAAATAAAGGTGAAATCTTTGGCATCATCGGCTATAGTGGTGCCGGTAAAAGTACCATGATTCGTTTATTAAATGGATTAGAGAAACCGACAACAGGAACGGTAACAGTAAACAATCTAGAATTTTCATCCATTAAAGGGCAAAAGTTAAGAGCTGCTAGACAAAAGGTAAGTATGATCTTCCAGCATTTCAATTTACTTTGGTCTAGAACAGTTGCTGAAAACATCGCTTTCCCTCTGGAAATTGCAGGTGTTCCAAAAGCTCAACGAGAAGCCCGTGTGAAGGAGTTAATCTCACTTGTAGGTTTAGAAGGACGTGATAAGGCATACCCATCACAGCTTTCAGGTGGTCAAAAGCAGCGAGTTGGGATTGCACGAGCATTAGCTAATAATCCAGAAGTTTTACTATGTGATGAGGCGACATCTGCACTGGATCCTGAAACGACAGATGCTATTCTTGACTTACTAGTTGATATCAATGAACGTTTAGGGTTAACGATCGTATTGATTACCCATGAAATGCACGTTATCCGTAAAATATGTCATCGTGTAGCCGTAATGGAGGCTGGTGAAATTGTAGAGCGTGGTGAGGTGTTGCAAGTTTTCCAAGCACCACAAGCAGCTATTACTAAGAAATTTGTAGCCCAGATTACCGACACAAAAGAAACAAAGGATACAGTGGAACAGATCAAAGCAAACTACCCAACTGGTCAACTTGTCAAGCTGATCTTTGTTGGTGAAAAAACGGAACAGCCCGTCATTTCACATCTTGTTAAAAAATTCGATGTGGAAGTAAGCATTGTTCATGGCAATATTTCGCAAACGAAAAATGGAGCATACGGTACACTTATTGTGCAAATTGATGGTTCTAAGGAAAATGTGGCTGATGCCCTACATTATTTAAATACAGTCGAAGTTCAAACGGAGGTGATCGCAAATGCTAACTAATCTCTTTCCGAACGTAGACTGGGAAAATATGTGGCAAGCTACGTATGAAACATTGTATATGACAGCTATTTCAACATTTGTCACATTTATTCTTGGATTGGTTATTGGTATCTTGCTATTTTTAACAAGTCCTAATCAGTTATGGGCTAATAAAATTGTTAACTTTTTAACGGGGTCACTCGTTAATATATTCCGTTCCATTCCATTTATCGTATTAATTATTTTATTAATTCCATTTACGAAGTTTTTACTTGGGACAATTCGCGGAGCAAATGCGGCTTTACCAGCCTTAATTATCGGTGCAGCTCCATTTTACGCTCGTATGGTTTTAATTGCATTACGCGAAATTGATAAAGGTGTCATTGAAGCAGCTCGTTCAATGGGGGCTAAAACGTCCACAATTATTTGGAAAGTCCTAATCCCTGAATCATTACCAGCTCTGATTTCTGGTATTACCGTAACGGCTGTAGCACTTGTTGGTTATACTGCAATGGCAGGGATTATCGGTGCAGGTGGTCTTGGAAACTTAGCTTTCCTTGATGGCTTCCAACGAAATCGCCAAGATGTGACATTAATGGCAACTATTTTGATCTTAGTAGTTGTATTTATCATTCAATGGATTGGTGATGTCATTACCGATAAAATCGATAAACGCTAGAAAGACATTAGAGGTTATTCCGGTTCTTACCGCTAACATATTTCAAACAAAGTAAAAGGGAGTGTCATAAATGAAGAAATTATTGGCAGGATTATTTTTATCAATACTTGTCCTAGCTTTAGCAGCTTGTGGTACTGATAAAAAAGAAGATGCAAATTCAGCATCAGATGATCAATCAGATAGCAAAGAAAACGTAACATTAAAAGTAGGTGCTTCTAACACACCACATGCTGTTATTTTAGAAAAGGCAAAACCGATTTTAGCAAAAGAAGGTATTGATCTTGAAATCGAAACATATACAGATTATGTTTTGCCAAACCAAGATTTAGAGTCAGAAGAAATTGATGCAAACTATTTCCAGCATATTCCTTACTTAGAGTTACAAATTAAAGACAATGGCTATGATTTCGTTAATGCAGGTGGCGTTCATATTGAACCAATCGGTATTTACTCTAAAAAATATAAATCATTAGAGGACCTTCCTGAAGGAGCAACAATTTTACTTTCTAATTCAGTATCCGACCATGGTCGTATGCTATCATTATTAGAAGCAAAAGGCTTAATTAAACTAAAAGAGGGTATTGATAAAACAGCAGCTGAATTAAAGGATATTGAAGAAAATCCTAAAAACTTTAAATTCGATGCGAATACTGCACCAGAAATGCTTGTACAAATGTATGAAAATGACGAAGGTGATGCAGTATTAATCAACTCTAACTTTGCTATTGATAACGGCTTAAACCCAATCGAAGACGCTATTTCTCTTGAAGACAAAGAATCTCCATATGTAAACATCATTGCTGTACGTAAAGGTGATGAAACAAAACCAGAAATTAAAAAATTATTAGAAGTATTAACTTCGAAAGAAATCCAAGACTTCATCTTAGAAGAATGGAAAGGTGCAGTAGTGCCGGTAAAATAAGAATTGAAAATTCTTCAAAAGGGTACATAAGTTTAATGACTTATGTACCCTTTTGTGTTATTGAAAAAAGCGAGGCGGTTGCTTTTCATCTCGGTCATTGGGAAGCCCAACTTTCCTAAGAAAGGGTACAGATGATTAATTATCCTCAACTATGTACTTTTTATGACGTATAGGTATGTTCAGATATTGTCTAGTTATATTTTTTACTATAATACTGTTGTTAATTTATTAAATAAATGATAGAAAATAATAATATAGAAAAACAAATAGGGAGTGATTCTAATGAATGATATAAAATTCGCCCATGATATCATGCAAGAACATGAAGTAGAACGCTACTTTGAAATATGGCGGGAAAGTGTTATTAGATCACGCCTTACAATAACAGCAGTCTTTTTAAAAAGAGCTAATTCTACACAACCAAATGAAACCACGAATGATCAAGTTACCTCATTTTTACAATCGAAAATACGTAAGACAGATTTGCTTTTTCAATTATCAGATGGAAATCATTGGGGTATCTTTTTTTTACAAAGTAGTGATGTAGAAGCTAAAGCATTTTTAAAACGAATATTTGCCATCCTAGAAGCAGAACGGAAGTTTCAACATATTGCATTAAAGGCCTCTATAACAGAAATAAGAAATAATAACGTTATCTTTGAAGAGTTGTTAAATAAAAATAAACAAATGCTATCAGAGGATGAGCAATTAACGTGGAGTATAGCACAAGTAAAAGATTATAGTGAGCAACCAACGGAATTAGTGAAAGTTAGTATTATTGAACAGAACGCTATTTTTAGACAAGTATTAGAGTCAACGCTAAAACAATTAGATATCCCTCATTTTACTCTGGATGTAAAGGCTTATGAGGATGGTTATAGCTTTTTACAATCGGATCATTATAAATCAGGGCATATGCATCTAATTCTTATGAATGATATTTTACCTCTAAAAAATGGCTTAGAAATATTGCATATCTTACGACATATGCCAAATGAAAAGAAATTTATTATTTATATGATGTCAGAACGCAATTCTGAAGGGGCAGCGCTTAATGCTTATGAAGGCGGTGTTGATGAATATATTGTCAAACCATTTAATTTACGTTTGCTCGAAGCCAAAATTAAAAGAACTTTTGCGAGGTTTTGGCTATGATCAAGCTGACTATTTCTACGCTTTTCGCAATAATTTCCTTCTTACTAGTTGTGCTCTTTATCTTTTTACTGTATTTACTTGTTCAGCGACAGCGTGAAAGCTATTTTGAAAAAGTTCGTGACCGTTATTTACAAAATTATTCTCAACTTTGGTATGATTACTTATTCAATAACGCACTATTTAGTATCGTATTGGTACCTAGAGGAAGGGCGCAAGTTGAAGCTATTGAAAGAATTTTTTCATCCTATTTAAAGAATATAAGGAATGAACAGTTGGAACTAAAAATTAAACAATTCTCCAATCAATATTTAAAAGCATTCTACGAAAAAGATTTATCAAGTAGACGATGGAGTATTCGAATGAATGCCCTCTATCGAATTGCAGACTTACAAATAGATCAATTGCTAACGAAGTGCCAAGAATTCGAAAAAAATAACATTACAGATGAAGAACATTTCCAGTTATTAAAAATATACTCCCTTTTCCAACCAGATTTATTTATGGAGAAAATAAAAAATTCCAATGTAAATTACGCTGAAAGTGAATATAGAAGACTGTTTGTATTATTAGATGATAATGTATTTATTCAATTTTTCCATGATTTTAATAGCTTGCCAGCTAATATGCAATTTGCTGTTATTGATACTGCTGCTGTAAAAAGAAAGATGGAGTATTTGGAGGAGTTAAAAAAATTATTAGACCATGATACGACGGAAATAAACATCAGAGCATTAAAAGGCCTTTATGAAATAGGTATTATTGATGAGATGGATCCCTTTATCCCTTTTGTGACTTCAGAAATGTGGGAAGCAAGGTTAATGGTTGCCAAAATTTTCAAGCATGTACCGCTTACTTACACTTATAGTTATTTAGAGCAACTTCTTCAAGATGAGAATTGGTGGGTACGTTCTCAAGCGGCAAAAACGATTGTAGAAGATCGACATGGTATAGCTAAATTACAGCAATTCATTGAATCCTCAAATGACCAATATGCAATTGAAATGGCCCAGGAAATTGCAGCGAGAAAAGAGGGGAAGTAAATGAAAATAATTGACTATTGCATGATGTTTTTTGGGGGCATTATTTTATTTTATATGCTGTTCGTTATCGTTTCATATTGTACAATGTTCATCATTGCTATGCTGGATTTAAGAAAACGCTATCGTCTCGATCTATCAGAGTATGATGATGCACATATAGATGCTTTTTATTCAAAACCCGTGTCGTTACTTGTTCCTGCTTACAATGAAGAAGTAGGGGTTGTAGATACAGTTTATTCATTATTGAATTTACGTTATCCTCAAACTGAAATTATCATTATTAACGACGGGTCTACAGATCAAACCCTTCAAACGGTCATCGAACATTTTCAAATGAAGCCAATCAACAAAATTGTCCGAACTAACATCCCTACAAAAGATATTAAGCAAATATATGAATCTGAAATCTATAAAAATTGTATTTTAGTTGATAAAGAAAATGGTGGTAAGGCTGATGCGTTAAATGTGGGTATTAATGTCTCTCAATATCCGTATTTTTGCTCCATTGATGGGGATTCCATTTTAGATGAAAAATCCTTGCTGCGGGTGATGAAGCCTATCATTTTATCTGATGGTGAGGTCATTGCAGCAGGTGGTAATATTCGTATTGCAAATGGCGCAAAGATGCAGTTTGGCTCTATTTATGAGACTCAATTACCTAGTAATTACTTAGTAATCATGCAAGTAATCGAATACTTGCGGGCATTTTTAATGGGGAGAATAGCCTTAAGTAAATTCAATTTAGTCCTTATTATTTCAGGAGCATTTAGTGTTTTCTCTAAAAAATGGGCTGTTGAAGCAGGTGGATATTCAACCAATATTATTGGCGAAGATATGGAACTTGTAGTGAATATTCATCGACTTATAAAAGAAAAAAAAGAAAATAAACGTATTGAATTTGTACCCGACCCAGTTTGCTGGACGGAAGCACCTCAAACATTAGGGGTACTGCGCAATCAACGAAGAAGGTGGCATCAAGGGTTATTTGAAAGTCTATGGAAGCACAAAAAAATGACTTTGAATCCTAGATATGGCATGATTGGATTTCTCTCGTTCCCGTATTTTTGGCTAGTAGAATGTCTAGGGCCTCTTGTGGAGTTAGGTGGATATATTTATATTGTCATAGCCTTTTTCTTAGGGAAAATTTATTATGAAGTTGCGCTCATGCTGCTACTACTATTCGTTATTTATGGTGTTATTTTTTCAATAGCGGCAGTATTGTTTGAATCGTGGAGTATGAATACGTATCCGAAAAAACGAGAGTTGTTACGTATGATTCTTTTAGCGTTTACAGAAATTTTTTGGTATCGCCCACTAACATTATTCTGGCGCTGTGAGGGATTAGTTCGTTTTGTCTTAAGAAAAAGTGAATGGGGTAATATGAAACGTGTCGGCATTGCTGAAAAGGAGAAAAGTGTATGAAACGAATCTATATAGGGATTATGGTCGTACTAGGCCTCATGATAATCCCTATTGCATGGTGGTACTTGGAAGATGAGAAACAGCTAAATGTAGCCGTTATAGATAAAACGGTTCCGAATGAGTCTTACCGAGAGCACTTAGGGGTGAATTGGTTTTTAAACCATTATAAATATAGATTAAATAATGAACCTTATGACGTAGAACGCGATTACTATGGAACAGCACCAAATGATGAAACTAAAAGTGTTGTAGAAAAGAAGTTGCCAAATGATTATAGTGACTATGATGTTATTTATTTGGCAGATACGTACGGAGTTTATAAAGATGATTTGCAACAAACAAAACGTTTAGGTGAACGTTCTGAAAAAATTGTTGGAGGACTTGAACAGAAAGAATGGCAGGCAATCGTCGAACGCTTAGCCAGCAAAAAGAAGAGCATGTTAATTGCTGAGTATAACACGTTTGCTTCACCAACATCAGAGGAAGTTCGTAAAGAATTACAGGATTATTTAGGAATCACATGGTCTGGCTGGATCGGGCGTTATTTCGATGAGCTTGATTATCATAAAAATTTAGAAATACCGCAATGGGTTATCGATGAACATGGCGATAATTGGTCATATAAGGGTGGAGGATTTTTACTATTTAATGAAATAACAGAAGAGCTACTTGTACTTGAATTGGACAAGCATGTTAAATCTGCAGGTATTCAAGTACAGTTTACTGAAAATGGTAAAAAATTCTTTCATTCATCTGCAAGGGCGCAATACGATTATTGGTTTGATATTATTACACCTAAATATGCTGAAGATGCTCTTGCAAATTATAAATGGGATTTAACGAAAAAGGGAACAGAGCTGTTAAAGGCTAATGGTATTCCAGAACAATTTGCAGCAATTGTAGGTCAAGATAAGCGCTACACATCTAGTTATTATTTTGCGGGAGATTTTAATGATATCGCAAGGGTACCAAATATTTATAAGATAAAAGGGTTACCAACAATCTATAAATATGCTGAGAAGTATGCAGACAGTTCGTTTTATTGGTCCATTTACATCCCGGTAATGCATAAAATATTTGATTCATTTGAGCACAAAGAGGTTCAGGATACTGTGAATCATGAGAAATTAAACTATAATGCACGGATTCAGGGACAATCTTTTGAAGTGCGAAGAGACGGCAAATGGGAACCAATCGTATTTAAGGGTGTCAATATCGGAATGGGGAAACCTGGTGCCTTTCCTGGAGAAGCAGCAATTACTGAAGAGGAATATTATCGATGGTTTAAACAAATAGCAGACATGAATGCTAATACGATACGAGTCTATACATTACATCCACCCGGCTTTTATAGAGCACTTGCTAAATATAATGAAGAACATCCAAAAAATCCATTATATGTTTTACATGGAGTTTGGATTAATGAAGAGGGCTTATCAAATTCATTGGACGCCTATGATAAAGATACGTTAGAAGATTTTCAATTAGAAATGAAACGAATGGTAGATGTCATTCATGGAAATATCTATGTGGAGCCTCAACCAGGACATGCATCTGGCTTGTATGATGTAGACGTATCAAAATATGTTATAGGATGGGTATTAGGAATCGAATGGTATCCACATATGGTTGTTGGAACAAATGAAAAACATGCAAATATTGGTCAATACAACGGTACTTTTTTTGAAACAAAGGATGCCTCTCCATTTGAGCATTGGCTAGCAGAACAAATGGATCTTGTGTCAGTTTATGAAAAGGAAAAATATAACTGGATACGTCCAATGAGTTTTACGAACTGGGTCACAACTGACATTCTTGAACATCCGTCAGAGCCATCTGAGGATGAAGATTTAGTAGGGGTCAATCCAAATGTTATTTATACAAAAGGAGAGATGACTGCACCGGGACAATTTGCTTCCTATCATGTGTATCCTTACTACCCTGACTTCTTTAATTTTGATAAAGATTATTTAAATTATGTCGATTTCCGAGGGAATAAAAATAGCTATGCAGGTTATTTAAAAGAGCTCCATGAAGCTCATAATATGCCAGTTCTTATTGCGGAATTTGGTATCCCTGCATCACGTGGTAAAACACATGATAATGTATATGGTTGGAATCAGGGGCAAATGTCAGAACAAGCACAGGGAGAAACACTTCAACATTTATTTGAGGATATTATGCATGAAGGGCTCATGGGAGGACTTGTTTTTACATGGCAAGATGAGTGGTTTAAACGAACGTGGAATACGATGGATTATGATGATCCGAATCGTCGACCATTTTGGTCCAATGCCCAAACAAATGAGCAACAGTTTGGTTTATTAAGCTTTGATAGAATGAAGGTAAAAGTAGATGGCGAGACAACGGAATGGATGGGTAAACAGCTATATGATACTACACCAAACAATCCAACAGATTTTGCAGTAGACTATGACGAGCGCTATTTGTACATTAAATTAAAAAGTGAGGAGTTAGCCCATACCTCCCCTCGCATTTTATTAGATGTTGTACCAGATCAAGGAAATACGTCTGCTACATCTATAAAAAATATGACGTTTTCAAATGGTATTGATTTTATAGTTGAGCTCAATAAAAATGGTGATTCTCGGGTTGTTATTGATGAATACTACGATTTTTATGATTATTTATATGGCCACCGTTTAAATTTAGTTGCTCCTCGAATGGCTAATGCTATGAAAAATAGTGGAAAGTTCGCCCCTATTTACTATGTGTTAAATAAACAACTATTTTTACCTGAGCAAAATAGAACGACTGATTTTAGTATTTATGAAACAGGAAAATTACATCAAGGAAATGCTAATCCAGAAGCGAAAGACTATGATTCTCTAGTTGATTATACTTGGGCTGAAGATAATGTTATAGAACTTCGCATCCCTTGGTTATTGATTCAAGCCAAAGATCCAAGTCAACGTGAGTTTATAGGTGACCTCTATAAAGATGGTAATCAGGCTTCCGTTAAAGTAGACAATATTTATATTGGTGCTTTATTTGTAGATAAAGAGAACAACGTTGTTCAATCTATGCCAGCAGCTACTAATGGTGTTTTACCACCACTGTCTGCTTATACATGGGAAACTTGGCAAGTACCAAAATATGAAGAGCGCTTAAAACAATCCTATTATATTTTACAAAAATTATTTAAAGCATATTAAAGAAGCTAAGGGTAGATTGTTCTGCCCTTAGTTTTTTATTATTTATCAATCCCCTTAAGTGTCGGTGGACAACCGGCGATTAAGGGGATTTTTAGAATTGTAGAAAGAAAAAGTTTTCTAAACAAAGTATTTTTATTTTACAGTTAATGGTTAATGTAAAAGTATTGTAAATGGATATTTTTATAATGAAAAAACGGTGTATTTATTTAAATGATAGGTCTTTAATACCGAGAATGTAATTGTTTAGAAATTGTTCAGTTTCAATTAGTACTATATAAACGTTAATAAATTTATTTTGAATGATATGTAATCCTACTGATCTATTTCGACTAAAGAGACATATGTAAGTTTGAATGTTGAAGGGGGCTTTTTACAAAGAATGACTGGAATTGAACCATTACTTTATGGAATACTTTCCTCGGTTAAAATAACGAAAAATTGAAAAACAGATTAATTAAAGGAGTAATTTTAATGACAATCGAAACGAAATCACTGAGTACAGCTTTATTGAAAAAATTTCAAACAAAAAAAGCAACAATTGGAGTGATCGGACTTGGCTATGTAGGTTTACCGTTTGCTGTGGAAATGGCTCAAAAAGGATTTAAGGTTATTGGCTTTGATAAGAATCAAGAAAAAATCAGACAGTTGCAAAATGGTGAAAGTTATATTGCTGATTTACCGAGAGAAAATATAGAGCAAACAATCGAAAGTAAACAATTTGAAGCAACTAAAGATTTTTCTATGCTTTCACAAGTAGACGTTGTGATTATTTGTGTACCTACACCTACTACTACTGATGGGACACCTAATATTTCATATATCGAGGAAGCAACGCATGCTATTGGACAAAATATTAAAGCGAATACGCTAGTTATTCTTGAAAGTACGACTTACCCTGGGACAACAGAAGAAATGGTCCAGCCTATTTTACAAAAATATGGTTTTGCTATTGGTCATGATTTGTTTTTAGCGTATTCACCAGAACGTGTTGATCCAGGAAATAGCACCTTTTCCGTGTCGAATACACCTAAAGTCATTGGGGGAATAACAGCCACATGCCTAGAATTATCAAAAATTTTTTATGAAACAGTCCTTCATACACATGTGTGTACTGTGACAAGCCCTAGAGTGGCTGAAATGGAGAAATTACTTGAAAATACTTTTCGCCAAATTAATATAGCCCTTGTAAATGAGTTAAGTCAGATTTGCTATAAGATGAACATTGATATTTGGGAAGTTATTGATGCAGCGTCTACAAAGCCGTATGGTTTTATGCCATTTACACCAGGGCCAGGAGTGGGAGGACATTGTATTCCAGTCGATCCTAAATATCTACTATGGGCTGGGCAACAACATGGTATCTCTGCAACGTTAATTGAAGCAGCTGATAAAATCAATGACTCAATGCCCAACTTTGTAGTCGAGAGACTAAGTAATTACTTACGTATTCAAAATAAAGAGCTGTATAGAGCCAATATTGTTGTCATTGGTGTCACTTATAAGCCTAACATAAATGATTCACGTGAATCGCCAGCACTTCATGTTATTCAACAACTACTAGATAAACAATGCCAATTAACGATCATTGATCCTTTTATACAAACATTCTCTATCGAACAATCGCATTTCGATACGGTTGCATTAACAGCACCAATAATCCAACAAGCAGATGCAGTATTAATTTTAACGAATCATTCAACTATTGATTACTCTTTAATTGATCAACAAGCTTCTTTAATTTTTGATACACGCAATACCCATTTTTTGTTCGAAAATAAAAATTATTACAAATTATAAGGGGAATTCATAGGAAATGAAACTACTAAAACTATGTGGTCTGCTCATCATACTATTCTTAGCGGGCTGTCAGACAGCGACCCAAGAAACGATTCATCCCATCGATTCTTCTATAGAGGTTAAAAAATCTGATGGAAGTAAAAGTGATGTAATCAGTCATGCCAATATTGTAGTGCCGAAAGTATCGTTAACATTTAATGGCTTAGCAGATAACGACACGATGAAGTTGCTATTAACGAAACTAGATGAATCCAATATGAAGGCTACCTTTTTTCTGGACGGAATGCGTGTTGCTCAGGAGCCAGAGCTTGTGAAAGATATCTTAAAAAGAGGACATGAGGTGCAAAATGGTACATTAACATTTCCAGATGTATCGACTTTGAATTATGAGCAAACGTATGAAGAAATTATGTTAACCAATCAAATTTTTGAAGAGCATTTAGGCTATACACCAAAATTTGTTCGTAGTCGTTCAGGCGACGTTACCGATAATATGCGCTTAGCAGCTAAGGCGCTTGATATGAAAGCTGTTATTGGATTATCTATTAACCCACTTGATAGAAAAATGCAAAGTGCTCAGGAGCTGATTAATTATATCAGTAAATATATTGATAGGGGCTCTATTATTCATCTCAACACATACATTAATCCAGCCATTATTGATGCAATACCATTATTAGCTCAATTAGCTAAAGAACGCGAGTATACTATTACTACCTTAAGTGATCTATTAGATGAACGTTATTTAACAAAGTCAGTGGAAGAGATTGCTGGATATGATGCTGTTAGTCCCAATTTAAATTATGAGCAAGTCCAGCCAAAATTATATTATCGAAAAGAGACAACCAAAAAGGAAATAGCTATCACTTTTGATGATTGGGCACATGAAAAAAGAGTAAAAGAAGTGTTGGATGTATTACGTAAATATAATATCAAAAGCACTTTTTTCCTAATAGGAAGTGGAGTAGAGAAGAATCCGCAATTAGCGAAGATGATTGTAGAGGAAGGACATGAGGTAGCAAGCCACTCCTATTACCATTTAGATGTTACAAAGATGACACCAGAAGACTTACAAGCGGATTTAGTGAAGGCACATCAGGCATTAACCTATGCATTACAAGAGCCGCCACTTCTTTATTTCCGACCAGCTCAAGGAATCATGGATGAACGAACAGCTAAAATCATTACTGCTGCGGGAATCAAAACGATTGCTATGTATGATATCGCTTCTTTTGATTGGAATTTAGATTACTCAGCACAAGATATTTACGACCGGGTGATTTCTAGAGTTGCGCCCGGAAAGGTCATTGTTATGCATATCCTAGATGGGACAAACACGGTAGAAGCACTTCCACTCATCATTGAAAAACTTCTAGAAGATGGTTATAGCTTTAGCAAAATGTCAACTTGGATTGAAGAAGATTCAAATAGGGATGTGAATGAACAATGAAAACAAAAAAAGAGATCTTAACGATACCACGCTCTGACCGTAGGATTCTTTCAAATATTCCCGATCCCGAAAATGTAAGGAGCCTTGTGAATCGTCGTGGAGCATCCTATCAGAAAGAGGAAATTGATCCGACGGATGTGAATGAAATTTATCGACTTCAACAATTGAGTTTACGCTACGAAACTCATTTTGAGGTTCATATTAAAAGGGTAAAACGCCAAGTGAGCGTAGAAAAACTTTATGCAGAGGATATTTCGGTAACGGGTATCCTCGTTTACTCTAATCAACCTCATCAATTTTTAATAGATGAAATTTTAACAATGAAATTCACCATACCGGGTGGTGCAATGCCTGAGGGCTATGAAGCTAAAATGAAGTTAAAGGCTAAGGTTGTCCGTTATTTTACAAAAGAAGTGGATGGAGAACTACGTTATTATGCTGCCTGTGAATTTTTACAGCCTTTAAACGAATATATGACAAAAAAACGTTGGGGCATTTCTATTTTTATGGCCAGTTTATTTTTATTGGTCGTATCGCTTATTGTCATGTTAATGAGAGCAGAAAGTGTGATTTACTTTAGGTTTAATAAATTTTTATATCTTTATAGTATTATTGCAGCAACATTTCTATTAAGTAGATATTTATTTGGTATTTTTTATAAAAGTGTACCGATCAATCCGAAGTTTGAACCAGGTGTCTCCATTATTATCCCAGTCTTTAATGAGGAAGAGTGGATTCACCGCACGATTTCTAGTTGTATCAATCAATATTACCCAGTGGATAAATTAGAAGTAATCGTTGTTGATGATTGTTCAACGGATCGTACAGAGGAAAAGGCAAACGACATGATTAACCTTATTCATCAGGAGGGTGAAAGATTTAAGACGAATGATCGATTAAAGTTTTATAAGCTTCCGCAAAATGGTGGGAAAAGGGAAGCGTTAGTTGCGGGTGTTCATCAAGCAAAGCATGATTTAGTTGTTTTTGTGGATTCAGATAGTTTTTTAGAACCACATGCAATCCGCAATTTAGTACAACCTTTTCAAGATCCTAAAATGGGCGGTGTGGCTGGTCGAACAGAGGTTGAAAATAAATTTACGAATGCGCTAACTAAATTACAAACGGTTCGTTATTATATTGCCTTCCGTATCATGAAAGCAGCTGAATCATGGTTTGATACGGTTACTTGCTTATCAGGACCACTAGCCTGTTACCGAAAAGAGCTAATTTTAAAAAATGAAACAGCTTGGCTTAATCAAAAATTTCTTGGTCAGCCAGCAACTTTTGGTGATGACCGTAGTATGACGAACTATATTTTAAAAACACATCGAACAGGCTATCAGGACAATGCCATTTGTTCGACAATTGTTCCATCTGACACAAAAGTTTTTCTATCCCAGCAAATGAGATGGAAACGTTCTTGGCTTCGAGAATCATTGCGCGCATTTTTATTTATGTGGAAAAAAGAACCGTTTATGTTCCTTTTCTTCATTATCGGTTTAATTGTGCCGATTGCAGCACCGATTGTCGTTGTTTATAACTTAATTTATGTACCAGTCATGTATGGTATTTTTCCTACAACGTTTTTAATAGGTTTACTATTAATGGCCATGCTAATGAGTTTGGCTCATCTATTCTTTAGAAAAAGTAAACTATGGGGATTTGGTTTTATCTTTGTCCTTTATTATGAATTTATTTTGCTATGGCAGATGCCAGTTGCTTGGGTGACTTTTTGGAAATCTACATGGGGGACAAGGGAAACACCACAGGATGTTCTAGCGAAGGAAAAGAAAATGGAAAAGCAAAAATTACGAAAATCCCGATTTTCGATGTTGAAAATTAGAAAAAAGGGTGAGAAGGAATGAACGGAAAAAGTGTAGAGCTTCAGCCAGCTAAAAAAAATCGTCGGAAAATCATTCGTTCGATCGCTCAATTAATTATAGTAGTATTGTTAGCTGTCATTTTAATTAAAGCTGTTTTTCTAACAGAGAAAAGAGGAGCTGAAACAGTTCCATTAAATAATAAAGAGGGTTTTATTGCCCTTTCCTATTTTGGCGTCAGTAGAAATGAATCACCTAAATATGTGTCTAAAAAGAATTTAGAAGAACAATTAACTTTGTTAGAAAAACAAGGGTATCAAACTATTACTCAAAAGGATATTTTAGACTTCTATCAGCATGATAAACCATTGCCGGAAAAAGCTTTGTATCTATCATTTGAAGATGGTCGTACAGATTCTAGTATTTTTGCTCAAAATATTATGGAAAAATTAAATTATAAGGCAACGATGTTTACGTATGCCAATAAAATGGATACAACCGATAATAAATTTTTAAAGCCTAAAGATTTAAAGTTGATGGAAAAAAGTGGTTATTGGGAAATGGGCTCCAATGGATATAGGTTAACTTATATTAATATTTTTAATGATAAAGGACAGTCCTTAGGCGTCATCGATGAAAACAACGTACCGAATAAAACAACAATAGAATACTATAATCACTATTTAATGGATTTTATTCGTAATCAATATATGATACCAAGTGAAACTCGACAAGAGATGGAGGCTCGAATTAAGAAGGACTACAATTTAATGCAGGATATCTATCATGAAGAGCTGGGGGAAGTCCCTAAAGCCTACGCAATTATGCATGCAAACTCACTTTATAACAATATGGATCCTCTCGTGGAAAGTGTCAATAACAAAGAAATTAAGGACAAGTTTCGTATGCATTTTAATCGAGAATTAGGGGCCTACAATGATAAAGAGGCAGATCTTTATAATTTAAGCCGATTACAAGTATCGCCATATTGGTCAACCAATCATGTGATGATGAAGATCAGACAGGCCAGTAGACAAAACGTACAATTTAAAATAGGAGATCGGGAAGTAGCTCAACACTGGGAAGTGATAAATGGTGCGGCAGAATATGAAAATAATGAGATCACCTTAACTTCAGCTCCATCAAGTGAAGGCAGAATTCTTCTAAAGGAGCAACTGCCAGATCAATATAATGTGAATTTTGCGTTTAAAGGGAATGTGGTTGGCCAACAAGCTTTCTATGTAAATTATGATGAAAAAACAAATAGTTATTTACGAATTGCACTAGTCGATAATGAGATTGTAATAAGTGAAAAATTACCAGGCGGGGGAATTGTCGAAAAAGAACGCTTTCCATTAAATGAAATTAAGTGGAATGAAGAAGAATACGCATTTAATAAAGCAACAGTTTACACTTACCATGATACGCAAAAAGGGTCACGTATAGATGAAGAAGAGTACCCAAGAAACCTAACGGAAAAAAGAGTATTTAACATTGCTATAAATAAGGATAAAATAGAAATAGATGTAGATAATGTATTATCCGAGACCGTTCAAATAAATCCGAAATTACAAGGGGCACAGATTGGATTTGGTGCGTTGTACAGTAATAAGAACACTTCACATGAACAGTATGCAGATGATATTTACGATACATTAATTGAAGATATTTTGATTACAGATAAAAACCATCAAACTATTTTTACGAACCAATATACGAATTTCGAGAAGGTTAAGTATAAATCCACTGCGTTATTTAATCATGTCGTTGATTTCTTTATCGAGACCTTCTAAATCGGGGTGAAATTAGAGTCAAGTGAAGAATATTATGTTATTTATTTGTATTGCGCTACTATTTATTACAGCTTGTAGTAATAGTAAAGAACAGCCAGCTAAAGCAAAGGAAGAATTTAACGATAAGGAGAAGCTCCGATTATCTATTTGGTTACCAGAATGGCAAAATAAATCCGCCATGAAAGATGTGGAAAATTCTCAACTTGGATTACAAGATATACGTGTTTTTGGCGCATATTTTAATAGCAAGGATGAACTATTGTTAACAGAAAATGCCGTAGATATGTTGCAAAAGACCAAGCAGCAATTTAATGATTCCCATCATGTGATCCTAACACTCATCAATGATTATGTAACAGAGAATGCCCCATCTGTTCAAAAGGATAGCACGCTTTTGCATAGATTATTGCAGGATTCCTCAGCAAGGCAAAAGCATATTGGAAATATTTTGCGGGTTGTGGAACAATATCAAGTAAATGGCATTGAGATTGATTATGAAAAGGTGGCTAAAGATGACCTTCAAAACTATATCCTATTTTTAGAAGAGCTTTACCAAGAGCTTTCCAAAAAGGATGTTACATTGCATGTTGTACTCGAACCACGCTTTCCTTTTGATGTGAAATTGCCAGATGGACCTCACTATACAGTAATGGCCTATAATGTTCATGGTTACCACAGTGGGCCAGGTGCTAAAGCTACTTTTTCTTTTCTAGATGATTTAGTAACAAAAATAAAGAAGTCTAATCAAGATTTAGCTATCGCCTTTGCCACTGGAGGTTTCGATTGGGTAGCTCAGGGCAAAACAGTCGCTTTAACAGAGCTTGAGGCCGAACAATTACTAGCCGATAGAAAAGCAGCTAAGCAGCGTGATCAAGCAAGTGGAGCCGTTTATTTTTCATATGTAGATGACAATAATGTCAGCCATGAAGTTTGGTATGCTGATCAAGAAACGCTAGAAAAATGGGTTACTTACGTACAGAAGAAAAGCTATCATGACGTTGTATTATGGCGTGCAGGAGGCTTAGGAGAGAAAACAATAGAATGGATTGCTGAGCAATCAACAGAATAATAAAAAAATCGCCCAAAAGGCGATTTTTTTATTGGAATTGGGAAAGGCGGGAAAAGAAGTTTTTCACAAAATCTAAAAATATGACTTCTGAGGGTGCGATTTCTCGATTAACAGGGGAGATAATACCAACTGTTCTAGGTATTGTGGGAGATTCAATCGGAACCTTGACAGTAAATCGAGCGGCAGAATCATAAAGGGAGCTTTCAGGTAATAGGCTAACACCTATGCCAGCAGCCACTAATCCTTTTAGTGCATCTAAATCTTCCCCTTCAGAAATTACATTTGGCAAGAAGCCAGCAGCTCGACAAGCGTCCATCGCGACTTTATGTAAAATATAGCCATCGGGAAATAATACAAATAGATCATTTCTTAACTCTGCAAGCTGGATACTCTCTCTTTTAGCTAATGGGTGATTGGCCGGTAAAAGAGCAGCAATATTTTCAGTAAACAGGATTGTGGATTGAATCGATTCGTCCTTTGGGGGAAGAGGACCCAGAAAGGCTAGATTTAATTCTCTATTTTTGACAGCATCAATCAAAAATCGGTAAGATCCTTGTCGCAGTTGGAATTGTAAATCAGGAAATTCTCGTTTAAAGGCTGATATAACGGTAGGTAGGACATAGCTTGCCAAACTTGTTGGAAATCCAATTTTAATCGAGCCTTTAGCAGGATCAAGATATTCTTCCACCTGTTTGGCAGCAAAATCAATAGCCTTTAATGCTGTTATGGTATGTTCTAGAAACGTCTTCCCTATAGGGGTTAATTTAACATTTCGTCCAACACGCTCGAATAATGGAGTACCTAACTCATCTTCAAGATTGGCGATTTGCCGACTAATGGCAGATTGGGCTACATGGAGATGCTCGGCGGCTTCTGAAATATGCTCACGTTCAGCAACTTCTACAAAATAGCGTAATTGACGTAACTCCACTAATAATTCACCTCTATTAATCTAATTATAAGATTGATTTTACCTTAATTATATATTATTTAAGATGAAAAGTGATTGGTAACGACAAAATAAAAGTTAAAGTAGCATGCTATCTCGTAGGATAGTTTGGGATAGTAAAGTCTCAAAGAAACATCATATAAATATCTTCTTTTATTGATTCCATTTTAATGAAATAGGTTATAGTATAGATATGTTGTTTATGCATATTTGTCACAAAACCGCTACAATTAGCACTTTCCAAGAGGTTTTCACTATGTAGCTAGATGAAATCGATTCTCATTTAGGGATATTTTATTGAAAATGAAGAAAGTCCATTCTCATTATCTAGTTCAAGTAGTAATAATCTGAAAATGCTTACAAAGCCTTTATTTTTCAAGATTTTATTTAAGAAGTAGGAAAGTAATTGAAATGGTTTGCATAGAGAACGATTTTCAGTTAAGATTAGAATGATGATAATTAAGGAATGGTTGACCCATTCACTGAACACTATGGAGGTATTTTCATGTCAACTTTAGTAATTAAAGATCTTCACGTTGCTATCGACGGGAAAGAGATTTTAAAAGGCGTAAATCTTACAATTAATACAAATGAAATTCACGCAATCATGGGACCAAACGGAACTGGTAAATCAACACTAGCTTCTGCTATTATGGGTCATCCTAAATATGAAGTAACTTCAGGTACTGTTGAGCTTGATGGTGAAAATGTACTTGAAATGGAAGTGGACGAGCGTGCTCAAGCGGGATTATTCCTAGCTATGCAATATCCATCTGAAATTGCAGGTGTAACAAATGCTGACTTCTTACGTTCAGCCATTAATGCACGTCGTGAAGAAGGCGATGAAATTTCATTAATGAAATTTATCCGTGAATTAGATAAAAATATGGAATTCCTAGAAATGAATGAAGATATGGCTCAACGCTATTTAAATGAAGGTTTCTCTGGCGGTGAGAAAAAACGTAATGAGATTCTTCAATTAATGATGATTAAACCAACATTTGCTATTTTAGACGAAATCGACTCTGGTCTTGATATCGATGCACTTAAAGTAGTATCAAAGGGTATCAACGCAATGCGCGGTGAAGGCTTTGGCTGCTTAATGATTACGCACTATCAACGTCTATTAAACTACATTACTCCAGACCATGTACACGTAATGATGCAAGGACGTGTTGTTAAATCTGGTGGTGCAGAACTTGCACAACGTTTAGAAGCAGAAGGTTATGACTGGATTAAAAAAGAATTAGGTATCGAAGAAGAAACAGAAGAACAAGAAGCATAAGAGGGAGGACGAACTAGCATGACAGTGGAACTTAACTTGCCTGTAACAGTACAGGACGTGCGCTCGTTCTCAGAAGCAAACGGTGAACCAACTTGGTTTACAGAGCTTCGCGCGGCAGCACTAGACAAAGTAACTGGTTTAGATTTGCCAAAACCAGATAGAACTAATATTACAAAATGGGATTTCATGAACTTCCCAACATTTACAGTTCATAGTGAGGCATTCCCTTCATTGGACGCTTTACCTGAAGAAGCAAAAGGTTTAATTGACCTTGAAGCACAGGAAAACCTATATATTCAACGTAATAATACACCAGCTTACATTAAGACATCACAAGAGCTTGCAGATAAAGGTGTTATTTTTACCGATATCTTTACAGCAGTTCGTGAACATGGTGAGCTTGTACAAAAATACTTTATGACTGAAGCAGTTAAAGTGGATGAGCATAAGTTAACAGCACTTCATACTGCACTTGTTAATGGTGGTGTGTTTGTATACGTACCAAAAAATGTAGTTATTGAACAACCACTTCAAGTTGTTTTCTTAAACGATAATGCAGAAGCTTCACTATACAACCACGTGTTAGTAGTAGCAGAAGCAAACTCTGCTGTAACATATGTGGAAACATATATTTCTACAGTGGAAGAGGCAAAAGGCCAAGCGAATATTATTGCGGAAGTTGTAGTCCAAGATAATGCTCAAGTAACATACGGTGCGGTAGATGTCCTTGCAAAAGGCTATACAACATACGTAAATCGTCGTGCACGTTTAGCTCGTGATGCTAAAGTTGACTGGGCTCTTGGTTTAATGAATGACTCAGACACGATTTCTGAAAACATTACGCATTTAATTGGTGACGGTTCTCATGCAGATACTAAAACAGTAGTGGTTGGTCGTGGAGAACAAAAACTTAACTTCACTACAGAGGTTCGTCATTGGGGTAAAAACTCTAACGGGCATATCCTAAAGCATGGTGTCATGAAGGATGCAGCACAATCTATCTTTAACGGTATTGGCTATATCGAGCATGGTGCGACAAAAGCTGATGCACAGCAAGAATCACGTGTATTAATGCTATCAGAAAAAGCTCGTGGGGATGCAAACCCAATTCTCTTAATTGATGAAGATGATGTAACAGCAGGACACGCAGCGTCTGTTGGTCGAGTAGATCCATTACAGCTTTACTATTTAATGAGTCGTGGTATCTCGAAAGCAGAAGCAGAGCGCCTTGTTATCCATGGATTCCTTGCGCCAGTTGTTACGCAATTACCAATCGAAGGCGTTCAAAAGCAACTGACGGAGGTTATTGAAAGGAAAGTTCGCTAATGATGAATAAAGACATTAAAAGCTATTTCCCAATTTTGAATCAAGATGTAAATGGGCATAGACTTGTTTATCTTGATAGTGCAGCGACGTCTCAAAAACCTGTTCAAGTGATTGAGGCCATTAAGGCTTATTATGAATTTGATAATTCTAATGTACATCGTGGTGTGCATACATTAGGAAACCGTGCTACAGATAAATATGAGGGTGCACGTGAAAAGGTTCGAAAGTTTATAAATGCTCAATCAACACAGGAAATTATTTTCACACGTGGTACAACAACAGCTTTAAATACAGTAGCATCAAGTTATGGACGTGCAAATGTTGCCGAGGGTGATGAAATTGTCATTACGCAAATGGAGCATCACTCCAATATTATTCCTTGGCAACAGCTAGCTAAAGAGAAAAATGCGACATTGAAATATATTGAGCTAGAAGCAGATGGCACGATTAGTCTGGAAAAAGTACGTGCGACGATTACGCCTAACACAAAAATCGTTTCGGTATCAATGGCCTCAAACGTACTTGGAACAATTAATCCCATTAAAGAAATTGCTCAAATTGCACATGCTAATGGAGCGGTTATGGTTGCCGATGGTGCTCAAGCTGCCCCACATATGAAAATTGATGTGCAAGATTTGGATGTCGATTTCTTAGGTTTCTCTGGGCATAAAATGTGCGGTCCAACAGGAATAGGTGTACTATATGGTAAAAAGGAACACCTTGAAAAAATGGAGCCAATTGAGTTTGGTGGCGAAATGATTGACTTTGTTGGGCTTTATGAGTCAACGTGGAAGGAATTACCGTGGAAATTTGAAGGTGGAACGCCTATTATTGCAGGTGCAATAGGTTTAGGTGCCGCTATTGATTTCTTAACTGATATTGGGCTAGATAAAATTGCGGAGCATGAGCATAAGCTTGCGGGCTATGCAATGGATCAGCTTGAAACAATCGACGGTTTAAAAATTTTCGGCCCACGTGACCCAATGAAGCGTTGTGGACTTGTGACATTTAACTTAGATGATGTACATCCACATGATGTGGCAACGGTGCTTGACATGAACGGTATTGCTGTTCGTGCAGGACATCATTGTGCACAGCCACTAATGAAATGTCTTCAGCAAGTAGCGACAGCACGAGCAAGCTTCTATCTGTACAATACAGAGGAGGATATTGACCGTTTAGTCGCAGGGTTACGTTCTGCGAAGGAGTATTTTGGCGATGTCTTTTAATAATTTAGATCAACTATATCGTTCAGTTATTATGGATCACTATAAAAATCCTCGTAATAAAGGATCTTTAGAAGAGGATGCTGTAACGATTGATATGAACAATCCAACTTGTGGCGACCGTATTCACTTAACATTGAAAGTGACAGACGGTGTTGTAGAGGATGCGAAATTTGACGGTGAAGGCTGTTCAATATCTATGTCCTCTGCATCGATGATGACACAGCTTATCAAAGGGAAGAAAGTAGAGGAAGCAGTAGAGCTTTCCGATATTTTTTCTAAAATGATGATGGGCGAAGAGTACAGCGATAAATATGACCTTGAGGATGTTGAAGCACTGCAAGGTGTATCACAATTTCCTGCACGTATTAAATGTGCGACATTAGCTTGGAAAGCGATGGAAAAAGGTGTGAAATAAAACTTACTTCCTTGTTGCCTGAGTGAAAGCTACAAACTTTCACTCAGGGCAAGGATTGTACAGAAAAATACAGCTCAATGAACGGAGGAGAAACGATGGCTAAAAAAATGCCTGATATCGGCGATTACAAATACGGATTCCATGACAAGGACGTATCAATTTTCCGTTCAAAACGTGGTTTGACTGAAGAAATCGTCCGTGAAATTTCTAATATGAAACAAGAGCCAGAGTGGATGCTTGAGTACCGCTTAAAAGCACTTGAAACTTTTTATACAAAACCAATGCCACAATGGGGTGGCGATCTTGGGGATTTAGATTTTGATGAAATTACGTACTATGTAAAACCATCAGAAGCAACACAACGCTCATGGGATGAAGTACCTGATGAAATCAAAGCTACTTTTGATAAATTAGGTATTCCAGAAGCAGAGCAAAAATATCTTGCTGGGGTATCTGCTCAATACGAATCTGAGGTAGTTTATCATAACATGAAAAAAGACCTTGAGGATCTTGGAATTGTGTTCAAAGATACAGACTCAGCATTACGTGAAAACGAAGATATTTTCAAACAATATTGGGGTAAAGTTATTCCTTATACTGACAATAAATTCGCTGCATTAAACTCAGCTGTATGGTCAGGTGGATCATTTATCTATGTACCACCAGGTGTTAAAGTCGAAACTCCATTACAAGCTTACTTCCGTATTAACTCTGAAAATATGGGTCAATTCGAACGTACACTTATTATTGTAGATGAAGGCGCTCACGTACACTATGTTGAAGGTTGTACAGCTCCTGTTTACACAACAAACTCTTTACACTCAGCGGTTGTAGAAATCGTTGTACGTAAAGATGCATATTGCCGTTATACAACAATTCAAAACTGGGCGAACAACGTTTACAACCTTGTAACGAAACGTACAGTTGTAGAAGAAAACGGTACTATGGAATGGATTGATGGTAACATTGGTTCTAAATTAACAATGAAATACCCAGCATGTATCCTAAAGGGTGAAGGTGCTCGTGGTATGACATTATCCATTGCATTAGCAGGTAAAGGACAGCACCAACATGCTGGCGCAAAAATGATCCATATGGCACCAAATACATCTTCAACAATCGTTTCTAAATCGATTGCAAAACAAGGTGGTAAAGTAACGTATATGGGACAAGTTCGTTTCGGTCCTAAAGCAAGTGGTGCACGTGCTAACATCGAGTGTGATACACTGATCATGGATAACCAATCTACTTCTGATACAATTCCATACAATGAGATCTTTAATGATAATGTTTCTTTAGAGCATGAAGCAAAAGTTTCAAAAGTATCTGAAGAGCAATTATTCTACTTAATGTCTCGCGGAATTTCTGAAGAAGAAGCGACAGAAATGATCGTAATGGGCTTCATTGAGCCATTTACAAAAGAATTACCAATGGAATACGCAGTAGAGATGAACCGTCTTATCAAGTTCGAGATGGAAGGTTCTATCGGTTAATTTACTAACCAACCCTTGTCACAATTAAATTTGTGGCAAGGGTTTTTTTTATAGCTCGCCTTGCAAGTCTACATACTAATAGAGCTACTTAAATGTTTGTTAGACAGTTAAAACAAATGGCATGAGGACAATGTAATATATCTCATGCTTTTTCGTTTGTATAAATTCTCGAGAAGAGACAAACCTTTTCATTGTAATGTTCAAAAGAAAGCGATATTTTTTACATGATGTTTATTTGTAGTGTCATGCTGTGTGCTATGATTATGTACATAGAGGAGGATGTCACATGATTGTAGTTGGTTTAACTGGATGGGGTGATCACCCTTCACTTTATAGTGGAGTGACTCCCTCAAAGGATAAATTATTCGATTATACAGGTCATTTTTTAACAGTTGAAGTCGATACTTCTTTTTATGCTATACCATCTAAAGAGCATGTTCGTAAATGGTGTGAGGATACACCAGAAAATTTCCGCTTTATCGTAAAGGCCTATCAAGGCATGACCGGACATTTGCGGGGAGATATTCCTTTTGAATCGAAAAATGACATGTTCAACGCTTTTATCGAATGTGCCCATGAATTTAAACGTTATGGAAAGTTAGGAATGGTTTTAGCTCAGTTTCCACCATGGTTTGATTGTCAGGCAAAAAATGTTCAATATTTATTATATATTCGGCAGCAACTTAAGGATTTTGAAGTAGCGATAGAGTTTCGCAATCAAACATGGTATGCAGATCATGTTGTTCAGCAGACAATGAATTTTTTACGTGAACATCAATTTATTCATACGATTTGTGATGAACCACAGGCTGGTGTAGGTTCCGTCCCCTTCTACCCTGAAGTAACTGCCAAAAAGGCACTTATTCGTATCCATGGTCGTAATATCCATGGATGGCGAAACACAGGAAACGCAGAAAATTGGCGTAAAGTTCGCTTTTTATATGATTATAATAAAGAAGAATTGCAACAGCTTGGACAAAGTATGCTAAAGCTCGAATCAGAGGTCCATGAACTCTTCGTATTATTTAATAATAATTCAGGTAATCATGCAGCGAAAAACGCAAAGGAGCTACAAAGCATTTTAAATATTAAAGATGTCGGGTTAGCACCTAAACAATTAAACATATTTGAAGGGGAACTATAATGGAGTTTATTTTATTAGTAGTCATTGCTTTATTTGCTGGTCTAATTGGCTCGTTAGTTGGGCTAGGTGGTGGCGTTGTGCTCGTGCCAGCAACGTTATACATTGGTTTAAATCTTGGCATGATTCCAGATATTACACCACAAAAAGTAGTCGGTTTATCTGTAGTTATGATGATTTTCACAGGACTTGCCTCCACGCTAAGCTATATGAAATCCAAAACAGTAGACTATAAAAGCGGGTTTATATTCTTTATTGGAAGCATTCCAGGTACCATTCTAGGTGCTTGGGTGAATAAAGGATTGGATTTACCATCCTTTAATTTGTATTTCGGTATTCTATTGATTATTTTATCAATTATATTGCTTGTCCGTGACAAGCTCAAGCCAGTGAAGTGGTTTGTAAAAAACGGGATGCAACAAGAATTTACAGACTCTGAAGGACAAACCTTTGTCTATGGGTATCCTATTTGGTTTGCGATTACATTAACATTTGGTATTGGCTTTGCCTCAGGGTTGTTTGGCATTGGTGGAGGCTCGATGATTGTACCAGCCATGATTATTTTGTTTTTATTTCCACCACATGTTGCAGTGGCGACATCCATGTTTATGGTATTTTTAACGTCCATTGTTAATTCTGCGAGTCATATTGCTTTGGGACATGTTCCATGGCTTTATACCATTCCTGTTATTCCAGGAGCATATATTGGCGCAAAATTGGGCGCAGCATTAAATAAAAAAATTAAATCAGATACGCTTGTTCTTGCACTAAGGATTATTTTATTATTATTAGGAATTCGATCCATCATTGAAGGCATATTGGCTTAAGTATGGTAGCTAAAGAAATGAGGTGGCTTTAATGCTTGAAAAGATCCATATATTTCACACAAATGATTTGCACAGTCATTTTAAGTATTGGCCACGAATGCAAAGCTTTGTGAAAGAGATGCGCAACAGTTTGGCAAAAATAGGGGAAACAAGCTATTTATTTGATGTTGGCGATCATTTAGACCGCTCCAATATCTATACAGAGGCAACTGTTGGTAAAGGTAATGTACAATTACTAAATGATGCAGGGTACGATGTGGTGACTATCGGTAATAATGAAGGTATTACATTATCCCACGAAGAGCTCTTTCATTTGTATGATAATGCAAATTTTGATGTTGTGGTCGCAAATGTCTATTCAACTACGGGGAAAAATCCTGCGTGGATGAAGCCCTATGTTGTGTTAACAACCGAAGCAGGTACAAAGGTGGGTGTAATAGCAGCCACGGCTATGTTTGAAGTGTATTATCAGGAATTAAATTGGCAAATGGACGAGCCACGCATTACACTACTACAACTAGCTCATCAGCTCCGCAAAGAAGTAGACATTATTGTGTGCTTATCACATTTAGGTATTACAGAGGATGAGCTTTTAGCCGAAGAATGTCCAGAAATTGATGTGATATTCGGCTCCCATACACATCATGTCCTGCCAACCGGCAAACTCATTAATGGTGTATTACTGACAGGAGGAGGGAAATTTGGACAATATACAGGCCATCTTGTCATTGAATACGATAAAAAAATGAGGAAAATTGTTGAAAAAAAGGATACTTTAATTCATAATAAGGATTTGCCAATCGTTCAAAACGAACAGGAAAGGGTCCAGTTTTTCGAGGATGAAGGGAATAGAATACTAAACACTCCAGTCTTTACAACGACGAAATCCTACAACAAAGAATGGTTCCACTATTCACAGCTATCTGATTTATTTGCCCAAGCTATTCTAGAAAAAAGCGGTGCCGATTGTGCATTATTCAATGCAGGGATATTTTTAGATGGTCTGCCTAAAGGAACGGTAACAGCCTTAGATTTGCATCGTATTTTTCCGCATCCTATTAATTTATGTATAATTGAATTATCCGTTGCTGAAATGAAAGAAATTTATATGCAATCTAAAAATGAAGAGTGGCCCTATATTGAATTAAAAGGCTTAGGTTTTAGAGGCGTTATTTTTGGCAAAATGCTAACATATGGCTTTTCAATGAATGAAAATCGGCAATTACTAATTAATGGTAATTTGGCGGATCAAGATCACATTTATAAACTTGTAACATTAGATTTGTTTACATTTGGTTATTTTTATCCAAGTTTTAAATATGCAAAGAAACAATATATTTTACCTGAATTTTTACGAAACATTATGATAGATTATGGTCAAAGATTCTTTAAGCAATAGAGAGAGCTTAAAGAATGGATTGGGGAAGAAGTCATGCGATTAATTTCAATCGATGTATTAAAAGAAGGAATGGTATTAGGAAGAACCATTTGGAATGAAGCAGGTCATCCGCTTTTAAAGAAAGATGTTGTCATTAATGACCGTATTATTCAAAGACTTCAACAGCTAAATACACACTATTTATATATTGACGATGAAATTTCTAATGGCATAGAAGTAGAAGAGACAGTTCCACCAGCTATGCGAAGTAAAGTCATTACGACTATTAAGGATTCATTCCAATCAATTGATGGTTTAAATCAAGTAAATGCCTCTTATATTTTAGATCAGCAATCTAAAACAATTGTCTCCATTGTAGATGAGCTACTTTCGGCTGTTACAGGCAATGATGAAATTTTAACGATACTAACAGATGCTTATTTATTTGATGAATATCTTTATCAACACTCCTTCCAAGTGACATTGTATTCTATTGCGATTGCCAAAGAACTTGGCTATTCAGCTGAGGATTTACGCTTGATAGGGATTGGTGCATTATTGCACGATGTTGGTAAGCTAATGGTACCGAAAGACATTTTAACAAAGCCAGGTCGCCTCTCAAATGAGGAGTTTGAAGCAATGAAAATGCATGCTCGTTATGGCTTTGATTTATTGCGCAATTTACATTCCATCTCATTGCTTGTGGCACACTGTGCATTTCAACATCATGAACGCATTGATGGAAGTGGCTATCCAAGAGGCCTTGTAGACTTTGAAATTCATCCATTTGCCAAGATTATTGGCGTTGCTGATGTATTTGATGCTGTTACTACAAATCGTGTTTATCGTGAAAAGATGTTGCCCTCACAAGGACTAGCTATCGTTGAAGCGGGCTCTGGTACTCTGTTTGATGCACGAATTGTAAAAGCTTTAAAACGAGCTGTTGTCCATTATCCTAATGGCGTTATTTTAAAGTTATCTGATGGACGACGTGGTATTGTCTCTAGACAAAATCCATTAGATGCAGCATTGCCGTGGATTCGTATTTTTGAGGAGCAAAATCAATTGCTCGCAGCTACATATGAAATTAATTTAGTGGACTATCCTGGAGTGACAATCGAAAATGTTGAGACAGATTATGTGGTTCCTACAAAAGTAGAATAAATTGCTCCTCCTGTTCATACGTTATGGAACAGGAGGAGATTTTTTTGTTTTTCCCTCGAAAAAGAATGAAATTACGCTCATATAGTAAAAGGGGAATGCGTCTTAATCGATTAACCATTTTAATTATTAGTATGGTTGCTTGCCTTATATTATTTATTTATTTTTTAAATGAAAGGCTCATGCCCACCTATTTGCAATACGCTGAAGTACAGACCAATAAAATTGCATCATATGTTGTGAGTAAAGCAATTAATTCGCGTACCTCCAATGTATTAGATGTAAATGATATCATTGAAGATATTCCTCCAGGTACGTCTGAAATGATGACGACAAAATTTAATACGGAAATTATTAATCGTGTTCGAGCGGAGACATTAGAGCTTGTCAAAATGTATTTAGAGCAAGCTGAACAAGGGGAATTATCCCATTTACCTGAATTAGAGAATGTTGAATACGATATAAACAGAATTCAAGAAGGTGATGGTATAGTTTTCTTTGTGCCACTTGGTCAGGCGGCTAATATCCCTTTGCTCGGAAATCTAGGACCAAAAATCCCGATTCGCTTCCACGTAATTGGGAACGTTCATAGCAATGTGACATCCTCCATTCAAGAATTTGGGATTAACAGTGCCTATGTGGAGGTAGGCATTCATTTAGAAGTAAATGTCCAGATTATTGTCCCATTTGCAAGTAAATCTTCAACCGTTGCACAGGATATCCCTGTAGCAATGGGCTTAACAAGAGGGCCTGTTCCAAACATTTATACAAATAGCAGTGATGCACCTCAACCTTCCATTGAAATACCTGTCCCATTTAAATAGAAATGTTTGTTGTGATAGTTGTTGGAGTTCATTTAATATGTTACATTGACAACAGTGAAGATAGTTAATATTAAAAAATGCATATTTTTGATAGGGGCGATATTCGTATGACATCTTGTAAACCTACAAGTAAAGAAGAACATTTAAGAAAACCAGAGTGGCTAAAAATAAAACTAAACACGAATGATGAATATAAAGGGCTTAAAAAGCTAATGCGTGAAAAAAATCTGCATACAGTTTGTGAAGAGGCTCGCTGTCCAAATATCCATGAATGTTGGGGAGAAAGACGAACTGCTACTATGATGATTCTTGGATCTGTATGTACACGTGCATGCCGTTTCTGTGCCGTTAAAACAGGCTTACCTAATGAATTAGATTTAGCAGAACCAGAGCGCGTTGCAGATTCAGTAGCTATTATGAACCTAAAACACGTGGTTATTACAATGGTAGCGCGTGACGATTTAAAGGATGGCGGTGCACAGGTTTTAGCAGAAACAGTTCGTGCTATTCGCCGTAAAAGTCCATTCACATCTGTTGAGGTATTACCATCAGATTTAGGTGGAGTGAAGGAAAACCTTCAAATGCTTATGGATGCGAAACCAGATATTTTAAATCATAATATTGAAACAGTACGTCGCTTAACACCAAGAGTACGTGCTCGTGCAAAATACGAACGCTCTTTAGAGTTCCTTCGTTTGGCAAAAGAGATGCAGCCAGATATTCCAACAAAATCATCTTTAATGATTGGATTAGGTGAAACACACGAAGAAATTTTAGAAGTAATGGATGATTTACGTGCGAATAATGTAGATATTATGACGATTGGACAATATTTACAGCCAACGAAAAAGCATCTTCCAGTTAAAAAGTATTATTCACCAATAGAATTTGGTAAACTGCGTAAGATCGCTATGGAAAAAGGCTTTAAACATTGTGAAGCTGGCCCACTTGTACGTAGTAGTTACCATGCTGACGAACAAGTAAATGCTGCAACAAAAGAACGTCAATTACAAGCAGAATTCTAAACGTCAAGGCTGAACAAAAAGGGTGGTGTCACTTTGATCATAGTTGAAGGATTAGAATATGAACTAATAGAAGACTATCGAGAAGCCTTTCAGGAGGATGTTTTCCAGGAAAGGTACTCAGATATCTTAGCTAGATATGATTATATTGTAGGCGATTGGGGCTATAACCAATTACGTTTAAAGGGCTTTTTTGATGATAAAAATCAAAAATCAACGTTTGATACGAAAATAAGTACGTTGCAAGATTACCTATATGAGTATTGTAATTTTGGCTGTGCTTATTTTGTCCTACGGAAAACTGGTAAAGTCACGAAAAAGCCAGAAGTATTGGATGCGAATGAGCTATCAAAGCCAACAGATCACGAATCATTAGCAGAATAAATTACTAAAACCTGATGTGCTAGGCATCAGGTTTTTTCTTTGTTCTTGTTATCTTTAGAAAAATTGGGGAAAACTAAAGCTCAAAACAGCTATCAAAGGTGTGTTGAAATGAAAAGAGCCGTATTTTTAGATCGTGATGGTGTCATCAATGAAGTACTAACGAATCGTGTAAAATTCGTGAATAAGCCGAAGGATCTGTATTTTTTGCCACATGTACCTGAAGCGATAAAAAAGCTAAATAAGCATTTTGATTATGTTTTTGTCGTGACAAATCAAGGTGGCGTAGGTTTAGGTTTTATGAAGGAAAGTGGCTTGCAAAAAATACATGAGCATATGGTGAAGGAGTTAAAGAAAAAGGGAGCAACCATCCACGAAGTCGTTTATTGTCCGCATAAGCCAAAGTCTGGCTGTGCTTGCCGAAAGCCCAATAGTAAATTAATTGTGGATCTAGGGAAGAAATATAATATTGATTTATCAAAATCCTATATGGTAGGAGATACCGATACGGATATTATGGCAGGAAAACGAGCGGGAACAAAGGGTGTATTCCTAGGGGAACAAGACCCATTAGCTGATGCTGTCTTTCCAGATTTAATTAGCGCTGCGCAATGGATTATTAAGGATGCAACGGCTTAATATTATGATGAAAAAGAAGTATAAATCATAAAAAAAAGGATAATTTATGACTGGAGGTGATCATATTGGCAAAGGAAAAACGTAATAAAAAGCCATTAGATCGAGAGGAATATGGGTTTGGCTTTGATTTAAGTGTAGATGATTTAGCTGTCATTGGTCAAAATGAGCAAGCGAAAAAACAAAATGATAATGAAAATAAAGACAAGCCACATAATAAAGATAATCCATCTACTTTAAATAAATAGCTATAAGTAAAAAGACTATAAGTAAAAAGACTATAAGTAAAAAGATTTCGCAATAGCTTAGAGCTGCGAAATTTTTTTATGCCATATATAAACACCCCGTAGTCGTTAAAAGTTGTTTCTAACGTTTACGGGGCAGTTTATAAAAGGTGTTAGTTCAATAATTCACGTAAATATTCTCGTAATTCGACTGTTTCTTCCTCTGTGCGATTATACACATGTTCTAAATAACCTGGTTCTTCTACATCATCAGGGCCGATAATAGCAAAGCGACCAAATTGGATATCCATGACAAGTACTTTCCCAAAGAAGCGGCCTGATTGTAAAATAGCTAAATCATAACGTAACTTTTTCCCAGCAAAACTAACAAAGCGTGTTTTTGTATCTTCGACATCATCATATAAAAAAAAACGTTCCATCTTTTAATCTCCTTCCAATCCTATAGTTATGGTACTATAGAAGAGAAAAGACTATCAACTTTTAATGATTTGAATGGGGGCTTTCCTTGTGTATTTTGTAGATCGTAATAAAATCACAAAAAATTTACAGTACTTAGATGGGCTATTAGCAATTTTGGAGTCAGAGGATAACTGGCTTCAAAATGATATAAAGAAATTAGCTATCGAGCGAATTGGACACAACATTATGGAGTCAATGATGGATGTAGGAAATTTAATGATTGACGGTTTCATTATGCGCGATCCAGGAAGCTACGAGGATATTATTGATATTTTAGTCGATGAAAAAGTTGTAGCTGCTGAAATGGAAGCACCATATAAAGCCGTTGTGGGCTTGCGTAAAATGCTTGTACGCGAGTTTATAGATGTAGATATCCAAGAGGTTATCAATGTATTAACAAACAATTTATCAGCTCTTAAGCAATTCTCGCCAGCGGTCCATAATTATTTAACAAATGAATTAGGGCCAGTTTCTGCATTTTTGCCAGAGGATCATCAATGAAACAATATAAAGCCTATTGTTTTGATTTAGATGGCACTGTCTACCGTGGGAAGGAAGGAATTCCTTCTGCGGTTGCTTTTATTCATCGTTTACAGCAAGCAGGAATCGAGCCATTCTATGTAACAAATAACTCTTCGAAGACGCGAGAACAACTGCAAGAAGCTTTATTGTCTATTGGTATAAAGGCACCATTAGAGCATATTTATTCAAGTGCATTGGTAACAGCAAAGTATGTGGCACTTAATTTTCCAGGTAAAAAAGTAGCCATGATGGGTACAGATGGTATTCGACAGGCATTACTTAATGAAAATATTGTGCCTGTTGAGGATGAGCCGGATGTATTTGTTATGGGGATTGATCGTACGCTTGATTATATGGCGCTAGCTAGAGCTACGATTTTTGTCCAAAAGGGAGCCGTTTTTGTTGCTACTAATCAAGATATTAAATTCCCAACCGAATATGGTTTCTTACCCGGTAATGGTTCCTTTGCTCGCTTAGTAGGTGAGGTTGCTGATGTTGAACCAATCTACATAGGTAAGCCATCACCAGCCATGCTAGAAATGATCGCTATAGAGCATCGCTTTACTAAAGAAGATATGGTAATGATCGGTGATAATTATGATACGGATATTATGTGTGGCATTAATTTTGGCTGTGACACCATCCACGTAAATACTGGCGTTACGCCTACCAAGGTTGTTCTAGAGAAAGAAAGTCGACCTACATATGTAATGGATGTATTAAAGTAATAAAAGGATGTTTATGCTGTTTTAGCATAACATCCTTTTTATTTGTTCAAATTTATTCATATAGGTATTTAAGAAAAACTACCATAATGGATTTTCTTCAATAAACTGATAAATGGCTTTTGTTAATGCATCGGGAGAATCAGCTTCGACTAATTCACCGTTTACAATGGCATAAAAAGATTCTGAGCACTTTGTACAATAACTGAGGCAGCCATATTCTAAAACGTCGATGTTCGGGTCGCGTTCGAGTACTTCATAAGTTGCTTGAGAGCCATTTGCTAAATTACTAATACAAAATTCAACCATTGGATTCATCCATGTCACCTCACCAAAGTAATGCTACTCGGTTTTACGATTTTCGTCAATTATTTAAGTTTAAGGTAAAGGAACGTTTTTTTATAACAGATAAAGGGAAAATCGTTAGTAATTACGTATAAAAACGTGCGAAATCAGCAAGTTCTCGTTTGTTTTGTGAAATCTTTCACAAAATTTCATTCTGATATTGTGAAACTTCTCACAATCAGTTATACTCGTTTGTGGATACTTTGTGAACAATTATTAAAAGAGACATAAAAGGAGACTATTATGGGAAAATTAGTACTTTTAGGTGGCGGCTACGGCAATATGCGTGTCATGCTTCGTCTATTAAATAACCTGCCATTAGACAGAGAGGTAGTTATAGTAGATAGAGCCCCATTCCATAGTTTAAAAACTGAGTTTTATGCATTAGCAGCAGGGACTGCAACAGATAAAGAAATTCGTGTAAGCTTCCCAGAACATGAACGTTTAACAGCTATATATGGTGAAGTCGTTGAAATTAATCGTGCGGAAAAAGTAGTCATTTTAGAAGACGGACAACGTATTGAATATGATGATTTAGTCATTGGTCTAGGTTGTGAAGATAAATATCATGGTGTACCAGGTGCTGCAGAGAACACATACAGCATCCAAACAATGGGACAATCTCGTGCCACATTCCAAGCACTTTGTGGTTTACCGGCTGGATCTACAGTGGGAATTGTAGGGGCTGGCTTAAGTGGAATTGAGCTTGCAAGTGAGCTACGTGAAAGTCGTTCAGATTTAAAAATAAAATTATTTGACCGTGGTCAACGTATTCTAAAGGATTTTCCAGAAAAACTAAGTAAATACGTCAAGGATTGGTTTGTAAAACATAATGTAGATGTCGTTGCCAATTCTAATATTACAAAAGTGGAGGCAGGGAAAATTTTCAATCATGATGATGAAATTTTACTTGATGCTGTCGTATGGACTGCTGGGGTTCAACCTGTCAAAATCGTTCGTGACCTAGATGTTGAGAAGGATAAACATAATCGACCTCTTGTAACGCAATACTTTAATGTACTTGATGATGAGCATGTCTATGTTGTAGGGGATTGTGCTGCATCAGATTTGCCACCAACAGCCCAATTGGCTGAGGAACAAGCGGAGCAAATCGTGAAAGTACTTCGTATGCGTTGGAAAGGTGAGCAATTACCAGAGAAAATGCCGGATATTAAATTAAAAGGCTTTATGGGAGCTCTTGGTAAAAAACAAGGCTTTGTATATTTAGCTGATACAACAGTAACAGGTCGTATCGCTCGCTTGATGAAATCAGGATTACTATGGTATTACAAACGTCAAAATGATTAATTAGTTGAAAGGGATTGTTTCAAAATCATTTTGAAACAATCCCTTTGCCTTTGCTATACCGTTTCGTCTGGAACAAAGCCTAAGTTTTCAAGTGCTGTAAATACAGGCTTTAACTGGACATAGCCTTCTCCAACAACCTCATTATTAATAAGGACAAGTGGGTAGAAGAACTCATCTTCTTGAATACGTGTCGCATATTCTTGGTCGCGGTCATTCTCAATTGGACCTTCAATATCGATATAGCGAATATCGTATGCTTGATCTGGATATTTGCGATTGATGGCTGCTTGTAGCCACTCATATGTATCCTTTGAAGATGGGGCATTGACACAGCTAGCACAGATGACAGCTGTTCCATAAATTTCAATCATAGGTTTCGTTGGTTGCATAGTATTTACTCTCCTTGTGATTCATTATTGGATTTTTTCTGTTGCTAACATTATAATCATTATAAGGAAAGGAGTCGAGATAAATGGCAGAAGCAACAATTAATGACCAAGTTCAAGAGGTATTAGATAAATTACGTCCCTTCTTACTACGTGACGGTGGAGACTGTGAATTAGTAGATGTAGAGGATGGCGTTGTTAAACTACGTTTATTAGGTGCTTGTGGTAGTTGCCCAAGTTCTACGATTACGCTAAAAGCTGGTATTGAACGTGCTTTATTAGAAGAAGTACCAGGTATTGTGGAAGTAGAGCAAGTATTCTAAGTCATCATAAAAGTTCTAGCTGATCGCCAGCTAGAACTTTTTTAATTATTACACATGACGTGCATGTTCTTTTTCCCTACGTATAATAGCCCATTGTTCTTTCGCCATATCAATAATTTTTGCTTCGCCACCTGAGCTTTGCTTTTCAATAACTCTTGAAAGGAAGCGTGTGGCATTTTCAATATCCCCTATTCGTCTAGATAGTTCAGCAATCATATACATAATACGAACAGCTGACATTTGTGTGGAGCTATAATCTTCAGTTGAGTAAGATTCCATATAATGATCACGTGCTAACTTCATAAAGCGTTCCTCTTGTCCACTATTGTTCAAAGAACGATAAAGCCATGCAAGTCGTAAAGCTAATCCAGCAATTGCTACATTTTTTTCCTTTTTAATTGTGCCACAGAGAAAGGCAAGTTTATAAGCTTGAATCGCCTGAAATACAGTACGTTCACCTTTGAAATCATGGTGCACCCATTTTTCCGTAATTTGTGTGCGTATGACATCCTGGATACCTGGTGCAAAATATTTTGTGAAGTCTTCTGTAAAGGAAAAGCCGCAATGCTCACAAACAAAGACATTGTAATAAAGCGCATTCACATCATCTGAATAAATTGGCTGGAAATCTGTTTCTGTATGATCTACCTTGATAAACTTAGAGCGAACTTTTAACGTTGGAAATTCTTTCTTACAATTCAAACACTGAATTTGTTTTTCATAATATGGTGAAATCTCCATATATATTACCCCCTGCATAGAAGTCATTGTAACTATTATACCAATGGTGTTTTTATAAACATGAATAAAATGAACTAATAAAGTGAAGAATATTAGAATTATGACTAAAAATCGACTTGAAGCTGAATGTTTGTCATACAATGGTCAAAATTGATATGATAATACGTAAGAAGGAAGGTGATTGGGATGACAAGTACAAAGCAAGTTATTGAAATTACACAAGCTGCTGGCTTTCATATTAATGAAATGATGGAGCATAATGAAGAGCAAGGTTCTTTTTTACGCGTAGTAGTAAATGGTGGTGGCTGTAGCGGGCTATCCTATGGCATGCATTTTGATCAAGAGAAAAAAGTAGATGATTTTGAAGATGTACAGCATGGTTTAACAATTCTTGTTTCCCGTGAAGATGCGCCGATTTTGATGGGAACAAAAATTGACTATAAACAATCGCTAATGGGCGGTGGCTTCACAATCGATAATCCAAATGCCATTGCATCATGTGGCTGTGGTACGTCTTTCAGAACAGCAAAGCGTGAAGGTACACCTGAGGTTTGTGAGTAATTCATTGAACAGACAATAGGATGTCATGCTTACGTAATGATACCAACGAGTTGATCGTTGGTTTAACGAATATTTGAATATGAATGCTAACCTGCGCTTTCTTCCGTATTGAAATAACGGAGGGGAGCGTTTTTTACTATGAACTGCCCCTCCTTGTTTAGTTAAACACAAGTCCTTTTGTTCAAAACAACAATATATCTAAAATTTATAATACCAAAAAATTGCTAGTTCATTGGCTGATGGAAAGTTTGAATAAAGCATTGTATCAACGGCACCAATAACAAAATTATTTTTAGCATAAAAATAACAAGCGGATACATTAATATCTTGTGTTTCAAGCATCAGTCCACATAAATTGTTTTCCTTAGCCCATTTCATTGCTTGATTGATTAATGCCGTTCCAACACCATTTTTTCTATAAGCACTCTTAACAGCAATATCTTCAATAAGTCCATACCCATTCCAGTTCGAACAGAGCTTTATTTGTCCAACACAGTTGTTGTCCACGTAATAAAAAAATACAGCTTTCCTATCATCTTCAATATAACTGATGTCTATTTCATCATCTTCGTACTTCTTAACGTATGGTTGAGTAAATATTTCTTCTGTATAGCTCCAAACATTATTCTCTAAGGTCGGTATAATTCTACCAGAGACCATGAAACCCTCGTTGGATTTATTAAAGTCTTTCATATTTAGATGATTCATTTTAATGATCATTATAATCTCCTTCCTATAGCAAGTAAAAATACCTATTGTGAATTGTAACAAGGTATCATATATAATGGTAGGAATATGGTAATTTATTATAGAGGGAATGTGCTAAATAATAGAGGAGATGAGAATCATACAACTGTTTAAAATTACTTCAGGTGCAGTAGTAGTAGATCATCAGAATAAAATCCTTTTAAAGAAAGATCCGATTAGGGGGTGGGAGTTACCGGGTGGTTGTGTAGAAAAGAATGAAACGTTTAAAGAAGCGGTTATTAGAGAAGTAAAAGAGGAAACGGGAATAGATATTGAAATTATAAAATTTTGCGGCGTTTCACAGGAAGTAAAGAGTAATGTCTGTAATATGTGGTGGATCGGAATGCCGATTAGTGGTACATGTCAAACAAGTAATGAAAGTTTAGAGGTTGGTTTTTTCGATTTGGAGACAGCATTCATACTTATTAAAAATGAAAATTTCAAAAGAGAACTCATAACTTGTTTAAATAATAATAGAGACCCAATTTACTTTGAATAAGGAGGTTAGGCATGAAGCGGCTTTTTGCGGGATTGTTGTTCACTGTTCTATTAATGGGATGCTCTGATGATGAGCGTATGACTGTCAGTCCAACTTTTAAACTACCTGTGACTTTTGACGATGGGACTGAAGGTGAATATGTGTTAATTGGAAAAGAAGGAAGGCTTGGTTTTTTAATTGGTTCAGGAAAGAAAGGAGAGTCTGAGGTTCAACCGATTGTACATGGAAAAGCTAATAAGTATATGTGGCACTTTTGGGGAAAGAAGGAAGAACTAGAGGGCCCATTAAAGATTATAGGGATTGATGAAGAGGGAAAAGAACATAAAATATTAAAAGATTCTAATGGGAAGGTTTGGGCTTATTCTAATCAAATTGGGTTAAGTCCGAACAATGGTGCTGATACACATTTTCCTACTTTAATGGATTTCCCGTCAGCTGGGGTATGGGAGTTACATGTTTACATCGGCGAGTCTCTCTTTGATGAAATAGCAGTCGATGTACAATAAAAAAGCTTCTTTCATTGATGTTCAATGGAAGAGGCCTTTTTAATGTGGATTAGCCGTAAAATTCAGAATAAATGCTTCATTCCATTGAAAGCAAGCAGGTATAATAGGGAGATAGAGGTGAAGGTTATGAGAAAAGATCGAGGGAAAATATGGTTAGGTGTATCCGGTGTTACAGTTAACGAGCATGGGCAATGGTTAGTTGTTAAAAAGGCGTATAGTGGACTGAAGGGGCGTTGGTCCTTGCCAGCGGGATTTGTGAATGCGGGTGAAACAGTAGATGAGGCAGTCATTCGTGAAATCAAAGAAGAAACTGGAATCGATTGTAAAGTATCGGGCTTAATTGGATTTAGAACAGGTGTTATCCGTGATGATATTAGTGATAATATGGCCATATTCTATTGTCATATGCTAGATGCGCGACAGCAGGTTACCATTCAGGAAAAAGAAATATTAGAAGCGAAATGGTTGTATCCACAGGAACTAGCACAAGATGAAACGACCTCTGTGATGTTAAAGGAAATGGCATCCAATCAATTTGAAAAACATCAATTAGAAGCGATCGAGGGAATTAATCCTGGGGATATTTTTGGTTATACTTCCTATCGATTGTTCTTTAAAAAATGATAGGGCTTCAGGAGGGAACCTTGATGGAGCTATTTTTATTTATGTTAGAGCGAGTCGGGCTGATCATTGTGTTTGCCTTTTTAATGTCAAGGTGGCGACTGTTTCGAGAGAAGTTGTTTCAGGAGCAAGGAACGAAGGAAAAAATATGGCTTATTATCATCTTCAGTAGCCTATGTATTATCAGTAGTTATACAGGGATTAAAATTGAAAGTGGTACCATCCATCCTTTAAATCAGATGATACATAGTACGATCAATGCAGAGGAGGCCATTGCCAATACGAGATTAATCGGTGTCGCCATTGCGGGTATTTTTGGTGGACCTCTTGTTGGTGTTTGTGTAGGTATTATTGCAGGTATTCATCGTATTACACTAGGGGGCTTTACAGCAATAGCATGTGGTGTTTCGACGATTCTAGCTGGTTTTATTACAGGTGGTTTAAGTAAACGTTTCAAAATACGGCAAACTTTCTCCTATAAGAAAGCTGTCATCATTGGAATCTGCGCGGAAACGATACAGATGATGGTGATTTTAGTAGTCGCGAAGCCATTTGAACAGGCCTTGCAGTTAGTATCATTAATTGCGATGCCTATGATTTTAATGAATGCCTTTGGGATATTTTTGTTTTTTATGATTATTAAAACGTTTATTGATGAAGAGGAGCGGACGAAGGCATTACAGACACATCAGGCTTTTTCTATTGCCCAACAAACCATTGAGCATTTTCGAAAAGGCTTAAATGAAGAATCGTGCCAAACGGTTGCTGAAATTATTAAAAGAGAAATAAAAGTAGATGCGGTCGCTATTACTGACAAAAATGGCGTGTTAGCACATGTTGGAGTTGGTGAGGATCATCATTTAATACATCGTGAAATAATGACGGCTTTGACGAAACGGGTATTAGAGGAAGGCAAAATTTTAATGGCTACATCTGAACAGGAAATTCAATGTCCACATGAAGGGTGTCCATTAAGTGCTGCCATTGTCCTACCATTGAAGGTGCAGCATCGAACAGTAGGAAGCTTGAAGCTTTATTTCACTAAAGCAGATTCTTTGACAGGGGTAAAGAAGGAATTGGCGGAGGGTTTAAGCAGACTATTCTCCTCACAGCTTGAATATGCTGAAAGTGAACAACAACGGAAATTATTAAAGGATGCTGAAATTAAAGCGTTACAAGCACAAGTCCATCCCCACTTCTTCTTTAATAGCCTTAATACTATATCAAGCTTAATTCGAACAGATGCGGATGAGGCGCGAGCTTTATTAATCAAGCTTAGTACATTTTTTAGAAGCAATCTGCAGGGCGCACGACAAATGCTCATTCCATTGAAGAATGAAATTGATCATGTTGAAGCTTATTTATCCATTGAGCAAACAAGGTTTCCAAATCGCTATGAAGTTGAATTTATAATGGATGAAACACTCTTTGATGTACAAATCCCTCCATTTACCTTACAGCCACTCGTCGAAAATGCTATTTACCATGCCTTTAAAAATCGTAAGGAAGGCAAAATTTATGTCAAAGTACAACGCGTGAACGACAAACTGTTGCTATTGACCGAGGATAATGGCTGTGGCATGAGGAAGGAACAGGTGAAACAACTGGGCAAACGTATTATGGAATCGGAACATGGGACAGGCACGGCGTTATGGAATATTTATCAGCGAATACATGAAATTTACGGTTCTGAGGCTGATTTTCATATAACAAGTACGTTAGATGTAGGAACAAAAATTATGATTCAACTGCCGTTAAAGGCGACTAGATGGGAGTAGACGAAATTGAATGTATATATTGTTGATGATGAACCATTAGCAAGGGCTGAGCTACGTTATTTGTTAGAGCAAACGGGTTTAGTCAATGTTTGTGGTGAATCTGAAAATCTAGAGGAGTTTTACAAAGAATCACAGCTTGAAGAGGTAGATTGTGTATTTTTAGATATTGAATTAGGGATGAATAATGGTCTTGATTTAGCCAGACAGCTTTTGCTAAATGAACAGAGACCTGAAATTATTTTTGCTACGGCCTATGATGACTATGCATTACAGGCATTTGAAGTGAATGCATTTGATTATATTTTGAAACCCTTTGAGGCACAGCGGGTACAAATAGCTGTAGAAAAGTTAATAGCTAAAAAACGAGCTGCTCAGGTAAAAACATTGGAAGAAATAAAGGGGTCACAGTTGGATAAGCTTGATAAATTAACAGTTTTTATCAATGATCGAATTTTATTAATAAAAGTACAGGATATTTTATATTGTACATCTGAAGATAGTAAAACAGTTGTGGTGACAGAACAAGGAAGATTTTTTGCTTCCGAGTCATTAGCAGCCTTAGAAAAGAGGCTATCGTTAAAAGGCTTTGTGCGTGTCCACCGTGCGTTTATAGTCAATTTAGAGCATATTGTGGAACTGGAGCCTTGGAGCAATTCTAAATATAATTTAATCTTGCATAACAGACATTCAATTCCTGTAAGTAGGCTGTATATGAAGGATGTTCGAAAAATTTTCGACCTCTCAAAATAGTTGCATTTCAACAATAGAATACTACCTTTCAACATTGATTTCTGACATTTCGATTAATTTTGTGAATAATGTGGACATTCCTTTGCTATGATGTGAAAAAAAGTAAAAGGGGTGTTGAGATGAATGCGATTACAATTGTGATAGGCTCGATTTGTATTTTAATGATCAGCTATCGTTTGTATGGCATTTTCTTTACAAAGAAGGTGCTCAAAATAAAAGATGATACGCCCACACCCGCCCACGCTTTGGAAGATGGTAAGGACTATGTTCCGACGAATAAATGGGTAACATTTGGGCATCATTTTGCAGCAATTGCCGCAGCAGGACCTTTAGTTGGACCAATTTTGGCTGCACAGTTTGGATATTTACCTGGACTACTCTGGTTATTAATAGGAGCGGTAATTGGTGGGGCAGTCCATGATGCAGTTGTGCTATTTGCTTCCATGCGTCATGGTGGTAAATCATTATCGGAAGTAATGAAGGAGGAGCTTGGTCCTATTGCAGGCTTCTGTACAGGCCTTGCGATGCTATTTATTATTACGATTACAATGGCTGGCCTATCGATGGTAGTGCTAGGTGCATTAGAACGCAACCCATGGGGAACATTTGCAGTAGGGATTACTATTCCTATCGCCATGCTCGTGGGGATTGCCTATCGTAAAACAGGTAATTTAATTGTTACGTCAACTATTGGCTTTATTTTATTAATGATAGGTGTATTTGTAGGACCGCTTATTCAAGGTACAGCTTTTGGTGAATTTTTAACATTTGATCGTGATACGTTAGCGATTATTCTACCAATCTATGCATTTTTCGCTGCAGCTTTACCTGTGTGGCTATTATTAGCTCCACGTGATTATTTAAGTAGTTTCATGAAAATTGGGGTATTCATTGCGTTAATTATTGGTGTCTTCTTCGTCAACCCTGCTATTCAATTCCCACCATTTACGGAGTTTATTCATGGTGGTGGTCCAGTAATAGCAGGTCCTGTCTGGCCGTTTGTATCCATCACAATTGCTTGTGGTGCCATTTCTGGTTTCCATGCTTTTGTAGGATCAGGTACAACGCCTAAAATGATTGACCGTTGGGAAGATATACGTATTGTAGGCTTTGGCGCTATGTTAGTAGAATCTTTAGTAGGTGTAATGGCATTAATTGCTGCAACGGCACTTCATCCAGCAGATTATTTTGCGATTAATTCAGCACCAGCTGTGTTTGCTACATTAGGAATGGAGCCTGTTCATTTACAAGCCTTATCACAAAGTATTGGCATGGACTTAGAAGGGCGCACAGGCGGAGCTGTAACACTTGCTGTCGGGATGACGGATATCTTTACAGGGATTCCATGGTTTGCGAACTTATCTTCTTATTTCTATCAATTTGTCATCATGTTTGAGGCTGTTTTCATTCTAACTGCAATCGATGCAGGAACGAGGGTAGCTCGTTACTTAATACAAGACTTTGGAGGCAATGTCTATAAACCATTAAAGCGTACTAATTGGGTGCCAGGAACAATTTTTGCTAGTGCACTTGCTTGCTTTATGTGGGGGTATTTATTGTATTCAGGCGATATTAGCTCCATCTGGGTATTGTTCGGAGTATCCAATCAGCTAATGGCAGCCATTGGTTTAGTATGTGGGGTGACGATGGTATTAAAGGTTGCTGATAAGCGAATCTATGCATTGACATGCTTTATTCCATTGGCTTATTTATACGTCACTGTTAATGTTGCCGGCTACTGGATGATTAAAAATGTATATTGGAATCCAGCAGCTGCAGGCTTCAATATGTTAAACGGTATTTTATCGGTTATTATGCTAATGCTCGGTCTATTAATTGTCATCACAGCCATTAAAAAGTGGGCCCAGCTTTGGAAATCACCTAAGTTTTTGTTAACCCAATCAACTTCATAAAGTAATAGTAGAACTATTGAAGATAAGTATTTGTCTTCAATAGTTTTTTTAGTTAAAAAGGAAAGGAGTGAACACCCGCGGAAGAGAACCGAACACCCGCGGAAGAGAAGTGAATACCCGCGGAAGAGAAGTGAACACCCGCGGAAGAGAAGCGAATACCCGCGGAGGAGAAGTGAATACCCGCGGAGGAGAAGCGAATACCCGCGGAAGAGAAGTGAACACCCGCGGAAGAGAAGCGAATACCCGCGGAAGAGAAGTGAACACCCGATGAAGAGGAGTGAACACCCGCGGAAGAGAAGCGAATACCCGCGGAAGAAGAGTGAACACCCGCAAACGTTAATCGTAGTTAGCAGACGATGATAAATCAGTGATTTTCCTAAATATGTCGAACAAGCGAAATCAAGGATATGTTCATTGAAAGCGTTGTCGTAATCATGTAAACTAATGAGAGGAAAACGGAGGTTATACATATATGGATGGTCCAGTTTCATTAGTACAGTTAATCATTTCTATTTTGTTATTTTTCGTCATGTTCTTTGGTATCGGATTCTTATTAAATATGCTGTTACGTATGACGTGGTTAATGGCGATTGTGTATCCAATTGTTGTCATCTTTATCGTTGATGAAGTCAGCTTCTTAGATTATATATTTAAGCCAGGCTCTGCATTTCCAGCGTTAATCGATAAATTACAAGCTCTTCAGTTTGTAGATATTGCTATTTTATCAGGTGGTTTTGCAGGTTCGATTGTGGCGGGCATTGTGATGATTTTTTTACGAAAAAGTGGATACCGAATGTTCTAATGTGGTTAGTATTCTTCTTTCAATCGAGGGAGGAATACTTTTTTTATAGAAAAAAACACAGCTCCTTTTTAAAGGCTGTGTCAGAGTGTTTACAATATGAAAAACTCGTAGGTTATGATGGCGATAAAAATTCCTGTGAGAGCCCCAAAAAATACCTCACTTCGTTTATGACCTAATAGTGTTTTCAATTCCTCCATTTTCTCCTGTCCATCCATCTGTGGCCATTTTTTTAAATCATGTAGTAATGTTTGGAAATCCTTGCGTAGCTGATTGAGGATAGCTGCATGTTGCCCTGCCTGGTATCGAACACCACTTGCGTCGTACATAACGATAATTGAAAACATGGCAGCTACCGCAAAAATGGGGGAATCCAAGCCTGTCTCATAAGCTATAGAGGTTGCCAGTCCAGTGACAGAAGCGGAGTGAGAGCTTGGCATACCACCTGTCGAAGTAAAGAGACTCCATTTTACTTGTCGAGTCATTAAAAAATGGATGGGGATTTTGACAAACTGTGCAAAGAGTACTGCAAAGAGGGCAATTAGTAATGGGGTATTTTGAAGTAAACTCAAATTCATCACAACCTTCACAAATAATTGCTTTTATTATAACATTCATTATTTTCTAAAAGAAGATATAGGCAAATATTACGCGCTTTTCAGAAACTTCGTTATAATAGTAATGGAATGGAGGAATTTACATGCATATTGTAAAAGAAGCAAAAACATTTGAAACGATTTCTACTGAACTATTAGTGGTGGGAGTCACAAAACATCGTGAACAAATGCAGGACTGGACAAGCTTTTCATCATTTTATGGTGAAGCACTTGATGCGTGGATTAGTGCAGGAGATGTGTCAACTGAATTAAAGAAACTAACAAAGTTACCATTTGTGAAGGAACATGCCAACCTTAAGCGTATTTTATTTGTAGGACTGGATGAGCGTAAAAACCTAACAGAAGGGGATGTTCGAGCTGCATTTGGCTTAGTTGGAAAAGAATTAAAAGCTTTAAAAGTAAAAGAATATTCCATTTGGCTTGAATCGTTTACAACAGATTCAATTACTGCAGCAGATGTAGCATTTTTAGCGGGTGAAGGAATTGGCCTTGGCTATTATTCGATTCCGCATTACAAAACAACATCAAATGAAGTAGATAAACGAATCGATGCTGTTCATCTAGTAACAAACTCAGAGGATTTAGATGAGGTAGTAGCCAGCTTTGAAGTAGGTGTCATTTATGCAGATGCTGTCAATGAAGCTCGTAGCTTAATTAATTTACCGCCAAACTTACTAACAGCAACGGATTTAGCTAATTATGCAGAATCTCTTGCAGTTAAATACAACTTTGAAGTAGAGATTTTAGGTAAAGCCCAACTAGAGGAACTAGGCATGGGTGGTATTTTGAGTGTTAACCAAGGCTCTTATGAGGAACCTCGATTAATTACCTTAAAATATAAAGCGACTGAAGATTTTGAAGATCCGATTGGCCTTGTTGGTAAGGGTGTAACATATGATACTGGTGGTTATTCTTTAAAACCAAAAGACTCGATGGTTGGTATGAAGGGTGATATGGGCGGTGCCGCTGCTGTACTTGGTGCCATGAACATTATCGGTGAACTGCGCCCAAATAAAAACGTCGTAGCTGTTATCGGTTCTACAGACAACATGGTTTCTGATACAGCATTTAAACCAGATGATGTCATTACAACGTATAGTGGAAAAACAGTTGAGGTGTTAAATACGGATGCAGAAGGACGTTTAGTTCTGGCAGATGCGACTACATATGCTAAACAGCAAGGGGCTACATCACTTATCGATGTTGCTACTTTAACAGGCGGCGTCATTACTGCATTAGGTATGGATAAAACAGGTGCTCTTGCGAATGATGATGCATTCTTTGAAGCATTTATGGAAGCCGCAAAAGAAACTGATGAATTTGTTTGGCGCATGCCTTTAACAGAGAACGATAAAAAACGAATTCGTAAGTCAGATGTAGCTGATTTAAATAACTCTCCTGGCCGTGATGGTCATATGATTTTCGGTGGGGGCTTTGTAGGAGAATTTGTTGGTGATACACCATGGATTCACTTAGATATTGCTGGCACATCTGATGCGGTATCTGTTCATGATTTAGGACCAAAAGGCGGTACAGGTGTTATGGTTCGTACGCTTGCGAATTTTGTTCAACGTCTAGGCGAAGAAAAATAATAGACCATATCAATTAGCGGGAGTTTTCCCGCTGATTTTTTATGATTACAGGTACTAATCCCGATAGATTAGGCATTATACATATGATAGATGTGTCTTCCTTCATACGATAGAGTAAAAAGGGGAGGTAGCATATGCGCAATTTCGGAGGTTACCCAGGAGGAGGATTTGGTGGTCTTATTTGGCCATTTGGTGCACCGTTTTTTGGTGGGTTTTTAGGAAGTTTCCTTGGCTCTCAATTTAATCAATATCCTTACAATCCATATTATCCAAACTATCGACCATATCCGCCAGGTCCATATTTTCGACCAGGTCCGAGATATCGTAGACCATGGTAAGCACATAAAAGATCAACCAGTTGTCGGTTACAAAATCGGCGACTGGTTTTTTGTATTGATTGAACATGGAGCAAATTTGGTGTTGACAGAATATACTAAATTATTTATTATTCTTATTATATTACTAAGAATTAAATACGAGGCTGACTAGCAAACTAGAGGCTATTATTGTTCATAGACATTTTTGTGTCTAAGGAATAATATTGGCCTTTTTTCTTTATCTTGATTCAGTAATTGTTTTTTTCGAAAGCAATGTGTCTTGTACAGAAGAGGAGTGAAATAAATGGGGAAAGTTTATATCGTAGGTGCAGGTCCTGGGGATGTTGACCTCATTACGGTCAAAGGATTACGTTGTATTGAATGTGCAGACATCATTTTATATGACAGACTCATAAATAAAGAGCTATTAGCCTACGCAAAGAAAGATGCTAGATTAATTTTTTGCGGTAAATTACCACAACAGCATGCCATGATTCAAGAGCATATCAATCAAACACTTGTCAGTTACGCACAGCAAGGCTATGTCGTAACACGATTAAAAGGAGGAGACCCATTTGTCTTTGGCAGAGGAGCTGAGGAGGCTGAGGTACTAGCTAAGCATGATATACCATTTGAAATTGTTCCTGGTATTACGTCGGGTATAGCAGCACCAGCTTATGCAGGGATTCCTGTGACACATCGAGATTTAGGTTCAAGTTTTGCCATGGTTACGGGGCATATGCAAGATGGTAAGGAAGACGCTATACGTTGGGAAAGTCTTGCAAAAGGGATCGATACGATTGCCATTTATATGGGGGTTGGTAATCTGCCATACATCCGTCAACAGCTACTCAAATATGGACGTGATGAAGAAACACCTGTAGCCGTTATTCATTGGGGCACTTTTTCATCTAAGCAAAAAACGGTTACGGGTACTTTAGCCACAATTGAAGAAAATGTCCGTTTAGAAAATATTCAAAACCCTAGCATCATTTTAGTGGGGAAGGTTGTGACACTAAGAGAAACCATTCAATGGTTTGAGAGTAACCATCCACAGCCAGTCCAAATTACTGGGTAAGGATGTGGATTTATGCAGGCTATTTTATATATTGCACATGGTAGTCGTGTCAAGGCAGGTGTAGAGCAAGCCGTAACATTTCTTCAAGGAGTTCAACAAGCAGTCCATGTATCTATTCAGGAAATATGCTTTTTAGAGCTTGCAACACCAACAATTGCTGAAGGAATTGAAAGCTGTATACGAAAGGGTGCAACAACGATTGCTGTGGTGCCCATTCTGCTCCTGGCTGCCCAACACGCAAAGCAAGATATTCCGATAGAAATTGCGAAAGCTCAAAAACAATATCCTTATGTAAAATTCACTTATGGTGAGCCTCTTGGAATCCATGAACGATTAATTGATACCTTACAAGCTAGGATTATAGAAAAACAGCAACCTAATCGCAATGCCCGTGTTTTACTTATTGGGCGTGGGAGTAGTGATCCAAGCGTCAAAAGAGATTTAGCTAAAATTGCCGCGCGGTTACGTACTAAATATAACTATCATTCAGTGGAAACATGCTTTTTATATGGGATGGGACCAACATTTGAAGACTGGCTTCAACAAGCAAAAGTGGAGCAACAACAAGTCTTTATCGTACCCTATTTATTATTTACAGGTATATTACGGCAAAGTATTACCAAACAATTACAGGGCTTTGACAGCAAGAACATCATGTTATGTGAAAGCTTAGGCTATGACGACAATGTAAAAAAGGTGTTAGTGGAACGTATTGATGAATTACTACAAGTTAAAGAGGAAGGTGTTTCGTAATGGTAGATAAAAGGGCAGAAAATGTAAATCTAGCATTAGATAATGTCCGCCAAATGTTAAATACAGTGAACCACGGATCAATTACATTGATTGTTCAAAACTCTTATGTGGTTCAAATAGAAAAAAAGGAAAAAATAAGACTTCGATAATACCTTTGAAAGAGGATTAAATGATAATTCGTGAGGTGGCAAAGATTGAAATTGCAAGTAATAAATAGTCCATTTAATGAAGAGCAGGTGAAGCTATTAAATGAGCTTCTTCCTAAATTAACAATCGAACAGAAAATATGGCTAAACGGCTATTTAAGTGCACCACAAGCAACACTTGAAGCGCTTGTTGAAGATGCATTACCAGCGGTCGAACCTATTACAAAAACAATGACGATTTTATATGGCTCGCAAACAGGCAATAGTCAAGGATTAGCGGAAAAATACGCGTCAGCTTTAAAAGCCCAGAATGTAGATGTTACAATTTCATCCCTAGGGAAATTTAAAGCAACGAATTTAAAAAAGATCACCAATCTCTTACTGATTGTCAGTACACATGGAGAGGGAGATCCACCAGATCAAGCGATTCAATTCTATGAATTTTTGCATAGTAAGCGTGCACCAAAACTAGAGCATTTACACTATTCAGTTCTTGCTTTAGGGGATAGCTCCTATGAATTTTTCTGTAAGACTGGTAAGGATTTTGATGAACAATTTGCTAAATTAGGCGCAAAAAGAATTGTTCCTCGAACTGATTGTGATGTGGATTATGATGACGCAGCTGCACAATGGTTCTTAGCCGTAGAAAAGGAATTTCTGCAACAGACGACAGCAGTAACAGCAACACAAACCAATGAAAACCAAGGTCTAGGAGATTCTACATATTCAAGAAAAAATCCATTTTACGCTGAAGTGTTAGAAAATATTAATTTAAATGGTCGCGGCTCTAATAAAGAAACACGTCATCTTGAATTATCTATTGAGGGCGCTAATTTTCATTTTGAACCTGGAGATAGTATTGGGATTCAACCGGAGAATGATGAACAGTTAGTTAGTGCATTATTGACTGCACTGGAGTTTAATCCAGAAACCGAGGTGACGGTTTTGGATGAAGCAATCACTATCAAGCAGGCTCTACAGAAAAAGTTAGAAATTACCGTGTTATCTAAGCCGTTACTTGAAAAAGTTAGTGCCTATACAAAACATCCTGAGTTTTTAAAGCTATTGGAAGAGCCTAATGCTTGGAAGGACTATGCAGAGGGAAGAGACTTACTTGATGTAGTAGAGGATTTTGCACCTTTTACTTGGAGTGCTCAGCAATTTGTCGAGATGCTCCGTAAAATTCCAGCACGACTTTATTCCATAGCTAGTAGCCAAAAGGCCAATAGTGAAGAGGTTCATTTAACGATTAGTAAGGTAAGTTATGAGACTAATGGTAGACAACGTCTTGGTGTTTGCTCTGGTAGTATATCAGAACGCATTCAACCCGGCGATACTTTACCAATTTATGTTCATAAAAACCCGAACTTCAGATTACCAGAAAATGAGGATACACCAATTATTATGATTGGTGCGGGCACAGGTGTTGCTCCTTATCGTGCTTTTCTAGAAGAACGAGAGGAGTTAGGCATTGAGGGGAAAGCTTGGCTCATCTTTGGTGATCAACATTTTGTCACGGATTTCCTCTACCAGACGGATTGGCAACGATGGCTTGCTTCTGGCACATTAAGCCAAATGCATGTTGCCTTCTCACGGGATACCGAGAAAAAAGTATATGTTCAACATAAATTGCAAGAACATGCAGCAAGTTTTTATGAATGGCTTGAGCAGGGTGCAGTCATTTATGTATGTGGGGATAAAAAATCAATGGCAGCTGATGTCGATGCAACCATTCATCAAATTATTGAGCAGCAAGGACAGAAAACACCAGAAGAAGCAAAATCCTTTGTGAAAGAATTAAAGCAGCAAAAACGCTACCAACGGGACGTTTATTAACAGTATTTCGTGCATGTTAAAAAACCTATAGTGAACCTTTGCTAGCAAGCGGGGTCTTAGGTGTGTCAGAAAACACCGAAGTGTTATGGATTAAAGGAGCGATAAGGAATGTCAGAAAAAATAGTATTACCTCCACAGCCTGGGAAACCAAGCGATGTAGAACGTATTAAGACCGAAAGTAATTACCTACGTGGAACACTTGAGCAATCGATGAATGATCCATTAAGCTCTGGTATTCCTGAGGATGATAATCGTCTAATGAAATTCCATGGCAGTTACTTACAGGATGATCGAGATCTTCGCAATGAGCGTCAACGTCAAAAGCTAGAACCAGCCTATCAATTTATGGTTCGTGTACGAACACCTGGAGGAGCAGCTACACCGGCTCAATGGCTTGTTATGGATGAAATGGCAAGAAAGTATGGGAATGGTTCCTTAAAATTAACAACACGTCAAGCATTTCAAGTACACGGCATTTTAAAATGGAATGTGAAAAAATATATGCAGGAAATCAATGAAGTGTTATTGGATTCTCTTGCAGCATGTGGAGATGTAAACCGCAATGTGATGTGTAATGTGAATCCAAATCAATCTGCATTGCATGAGGAAGTATATAATTGGTCAGCTAAATTAAGTGAGCATTTATTACCTCGAACGCGTGCATACCATGAATTATGGTTGGATGGAGAAAAGGTAGTAGATAGTCAGGATGAAGAAATTGAACCGATTTACGGAGCTCAATATTTACCACGTAAATTTAAAATTGGAATTGCCATTCCACCAAGTAATGATGTAGATGTTTTTTCACAGGATATCGGCCTTATTGCCATTGTTGAAAAGAACGAACTTATCGGATTTAATATTGCTGTTGGCGGAGGAATGGGTATGACACATGGTGATCATGATACCTATCCACAGCTTGCTCGTGTAATTGGCTTTATTACACCCGATAAATTGCTAGAAACAGCAGAAAAAATACTGACGATCCAGCGTGATTATGGAAATCGCTCTGTTCGCAAAAATGCACGTTTTAAATACACGATTGATGCAAGAGGACTTGAATGGTTCCAAGAAGAATTAACTCGTCGTCTAGGCTGGGAAATTCAGCCGGCTCGCCCCTATACATTTGAGCGTACAGGTGATGAATTTGGCTGGATTAAAGGGTCTGATGACAATTGGCATTATACATTATTCATTCAAAATGGTCGTTTAAAAGATTTTGAGGATTATCAGTTGTTAACTGGATTACGAGAAATAGCTAAGGTACACACAGGTGATTTTCGTTTAACACCAAACCAAAATTTAATGATTAGTAATGTAACACCACAGAACAAGGACAAAATAAATACGATTATTGAACAATACAAGCTAACGGATGGGGCCCATTATTCAGCTTTACGTCGCAATTCTATTGCCTGTGTTTCTTTACCGACATGTGGTTTAGCGATGGCTGAAGCAGAACGCTATTTACCCTCTCTAATTACTAAAATCGATGAGATTATTGATGAAGCGGGCTTAAATGAAACCGAGATCGTCATTCGTATGTCTGGTTGTCCAAATGGTTGCTCACGTGCAGCTATGGCGGAAATCGGCTTTATCGGTAAAGGGCCAGGAAAATATAATATGTACCTAGGTGCTAGCTTTACAGGCAATCGCTTAAATAAAATCTATCGTGAAAATATTGGCGAAGAGGAAATTTTAGCAGAGCTACGCCCAATTCTTCTACATTTTGCGAAGGAACGTTTAGAGGGCGAGCATTTTGGAGACTTTGTTATTCGCACTGGGTATGTAACAGCCGTGTATGATGGAAGAGATTTTCACTAATCTTAAAAACCATGTAGCATTTTCTTTGCTACATGGTTTTATGTTGTTAGAAAAAGATGATGGGTAGGGTGAGGGGGGATATCCGTTCCACCTGCCACAAAAATTCTATTTAAATAGAGTAATCCTCAGGTATAAACACCTTCAATTGTTTCGGCTTTACAAATACTTGATCGCCAACATGAAGCTGGAGATGATGAAATTGCTCTTTAGATAACTCTACCTCTAAAAACTCATCAAGATCCTCACGGCGTAGCTCCATTTGAACAATAGGGCCTAACAAATGTATATGACTGATTATAACAGGAACCGTACCTGGAATACTTGTTTTCTCAATATGAATATCATGCGGGCGTACATAGCCAATGGCGTTGTCTTCAGTATGTGTTAAAGCATCAGGTACATCAAGTGCAATTTCGCCATGCAAGAGCTTGCCATTATGTAAGCGCCCTTTAAAAAGATTGACATTGCCTAAAAAATCATAAACAAACGGACTTTTAGGATTTGTATATACCTCGTCTGGACTGCCAATTTGCTCAATTTTGCCATTGTTCATGACCACAATACGATCAGCTACATCAAGTGCTTCCTCTTGGTCATGTGTAACAAAAATACTTGTAATATGAAACTCATCATGCAGCTTCCGTAGCCAGCGACGTAACTCCTTGCGTACTTTTGCATCAAGGGCTCCGAATGGTTCATCTAATAAAAGGACTTTAGGCTCTACAGCCAGTGCTCTTGCTAGTGCTACACGTTGACGTTGCCCTCCGGAAAGCTGCGTTGGATACCGGTCAGATAAATTTTCAAGTTTAACTAGTTGCAACAATTCCATTACTTTTTTTGTTATTTCTTCCTTTGAAGGTCTGTTTTTTCTTGGACGAACCTTTAGGCCATAACCCACATTATCAAAGACCGTCATATGACGAAAAAGTGCATAATGTTGAAACACAAAGCCTACGTTGCGTTCCTTTGGATGTTGATTGGTTATAGATTGCCCATCAAATAATATGTCCCCAACATCAGTAGCTTCAAGCCCTGCAATGACACGTAATAAAGAGGTTTTTCCTGAACCGGAAGGGCCAAGCAATGCTACTAGCTCTCCAGATTGAATATGGACTGATACATCCTCTAATGCTTGGAACGAACCATATTTTTTGGATACGTTCTGAATTTGTATACTCATAGTGACGATCTCCTTTTAACTAGATTTTGATTTCCAGGCAATCATGTCTTTCACTACTAATGTAAAGATTGCCATGACACTCATTAAAGATGCGACAGCAAAGGCTGCTGAAAATTGATATTCATTATAAAGAATTTCAATATGAAGTGGCATCGTATTGGTCAAACCTCGAATATGACCGGATACAACAGAGACAGCACCAAATTCTCCAATAGCACGGGCATTACATAAAATTAACCCATAAAACAGTCCCCATTTAATATTCGGTAATGTGACATACCAAAAGGTCTTAAAACCACTAGCACCAAGTGAAATAGACGCTTCCTCCTCAGAGGTTCCCTGTGTCTGCATGAGCGGGATTAACTCACGTGCTACAAAGGGCAACGTGACGAAAATAGTGGCGAGAACAATACCAGGGAGGGCAAAAACAATTTTTATATTGTTTGCGAACAGCCAATCACCAAATAGTCCCTGAGAGCCAAACAAAAGAATAAACACTAAACCTGCGATAACAGGCGAGACTGCAAAAGGTAGATCAACAATGGTAAGTAAAAGATTTTTTCCTTTAAAATTAAATTTTGTGAGTGCCCAAGCAGCCATTACACCAAAAATAGCATTCAATGGTACCGTAATCGCCACAACAATAAGAGTAAGTTTAATAGCTGCTAATGCATCTGGATGTGTAATAGCTGCTAGATAAACATCTTTTCCTTGTTGAAAGGCAGTAATAAAAATAGATACTAACGGCAGCACAATAAATAAAGCTAAAAAAGCGAAGGCAATGCCAGTTAACGTATAGCGAATAATACGAGGCTCCTGTAATGCAGCAGACGTTGTGACAGCTTTATTTGACTGTTGAATAAAAGTTGATTGTTCCATAACGTACCTCCTAATGCACAAAGCGACGATTAGCTAGCCATTGTATGAAGTTGATGGTGAATAACAAAATAAAGGATGTGACAAGCATGACAACTGCTATTGCTGTTGCACCCGCATAATCATATTGCTCTAGCTTTGTCATAATGATTAATGGCGTAATTTCCGTTTTCATCGGCATATTTCCAGCAATAAAAACAACAGAGCCATATTCACCTAATGCCCGAGCAAAGGCTAACGAAAAGCCAGTTAATATGGCGGGTAATAGCTCAGGCAAAATAACTTTATGGAAGGTTTGTAATCGATTTGCGCCAAGACTTGCTGAAGCTTCTTCCACCTCAGCACTACTATTTTGTAATACAGGCTGAACTGTTCGCACAACAAAGGGTAGCCCGATAAAAGTTAAGGCAATAATGATACCAAGGGGTGTAAAGGCAATTTTAAAATTGAAAAATTGGCCGATCCAACCATTTGGTGCATAGAGTGACGTTAAAGCAATGCCTGCGACAGCAGTTGGTAAGGCAAAAGGTAAATCGACAAGTCCATCGATGATTCGTTTAAAGGGAAATTGGTAACGAACAAGAACCCAAGCGATAATTGTGCCGAAAATAACATTGAGTAAACCAGCAATTAACGCTGTGCTGAAGCTTACTTTATAAGAAGCAACAGCACGAGGGTCTGTAATAATATCTATAAACGCCGTCCAGCTTAATGACATGGTATGAATAAAAATCATAGAAAGTGGCAATAACACTAGTAAACTAACATAAAGCATTGTATAACCGAGTGATAGATGAAAGCCTGGAATAATGCGATGCGATTTTTTAAGACGGATTAAACTACTCATTAAAACGCTCCTTATTGTGGTACGTATATTTCATCAAAGGTACCACCATCTTTAAAGTGGGTTGCTTGTGCTTGTGCCCAGCCACCAAAATCATCTATTGAGACAAGTTCAAGCTGTGGGAATTGTTCTTTATATTTCGCCAAAATCGTTTCATTACGTGGTCGATAATAGTTTTTCGCAGCAATTTCTTGCCCGATATCGCTATATAAATGCTGTAAGTAAGCTTCAGCCACTTCGCGTGTCCCTTTTTTATCAACAATTTTGTCGACAATAGCAACTGGTGGTTCAGCTAAAATACTTAATGAAGGTGTAACGATTTCAAATTCATCCTTACCTAATTCATTTAGAGATAAGTATGCCTCATTTTCCCATGCAATTAAGACATCACCGATTTTTCGTTCTACAAATGTTGTAGTGGCACCACGAGCTCCGGAGTCTAGTACCTCTACATTGCTATATAGTGATTTCATAAATTGTTTTATTTTTGTTTCATCATCGTTATATAATTTCCCAGCATAAGCCCAAGCAGCTAAGTAATTCCAACGTGCACCACCAGAAGTTTTAGGGTTCGGTGTAATGACAGACACATCTTTTTTAATCAAGTCATTCCAGTCTTGAATGTTTTTTGGATTACCCTTACGTACTAAAAAAACAATGGTTGATGTATATGGAGTAGAGTTATGATCAAACTCTGTCTGCCAATCTTTATCCAAGAGATCGCGCGTTTGAGCAATTTCATCAATATCGTAAGCTAGTGCAAGTGTGACAACGTCAGCCTCAAGCCCATCAATCACCGCCCGCCCCTGTTTACCAGATCCACCATGAGATTGATTGATCGTGACATCTTGACCTGTTTCATCCTTCCATTTTTTAATAAAGTCTTTGTTGAATTCATCGTAAAGCTCACGTGTCGGATCATAGGAGACATTTAGTAGTTCTACAGATTTCTTTGCATCCTGGTCACTTGCTTCTTTGTCTGAGCTAGCACGCCCACAGCCTGTTAAGCCCAAAGCAAATAAAGATATTAGCGCTATTGATTGCAGTACAAATTTCCTTTTTTTCATATCATTTCGCTCCTTTTCTGTCTAAAGAATGCAAAAGGCCACCCCCCATAGTGAATTCACCTCATGGGTAGATGGCCTTCAGATCCTCTGATCAGCATGTTATTGTTGGTGTCAAAGCTTTAGTAATACATTAAACATATATTTCCTATTAGTCAACAAGGAATTATAAAAAGATTTTTTATTTTCAATTTTCCATTCATCATATGCAGCTGGAGAATTGAAAAAGTGGGATTATTTAAAAATTTTAAAAACCTAGTTGACTGCTAGGTGTACTTTAGTATATATTTGGTAATAAGAAAAATGATTGAAGAATGAGGTAGCAACTACTAGTGAACAATCATTAAATAAAGAGCTGGCTAGTCAAACTAGAGGCGTTTTAACAAAGACCTGTTTTACTGTGTCTGTTGTTAGAACGCCTTTTTTCGCTATGAGGGGGATTCGATGTTAACATATGCAAATTGGCAAGAACCAACCATTGATTTTCAAATCGATGAAACGTATAAGGCAGCACTGGAGGTGTTAAAGTGGAGCTTTCAAGAATATGGGGATGAAATCGTCTATGCATGTAGCTTTGGTATTGAGGGAATAGTACTCATTGATCTTATTTCAAAGGTAAGGCCTGATGCGACGATTGTCTTTTTAGATACAGATGTTCATTTTAAAGAAACATATGAAACTATTAATAAAGTTAAAGAAAGATATCCGCTATTAAACATCGTTATGAAAAAGCCTGCACTTACACTTGAACAACAAGCTGCACAATATGGCGATGAACTATGGAAGTCAAATCCAAATAAATGCTGTGACATTCGTAAAATTAAGCCTTTACATGAAGCTTTGTCAGGGAAAAAGGCTTGGATTTCTGGCTTACGTCGTGAACAGTCGCCAACACGTCAACAAACAAATTTTCTTAATCGCGACGAGAAATTTACATCCATTAAAGTTTGTCCATTGATTCATTGGACTTGGAAGGATGTCTGGCGCTATGTCTCTAAGCACAATCTGCCATACAATCCTTTGCATGATCAAGGTTATCCAAGTATTGGCTGTGAGCATTGTACAAAGCCAGCATTTACAATGGATGATTTACGGTCGGGCAGATGGCAAGGGTCGGGTAAAACAGAGTGCGGGTTACATGAGTAAAGGAGTTATGCCATGCTTGAATATTTTGCAATAGCGATTAGTTTATTTTTTGCGATGAATATAGGTGCTAGCGGAGCAGCAGCCTCTATGGGGGTTGCTTATGGTGCAGGTGCCATCAAAAAAGCGTGGCAAGCATTGCTGTTATGCGCAGTCGGCGTTTTTAGTGGAGCGATATTAGGCGGAGGAGAAGTTGTCAAAACGATTAGCTCTGGCATTATGCCACAGGAGTATATAACGGTAAAAATTGTTGTCATTATTTTAATTTCAGCAACAAGCTCTTTGTTTTTTGCCAATCTTCTAGGCATACCATTATCAACAAGTGAAGTAACGGTAGGTGCCGTTGTTGGGGTTGGTATTGCCTATAAAGTGCTATTCGTCAATTCTTTGCTTGTTATCATCTCATTTTGGATTATTGTACCACTTGTAGCTTTTATTATAGCTCTTATATTTGGCAAGCTGTTATATAAATTACAAAGTAGAGGACAGCTAAAAGATCGTCCGATTTTAACGATCCTTCTAGTATTGGCTGGATTTTTTGAAGCTTTTTCGGCTGGCATGAACAATGTGGCAAATGCAGTTGGACCACTTGTTGGTGCAGGTATGATGGACGTTACGACAGGTATTATCCTTGGTGGGGCCTTTGTCGCAATCGGCGCTATGCTACTTGGCAAACGTGTTCTTGAAACAAACGGCAAAAAAATTGTGCGCTTTAAAAAAGCAGAAGGAATTTTAATTTCTAGTACAGGTGCACTTCTTGTAGGGATTAGTTCAATATTTGGACTTCCGGTTCCATTAACACAAGTAACGTCTTCATCCATTATTGGAATGGGTATGGCACAAAATGGGAAACAAATTTTTCATCAGCATATTGTGAAAAAAATTATTCGCATTTGGATTGTTTCACCCATCTTTTCGTTAGCTATTTCTTATTTTCTAGTACAGCTATTTTTAGAGAAGGATCTCTACGCCATTATTTTAATTGGCAGTATTATTGTTGGAACACTGGGAGTCATTAGTTTAATGCGTACAATGCGTGAAGAGGAGCAATCTATCTATGATGCAGGGGAAGGCATTTAAATTAGTTCCTATAAATATATGTTAATATATAAAACTTAGTAATTCACTAGAATTAGGAGGAGATTTTGATGAGTTTACAACCACATGGTGGTCTTCTTGTGCAAGCATTTAATCCAGAAAAGGATATTACAACGATTCACAAAAAGATTGAGCTGGATGCAATTTCATTGAGTGATTTAGAGCTAATTGCGATAGGAGGCTATAGCCCAATTGAAGGCTTTCTAACACAGGAAGACTATGAGTCAGTCGTGGAACAAAGCCGCTTAGCATCTGGAGTAGTATGGAGTATTCCTATTACTTTACCTGTTACAAAAGAGAAAGCTGCAACGCTAGAGCCTGGTGATGAAGCTACATTAGTATTTAATGATGTAATTTATGGGGTTATTGAAGTGGCAGATATTTATGAACCGAATAAGCGAAAAGAGACATTGCTCGTTTATGGTACGGAGGATTTAGCCCATCCTGGAGTTCAAAAGCTTCATGAACGACCTGCAATGTATGTTGGAGGAAAAATTACATTAATCAACCGTATCGCTCGAAAGTTTCCTACATATTCCTTTGATCCAGTGGAAACACGACAATTATTTGCTGAAAAGGGATGGAAGACGATTGTCGGCTTCCAAACTCGTAATCCTGTCCATAGAGCACATGAATATATTCAGAAGGCAGCACTTGAAACGATTGATGGGTTATTTCTAAACCCTCTTGTTGGTGAAACAAAATCGGACGATGTGTCAGCTGCAATTCGAATGGAGAGCTATGAAGTTTTATTGAAAAACTATTATCCTGAAAATCGTGTTCAATTAGGTGTGTTCCCAGCAGCTATGCGCTATGCAGGACCACGAGAGGCTATTTTTCACGCACTAGTGAGAAAAAATTATGGCTGCACTCATTTTATTGTAGGTCGTGATCATGCAGGTGTAGGTGATTATTATGGTACGTATGATGCACAAAAAATCTTTGAGCAATTTACTGAAGATGAATTAGGCATCGTCCCATTAAAATTTGAGCATAGTTTTTATTGTCAACAATGCGAGGGAATGGCTACGACAAAAACGTGTCCACACGATAGTTCGGCTCATGTGATTTTATCAGGAACAAAAGTACGTGAAATGCTACGAAATGGAGAAGTGCCTCCAAGCACATTCAGTCGTAAAGAAGTGGTAGACGTCCTAATTAAAGGCATGCGTAAGGAGGTAGTTAAATGAGCTCAAACATCGTTTGGCATGAAGCCTCCATTACGAAAGAGGAGCGCCGTTCAAAAAACAAGCATCATAGCTTTATATTATGGTTTACAGGCTTATCTGCTTCAGGAAAATCATCGGTAGCAAATGCCTTTGCTCAGAGATTATTTGAAAGAGGTAATCAAGCCTTCGTGTTGGATGGTGATAATGTCCGTCATGGCTTGAATAAGGATTTAGGATTTGATGAGGCAGGCAGAAAGGAAAATATTCGCCGAATAGGAGAAGTTTCTAAGCTATTTATAGAAGGCGGTCAAATTGTGTTAACAGCTTTTATTTCGCCTTATCGGGAGGATCGCCAAGTGGTACGCGAGCTTGTAGAAGATGGCGAATTTCTTGAGGTTTTTGTTAAGTGTTCGGTAGAAATATGTGAAAAACGAGATCCAAAAGGTCTGTATAAAAAAGCAAGAAATGCGGAAATTGCTAACTTTACAGGAATTAGCTCACCGTATGAAGAACCAGAAAATCCAGAAGTTATTTTGGATACAGAACAATATTCCATAGAGGAATGCGTTGAACAGCTGACCGATATTTTAACAGCCAAGGGATATATTTAACGAAAAAATCTGCTCGAGAGGACCATCGAGCAGATTTTTTCTATATTTATTTCACATTTTGTTCCTTTTTCATTCTGTCAATTTCAGGACCTAGCTCATCACGTACTGTCCCTTTCCATGGCTTTACACCAGCAATATAGGAGGAACGAGTCATAATATGTCCACCAACAGGTCCAGTAATGAAGAGGAATAGTATCCCCAGTAATATACGTGGATTGAAATGATCTTCAATCAGCCAAAAGTGAAAGAATACACCGATTAGTACACACATAACACCGAGTGTGGCACTTTTGGAAGCGGCATGGGCACGCGTATACAAATCAGGTAAGCGGATAAGTCCAATCGCTGTCACGACAATAAACAGTGCACCAACTGTAATGAAAAAGATAACTAAACTATTAGCGAGAATTGTCACGTTTAATGATATCTCCTTTCTCTATGAATTTAGAGAAGGCCACTGTACCGATAAACGATAAAATTGCTAGCAATAAAATAATCTCAAGGAAGAAGCTTGTTTCCACTAAGATTGAAAATAGGCCAATAAGGGAAATAAGTGATACACCAAGGGAATCTAAAGCTACAACACGGTCAGATGCTGAAGGGCCTTTTACCATTCGATATATGACAGCAATCATCGATAAGCAAATCACTACAATGACTGCAATAATAAATGTTGTCATGATTTACTCACCTCCAAAATTGCTTTCTCAAATGAATCTCGTATGGAAGCAATTGCTTCATCTACATCACTAATATCAATGGCATGTACATACAATGTTTTCGCATCATCTGAAACATGAACGACAACTGTTCCTGGCGTTAAAGTAATTAGACTTGATAGTAAAGTGATCTCCCAGTCCTGTGTTAGCACAGTAGGATATGCAAAAAAGGCTGGTTGCATATCCAATTTAGGTTTTAACACAACTTTCAAAACTTGCACATTGGCTAATATTAATTCTTTAAAGAACAGCAAAGTTAATTTTAGAAGGGCCCATAAACGGTAGACATAAAGTCGTGACTTGAAAAATCTCCGCATGATGATCAGTAAAATAATCCCCATTATAAACCCAATAATAAAGCCGGCTGCTGTGTAATTAGAGGAAAGGAACATCCATACAAAGGCAAGGACAAAGTTTAAAATCATTTGAAATGCCATAGTGTTAGTCCTCCTTCATTACAGCATCTATATAGATAGATGGATCATGTAATAGTTTTGCAGCATCGTCCATAAATGGTGTTACCCATTCGGAACCAACCCCGTATGCTACAGAAATAATCACTAAAAGGGCCGTAGGGATAAACAGCATTTTATAGTTTGCTTTGTTAATAGTGCCATGTGTGTTTTTCTCCTCACCCCAAAAGGCATAAAGGAAGATACGGATCACGGACAATAGCACGAGTAGTGAAGAGGCTAATATGAAAATACTGCTCCACATACTTCCAGCCTCAAAGCCACCTTGTACAATCAACAACTTTCCAACAAACCCGCTAAGTGGTGGTATACCAGCAAGACCAAAGGCTGCAATTAAATAACACCAACCAAGAGCAGGATATTTCTTCATGAGACCACCCATCTTACGCAAATCGGATGTACCAGTAATGTAGATGATAATACCAATTAACATAAAGAGCGCGGCCTTAATAAGCATATCGTGAATTAAATAGAACATAGCCCCTTTTAATGAAACCTCGTTCATTTGGGAGACTCCAAATAAAATGACGCCGACTGCAATGACAATATTGTAGATAATAATGAGTTTGATATCAAAATAGGCTAAAGCCCCAATACAACCCGCAATAATAGTAGCGATAGCTAATGCCATTAGTAAATCATGCGTATAGGATAAATCGTGTACAAAGAACAGTGTATAGGTACGTGCAATAGCATAAACACCAACCTTTGTAAGCAGGGCACCGAATAGTGTTAATACCGGAATAGGTGCTGCTGCATACGAAGTAGGTAACCAAAAATAGAGTGGGAAAATAGCTGCTTTTAGTCCAAATACCATTAAAAATAGGACAGCAATAACTGTAATAATCCCTGGTTGATTGATATCAGCTATTTTGACGGCAATATCCGCCATATTTAATGTACCTACTACCGAATATAAAAAGGCAACGGTAATAACGAATAAGGCTGATGAAATAACATTAATTAAAATATACTTGATAGAGCCTTTCAGTTGGCCCTTTTCTCCACCTAGAACGATCAGTAAATAGGAAGACATGAGCAATACTTCAAAGAAAACGAACAGGTTAAAAATATCGCCTGTTGTAAAGGCTCCGTTTACCCCAGTTAAAATAAACATAATACCAGGATAATAAAAGAAGCGTTCACGCTCTTTAGTAATGGAACCAAAGCCATACCAAACAACAAAAAATGCAATTAGCAATGTCGTTGTGACGAGTAACGCGGATACCATATCAGAAACCATAGTAATCCCATAAGGAACTGGCCAGTCTCCGAAGGTAACTTTTTGAATACCATCATTTTTCACTTTAAAAAGTAGGGAAATGGCTGAAATAAAAGCAAGTCCAATTCCAAGTAATGAAAATGATCGTTGATACGTTAGATTTTTTTGCCCAAACATTAAAATCATGCCAAAGAAAAACGGGATGATAATGGGCAGTAGTAGGAAGTTATTCATCCTCATCACTTCCTCTCATTAAGCTAATATCATCTGTATTTAGCTCCTGATAGGAACGATAGGCAAGTACCAGGAAGAAAGCTGTTACCCCAAAGCTTATAACAATAGCTGTTAAAATGAGTGCCTGAGGTAATGGATCTGCAAAAGTTTTAGATCCTTCAGTTAAAACGGGAGGTGCTTCCCCACCAAGACCACCCATTGTTAAGATTAGTAAATGGGCACCATGACTGAGCAGGCCCGTGCCTATAATAATACGTAATAAGCTTTTCGATAATAGTAAGTAGACAGCTGCCATAAAGAGAAAGCCGATCACAAAGGCCATAATTATTTCCATTATTCATCCTCCCCAATCGTTTGAATAATGGTCATCGTAACGCCGACAACAACCAAATAGACACCGCTATCAAAAAGCATAGCTGTGTGTAAGGACTGTTTGCCTAGAAGCGGTAAATCGAAATAATCAAAGAAATGAGTGAAAAACGGTTTCCCTACAAACATGGGAAATGCCGCTGTAGCAAGGGCTAAAAGTAAGCCAATTGCTGTTAGATACGTGTAATTAATAGGTAAAATATGACGAACTGTATTAATATCAAAGGCTAACACCAAAAGAACAATCGCGCTTGAAGTTAACAGTCCCCCAACAAAGCCTCCCCCAGGAGTGTAGTGACCGGCTAAAAAGATATGAATGGAGAAGAAGAAAATAATGAAAAATACAATTTTAGCTGTAAATTGTATTATCACATCATTTGTTTTCATGTGTTTTCTCCTTTCTATTCATACGTAGCTTAATCATGGCTAAGATGGCCATACCGGCAATGCCTAGTACTGTAATTTCAAATAATGTATCGAAGCCACGGTAATCTACTAAAATTACGTTGACAATATTTCCACCACCAGCTTTTGAGTAAACGGTTTCCTCATAGTACTTAGAGATGGAAGGAATAAGTTTTTGTGAATGTGATGATAGTGCAACAAGCGTCACCATTACACCAACTGCAATGGAAACAACAGCTCGATTTAACTGAAATCTCATACGCTCTTCGCGTTTACCAAGCTTAGGTAGATGGTAAAACGCCAATAAAAATAGTGCTACAGAGATGGTTTCAATAACTAGCTGTGTTAGCGCTAAATCAGGCGCATTAAAAATGACAAAGAATAATGCAACTGTATATCCAACAGCACCAAGACCGATGATAGCTGTTAAACGAGATTTTGCCAGTATAGTAATAGCTGTTCCAATCAATAACACCAAGATTAAGATAATTTCATATAGCTTGATTGGTGAGGTCTCTTCGAATGAAATACTAAAGGCATCTTTTACAAAAAGAGAGCCGATGACAATAATAGCTATACCACTAAACATATATAGTAAGTAATGACGCATAGAGCCTGTCATATATAGTCGTGATAGACGGTTTAATCCAGTATCTAATCCCTGCATCATTTTGTCGTAAGCATTGTTGAGTGTGAATGCTTGTGGGAATCTTTGATACATTCCTTGCCATTTTGGTAAGGCTACAAATAACAGTACACCTATAATAACAATTCCAATAGTCATGAGTAGCTCAGGGTTAATGCCATGCCAAGCTTCTACATGTATATCAATCGCTTGAGGTGTATCATATAAAAATGGTTGAATGGCTTGAACAGCTGGCTTGACAAAGGTATTCCCGATAAAGTTCGGAATAAAGAATATTGTCACAACTAAAGCTGCTAAAAGTATAGGGGAAATTAACATCCCAATTGGCGCCTCATGTGGCTTATGAGGTAATTGTTCAGGCTTATAATTTCCATTGAATGTTTTGAAAACAAAATAAAAGCTATAAATAAATGTGAATATACTAGCAATCCAAGCGATAATAGGGAATAAAGCACCCCATGTATCAAAGCCGAAAAATTCAAACTTTTGAAGTGCAAGCATAGCAGTTAAAAACATTTCTTTACTTAGGAAGCCGTTAAATGGTGGAAGACCAGCCATTGATAAGCTCCCTATTGCCGCAACTGTAAAACTAATCGGCATAATACTCATTAGCCCACCAAGCTTACGAATATCTCGTGTACCTGTTTCATGATCGACAATACCGGCAATCATGAATAGACTACCTTTAAATGTAGCGTGGTTAATCAGGTGGAAGATAGCAGCAAATGCCGCAAATTTTATCGTATCTATGGATTCGCTAGAATGAAAAGCAACTGCACTTGCACCTAAGAGCGACATAATAAGACCAAGTTGACTTACTGTAGAGAATGCAAGGATACCTTTTAAATCCGTTTGCTTCACTGCAAAGAAGGAACCCCAGAATAATGTTAAGATACCGATACCCGTAACAAGCCACACCCATAGCTCTGAGGCTGCAAAAATCGGTGTAAATCGTGCAACTAAATAGATACCTGCTTTTACCATTGTTGCAGAGTGCAGATAGGCACTAACTGGTGTAGGCGCTTCCATTGCATCAGGTAGCCAAATATAGAATGGGAATTGTGCGGATTTTGTAAATGCTCCTAAGAGCAATAGAATAAGTGACCAAGTGAATAAAGGATGTTCTACTAAATTAGGTGCCATGGCAATCAATTCTCGGATTGAATAGGTCCCACCCATTAAATAAAGAAGAACGAAGCCACCTAGCATCATTAAGCCGCCACCAACCGTAATCATCATTGATTTGAGTGCGCCAAAACGAGAGGCATCACGAGTATACCAATAGCCAATGAGTAAAAATGACGAAATAGAGGTTAGTTCCCAAAAGAAATATAATGAAATTAAATGATCTGACTGTACTACTCCAAGCATGGCTGACATAAATAACAGTAAGTAAACATAAAAGTTATGTAATTTTTCTTTATGTTTATCTAAGTAAAAAATAGAGTAAAGTACGACTAACGAGCCAATTCCAGTAATAAGTAAAGAAAATAATAAGCTTAGTCCATCCAAATACGAGACGATGGAAATATCAAGCGATGGAATCCAAGGAAGCTCTGCAGTGAATACTTCCCCCTTAGACACTTGAGCAATATATGTTGCATAAATAACCGCAAGCGTAGCAGGTACAGCAAGCACAAACCAGCCTGTGTGAATATTTTTCATGCGTTTATATAATAATGGCACTAATATTGCAGCAAGCATTGGAATGAAAATATAAAGTACTTGTAACAAAAAAACCCTCCTTTATGCAGGTAAGTATATCAATTATAACGTACTTTAATTGGGAATGCATATGCACTAATGGGATTTAGCTTGCGGTCGTGGAAGAATTTTCGTTATATTATAAATAGGAAGTTATCAATAAAAATAGAGGAAAAAAATTTTTTATGAGGAATCCATATATCTATGGTTATTTACCATTAATTACAATTTTATTGTTTAGTTTGACATTTGGCATGTATGCTGTTGGCGAATCCTTACAGATTTTTCAATCGATTGGCGTTTATTCAGGTATGCGGGAATTTTTATCTGATTTTGAATTACGTGTATTTCTCCTTATCGTTTTCGCCATTGTTTTTTTTATGTTATTTTCTGCACTTAAACTAGTAGGGGAAACGATTCATGAGTTAGGTATGCTGTTCTTTTCTAAAGACAACGATGGAGCAACTGTTAGTCAGGCTCGAAGCGGCTATATTATCTTATTTATAGGTGCAATGTGTTCGGCATTTGCCATTCAATTTATTTATGTTTTAATAGGTATTTTTGTGATTACGGTGTTTACATACTTTATTTACCTTATCTATAAAATGAGCCAATTCATGTCAATGAGCAGCACAATCGGTCTATTAATCTTTGAGCTTTTTATGTGGACTATTCTTTTAACACTTGTTATTTATGTTGTGTTGAAACTATACAATGGTATTTTGGCAAGTTTGCCGTTTGCAAATTAGATACACATACTAAAAAGGGTAGCAGTCGCTTCAAGACTGCTACCTTTTAGTTCTACTCAAGTAAAACATTAAATAATTGATGATGGATTTTGTATTCCTCTAACTTTTGCATCGTTTGAGGCTTATCATACCCTAACCATACAGCTGCAGTATATTCATCATTAAGTCCAGCAAGCCAGTAGTCACGATAGTCATTCGTTGTTCCAGTTTTTGCACCAACGTAGCTGCTGTTACTATAGACACCCTGTCCCGTTCCGTTTGCTACAACATCTGCAAGTAGTTCCCGCATGTATTTTACGGTTTTAGGAGACCAGATTTGATCGCGCTGTGTATCCCAACTATAAAGTTCTGTACCATCTAAAGCAGTGACTTTCCGTATGCTATGGGCTAGAGCATAAGATCCGTCAATAAAGCTTGTATATGCGTCTGCCAGCTCTAGTGCTGTCACACCATAGGTAAGCCCCCCTAAAGAAGCGGCAAAATTATGATCCTTTTCTACAATGGAGCGGAAGTGAAAACGGTCTAAGTAATGGAAGGCCGTTTCCACGCCAACTGTTTGAAAGAGACGCAATGCAGATGTATTATAGCTGTGTCGAAAGGCTGTTCGAATAGACACATCTCCATAGGTATAGCCCCCATAGTTTTGCGGACAAAACGAGCCAACACAGTAACGACCTCCATTCACAATTGAATCGGGTGTATGTGCTGTCGTTTCAAAAAAAGGAGCATAGACGGCTAGTGGCTTAAAGGCTGAGCCTGGCTGACGGGTTCCTTGGAATGCACGATGATAATCAAACTTTTCATAGTTTTTTCCTGCATACAGGCTAACAATTTCTCTCGATTGATTATTTATGACAGCACCTGCTGCTTGCAATTCACCTGTTCCTAGAATGGCTGATATTTTCTCTTCATCGTGTAGCTGCTTAGTTGGATCAAGAGCCGTGTTAATAATTAGTCCATTTTGAAATAAGGTATCCAGTCGTTTGTCTAGTTGTGCCTTAATTGCTTTCTTTTCTTCCTCATTATCGGTATTACTCAGTCGATCGGCGTAACCTTCCTTTTCTGCAACTAACCATTTTAACTCTTGGAGTACATAGGTACTGTACATTGGATAACTTTGAATTTTATCTTTAATATTCAATGTAATCGGTGCAGCCTTATAGGTAGCTGCATCTTCTTTTGTAATAGCCCCATTTATTGCAAGTGTATCTAATAATCGTTCCTGCCTCGCTTTAGTTTGATCGAAATTTTTTAACGGGTTATAAAGTGAGGGGTTATTTGGAATAGCTGCAATAAAGGCTATTTCAGCAATGGATAATTCTTGGAGTGGCTTTTGAAAATAATAAGTAGCTGCTCCACCAATGCCATACACTTGATTGCTAAAATAAGACTCATTCAGGTACATTGTTAAAATCGTTTCTTTATCAAACTCTTTTTCTAATTCATAAGCATAGAAAAGCTCTGTTAATTTCCGTTCGTATGTTTTTTCATCAGATAAATAACGCATTCGAACGAGTTGCTGTGTAATCGTACTACCTCCCTGGGAAGTGGTGTTGCTATTCGAATTCGCAACAACTGCTCTTATGATTGCACTTAAATCAAAGCCGATATGCTCATAAAAATCAGCGTCTTCACTTGTGATGAATATTTCCTGGGCAATTTGTGGAATTTCTTGTAAGGTTAGTGGCTGCCGCCATTCGACATATTCCTCACTAAATGTTTGCCCGTCTTGATCTTTCAGTGTGACAGGTAGCTGTGTTTGTACTTCAGGCAAATGAATAGCCTGTGAAATCTGCTGTTCATGTGCTTGTGCTGTATTGATTTCTGTTCGGATGTTGGTACTAATCCACCATAGAGCCGGTAGGGAAAGAAGTATAATAAAAAAACCAAAAGCCTTTTTCATGTGTGCCTCCACTCTTTCTATAAATCCTTCATCAGAATAACATATTTTGGATTGATTCCAAATACCCGGTCGGACCTATTTCCAGCATTTTGAGAATGAATGTTAAAAGTGCAAAAATCGTCAATACTTTGATGAAGAAAACCAATAGGAAGTATGTTAGACTAAAATGAGGTCAGAAAGGATGAAATGTCATCTTTTTCATTGAAACTGAAATTTATCACTAAAGGAGAGACTTCCATGTTTCCACAATTAACAACAGACGTACAAGCAGGCGAAGTGCTTGTAGAAATGAACACAACATTAGGTGCTATCAAAATTAAATTGTTCCCGGAACATGCACCAAAAACTGTTGAGAACTTTTTAGGGCATGCTAAATCAGGCTATTATAACGGCATCATTTTCCACCGTGTTATTCAAGATTTCATGATTCAAGGCGGTGACCCAACTGGTACTGGTATGGGTGGAGAATCTATTTGGGGTAATTCTTTCGAGGATGAGTTCTCTGATCAATTATTTAACCTTCGTGGTGCGCTATCAATGGCGAATGCAGGTCCAAACACAAATGGTTCTCAGTTCTTTATTGTACAAATGAAGCACCTTCCAAGTGATATGCTTCGTCAATTACAAGGAGCAGGCTTCCCAGAAGAGATTATTGAAGCTTACGCTCAAAACGGTGGTACACCTTGGTTAGACCATAAACACACAGTATTCGGCCATGTTGTAGAAGGTATGGACATTGTAGATAAAATTGCAGATGTAGAAAAGGATTTCCGTGATAAGCCATTAGAAGATGTGAAAATTGAGTCAATTACAGTCTTTGAATAATTCTTATAAGGACGTGTAGAGTATGCAAAATTTAATGTACCAATTTTTATATTTCCCTGAAGATAAATCAGGATATATTCCAGCGGCATTTGAATTTTTAATCATGCTTATTTTATGTATCATCGTGTTTACGCTTTTCCGAAAAATTTCAAAGAAGCAAGAAATGAAATCAAAGGAAATTGAAGCGCGTATCTTAGCAGAGAAGAAAAGTACAAACAACCAACAGAATATTTAATTAAAAAGAATCTGTCTCCACTGGAGACAGATTCTTTTATTTACATTTTTCTTTTAGCCTGACGAACCATGTTTTGTAGCGTTTTAAAGGCAGTGACAAAAACAAGGATTAGGGATAAGCCAATCCCACTTAATGCGGTAATAAAGGCTACCCATTCAAACAGTGTATAGCTCCATATACTCTCAAAATCACTGCTATCCTTCCAACCTTCAATGACTAAGTTCATACCGTAAATACCCGACACAACAGTAAATACAGTTAAGATAAACAGTAAATTATTACTGCGATTATCTGATTGATCTTCTTGTGTTCGGTATAAGCTGTTCAATGTTTCTTTCGTTTCCACATAGTGCTCGTTTATACGGAAATACGTTCGCAGCATTTGAGATATTTCTCTGCCTTCTGTTCGAACAATGACTTCTTCAAAATAATAACGAGCAGAAAACTTTGTGATGAGCTCGATTAATTCGTTGACAACCTGTTTATCTTTGCCCCACTTTATTTCACTATATTCATAGGACAGCTTTAAGAGCATCATTTTATAAAAATAATGAATGAACAGATTGTAATAATGGGTACCCATAAATTCCTGAATACTATGAGTACATTTATCAAAAGGCTTATTTGTAATCGTTATTTGTGCCTGTGATGAGGTGATAATATAACTGTTAGGTGCCCATCGTGTATGAGCGTGTTCTTGCACATAATTAGAGATATATTGAGGATTCGTGCTAGATATAAAAGGCTTGCCATCTGGTGTCCTACCATCCACTTGCCCTAATCGAAATAAATGCTCAGGTAAAATTTCTGCTTCTTCCTCAGCTATTAAATAAGCAGATGCTAACATGCGCTCATCCTCAAAAAAAGGTAAGCCTTCGTAGCTATGATCTTGTTGGTGCAGTAGAAAAGGCCGTAAATAGGGGATGAAATGCTTAAATAATAGTTCACTTGTGGATGAACAATGGCCAAATGAAAAAAGATGACTGGCTCCCTTTTCCTCACGCAACTTAGCCTCTAACACTCTAAAATAGTGAATAAAATTCAAAATATCACTAAGATCATTTGGGGTATCTGTCATGCTTGTCCGTACAGTGACAATACCATTCCCAAAGGGACATAGTGTCACATCGATACTCATCACCTCGTAGTCATAATGGCTGCGACTTTCTTGATGTTGTAAGGAACCTTGTATATAGAATGCTTTTGAAAAACGGATAAAATCAGGACTGTCCATTTCGTTTGGAAATAATTTATCCTCTAAAAAGGGATAGAAAAATTGAGCAAGCTCCTCATGGATAATCGTTATATCACCATAAAATGCTTCTTCAAGAGTGGTGTTATTCAACGTGAAAAAGGAAAAGCCTTCTTGTAATAGTACATCACCAATCTTTTCACGATTATTAGTGGAATAGGCAAAGGGAAAAAGGAACGTCATATATGCGCGTTTAATCGTTAATGGAGCCAAGCTCATGAAAAACACCTCTCTTTACATCCAATTGATAAGATACTTTTCCACAAAATAATCATTTTAAACATAAAAAGGATATCTACCAAAGTGGAGATATCCCATTCTTTTATTTCTTTATTATTGTTCAAAAGCCTTTTTAAATCGTTTTACACCATCTTGTACGGTTTCAAATGAACAAGCTACATTCATACGGAGGAAGCCTCGGCCTTCTTCACCGTATTTTGTCCCTGGTTCTAATGCAAGCTTACCTACTTCTAATAAGCGATTCATAAGATCTTTTTCTTCAAGAGCTAGCTCTCTGTAATCAATCCAAATTAAATAAGTGGATTGTGGTTTCGTCACGCGAATGCCTGGAATCTGCTCTAACTCGGCTTTTACATAGTCCATATTGGCAGAAATATATGTGAGTAGTTCATCTAACCAAGCTGAGCCCTCAGTATAAGCGGCATGAAGTGCTACAGAGGCAAACGTATTCAGTGAGCCTTGCCCACTAGCCATATTAATTGCCTCTAGTTGTAAACGTTTTTTCTTATCTGTCACGATCATATAAGAAACTTGAATTCCTGCTAAGTTAAATGTTTTAGTGGGAGCCATACACGTGACAACACGATTAATTTCATCTCCTGCAATTTTTGCTAAAGGTATGTGTTTTTCCCCCTTGATCATTAAATCAGCGTGAATTTCATCAGAAATAATGATGACATCGTATTTAGCGCAAAGTCGTACAATTTCTTTTAAAGTTGCTTCATCCCATACATAACCCCCTGGATTGTGAGGATTACATAATATGTAGGCTTTCACATTTTGCGCTAATGCTTGTTCAAACGCTTCAAAATCATAAACATAGGTACCATCTTTTTCAACTAATGGACAGCTTATAACTTCACGACCATTACTTTTCGGTATGTTAAAGAATGGTGGATAAACCGGTGAGGAGATGAGTACTTTGTCGCCAGGGTTAGTGAAAGCTACAATGCTATTGGCTAAAGCAGCGACGACACCATTGCAGAATACGATAGACTCTTTGTCAATATGCCAGTCATGACGAGTATTTTGCCAGTCTACGATTGACTGGATTGCATCTTCGCCAATAAAACTATAACCAAAAACAGTTTGTGCTGCATGTTGCTGTAATGCCTTTGAAACAGCTGCTGGAGCTGCAAAATCCATATCAGCTACCCACATTGGCAAGATATCAGACGCATCATGTAAGCCATAAACTTTTTCCATTGCGTCCCATTTTACGGAATTTGTACAACGACGTTTAATAGTTTGATCAAAAATAGACAAGCAAATCACTCTTTTCTTTTTTATTTACTATGGTATCATACGAGTATGATCAAAGGATAATAGGTGAGTATTTTGGAAAATATAAAAATGAATCAAGCAGCTGTCCATCTGCTAGAGGAGTGGGATCCATTCCACTTAGGTCCAGACCATTATGATACGGAAACAGCAGATGTTGTAGCGGCATTGCAAGGAATTGATGATCCTTCAACTCTTGCAAAAGTAATTCAAGAAACATATGAGCATTCGTTTGAACAATGGATACCGTTTGAAGATTGTGTAGCCATTTCTTATAAACTGATTGCGATTAAATTTGAAGCAAAATGTATTATCTAAAATATTTTGCATTTTTCTTATAAAAAAGGGGTTGTCATGGGACAACCTCTTTTTTATTGCATATTTGAGGCCACTTCTTATTTAAATAAAGGTAGGATTCCCTGAATGAAAATAATGAATATAGCAATAGGGGAAACGTAACGAATTAACATGAACCAAATAGTAAACATGAAGCTAGATGCAGCCAATTCCTTACGCGAAATATCCTTTGTATAATAATAACCTGCAAAGATAGAAATTAAAAAGGCTCCAATAGGCATGCCTATGCTGTTTGTCATAAAATCAACAAAGTCAAAAATAGAGCGGTCTAAAATTTTTATATCGGATAATATACCAAATGATAGCGCACTTGGAATACCGAAGATGAAAATGATAATGCCGCCAATCCAAGCAATCTTTTTACGCTTTTCAGGTTTGTCTCCAATCGCAATGGCCACCACTATTTCTAACATGGAAATGGAAGAAGTGACTGTAGCAAAAAGTAATAGGATAAAGAAGATTGTTAAGAAAAGACCACCAAGAGGTAACTGCTCGAAGACAGCTGGCAAAATAATAAATACGAGACCCGGCCCTTGATCGGGCGTATAGCCAAGCGCAAATACTGCAGGGAAAATAACAAGACCCGCTAGTAAAGAGATGATAATGTTCATGGATGCAACATTAATCGCAGAGTTACCAATCTTCTCGGTTTTAGACAAGTAGGAGGCATAAGTAATCATTACAGCAATACCTACACTTAGTGAGAAGAATGCTTGTCCTAATGCCATTAAAAACGTTTCAGCGTTAAAGTAAGACCAATCAGGTACAAACATAAATTTAACGCCTTCCATTGCTCCATCTAAAGTTAAGGAGCGTATCACTAACACAATAAAGAAAATGAAGAGTAGAGGCATCATCCATGTGCTTGCTTTTTCGATTCCACCCTTAATACCTGCTGACACAATGACCACTGTTAGCAACATAAATAGTCCTTGTACAAGCACTGCTTCAATTGGGCTGGAAATAATAGTGCCAAATAAATCAGCGTAGTTGATGTCTGAATTAGCATTCGTCAGCTTAAACGAAATGGCGCGTGCTAAGTAGCTTAAAATCCATCCACCAACAACACTATAAAATGATAAAATAAGGCCCGCAATCACCATACCGCCCCAGCCAATTAAATACCAAGGCTTTCCTGGTGCTTGTTCCTTAAATGATGTAACAGCATCTTTTTGCCCTCGTCGACCAATCATAAACTCTGCTATGAGCACTGGTAAGCCAATAAAGAATGTACATAAAATAAATAATAAAATAAAGACACTGCCGCCATTTGTACCTGCCATATAAGGAAATTTCCAAATGGCCCCTAGCCCAATTGCACTTCCTGCAGCAGCTAATATAAACCCAATTTTAGTTGTAAATTGATCTCTCGATGACACGAAAATAAATCCTCCTTATACTAAAGTTTTATTTTACCTCAATATTCGCATAACACAAGCTATTATCAGAATATTGATGATGGCTATTTGTTCATTCCCAGTGGATAGGAACTAGACTGGTAACTTATTAGGAAGGTACTCCTTTTTGAGTAAAAGTTTGTAACAATTGGATGAGAAGTTTCGTTCCATTAACAAAAGGAGGGATCATGTTGACGGAAGCTGAGTTAATAGCGAGGGCACAGCAAGGGGATAAAGATGCTTATATTGAACTTATCCGCATTCATCAACGAACCGTTGAAAAGTTTGCCTTTCAATGTGGTGTACATACAAATGATTTAGCTGATGTTTCACAGGAAGTATTTGTGAAACTGTATCGGTTTTTACATCAATTTAAACAGGATCGATTTACAACGTGGCTTTATAAAATCACTTTAAATGCAACACGTGATTACTATCGGAAGGAACAACGACAGCAGGCAAAAGAGGACAAACTCCATGCTCAGCAACAAAATGCCTATTCATCAGCAGAAGATAATGTACTTTTGTTCGAAGAGGACAGGCATCTACACAGTGCTATTCAAGCTCTTGATGAAAAATACCGTTATCCTCTCGTCTTGTATTATTTCCACGAATTAAAATACGAAGAAATCGCTGAAGTCTTAAATATTTCATTATCTACGGTCAAAGTGCGATTATTACGTGCGAAAGAAAAGCTAAAGGCAGCGTTAATGCAGGAGGGGAGTGTTGAAAATGGATGATAAGCAATTTGAGCAACGTATGGCACTACTGAATAAATCCTATGAGCAAATGGAATCACAGTTAGATCCACAACGAGTTCTTCAGCAAATTGATGCCGAGGATTACGCAAGAGAATCTTTAGAAAGCGTCAATATGGCTCAAAAGCCTTCTGCAAAGTGGCAAAAAACGGCTGTATGGATCGCTAGCATTGCCAGTGTGCTCTTGGTAGGTATTTTAATTTCGTCTTATATGTATCCTTCAGCATTCGTTCAGTCAGATGAAGAAAAGATTGAAAGCAGCTATGAAGAGTGGTTCTCTAGTTTACAAAAGAAGTATCAAGAGAAACGTGAAAAAACACGCATTGAGTTGAATATACCTGAGGATGACTTTAAGAAACTTTCGTTTGTTGAAACGGCGGACTATATATACAATGATAAAGCTAAAAATAAAAAAATAGTGTTAAATAGAATGGCTTATGATTCAAAATATTTAACGCAGTTAGAGCAAGAAATACTAGATAGTTTGCAAACACCTCGAGAAATGATTGAGCGAATTGAGAAGAACAAAAAACCGATGTCATTTGGCGAGTCTAGATATTTCTTTAGCAAATATTACTACCCAACGAAAGGTGTTTTACAATATTATACAAATGAGCTTTCCCACTATAATACAATGTTGTCACAAAAAAAGAACGATTATCCTAAAGAGCTAAATCAGTTAATTGCAACGGCCAAAAAACAATATTTTGAGTTGTCTTATGATGGACAAAACTATAGTTTTAGAACAAATCCCATTTTTATGAAGGATGCACCAGTATCTATTGACCGTCTTCATCCTGATGTATTAGGTTATTTTAAATATTTAGCTATGGGCTCTTTATTCAATGGTGAGGATTTACGATTTTCTGCAGAAGAATCTGCTCGTATTTTAAAGTTATACGAAAGAACATTAGTAAATGACCTATCAACATCAGGACTCGATAACCTATTGCGAAATTTAAACAAAGAGTTCGAAAATGCCTGGCTTGTATTATTAAAAGGTATTGATGACAAAATGAGATACTCACCCGAACATATAAAGCTATTAAAGGATACGGCAAATGGGAAGTATGGAGAATCGATGCGCTTGACCGCACAATTCATCGTTGAAGAATTTAAGGGAAGTGGGAAATCCAAAACACTAGATCAGCTAACAAAACAGGATATTGGGATAGAGCTTTCTCGTTTAAGTAATGATGTCTACAGACAATCAGAAGATGGTGCAACAAGTTTGCGTATTGATTTTCGATGGATTTATCAAACTGAATCCCTTTACAATGCCTATATAACAAGTAAAGATGATAGCATTCTAGAATCATTGAACCCAATAAACGTTGTAAGCCTATTCTTATATGCACAAGGTAAAGGTGATCAAGAAACAGCTAAGCAGTTACTATCTCAAGATGTCGATTTAAGTAAAGTGTCTCCATTTGATGGGATGGAACATTTTACAATTCTTTATGCAACAGATGCCTCTCATACAACCATTAAAGCTGGTGTTAAGCCAGAATCAGTTCAACTAATTGGTCAGCATGTAACCTTCCAGTTAGGTACAGTGACTACAGGAAAAGGTGAAAAACGTTGCATCATTACAGCCATTTCCGAGTAAGGAGATTTTTTGCCCCGTTTTTACTCGTATGTTATAATTTAAGCGATATATACGTAGCAAACAAATAGAAAGTGGGCAAAGGTTATGGTAAAAAAATATGAATTAGGAGACGTGTTGACCGGAAAAGTTACAGGTATTCAACCATACGGTGCATTTGTTGCATTAGATGACAATACGCAAGGCCTTGTGCATATTTCGGAAATAACATACGGCTTTGTGAAGGACGTTAGTGAATTTTTAGCTGTTGGGCAAGAAGTAGAGGTTAAGATACTTGAAATCGATGAAGAGGCCGAAAAGATAAGTTTATCGATGAGAGCGCTACAGGATCGCCCAGCAACAGTAAGAAAAAAAGATGCACCACCACGCAAATCATTGCAGGACCGTGTAGATGAATCGGATGCAAATGGTTTTAATTCCTTAAAAGATAAATTACAGGACTGGATTGAACAATCCGGTCAATAAGAAAACGAGGATACTTTCGAATGAAGGTATCCTCGTTTTTTTACTATTGTTTTTTTAGTTTGCGAATTCGATATTGTAGGTTTTGTCGGCTCATTCCAAGCGCATTTGCTGCCTTTGTAATATTGCCCTCATATAAATTTAAGACATTTTGCACATAATATGATTCGGCTTCACGCAAATAAGCATCAAGCGGCATGACATTATGATTTTGATGAAACATAAAGAACTCGGGCTCTCGATTGTTTGTGTCTTGCTGTTGTACTTTGAAGCGGAAATGTAAAGGCAATAAATCTGAAGTAACAGTGGACTCCGTTGTCATAAAGGACACAATTTCATCGAGTAGTAGCTCAAGTTCCTTTAAATTACCTGGCCAATCATATTGTAAAAATAATTCTTGTACATCTGGTGCAAGTTCAGTGACTTGTGAGGCAAATCGTTCTCGATGTCGACTAAAATAATCTTCGACAAATGGAAGAATATCTTCTTTTCGATCCGTTAAATTAGGAATGGTAATAGCCATTGTTGCAAAGAAATAATAAAGAGACTTTGACAGCTTTTTCTCGGCAATCAATGTAATAGGGTCACTACCTACACTTCCAATCAGCATATATTTGGACTGGGGAAGCGATTGTAGTATATCTAACAGCTGCTCTTGAATGTCTAAGCTCAGAAAATCTATGCGTTCAAAGAAAAAGGTATACTCTTTATCTTCTTCTAAAAGCTGTTGTAATTTATCAAGAACCGATTGAGCTGAGCGGCGACTAACGAGTGTTACGAAGGCGTCAGGATCCGGAGAAGCAGCATGGTGAATACCTTCAGCAACTAAATCTTTCCCAGTGCCCGATTCGCCAATTAATAAGACAGGTAATTTTACGGCAGCAGCTTTTTTAGCGTTCTCGATCACCTGCTTCATTGCTTCAGAGTCAGCTTTAATCATATCAAATGTTAGGGGTTCATCGTAACGACGAAGGGGTTGATAAACAAGCTTTTCCAAAGAAGTAATATCACGAGCAAATTCGATTGCTCCAATCAGCTTACCTTCAACAAAAAGTGGAAAAGTATCATTGATTGTTGTAATTTCATGGCCATTTTTATTCCAATAGGATTGTTTTACATTGATTTCTTTTTTTCCTGTTTGTAAAACACGCATTAATGTACTTTCGTGTTGACGGAAGGAAAACATTTCAATAATCGAACGATCTGCAAGTTCATCAAAATGAAATCCTTCAATTTCTTTCATTTTTGTGTTGTAAATAATTGTTTTACCAGATAGGTCTACTGCATGAATACCAACGGATACATTTGTTGCAATAAACTCATAAAAAGGTAGTAAAGGTTCAGAAATTTTCATAAAAAAGTGCACCTCAAAAATTTTTTACTTGAAATATGCAACGAAATTTTGCATTATAATAAGTGTAAGAATATTTTATACGCAAAGATATTTTGCGTCAATGTTTTTTGCATACCCAAATAGATCTCACAAGGGAGGATTAAGTATGATTCCATACAAACACGAACCATTCACAGATTTTTCACAAGAGGCAAACTACAATGCTTATGTAGAGGCTTTAAATAAAGTTGAAGGTTACTTAGGTCAAGACTATCCACTAATTATCGGTGGCGAACGCATTACAACTGAAGATAAAATCGTTTCGTACAATCCTGCAAAGAAAACAGAAGTAATTGGTCGCGTTTCAAAAGCGAGCAAAGATTTAGCTGAAAAAGCAATGCAAGCAGCAGATGAAACATTTAAGACTTGGAAAAAAGTTGATCCAGCTATTCGTGCAGACGTTCTTTTCAAAGCAGCAGCGATTATCCGTCGTCGCAAACATGAATTCTCTGCATTATTAACAAAAGAAGCTGGTAAGCCTTGGGCAGAGGCTGATGCAGATACTGCAGAAGCAATCGACTTCATGGAATACTATGGTCGCCAAATGCTACGCATTAAAGATGGCCACCCAGTAGAAAGCCGTCCAGGTGAATACAACCGTTATGACTACATTCCATTAGGTATCGGTATCGTGATTTCTCCTTGGAACTTCCCATTTGCAATCATGGCTGGTACAACAGTAGCTGCATTAGTAACAGGGAACACAGTGTTATTAAAACCAGCGTCAACAACTCCAGTTATAGCATATAAATTTATCGAAGTATTAGAAGAAGCTGGTCTTCCAGCAGGAGCTGTTAACTTCGTACCAGGTTCTGGTGCTGAAGTAGGTGACTACTTAGTCGATCATCCAAAAACGCGCTTCATCAGCTTCACAGGTTCACGTGATGTTGGTTTACGTATTAACCAACGTGCTTCTGTGTTAAATGAAGGTCAAATTTGGATTAAACGTGTTATCGCTGAAATGGGCGGTAAAGATACAATCGTTGTCGATAAAGAAGCGGATTTAGAGCTAGCTGCACAATCGATCGTGAAATCAGCATTTGGTTTCTCAGGTCAAAAATGTTCAGCATGTTCTCGTGCAGTCATCGTAGAAGATGTGTATGACCAAGTAGTAGAGCGCGTGGTTGAATTAACAAACGCTTTAACAGTTGGAGACCCAACAGACTTCAGCAACTTCATGGCAACAGTTATCGACCAAGCCGCTTTCAACAAAATTACTGAGTACATTGAAATCGGTAAAGGCGAAGGCCGTCTAGTAGCTGGTGGTACAGCTGACGATTCAGTAGGTTACTTCGTACAACCAACAGTATTCGCTGACGTTGATCCTTCAGCTCGTATTATGAAAGAAGAAATCTTCGGACCAGTTGTTGCGATTGCAAAAGCAAAAGACTTTGACCAAGCAATTGACATCGCAAATGACACAGAATACGGCTTAACAGGTGCAGTTATCACGAAGAACCGTATGAATTTAGAAAAAGCTCGTGAAGAATTCCATGTAGGAAATCTTTACTTCAACCGTGGCTGTACAGGTGCAATCGTAGGTTACCAACCATTTGGTGGCTTTAACATGTCAGGTACAGACTCGAAAGCTGGTGGTCCAGACTACCTACAACTGCATATGCAAGCTAAAACAACTTCAGAAATGCTTTAATTTTCAAATTGACGTTAGGGCTGTTCAAATAAGTAGAAATTGAGGCATTTCAAATGAATTTGGGACACTTCTCCAGGTAATGCTACCTCTGGCTAAAACCGTAACATGACATGGTAGTTTACTTTGGAGAAGTGAACAAATTTACCGTTTGAATTATTGGTTAATCATTCTACTTATAGAGATACATAGTCCCTTTCTTCCATAGAGTTTTTATTATGATTTAGTTAGGAGAGAACAGGATATGACAAAAAGTCAACAAGTTATTGAACAAACGCAAAATTTTGGTGCAGCAAACTATCATCCACTGCCAATCGTAATTTCAGAGGCTGAGGGTGCTTGGGTTAAAGATCCAGAGGGCAACAAATACTTAGATATGTTATCTGCTTATTCAGCTGTAAACCAAGGTCATCGTCACCCAAAAATTATCGCTGCTTTAAAAGAGCAAGCAGATAAAGTAACGTTAACTTCTCGTGCATTTTACAGTGAAAACCTAGGTGAATGGTATGAGCTAGTAGGTAAATTAACAAATAAAGAAATGGTATTACCAATGAATACAGGTGCTGAAGCTGTAGAGACTGCGTTTAAAGCAGCTCGTCGTTGGGCATATGATGTAAAAGGCGTAGAAGATGGTAAAGCTGAAATTATCGCATGTAATGGTAACTTCCATGGTCGTACTATGCTAGCTGTATCTTTATCTTCTGATGAAGAATACCGTCGTGGCTTCGGTCCAATGTTACCAAACGTTAAACTAGTAGATTACGGTAATCTTGAAGCATTAAAAGCGGCTATTACACCAAATACTGCTGCATTTTTAATTGAACCAATTCAAGGTGAAGCTGGTATCGTTATTCCTCCAGAAGGTTTCTTAAAAGCAGCTCGTGAACTTTGCCGTGAAAACAATGTATTATTCATCGCAGACGAAATTCAAGCTGGTTTAGCACGTACTGGTAAAATGTTTGCTTGTGATTGGGAAGAAGTAGAGCCAGATATGTACATCCTAGGTAAAGCACTAGGTGGCGGTGTATTCCCAATTTCTTGTGTGGCTGCAAACCGTAGCATCTTAGGTGTCTTCAACCCAGGCTCACACGGTTCAACTTTTGGTGGTAATCCTTTAGCATGTGCAGTTTCTATTGCATCTATTAAAGTTTTACTTGATGAAAAATTAGCAGAGCGTTCTCATGAGCTTGGCGAATATTTCAAAGGTAAATTAAGAGAAATTAACAACCCAGTCATTAAAGAAGTACGCGGTCGTGGTTTATTTATCGGTATGGAATTAACAGAGGCTGCTCGTCCATACTGTGAAAAACTAAAAGAACTAGGCTTATTATGTAAAGAAACACATGATACAGTTATCCGTTTTGCACCACCACTAGTGATTTCTCAAGAGGATTTAGATTGGTCAATCGAACAAATTGAAAAAGTATTTAAACTTTAACAAAATGTTCACATTTTAATTCGGAAGTATGTTACAATGATGCCGATAACTATCATTAAAAAAAACAAAGAGGCGATTTAATAATGTCTGAAAACTTAAATCTTTTCACATCAACACAAGATGTCATTCAAGATGCTCTAAATAAACTTGGCTATGATGAAGCAATGTATGAATTACTAAAAGAACCGCTTCGCATGCTCCAAGTACGTATCCCAGTGAAAATGGATGATGGTACAACAAAAGTGTTTACTGGTTACCGTGCACAACATAATGATGCAGTAGGCCCAACAAAAGGTGGGGTTCGTTTCCACCCACAAGTATCTGAAGAGGAAGTTAAAGCGCTTTCAATGTGGATGACATTGAAATGTGGTATTGTCGACCTACCATACGGTGGTGGTAAAGGCGGTGTCATTTGTGACCCTCGTCAAATGTCTATGGGCGAAATCGAACGTTTAAGCCGTGGCTACGTACGTGCAGTAAGTCAAATCGTAGGACCAACAAAAGATATTCCTGCGCCAGACGTATTTACAAACGCACAAATTATGGCATGGATGATGGATGAATATAGCCGCATGGATGAATTCAACTCTCCAGGCTTTATCACAGGTAAGCCACTAGTACTTGGTGGTTCTCAAGGTCGTGACCGTGCGACTGCACAAGGTGTTACAATCGTAATCGAAGAAGCAGCGAAAAAACGTGGTATTGATATTAAAGGTGCTCGCGTTGTTATTCAAGGATTTGGTAACGCAGGAAGCTTCCTTGCGAAATTCATGCATGATTTAGGTGCAAAAGTAATCGGTATTTCAGATGCTTATGGTGCACTTCATGATCCTGAAGGTTTAGATATCGACTATTTATTAGATCGTCGTGATAGCTTCGGAACAGTAACAACTTTATTTGAAAACACAATTTCAAACAAAGAATTATTAGAGCTTGATTGTGATATTTTAGTGCCAGCTGCAATTGAAAACCAAATTACTGCTGACAATGCTCACAATATTAAAGCCAATATCGTAGTAGAAGCAGCAAATGGTCCAACAACTGCAGAAGCAACTAAAATCTTAACAGAGCGTGGCATTTTACTTGTACCAGACGTATTAGCCTCTGCTGGTGGTGTGACAGTTTCTTACTTTGAATGGGTTCAAAATAACCAAGGTTATTACTGGACAGAAGAAGAAGTGGAAGAACGTCTATACAAAAAAATGGTTGAAGCATTTGATAATGTATATACAACAGCTACAACACGTAACATCAACATGCGCTTAGCAGCTTACATGGTAGGTGTTCGCCGTACTGCAGAAGCTTCTCGCTTCCGTGGATGGGTGTAAGCAATAGATCGAAAAACGAGTCATTCCTTAATCGGATGGCTCGTTTTTTTCATGTTTATTCGTATAAATAAGATGTTCAAGTCGCTGCTCTAACATCATTTTTTTCTCCTGCCGAACTCTCCGTACCTGAAGATATTTAAACGTAATGATTCCCCCGATCAACAGGATACAACAAAAAACGACAATTATAAGCATAACCATAGCAAAATCCCTTTTCCTTAAAGTAACCCTAACTATACAGATGCAGCCTAAACAAAATCTGAACAGATGAACTATTACGATTAGATAAAACCAGTATAATGAGCCTTTTGTTCAGATTTTGTTCAGACACAATATAGTACATTAGAATGTGTTGAAAATACTAGAATTATAGGAGGGAGTAGCGAAAATAATTGAAATAAAAGAGTTTTTGAATGGAGGTTTAAAAATGGAGAGGAAACAGAAAAAATGGTGGCAACGTTCATTAGCACTGATGCTCTCGTTAGTGCTAGTGATCAGTAGTTTTCTGGTTGGAGGAATGCCGGTAAGTTATGCTGCTTCTTTGGATGTTGTTTATGTATCTAATGGAGGCGATGACACTACAGGTAATGGATCAGAGGCGAGTCCTTATAATTCATTGCACAAGGCCTATCAAGAGGTGGACAATGAGGGAACGATATATGTCATGGACGATATCACATTGAAAGTTATGATGGTCGGAAGAGATAAAAAATTCCTTAATATGGCTCTTGACAAAAATGTTACGATCACTGCAGCTCCGGGAGTCGAGCCTGCTGATGCTGTGATTCGTCGTGGCTCGGGAGAAACATCGCTTATAGATCTTCAATTGGGCCAGCTTACATTAAAAGATATTATTATTGACGGCAGCCTTGAGGGAACTACAGCTGCTGGAAGAATAATCAATGTCGGTAATGCAAAACTGATTATTAAAGATGGTGCTATATTACGTAACAATGAAAGCTCAGTTGTAGGAAGTGCAATTATTCTCAACAACAGTAATGCGGTTGTAGAAATGACTGGTGGAGAAGTTACGGGTAATAAGGACCTAAGTTTAGATTTGAAATCGAGAACAAGTGCAATCTTAATTAATGCTAGTGGTGCAACATTTAGTATGAGCGGCGGCCAAATCACTAGTAATAGTGGGGGAGGCGTTGATGTCGAATCGGGAGGTCGGTTCATGCTTTCCGGCAATGCACAAATCACAGGTAATACGGTCGATGTATCTGGCCAAGCAACCGAGCGAAACGTTATTTTGCAAGGTACTACGCTTGTTACTCTAAACGGTGTTTTTGATGGAAAAGCAGGTATTACCGCAAATAGTATGAAACCGGGAGTGCAGTTTGGTCAAGCAACTACAGAAGGATTGACAGGACTAAAGAATCTATTTGCTGACAACATTCCAGATCTTATTGCAGCATATGGCGAAAATAAAGCTTTGGTATGGAAATCTAAGGTAGCTCCAGGTGGAATAAAAAATAAACAACCTGTCCTTTGGTTAAAAGCCAATGAAGGACTGAGACAACAGGCCGGATTGCTGACTGGTTGGGAAGATCAATCTTTCGAGCCTATTAACTTTACTCTTGATGTACCTGAGGGACAAGAAATAAAGACTCCTGAAGTGAATACAAACGGAGTGAATTTTAATCCGAGTGTCAAATTTAAAAACAATGCTGTGACTACTGAACATTATGCCGTTTCACCCAAATTGATTGGGGATAAGGAAATTACTTTCAGATCGGGTTTTGCGGTCTATAAGAACCCTACCGACAGTGCAGGTGCTTTAGTCGGGGCAAAAGATCAGAGATTAGATGGAAATGGTAATATCCAAGCAAATGGTGTGATTATAATAGGTGGTTTTGGAAATGCTTTTGTTACGGGGCCTGGAATTTCCGTAACTTATGACTATTTTGGAACTGTGGATAGGACCCGACATCAGCTTGCCAATTATGAACTCGCTGCTTCAAATAATCATTCGGCTAAAATAGACGGTAAAGTAGCAAGCTTTAGCCGGAATAATAGTTTTTCCGAATTCAAATTCTATCCTGTTGTAGGGGCTACGAATGGCGGCGGCAGTGATTGGCATGGCTTTGGCGGTGATGTCGCCGAGATTATTTTGTATGACCAATTAACAAGTGCAGATGCGCCAAAGATAGAGAGCTACTTAGCTGTAAAGTATGGGATCACGTTGAATGGTGGCAATAGCGATTACATTGATACAAACGGTAATCCTGTTTGGAATGCTGACCCTATTTATAAGAGCAATATCGCGGGGATCGGGCGAGACGATGCAGAGGACTTGCTTCAAAAGCAAAGTCAAAGTATTAACGCAGATAAACCACAAGTTGCAATTGGTTTAGGTGCACTGGCAGGAACGAATGCTGAAAATACGAACCCACTGACTGACAAGCAATATTTAATTTGGGGTGATAATGGTAAAGCTCTAACATTTACACAACCAATTGAAGATACAACAGAAAAAGGTCATGCAGAGCGTATTTGGAAAGTACAAAACACAAATAATGTTGGACAGGTGCAAATTGCTATTCCAGCAGATGCGGTTGATGCAGATGCAACACTTTTGGTAAGTGACACTGAAACATTTAGCATTAAACAAGAAAAAACATTAACTAAAATCATGATAAACGGTGTTAACTACTATGCAGCAAACGTGACATTAGCCAATGGGCAATATTTCACATTTGCTTCACCTGCTCCAAAACTTGCAAGTGCAGAACTTGAGCAAGCACAAGCAGGGGGCAATCAAATTTCCCTGACGTTTGACAAAGACATCGCCTCCTCAATTAGTGGAATAGGATTTACGATTACAGTTGGCGGAGAGAATATTAAAAATGCGACTTTTAAAGTTGATCCAACTGATGCGAAAAAAGTTATTATTTCATTACCAGTTGATAAAGATTTAACAGGTAAAGAAGTAACGATCAAATATGATGGATTAGGAAACTTAAAAGGGACAAATGGTGTGCCTGTAAGTGACTTTGAAGAATCAATTGTAAATAAAACAGCCCTTCAGGCGAAGGTAGCAGAAGAAGGCACATTAACAGAAAGTGCCTATACACCATCAAGCTGGACAGAATATCAAGCGAAGCTAACAGAAGCAAAGGCAGTATTAGCTAAGCCAGATGCAACACAAGCAGAGGTGGATGCGGCATTAGCAGCCTTAACTAAAGCACAAAACGACTTAGTTCCAGTATCAGAAGTAGATAAAACAGCCCTTCAGGCGAAGGTAGCAGAAGAAGGCACATTAACAGAAAGTGCCTATACACCATCAAGCTGGGCAGAATATCAAGCAAAGCTAACAGAAGCGAAGGCAATATTAGCTAAGCCAGATGCAACACAAGCAGAGGTGGATGCAGCATTAGCAGCCTTAACTAAAGCACAAAACGACTTAGTTCCAGTATCAGAAGTAGATAAAACAGACCTTCAGGCGAAAGTAGCAGAAGAAGGCACATTAACAGAAAGTGCCTATACACCATCAAGCTGGGCAGAATATCAAGCGAAGCTAACAGAAGCGAAGGCAATATTAGCTAAGCCAGATGCAACACAAGCAGAGGTGGATGCAGCATTAGCAGCCTTAACTAAAGCACAAAACGACTTAGTTCCAGTATCAGAAGTAGATAAAACAGACCTTCAGGCGAAAGTAGCAGAAGAAGGCACATTAACAGAAGTAGACTATACGCCAGCAAGCTGGACAGAGTATCAAGCGAAGCTAACAGAAGCGAAAGAAGTATTGGCTAAACAGGATGCAACTCAGGCAGAGGTAGATGCGGCACTAGCAGCCTTAACCAAAGCACAAAGCGACTTGGTTCCTTCAGTACCAGGAGTAGATAAAACAGCCCTTCAGGCGAAAGTAGCAGAAGAAGGCACATTAACAGAAGTAAACTATACGCCAGCAAGCTGGACAGAGTATCAAGCGAAGCTAACAGAAGCGAAAGAAGTATTGGCTAAACAGGATGCAACTCAGGCAGAGGTAGATGCGGCACTAGCAGCCTTAACCAAAGCACAAAACGACTTGGTTCCTTCAGTACCAGGAGTAGATAAAACAGCCCTTCAGGCGAAAGTAGCAGAAGAAGGCACATTAACAGAAGTAAACTATACGCCAGCAAGCTGGACAGAGTATCAAGCGAAGCTAACAGAAGCGAAAGAAGTATTGGCTAAGCCAGATGCAACACAAGCAGAGGTAAATGCAGCATTAGCAGCCTTAACCAAAGCACAAAACGACTTAGTTCCAGTGTCAGAAGTAGATAAAACAGCCCTTCAAGCGAAAGTGACAGAAGAAGGCACATTAACAGAAGTAAACTATACACCAACAAGCTGGACAGAATATCAAGCGAAGCTAACAGAAGCGAAGGCAATATTAGCTAAGCCGGATGCAACACAAGCAGAAGTAGATGCAGCATTAGCAGCCTTAACCAAAGCACAAAATGCACTTACAAAGAATCCACTACCACAGGCACCAGGTCTAGGCTCATTAATACCATCTCAAGGCACATTAAGTCCAAGCTTCTCTTCAGAAGTAACAGATTATACGATGAACGTTGATTATGCCACATCACAATTATCGTTCTTAGCAACACCAATTATTCCAGGTGCTTCGGTGACAACAACGGTCAATGGACAACTAGGTACCCTTGAACAAATTCCACTACAAGTAGGGGAAAATATTATTGTGATCACAGTGGCAGATGGAAACGGCAATGTGAAACATTACACGATTAAAGTATACCGTGAAGCCTATACAGGCGGAGGTAATTCAGGCGGCGGAGGTACATGGACGCCAGATCCAACACCACCGGTAACACCGACACCAAGTGAAACAAAAACAAAAATTCAGGTAGAACTTGAAATTGACGGTGACAATCCACTTGAAAAAACAACAGTGGAAATTGAACGTACGAAGCATGCGAATGGTGACGTAACAGACTTTGTCAACTTAACACCAGCGCAAGCACTAGAAGCAGTAGAAAAAGCGAAACAAATTGGTAATAGCATTGCACGTATTGTTATTCCTGATGTCAAAGATGAAGTGGATCAAGTAACGGTAGAAGTACCAAAACAATCTCTACAAACGTTACGTGACAATGGTTTATCATTAGAAATTTCTACTGAAAATGGTCATATTGCGATTCCGCATAGCTCAATGGAAGGCATTGACGACAACTTCTACTTCCGTTTAGTACCAGTGAAGAAGGAAAGTGAGCGTCAAGCGATTGAGGAACGTGCAAAAGCAGAGCAAGTCGTACGTGAAACACTAGAAAGTGATGATGTACATGTTGTAGCACGTCCGATGACAATTGAAACGAATATGCCAAGTCGTCCTGTTCAAGTAACACTACCTTTAAAAGGTGTGAATGTACCAACAGTGGCAGCGGAGCGTCAAGCATTCCTTGATCAATTAGCTGTATTCATTGAACACTCTGATGGTGAGAAAAAAGTAGTGTTCCCTGAAGTCGTAACAATGGCGAAGGGTGAACTGGGTCTACGTTTCACGGTAGAGAAGTTTAGTACATTTACAATTATTCAATTTGAAAAACCAGAGGTAAGTGAGCACGAGGCTTATATTAAAGGATTCCCGAATGGCACATTTGGTCCTGATAAGAATGTAACACGTGCACAGATAGCGATCATGATGGCTCGTATTTTAGGCTACACAGAAGGACAAGCAGTCCATAAAGCACCATTTAAAGATGTAGCAAAAGATCATAGTGCGGCAGGAGCGATTGCCTTTGTAAAAGAACAAGGCATTATGAATGGTGATCAATACGGCAACTTCCATGCAAATGCCAACATTACACGTGCTGAAATGGCAGCAGTCGTAGCCAACTATAAACAGCTTTCTGTAGAAGAAGGTGTGCCGATTACATTCAAGGATACAAAAGGCCACTGGGCACAATGGATCATAGAAGCAAATCGCGCCTCAGGCATCATCAACGGTCTTGAGGATGGAAGCTTTGCACCAAATGCAGCGTTAACACGTGCACAGGCTGTTGTGATGATGAACCGCATGTTTGAACGTGGTCCATTACAAGGTGTGGCAAAACCAAGCTTCCCAGATGTGAAAGCTACACACTGGGCTTTCAAAGAAATCGAAGAAGCAGCTAACTCTCACAAATATTTTATTGATGAGGATGGCAAAGAACAGCTTTCAAAATAATGATAGTTTAAACAGGCTAGGGTAAAATCCTTAGCCTGTTTTTTTAATAGATTTATCATTCATTCAAATGATTTCTTGTTCAGATTTTGTTCATACATTCTATGTTACTATTCAAAAGGAGTTGATTGAAAAAAACATAAGCAATATGATGTTAACATACATAAGAATTTACTCGTCTACGGAGGCGTGATAATGAAAAAGAATATCCTACTTATTGTGAGTATTATCATGCTGTTTGTTATGGTCTTTTTCTTTAGCAATTGGCATTATTTCTCCAATAATCATCTTCAAACGGTACATGAAGGTGTTGTAAAAATAGAGGAGGAGCAATTACAAAAACCAATAAAGCTAGAAGGAGAATGGGCTTTTTATCCTAATGTCTTAATTCCTTCATGGGAAAAGCTTGATAACTATGAAAATACACGGCTTACACTTGATGTTCCTTTTGATTGGGGGAAATATGTACAGCCAAATGAAGAAGGGATTGAGGTTGGCACCTACCACGTCAAAGTAGAGGTTCCGAAAGATGGATTTTATGGGTTATATATTCGATCAATTCGACAGGCTAATCGTGTTTTTTTAAATGGTGTAGAGGTAGGGGCTAAAGGAAAAGTAAGTACAGTGCTAAGCGAATATGGCTCTGAAAATGATGATAGATATACTGTCTACGCCTATAGTGAAAATAAAGAATTAGACATCATTATTCATGTTGTGAACTACAATAATTTTCAGCCTGGTATCGTCTATCCTATTGAATTTGGCAAAAAGAAGGTTATTCAACAGCATTATAATTGGAAAGTGTTTTTAGATGCATTAATCAGCATTGGGCATATCGTTATTGGGGTCGTTTATACTTTTACCTATATACAGAATCGTAGACGTAAAGAAGAACTGTTTTTTGGCCTATTTACGATTTCATTAGGATTTTATATGTCGTTTATTAATCAAAAAGTATTTTTCCTATTATTTTCTGATATAGTACCAATCGATCAATTGCGTTTACAGCTAGGTTCGATTCCAATAGCGCTCCTTTCTTTAACATTATTTATTTATACGATGTACCCACAATTACAAAAGAGAAAAGTTATTTATATGCTTGTGGCCTTACTCAGTGTTGTTTTTGTATTTTACGGTTTTTACAATCCAATTACTCAAAATGCAAGAGCGTCTTCTGATTTAGAGGTGTTCCTGAGGAAAATAGCGTATATCAGTGTAACGTTACCCGTTATTTTCTATAATGTTTGGATTCTGATTCGAGTGATGTTAAATCGACTTGAAGGTGTTCGTTATGTATTAATCGTTATTTCAGCTATTTGTTGTTATACGATTTTACTTGTTATTAATTTTATATTTGGTATACCGATTGATTATACAGAATTTGTGCTGTTTTTACTGATCTTATTCGGCTTTGCTTCATTATTAAATTACCGGGCTAATCAAGCATTTGAGAAAATCCAAACTTTATCAGAAGAATTGCTAGCACACAATCAAATGAAGGATGAATTTCTACTAAAAACATCCCATGAATTACGTACCCCCCTTAATGGTATTTTAAATTTATCAAAAACCTTAATGGAAGGTGGGCAGGGACCGTTGAAGCGGACGCAACAGGAGCAAGTCATTTTGATCCATAATGTCACACAGCGTTTAGGACATTTAGTAGAGGATTTATTGTTTTCATCCAACCAAATGACGGGTGAAGTAAGAGTTTCTCCTCGTCAAGTCCCTATCTCTGTTGTCAATGAGGTAGTAGAAGAAATTCTTAGTGTGATGCCTAAGAATAGTCAAGTCCGTTTACATGCTGAAGTTGATTTAGCGCTGCCAGCTATATGGACAGACGAGTTACGCTTTAAGCAAGTGCTCTATAATTTACTGCATAATGCCATGAAATACACAGAAAATGGCGAAATCGTAGTGACGGCTTATGTCAATGAAGAGCATATGGTGATCCAAGTGAGTGATACAGGCGTTGGCATTCCTGCACAGGATTTAGATCGTATCTTTAATGCCTTTTATCAAGTAAATAATCAACATAAAAAAGAAGGGCTCGGTTTGGGATTAAGTATTACTAAAAATATTGTAGAAAAATTAAATGGTGACATTCATGTAACAAGTACGTTAGGACAAGGGACAACCTTTACGTTTACAATGCCACTTGCAACTGGTGAAAATGTTAGCATTGAGCAATCACCTGCGATTGTCACACAGACAACTACTGAGGTACTCCAGCTTAACTTACCACTTATTCATAAAGGAAATGATAAAAAAATACTTGTTGTGGATGACAATCATGTCAATATAAAAGCTTTAGCTGACGCATTAGCTGTCAAAGGATATACAGTGATAGCTGTTGATAATGGCTTTGATGCTGTAGATTATATTAAAGCAAATAAAGTAGATTGTATGTTAATAGATTTAATGATGAATGGGATGTCTGGTTATGAGTTATGTAAACGAGTACGCAAACAATATGATATGCTGGAATTGCCGATCATTATCTTAACAGCAATCATGAAGCACTCTGATTTAGTGTTATCTTTAAAAGTTGGTGCAAATGATTACTTACAAAAACCTATTTCAATGGATGAATTATTTATTCGCATTGAATCTTTGTTAGCTGTTCGTCAATCTTCAATAGATGCCATAGAAGTAGAAATGAATTATTTGTATTCACAGGTCACGCCACATTTTGTGTATAACACGCTTAATACAATTATTGGTTTGAGCTATACGGATATGGACAATACTCGTGAAGCACTTTATTGTTTGGCAACGTATTTCCGAGCCAAGCTTAATGTCCATTATCGAAATAGCTTTGTCTCTGTTGAAGAAGAGATGGAGCTGGTAAAAGCATACTTATATATTGAAAAGATGCGTTTTGGTGATCGTTTAACGATTAAATATGATATTGATGAATCCATTCATTTAATGATTCCTGCATTATCTATTCAGCCATTAGTTGAAAATGCTGTTTTCCATGGTATTTCTAAAAAACAAGAGGGCGGTACAGTAGAGATCAGTGTACAGCGTGAGGGGCAGTTTGTCCGCATTAAAATCTATGATAATGGTGTGGGTATCCCTGAGGAAAAACTTCATCAGCTGGTAAATGAAGAAAGTACCCGTATTGGCTTTATGAATCCGTTAAAGAAATTCAAATTAATGAAAAATGCAAGTTTACGTTTATACAGCGAGGAAGGAAAAGGGACCACTATTGTCGTTTTATTACCAGAGGGTGGTGGAGCATGAACATAATTATTGTTGATGATGAAAAAATGGCAATCGATGTTTTAAGCATCATGCTACAGCGGCTTACGCAATTTCAGATTGACATCAAGGGGGCATTTACAAATGCAGCGGATGCCCTCCGTTTTCTTGAAAAAGAGTCAGTTGATCTTGTCTTTTTAGATATTGAAATGATTGATATGCATGGTATGCAAGTGGCTAAACAATTGCTAGAAAAGCATCCATCCTTACAAATAGTTTTTGTGACGGCCCATGCACAATTTGCTGTGGATGCATTTGAAGTAGAGGCAACAGATTATTTATTAAAGCCTGTCCATGAAAAACGACTGGTCAATGCATTAGTAAAAGCGCAGAAGAAAATGCAATTACAAGTAGAAACACAACCCGTTCGTAATGAGAATTCTATATATGCGCATACTTTAGGCAGTTTTTATTTACTCGATGCTAAGCAGGAGGTCATTAAGTGGCGTACTAGGAAGACACGCGAGCTGTTTTTATATCTATGGTTTCATCAAAAAAAGCCTATGATGAATGTTGTCATTATAGAGGAATTATGGCCAGATTTAGATTTTGAGAAGGCGACAAGTAATTTACATACGACGATCTATCAATTAAGAAAACTGCTAAAAGAAAATGGAATGCAAGATTCCATTCAATTAATTAATAACCACTATCAATTAAATGTAGAAATTAAAAGTGATTTTGATTATCTGAACCAATTATTGGAACAGAGTGCGCATGACGAAGATTCCATTCAACAACTATTGAATTGCTATGAAGGTGATTTTTTAGCTGAGGAGGAATATTCATGGGCTATTCAAATGAGACTTCGTTTAAAGCAGGGTGTAATGCATGTGCTTGAAACATATATTGCCCATTCAAATTCTGTTAATTCATTGTTGAAATATAATTGCCTGCAAAAATTGCTAGAGCTAGATGAATTTAATGAAAAGTATATGTTTCTTTTGTTAAAATTTTTAATCTCGCAAAATAAAAAACAGAATTGTACGAAGTGCTACGAAGCCATTCAGGAAAAATTAGCGGAGATTAATATGCCTGTCCCTGAGAACATTCATAAAATTTATAATGATTACATGTCGAAAGTGTAATCTTTGCTTTCTTCAACAGGAATATGAGAAAATCCAAGAAGAAAGGGGCGAATGACATGGATTCATTTACATTTTATAACCCAGTGAAGCTACATTTTGGTGAGGATGCGCTAGAAAAGCTGCCGAAAGAATTAGAGCTATATGGAAAAAAAGTATTAGTTGTTTATGGTGGTGGAAGCATCAAGGCTAACGGTGTGTACAAGGCTGTCATGGACAAATTACAGCAGGCTGGTAAAACGATTTTTGAATTAAGTGGTGTAGAACCAAATCCACGTGTAGAAACAGCTAGACGTGGTATTGAGATTTGTAAAACAGAAGGAATCGACTTAGTGCTGGCAGTTGGTGGCGGCTCTGTTATCGATTGTTCTAAATTAATCGTTGCGGGTGCAAAATATGATGGAGATGCTTGGGATATCGTTAAACGTAAGGTAGTTGTAGAGCAAGCCCTACCATTAGGAACAGTATTAACACTTGCTGCTACTGGCTCAGAAATGAACTCGGGGTCTGTCATTACCAATGCTGCTACAGAGGAAAAATTAAGCTGGGGTAGCCCAGCAGCGTTCCCGAAATTTTCAATACTCAATCCTGCCTATACAGTGACTGTACCTAAAAACCATACTGTTTATGGGATTGTTGATATGATGTCACATGTATTCGAACAATATTTCCATAATACAACGAATACCCCGATTACTGATGAGATGTGTGAAGGGGTATTACGAACAGTCATTACGACTGCACCAAAATTGCTAGAGGATTTAGAAAATACTAAGTTACGTGAAACGATTCTATTAGCTGGAACAATTGGCTTAAATGGCTTTTTATCGATTGGTTCTCGTGGTGATTGGGCATCACATAATATTGAACATGCTGTTTCGGCTGTCTATGATATTCCACATGCGGGTGGTTTAGCTATTCTTCAGCCACATTGGATGCGCTTAAGTGTGCCAGTCAATCCAGAGCGTTTTGCCGGTATAGCGACACGTGTATTTGGCGTCGATGCAACGAACAAGACAGCAGAAGAAGTGGCTTACGAAGGCATCGATCGTTTATCAGCATTCTGGACATCATTAGGTGCACCTGATCGTTTGGCTGATTATCATATTGATGATTCGAAATTTGAACAGATTGTAGAGCATGCAATGCAGAACGGTCCATTTGGAAACTTTAATAAATTGCATGAGGAAGATGTCAGAACAATTTTGCGAAATTCTTTATAAGGTATGAGTGTGAGACTGTGATTATAGTCTCACACTTTTTTGTTGAAAGGTTTAGAAAAAATAACGATTTATGTTGAATAATGTCGTAGATGTTTCTAAAGTCCTTGGTGTATAATGAAATGGATAGATACAAAATGGAGGTAATTATATTTTTGGGGGTTTTGTAGTGATAAAAGTACTTTGTTCAATGTATCTTTTGGTCTATAATATCAAATTTTTGTTATGTGAAACCTTCTGTGAATGAAGGGGAAAGATAGGTTTTTGTCGTAATTGCTCAATTAATGTAGGGGTGTTCAGAAGTTGTTCAGTCATCTTTATTAAAATAATTACACTATTAAACAAAAAGGAGAGGGATCAAATGTTGAAACAATTGCTAGAGGACCGTATCGTTACATTAAGCTGTATCGAGATACCGTTTCAGCAGCATGTTTATAAAATGCAAAATTGTGTAGAAGTATTGGGAATTGAAGCAAAATCACTGCAAATTGAAAATGATAAAATTATTACAGGATACATTGTTGATCAGAGTATATTATTCAAAAGCTTACGTTTTGGGCAAACGACTATTATTTTTTCAGATGGTGTAAATAAAGCAATTGTACAATTATTTGTTCGTCCTTCAGGAGAAATTGTTGTAGAAGTAAAGCCGTATCTAGGGGGTGCTGAAATTGTTACGGTGTATTATCGAACAATTTTAGCAGATACTGCTATAGCAATTGACCTAAAAGGTGCTTTGAAGCATTATTTGGTAGCCCATCAATTGATGAATATGGAAGATTCCATTGCTGAAGTACATTATCATTCCATGCATCCAAACGTTTTAAAGGATTCATTCGCTGGTAATTTTGTGTTAGGCTGTCATGTCGATGGTAGAGACATTCAGAATGCAGAAGAATATGCTTTAGCGAATCGACAAGCAACATTACAATTTTCGAAAATCGTCATTCAACAGAATGGTAAAAGAAGGACCATTGCTTGTAACCGATTGCTCACTTTTATGATTACCAATCATGTCTTTGTGGGGTACGAGAATATCCCTGAAGATCTAAATGAAGTGAATAGTGATGACGGACGCAACCATTTAAAATTAGTATAAAAGAAAGCCAACTGCCTGAAATACGGCAATTGGCTATTTGTTTTTTTATGATTATATAGTGTTGTTTGGTCTTTCTCCGACATGTACCCAGTTAGTTTTTCCATCATCTTCATCGAATAAAATCGCTACTTTGGATACCCCTTTTTGACTTAATATGACCTCAGTTAAATGATCGCGAACATCATCTAAAAAAGCAAGTGATAGATGGGGGTCTGCTTCAGCAACTAATTCAACGTGTAAAAATTCCCCTTCTTTAATTACCTCAAGACGAACAATGTCTTTAATGTTCGGATCATCCATTACAAGGTGAGCGATATGATTTAACATCTCTTCATCTGTTTCTCCAATGACGCCGCGTGCATTATCGAGGAAAACCTTACCGACAACATAGAACATCATCGCCCCGATAATCATCGAAACAAGTCCTTCTATTCTGCCCCAACCTGTAAAATAAGCAATCACGATAGCGGCGAAGGCTAAAATATTCCCGCTTGTAGCGACTAAATCTTCCATAAAGACTAATTTAGTTGCAGGCTTTGCGCGATTTAAGAAAGGAAATGCTTTAATAATAGATGTGATTCCAGCTTTCTCTTGTCCTGCTTCATGTAGTACTTCTACAGCTGCTTTAGCCAGTACTGTGCCCTCTAAAACAATCCCTATTAACAATACGCCAAGTGCAATAAGTACCCCACTAGACTCACCGGCAGGGTGAATGAAATGATGCCAGCCTTCTTTTATTGTTTCGTAAGAAAGTATAGCTACTATAATAACGGCGAATAGGCATACCAAATTGACAATACGGCCGAAGCCCCCAGGGAACTTTTTAGTAGGTGCCTTTTTTGAAAGGGCCGAACCTATATATACAAAAAATTGGTTTGCTGCGTCACCAAGAGAGTGCATCATTTCTGCAAACATGGCTACATTACCTGTAAAGAAAAAGGCGGCTCCTTTGATAATTCCTAAAAAGGCATTTACAAATGCCGCCATAAGGGAGGGTTTGTTGCCATCTTTTAGTAGTTTAAATAGTTCTGCCATAAAAAATCCTCCAACTAATTTAAAATTTCCATTTCGATTTTTTCTATATAGGATAGTTCTCGTAATGAACGATAAAATGACAATAAATTATCAGAAACAATTAAGGATAGACGTAAATCCAACTCGTGTAAAACACTATTATTTTTTAAATGTACATCTTTAATGCGAATATTTTCGATGATGATGTTGTTGTCCTTTAAAAATAATAGAAACGATTCTGTATTGTTGTCATCATCTATTTGTACTTTTAATAAAATCTCTCGCATGCGAATGCGTTTAGGACCAATTTTCATGAGAAAGGGCGATAGAATTTCGATTCCGAAAACAATGATTACAACAGCTAATGTTGCATCCATATAAAATCCCGCTCCAACGGCGATACCGATACCAGCAGCTCCCCATATCATGGCCGCGGTTGTTAAACCTGTAATGCTGTCATTGCCTCGTCTTAAAATGACGCCCGCGCCAAGAAATCCAATCCCGCTAACGATTTGTGCAGCTAAACGAAGCGGATCCATCGTAATATTAATATCTTCTCTGGGAGGAGTTGAGTAGGCTGTTTCAATGGAGATGATGGTAAGTAAGCAGCTGAAAGTAGCGATCACTAAACTTGTCTTTAATCCAACTGGCTTCTTCTTTAATTCCCTTTCGATACCGATTACTAAACTTAATGTGGCTGCAATAACTAATTTTATGCCAACTTCATATGTAATCATATTTTCCAATAATGTTTCCATACACAACCCTCCATTGATATTTCGTATTGCTAAGAGATATGCAAGCTGTCATTATTATATGTGCCATTACTTTTTTGTATTGTACAACATGAAAGGAAGGAAATATAAGTATTTTTTTATCTTGATACAGCAAGAATCTATTATTTCTGAAATGAAGCATTAGTATGGAATGCTCTCTCATTAATGGGAGGGTTACTTAATTGTTTTCTTTCGTAAGAAATAGGAGAGCGAAATTGATGGAGGTGATTTTATGGAGAAGCCGAAGATTCATCCGTACATTCCAATCGTAATTGGTGTTATTTCAGTATCTATGTCCGCTATTTTCGTGAAATTAGCATCAGCGGAAGCGGGCATTATAGCATTTTATCGTATGCTATTTTCGGTTTTAATAATGCTTCCATTGTTTTTGGGGAGATATTCAAAGGAGCTTACAACATTAAAGAGGCGTGATTGGCTTTTTTCCACAGCCGCGGGAATCTTTTTAGCATTTCATTTTATTTTATGGTTTGAGTCACTCAACTATACTTCTGTCGCAAGTTCAACAGTTCTGGTAACGCTACAACCTTTGTTTGCCTTTGTGGGGACATACTTTTTCTTTAAAGAAAAGATAACGATGAAAACAATCGTTGCTGGAACAATTGCTATTGCGGGAAGTATTTTAATTAGTTGGGGCGATTTTAAAGTAAGTGGGACAGCTTTTTACGGAGATATATTAGCGCTCATTGCTTGTGCACTTGCTACAGCTTATTTTTTATTAGGACAGGATGTACGCAAAAGATTATCGTTAATGACTTATACAATGGTTGTTTATGTAGTGAGTACAATTACTTTATTTATCTATGTACTAATTAAAGGAGAATCATTTGGACCGTATTCTTATTCTGATTGGTTATGGTTTGTCTTATTAGCGTTAATACCTAATTTATTTGGTCATACTTTATTTAATTGGTCTATTAAATACGTAAGTACGAATGTTGTTTCAATAGCTATTCTCTTTGAGCCGGTTGGTGCAGCTCTTTTAGCATTGTGGATATTTAAGGAGTATTTAATCGTTACCCAAATCTTTGGTGGGTTAATTGTATTAGTAGGAATCCTATTGTTTGTAATTGATATAAAAAAGATTTTTAAATTTTTTATGAAAAATGCTTGATTTTAAAAATGATATATTATATATTATTACTTGTCCTTAACAAGAAGGAACACTTGAAAAAAGAAATTTAAAAAGTTGTTGACTTCTCGTTGAGAATGAGATATGATAGTAAAGTCGCTAAAACGACTTAAACAAAATGAACCTTGAAAACTGAACAAGCAAAACGTAATCAATAAAGTTTTAAGTAACTAGTTTCGGCTAGTGAACAAAACAAAATTTTGGACATCAAAATTGATGCCAGCAAAACAATTTGAGCTAATCAAATTTCTTTTATGGAGAGTTTGATCCTGGCTCAGGACGAACGCTGGCGGCGTGCCTAATACATGCAAGTCGAGCGAACAGAGAAGGAGCTTGCTCCTTTGACGTTAGCGGCGGACGGGTGAGTAACACGTGGGCAACCTACCTTATAGTTTGGGATAACTCCGGGAAACCGGGGCTAATACCGAATAATCTGTTCCACCTCATGGTGGAACACTGAAAGACGGTTTCGGCTGTCGCTATAGGATGGGCCCGCGGCGCATTAGCTAGTTGGTGAGGTAACGGCTCACCAAGGCGACGATGCGTAGCCGACCTGAGAGGGTGATCGGCCACACTGGGACTGAGACACGGCCCAGACTCCTACGGGAGGCAGCAGTAGGGAATCTTCCACAATGGGCGAAAGCCTGATGGAGCAACGCCGCGTGAGTGAAGAAGGTTTTCGGATCGTAAAACTCTGTTGTAAGGGAAGAACAAGTACAGTAGTAACTGGCTGTACCTTGACGGTACCTTATTAGAAAGCCACGGCTAACTACGTGCCAGCAGCCGCGGTAATACGTAGGTGGCAAGCGTTGTCCGGAATTATTGGGCGTAAAGCGCGCGCAGGCGGTCCTTTAAGTCTGATGTGAAAGCCCACGGCTCAACCGTGGAGGGTCATTGGAAACTGGGGGACTTGAGTGCAGAAGAGGAAAGTGGAATTCCAAGTGTAGCGGTGAAATGCGTAGAGATTTGGAGGAACACCAGTGGCGAAGGCGACTTTCTGGTCTGTAACTGACGCTGAGGCGCGAAAGCGTGGGGAGCAAACAGGATTAGATACCCTGGTAGTCCACGCCGTAAACGATGAGTGCTAAGTGTTAGGGGGTTTCCGCCCCTTAGTGCTGCAGCTAACGCATTAAGCACTCCGCCTGGGGAGTACGGTCGCAAGACTGAAACTCAAAGGAATTGACGGGGGCCCGCACAAGCGGTGGAGCATGTGGTTTAATTCGAAGCAACGCGAAGAACCTTACCAGGTCTTGACATCCCGTTGACCACTGTAGAGATATAGTTTCCCCTTCGGGGGCAACGGTGACAGGTGGTGCATGGTTGTCGTCAGCTCGTGTCGTGAGATGTTGGGTTAAGTCCCGCAACGAGCGCAACCCTTGATCTTAGTTGCCATCATTTAGTTGGGCACTCTAAGGTGACTGCCGGTGACAAACCGGAGGAAGGTGGGGATGACGTCAAATCATCATGCCCCTTATGACCTGGGCTACACACGTGCTACAATGGACGATACAAACGGTTGCCAACTCGCGAGAGGGAGCTAATCCGATAAAGTCGTTCTCAGTTCGGATTGTAGGCTGCAACTCGCCTACATGAAGCCGGAATCGCTAGTAATCGCGGATCAGCATGCCGCGGTGAATACGTTCCCGGGCCTTGTACACACCGCCCGTCACACCACGAGAGTTTGTAACACCCGAAGTCGGTGAGGTAACCTTTTGGAGCCAGCCGCCGAAGGTGGGATAGATGATTGGGGTGAAGTCGTAACAAGGTAGCCGTATCGGAAGGTGCGGCTGGATCACCTCCTTTCTAAGGATTATTTCGGAATACAAACCTAGGGTTTGTAAGATTACGTTTTGCGTTCAGTTTTGAAGGTTCATTCTTCCGAATGAAATACTTCAAAACTTGTTCTTTGAAAACTGGATAAAACGACATTGAAATTGTAACAAACACATTTATTTTTTAAGTTTTTTATAGGCTTAATAACATTAGTAAGGTTTCAAGACACAAGCAGTTCTAGGAAGCAATCGAGTGAATGAAGGAGCGTACTTCAGTACGTGACTGATTGAACGAGTGAAGCTGACAACGAAATGCGATGTGTATTGAAAGCTGTAGGTTAAGTTATTAAGGGCGCACGGCGAATGCCTTGGCACTAGGAGCCGAAGAAGGACGGCACTAACACCGATATGCTTCGGGGAGCTGTAAGTGAGCTTTGATCCGGAGATTTCCGAATGGGGGAACCCACTACGTTTAATCGCGTAGTATCTTGACGTGAATACATAGCGTCTTGAAGGCAGACCCAGGGAACTGAAACATCTAAGTACCTGGAGGAAGAGAAAGAAAAATCGATTCCCTGAGTAGCGGCGAGCGAAACGGGAAGAGCCCAAACCAAGAGGCTTGCCTCTTGGGGTTGTAGGACACTCTATACGGAGTTACAAAAGAGCGAGTTAGATGAAGCGACTTGGAAAGGTCCGCCAGAGCAGGTAAAAGCCCTGTAGTCGAAAGTTCGTTCTCTCCTGAGTGGATCCTGAGTACGGCGGAACACGTGAAATTCCGTCGGAATCCGGGAGGACCATCTCCCAAGGCTAAATACTACCTAGTGACCGATAGTGAACCAGTACCGTGAGGGAAAGGTGAAAAGCACCCCGGGAGGGGAGTGAAAGAGATCCTGAAACCGTGTGCCTACAAGTAGTTAGAGCCCGTTAATGGGTGATAGCGTGCCTTTTGTAGAATGAACCGGCGAGTTACGATTACGTGCAAGGTTAAGCTTTAGAAGGCGGAGCCGCAGCGAAAGCGAGTCTGAATAGGGCGAAATAGTACGTGGTCGTAGACCCGAAACCAGGTGATCTACCCATGTCCAGGGTGAAGGTAAGGTAACACTTACTGGAGGCCCGAACCCACGCACGTTGAAAAGTGCGGGGATGAGGTGTGGGTAGCGGAGAAATTCCAATCGAACTTGGAGATAGCTGGTTCTCTCCGAAATAGCTTTAGGGCTAGCCTCGTGATGAGAATACTGGAGGTAGAGCACTGTTTGGACTAGGGGGCCATCCCGGTTTACCGAATTCAGACAAACTCCGAATGCCAGATATTTATACACGGGAGTCAGACTGCGAGTGATAAGATCCGTAGTCAAAAGGGAAACAGCCCAGACCACCAGCTAAGGTCCCAAAGTAATCGTTAAGTGGAAAAGGATGTGGCGTTGCACAGACAACCAGGATGTTGGCTTAGAAGCAGCCATCATTTAAAGAGTGCGTAATAGCTCACTGGTCGAGTGACGCTGCGCCGAAAATGTATCGGGGCTAAACGATTCACCGAAGCTGTGGATTGACATCTACGATGTCAGTGGTAGGAGAGCGTTCTAAGTGCGTTGAAGTCAGACCGGAAGGACTGGTGGAGCGCTTAGAAGTGAGAATGCCGGTATGAGTAGCGAAAGACGGGTGAGAATCCCGTCCACCGTATGACTAAGGTTTCCTGAGGAAGGCTCGTCCGCTCAGGGTTAGTCGGGACCTAAGCCGAGGCCGACAGGCGTAGGCGATGGACAACAGGTTGATATTCCTGTACCACCTCCTCACCGTTTGAGAAATGGGGGGACGCAGTAGGATAGGGTAAGCGCGCTGTTGGTTATGCGCGTCCAAGCAGTAAGGCGTGTGTGTAGGCAAATCCGCACACTGTAACGTTGAGCTGTGATGGCGAGTCCGTATGGACGAAGTTCCTGATTTCACACTGCCAAGAAAAGCCTCTATCGAGGTGAGAGGTGCCCGTACCGCAAACCGACACAGGTAGTCGAGGAGAGAATCCTAAGGTGTGCGAGAGAACTCTCGTTAAGGAACTCGGCAAAATGACCCCGTAACTTCGGGAGAAGGGGTGCTCTTGAGCGTGCAAGCGCATGAGAGCCGCAGTGAATAGGCCCAGGCGACTGTTTAGCAAAAACACAGGTCTCTGCAAAACCGTAAGGTGACGTATAGGGGCTGACGCCTGCCCGGTGCTGGAAGGTTAAGAGGAGTGGTTAGCGCAAGCGAAGCTGCGAATTGAAGCCCCAGTAAACGGCGGCCGTAACTATAACGGTCCTAAGGTAGCGAAATTCCTTGTCGGGTAAGTTCCGACCCGCACGAAAGGCGTAACGATCTGGGCACTGTCTCAACGAGAGACTCGGTGAAATTATAGTACCTGTGAAGATGCAGGTTACCCGCGACAGGACGGAAAGACCCCGTGGAGCTTTACTGTAGCCTGATATTGAATTTTGGTACAACTTGTACAGGATAGGTAGGAGCCAGAGATCTCGGAGCGCCAGCTTCGAAGGAGGCGTCGGTGGGATACTACCCTGGTTGTATTGAAATTCTAACCCATGCCCCTTAGCGGGGCAGGAGACAGTGTCAGGCGGACAGTTTGACTGGGGCGGTCGCCTCCTAAAAGGTAACGGAGGCGCCCAAAGGTTCCCTCAGAATGGTTGGAAATCATTCGTAGAGTGTAAAGGCACAAGGGAGCTTGACTGCGAGACCTACAAGTCGAGCAGGGTCGAAAGACGGGCTTAGTGATCCGGTGGTTCCGCATGGAAGGGCCATCGCTCAACGGATAAAAGCTACCCCGGGGATAACAGGCTTATCTCCCCCAAGAGTCCACATCGACGGGGAGGTTTGGCACCTCGATGTCGGCTCATCGCATCCTGGGGCTGTAGTCGGTCCCAAGGGTTGGGCTGTTCGCCCATTAAAGCGGTACGCGAGCTGGGTTCAGAACGTCGTGAGACAGTTCGGTCCCTATCCGTCGTGGGCGTAGGAAATTTGAGAGGAGCTGTCCTTAGTACGAGAGGACCGGGATGGACACACCGCTGGTGTACCAGTTGTCTTGCCAAAGGCATCGCTGGGTAGCTATGTGTGGACGGGATAAGTGCTGAAAGCATCTAAGCATGAAGCCCCCCTCAAGATGAGATTTCCCATTACGCAAGTAAGTAAGATCCCTCAAAGACGATGAGGTAGATAGGTTCGAGGTGGAAGTGTGGTGACACATGGAGCTGACGAATACTAATCGATCGAGGACTTAACCAAATTGTTTGAAGCAGTCAATGTACGTTTATCCAGTTTTGAAAGAACAACTCTTTCATAAGAGCTTTTATACATACTGTATTTTGAAGCTTAACATATAGGAACTTCTGCTAAGAATGCTATATCCTTATTGTAATGCAGAAGACAGCACATCTACGTGCAAGTCTAGTGATGATGGCAAAGAGGTCACACCCGTTCCCATACCGAACACGGAAGTTAAGCTCTTTAGCGCCGATGGTAGTTGGGGGCTTCCCCCTGTGAGAGTAGGACGTCGCTAGGCATAATACCCAGGAGGATTAGCTCAGCTGGGAGAGCACCTGCCTTACAAGCAGGGGGTCGGCGGTTCGAGCCCGTCATCCTCCACCATATGCCGGTTTAGCTCAGCAGGTAGAGCAACTGACTTGTAATCAGTAGGTCGTGGGTTCGATTCCTATAGCCGGCACCATTTTTTCGAGCCATTAGCTCAGTTGGTAGAGCATCTGACTTTTAATCAGAGGGTCGAAGGTTCGAGTCCTTCATGGCTCACCATTTTGAAATAATAATAAGCGGGTGTGGCGGAATTGGCAGACGCACTAGACTTAGGATCTAGCGCCGCAAGGCGTGGGGGTTCGACTCCCTTCACCCGCACCATTATTTTCATTGCCAGATAAAAAAACTTATGCACATGCGGAAGTAGTTCAGTGGTAGAACACCACCTTGCCAAGGTGGGGGTCGCGAGTTCGAACCTCGTCTTCCGCTCCAAATGTGCCGGGGTGGCGGAACTGGCAGACGCACAGGACTTAAAATCCTGCGGTAGGTGACTACCGTACCGGTTCGATTCCGGTCCTCGGCACCATTTATTATGCGCCCGTAGCTCAATTGGATAGAGCGTCTGACTACGGATCAGAAGGTTATGGGTTCGACTCCTGTCGGGCGCGCCAAAAGAACGAACGGGAAGTAGCTCAGCTTGGTAGAGCACTTGGTTTGGGACCAAGGGGTCGCAGGTTCGAATCCTGTCTTCCCGACCATTTCCTAAAATTATGGGGCCTTAGCTCAGCTGGGAGAGCGCCTGCCTTGCACGCAGGAGGTCAGCGGTTCGATCCCGCTAGGCTCCACCATAGTAAATAACCAGTATAAAGATCCTGGCGGCGTAGCTCAGCTGGCTAGAGCGTACGGTTCATACCCGTAAGGTCGGGGGTTCGATCCCCTCTGCCGCCATCTTAAAGGACCTTTAGCTCAGTTGGTTAGAGCAGACGGCTCATAACCGTCCGGTCGCAGGTTCGAGTCCTGCAAGGTCCACCATTTATATAGTGTAACGGAGGTATACCCAAGTCTGGCTGAAGGGATCGGTCTTGAAAACCGACAGGCGGGTAACACCGCGCGGGGGTTCGAATCCCTCTACCTCCTCCAGTTTTAAATTTTTATAAATGGTGCTTTAAAAACTCGAAACAGAATATCATTATCGCGGGGTGGAGCAGTGGTAGCTCGTCGGGCTCATAACCCGAAGGTCGTTGGTTCAAATCCGGCCCCCGCAACCAAAAGGTCCCGTGGTGTAGCGGTTAACATGCCTGCCTGTCACGCAGGAGATCGCCGGTTCGATCCCGGTCGGGACCGCCATTATTATAATGAAAAACATGAGAAGCAAAAGAGTGAGCAAGCTTAGCATGGACGAAATGGGTCAGTAGCTCAGTTGGTAGAGCATTAGATTGAAGCTCTAAGTGTCGGCGGTTCGATTCCGTCCTGACCCACCATTTATGCGGGTGTAGTTTAATGGTAAAACCTCAGCCTTCCAAGCTGATGTCGTGGGTTCGATTCCCATCACCCGCTCCAAGGGCCTATAGCTCAGCTGGTTAGAGCGCACGCCTGATAAGCGTGAGGTCGATGGTTCGAGTCCATTTAGGCCCACCATTATTCCGAAGTAGCTCAGTTGGTAGTAGCACCTGACTGTTAATCAGGTTGTCGCAGGTTCGAGTCCTGCCTTCGGAGCCATTTTTTATTTGGGGAAGTACTCAAGAGGCTGAAGAGGCGCCCCTGCTAAGGGTGTAGGTCGGGTAACCGGCGCGAGGGTTCAAATCCCTCCTTCTCCGCCATTGGCCCGTTGGTCAAGTGGTTAAGACACCGCCCTTTCACGGCGGTAACACGGGTTCGAATCCCGTACGGGTCATACTAAAAAACAGTAACTGCATTTGCAGCTACTGTTTTTTTTATATTTAGATAGATATATAATTACTCATTATTTAGTGCGCTTTCATCCATATATACTACTTCCCAAATATGCCCATCTACATCTTGGAATCCCCAGCCGTACATAAATCCGTGATCTTGTGGTTTACTGTAAGGTTTACCACCAGAGGCTAGTGCTTTATTTACTAATTGATCTACTTGTTCTCGGTTTTCAGCGGAAAGACATAATATCGCCTCTGCAGAAGTAGCTGTATCTGCAATCTCCTTCTTTGTAAATCCTTTGAATCGTTCTTCTACCATTATTAATGCAAAGATATTTTCGCTAATAATCATTGAAGCTGTTGTTTCATCACTAAATTGTTGATTGAATTCAAAACCTAAGTCTTTAAAAAAGTTGATTGATTTGTTAAGATCTTTTACTGGTAAATTGATAAATATATTTTTCGATTGAAAAGCCATTGATTATCACCTCCAAATCGACATTATCATAGAAAATAAATCCATGTCAATTTCTACAAGTAAATGGATTTCATTTAATTCCCAACATCCTTAATGAAAAAGTATAAGTCATATCAAAAAATGAACGACGTTTTTCATAACTCCTTAACTTTACAAAAAAAGCAGAAATATTGATACAACAACATGTCTGCTTTTAAAATTCTTCTTGTTACCCCCGTACAAGCATTCTTTCAAGTGAGCTAAGTGCTTCAGCGGTAGTATGTTCATCTACTTGTATACGATTATGAGGTTGCCCCTGTTCAATACTTTCAAGACTCCATAGTAAATGTGGAAGGTCTATTCGGTTCATAGTTAGACAAGGACAAAAATTTTCATTTAGCGAAATAATATGTTTATCTGGATGTTGCTTAATGATACGATTGACAAGGTTCATTTCTGTTCCAATGGCCCATGCAGATCCGCTTGGTGCTCGATTGATTGTATCAATAATGTATTTTGTCGAGCCGGCATCATCAGCTGCTGCAACAACTTCACGACTACATTCTGGATGAACAATAATTCTCATTGTGGGATGTTCTTTGCGAATGACTTCCGTATGTTGAACTGTAAACCCCTCATGCACAGAACAATGACCCTTCCACAGAATAACCTGGATGTTTTCAAGTGATTCCTTAGTTTCGAGCATATTTTTATGAGGATTCCAAACGGCCATATTTTCAAGGGGAATACCTAAATCATAGGCGGTATTTCTCCCTAAATGTTGATCGGGTAAAAAGAAAATACGCTGTTTTTGTGTAAATGCCCATTGAACAAGCTCCCTTGCATTCGATGATGTAACACAGGCACCACCATGTCGTCCCGTAAAGGCTTTAATGGCCGCGGTTGAATTGACATAAGTTAGAGGAATAATCGTATCGCCAAAGAGCTGTTGAAGGATTGGCCATGCTTGTTCTGTTTGATAAATATTCGCCATATCAGCCATCGAACAGCCTGCACGCATATCTGGTAAATAGACATGTTGCTGTTTCATTGTCAGCATGTCTGCCGTTTCTGCCATAAAATGTACACCACAAAATACGATATGTTCAGCCTCCTTATTAGCGGCAGATAATTGAGCTAGTTGTAGAGAATCACCAGTTGCATCAGCAAATTGAATAACCTCATCTTTTTGATAATGGTGTCCTGGGATAAAAAGTTTAGAGCCTAATTTTTTCTTTATTGCTAAAATACGAGATTCCATTTCCTCTACGGATAATGTCCGATAATGCTCAGGAAGTAGTGTCGTCTGTTGTAATAAACTAGTGATGGACAAGGGAATGAGCTCCTTTCATTTGAACAAGTGCACTAATATCAAAAGCTTTGACAGAATGGGTTAATGAACCAAGTGAAATCCACTGAACACCTGACTGTGCATAAGCCTTTAAATTATCCAGTGTGATACCCCCTGAAGCTTCTGTTGCAATAGTAGGGGGGACAGAAGGAAGCCAATCTCGAATTTCTTCTGGACTGCGGTTATCAAACATAATGATATCTACTCCAGCAATGATGGCTTCATCTAGCTGTTCCTTTGTTTCAATTTCTACTTCAATTTTCACGGTATGACCGACTTTCTCTCTAGCGGTCTGAACAGCTTTTGTTATACTACCTGCAAAGGCAAGATGATTATCTTTTAACATGATGGCATCATACAGTCCATTTCGATGATTAAAAGCACCACCGACTCTCACTGCATATTTATCAAGCATACGCATGCCAGGCATTGTTTTACGAGTATCACATATTTTCGCATGCGTACCTATCGTTTCTTGGACTGCTTGGTGAGTAGCTGTTGCAATGGCAGACATACGTTGAATAAGATTTAAGATGACACGTTCGCCTATTAACAATTTTTGTAAGGGACCTTTTATCACGGCTAGTATATCGCCTGCATCTACTGTCTCTCCATCCTTTTTATGAAGATAAATTTCCATAGAACGATCTAGTAGAAGAAAGCCATGCTCAATAATGAGAGCTCCGCAAAAAATTCCTTTTTCTTTAGCATAAAACGAAAAAGATCCCTGTTGTTCGGCTGAAAAAATAAATTCACTCGATAAATCCCCATCACCTAAATCTTCATTAAAAAACTGTTTGAGCATTTCCTCGAGTTTGATGATATTCATACAATGAGTTCCTCACTTTCAATTGTCCTTGCGAAAAAATAATCCACCGGCTTGCCCATTGTGCATCCATTTCGGATTTATCTGTACGTATGTGGGCACCACGTGTTTCAGTTCTTATAATGGCCGCATGTGTCATCAGTGTTGCGACAACATGCATCATAAATAGTTCCAATTCTGCTTGCTCCATACCCTCTAGATTAGTGTGAAGAAGAGATTGTAGAGAGGGGAGTTGCTGAACAAAGTACTGTAAATCATCGATATTTCTAACGATGCCTACAAACTGCATCATACGTTGCTGTAATTGCTGTTTGCTAAATAAAGGTGGTTTTTTATCAGCATATTGAGGTTGGTCAAGTAAAAAATTTTTTTGATGACAACCTTGTTGAATAATGAAATACGCCATTTTTTGACCAAATGTAATGCCCTCCAATAGAGAATTACTTGCTAAACGGTTCGCTCCATGGACACCTGTACAAGCCACTTCACCAACTGCATATAAGTTTGGGATAGTAGTTCTACCGTTGTCATCAGCAATAACACCACCCATTAAAAAATGACTACCTGGAGCCACAGGGATTAAACCATCTTGCAAATGAACTTGATTGTCATAGCAGAGCTGAGCAATTGCTGGGAATTTTGCATCAAAGTTTTGGATGGTGGCAATATCAATAAACGTTTCCTCCCCAGCAGCACGTTTAGTAAATAGTGCGTGTGCCGTAATATGCCTAGGGGCTAAGTCACCTTGTGGATGTAAGCCTTTCATAATAGGTTTACACTGTGCATCTACAAAGGTACCGCCTGCACCTCGTACAGCTTCGGAGATTAAACCTTTTGCCTTATTTTCACACCATAGTAAACTTGGATGAAACTGCATAAATTCCATATCACTGATCGCAGCGCCTGCACGAAATGCTAAAGCAATACCATCTCCTGTATTGTTTGGATAATTGGATGTGCTTGAATAAAGTGCCCCTGCACCTCCTGTGGCTAAAATAACATGATGAGCCAAATAGCGTTTAATCCCTTTTTCGCCTTTAGTGAGTACACCTATACAATCACCATCTGTATTCAGTAAAAGCTCATAAGCCATTTCATAACAATTGACCTTTGTTTTGGGTGAAAGTTTATGAAGCAAATAATCTATGAAAATTTGACCAGTTCGATCACCACCTGCATGTAAAATACGATGATGACTATGTGCCCCCTCTAGTCCTAGAACAGGTTTTCCATCGAGGTGACGATCAATTGGGAGACCAGTTTTTAAATAGTTCTGCATAATTTTAGTGCCGTCTTCTATAAGTGTTTCCACATTTCTTTTTTCATGATGATATTCTCCAGCTTTCAATGTATCAGCAATATGATGTTTAATATGATCTTCTTTGCTTGTAACGGCTGCTATACCACCTTGTGCACGATAAGAGCTACTCATATAAACAGAAGATTTTGTAACAATTTGTATTTGAAAATGTTCTTCGAGTAGTAAAGCAGCCTGAAGTGCTGCAATACCACTGCCGATGATAAGGACGTCTGTCTTTACATCCATAGTTATACCTTCTTTACAGTTGTCTTGACACCTATCTTTACATAAAATAAAAAAGAAAACAAGACCCGATGAATTAGAGAGGAAGAATATGATGATTTATATGGATTATGCTGCAACGTCACCTATGACGAAGGAAGCTCTTGATGCCTATATAGGGGTAGCGCAGCGTTATTATGGAAACAGTTCAAGTCTTCATGATCTAGGAGGACAAGCGCATTATTTCGTACAACAGTCAAGAGAAGTTGTAGCGCAAGCTCTAGGCGTAACTAGCGATGGTATTATTTTCACTGGGAGCGGAACAGAAGGAAATATTATGGCCATCTTGTCATTAGCGCTAGCCTCTAAAAAAGGGAAGCATATTATTTCATCTCAAGCTGAGCATACGTCAGTGCACGCAGCTTTGAATACACTTGAGAAAATGGGGTATGAAGTGACAAAATTGCCGTTACAGAAGGATGGTTGTATTGATTTGCAGGAACTTCAAAAAACAATACGATTAGACACGGCTTTGATTACCATTCAACATGTTAATTCAGAGATTGGCTCCATTCAGCCTCTGAAGAAAATAATAGAGCTGGCAGGAGAATCAGGTGTTTACTGTCATATTGATTGTGTTCAGTCATTTGGAAAATTAGCTATACCAAAAGGAATAGATGCTATTACAATTTCGGCTCATAAAATAGGTGGGCCAAAGGGGTGTGGTGCGGTTTATCTAAATCCCTCCATCCGCGTGCAAGCATTAACACCAGGTGTGACACATGAAAGAGGGTTAAGAGGAGGTACATTAGATACGCCTGCAATTGTGGCCTTTGCAGCTGCAATTGAAAACTATCAATATGAATTACAACATTATGTGATGTTAAGAGGAGTTTTAAAAAGTAAACTGCCTGAAACATGCAAGCTAATAGAATGTAAGCAGCAATTACCTAATATTTGTGGTGTAATGATGGATAGAGTAGAGGGCCAATATGTTCTTTTAAAGCTGAACGAGTCGGGAATCTGTATCTCTACAGGTAGCGCATGTGATATTCATAGTGAATCTGGAACGAAGGCTATTTTATCGATGGGTTTTTCTTTGGAAGCAGCACGCCAATTTTTTAGAATCTCTTTTGGACCTTCGACAACAATTGAAGAGATTACAAGATTAACAATAGAGCTTTCAACCATTTCATTAGATAACAAGTGAGGGAAATTATAAGACCTTCACTTGTTTTATTATAGATTTTAGGCTATAAAACATATCAAGAAAAATAATTGTTTTCTTTTGAAACAACAATTGATATAATATTTTGTAGGGCAATATTTTCTCTTACTTAACAAAAATATCTTTAAAAAGTAATAATTTCTTTTTTTTATAAAAAAGTATTGCACAATGTTAAAAAACGTTATACAATAATTCTTGTCTTGAAGGACAGGTAAACAACTTCAAAACAAGATACATAAAATAGTCTAGTGATGATGGCAAAGAGGTCACACCCGTTCCCATACCGAACACGGAAGTTAAGCTCTTTAGCGCCGATGGTAGTTGGGGGCTTCCCCCTGTGAGAGTAGGACGTCGCTAGGCATAATACCCAGGAGGATTAGCTCAGCTGGGAGAGCACCTGCCTTACAAGCAGGGGGTCGGCGGTTCGAGCCCGTCATCCTCCACCATATGCCGGTTTAGCTCAGCAGGTAGAGCAACTGACTTGTAATCAGTAGGTCGTGGGTTCGATTCCTATAGCCGGCACCATTTTTTCGAGCCATTAGCTCAGTTGGTAGAGCATCTGACTTTTAATCAGAGGGTCGAAGGTTCGAGTCCTTCATGGCTCACCATTTTGAAATAATAATAAGCGGGTGTGGCGGAATTGGCAGACGCACTAGACTTAGGATCTAGCGCCGCAAGGCGTGGGGGTTCGACTCCCTTCACCCGCACCATTATTTTCATTGCCAGATAAAAAAACTTATGCACATGCGGAAGTAGTTCAGTGGTAGAACACCACCTTGCCAAGGTGGGGGTCGCGAGTTCGAACCTCGTCTTCCGCTCCAAATGTGCCGGGGTGGCGGAACTGGCAGACGCACAGGACTTAAAATCCTGCGGTAGGTGACTACCGTACCGGTTCGATTCCGGTCCTCGGCACCATTTATTATGCGCCCGTAGCTCAATTGGATAGAGCGTCTGACTACGGATCAGAAGGTTATGGGTTCGACTCCTGTCGGGCGCGCCAAAAGAACGAACGGGAAGTAGCTCAGCTTGGTAGAGCACTTGGTTTGGGACCAAGGGGTCGCAGGTTCGAATCCTGTCTTCCCGACCATTTCCTAAAATTATGGGGCCTTAGCTCAGCTGGGAGAGCGCCTGCCTTGCACGCAGGAGGTCAGCGGTTCGATCCCGCTAGGCTCCACCATAGTAAATAACCAGTATAAAGATCCTGGCGGCGTAGCTCAGCTGGCTAGAGCGTACGGTTCATACCCGTAAGGTCGGGGGTTCGATCCCCTCTGCCGCCATCTTAAAGGACCTTTAGCTCAGTTGGTTAGAGCAGACGGCTCATAACCGTCCGGTCGCAGGTTCGAGTCCTGCAAGGTCCACCATTTATATAGTGTAACGGAGGTATACCCAAGTCTGGCTGAAGGGATCGGTCTTGAAAACCGACAGGCGGGTAACACCGCGCGGGGGTTCGAATCCCTCTACCTCCTCCAGTTTTAAATTTTTATAAATGGTGCTTTAAAAACTCGAAACAGAATATCATTATCGCGGGGTGGAGCAGTGGTAGCTCGTCGGGCTCATAACCCGAAGGTCGTTGGTTCAAATCCGGCCCCCGCAACCAAAAGGTCCCGTGGTGTAGCGGTTAACATGCCTGCCTGTCACGCAGGAGATCGCCGGTTCGATCCCGGTCGGGACCGCCATTATTATAATGAAAAACATGAGAAGCAAAAGAGTGAGCAAGCTTAGCATGGACGAAATGGGTCAGTAGCTCAGTTGGTAGAGCATTAGATTGAAGCTCTAAGTGTCGGCGGTTCGATTCCGTCCTGACCCACCATTTATGCGGGTGTAGTTTAATGGTAAAACCTCAGCCTTCCAAGCTGATGTCGTGGGTTCGATTCCCATCACCCGCTCCAAGGGCCTATAGCTCAGCTGGTTAGAGCGCACGCCTGATAAGCGTGAGGTCGATGGTTCGAGTCCATTTAGGCCCACCATTATTCCGAAGTAGCTCAGTTGGTAGTAGCACCTGACTGTTAATCAGGTTGTCGCAGGTTCGAGTCCTGCCTTCGGAGCCATTTTTTATTTGGGGAAGTACTCAAGAGGCTGAAGAGGCGCCCCTGCTAAGGGTGTAGGTCGGGTAACCGGCGCGAGGGTTCAAATCCCTCCTTCTCCGCCATTGGCCCGTTGGTCAAGTGGTTAAGACACCGCCCTTTCACGGCGGTAACACGGGTTCGAATCCCGTACGGGTCATACTAAGTGCAGTAGATGAAATTCATCTACTGCACTTTTTAATTTTAGTCATAGATTTATAATATAGCTACCATAAATTAAAGCCTACACAGGATAGTTTAATCTGTGTAGGCTTTTAATTTTACTAAGAAGCTATGAAATTCTACGTCCTTTTCCATATGGAATGCATAGAGGTGTACCAAATATTGGATCTGTCGTCATTTGGCAATCAAGGTCAAACACATGACTAACTAAATCAGTTGTCATAATTTCTTCTGGTTTACCTTGACGATAGACACCACGATCACGGACAGTAATAATATGATCGGCATAGCGACATGCGAGATTAATATCATGTAATACCATAATAATCGTTCGCTTTTGCTGTTGGTTTAACTCGTACAATAAATCTAAAACTTCTATCTGATGAGTTAAATCTAAGTATGTCGTAGGCTCGTCCAAAAGAATAATATCGGTATCTTGAGCAAGCGTCATAGCAATCCAAGCACGTTGACGTTGTCCTCCTGATAGCTCATCCACTGGTCTATCTTGTAAATGCTCTGTGCCTGTTGCTCTTAAGGCATTTAATACGATTTCTTCATCCTTTTCCGTCCACTGTTGACGCCAGCTTTGGTAAGGATAGCGACCTTGCTTCACAAGCTGTAGGACAGTTAGGCCTTCTGGTGCAACAGGGGATTGGGGAAGAATCGAAAGATTTCTAGCCACCTGCTTTGTTGATAATTTAAAAATATCCTCTCCATCTAATAGAACGGAACCTTTTTTAGGTTTTAATAATCGAGCGATGGAGCGTAGGAGTGTGGATTTACCACAGCCATTCGCTCCAATTAATACAGTAATTTCATTCAAAGGGATAGATAAATTGAGATCTTCTATAATATTGGAATCACCATAACTTAATGTAAGGGATTTGGTTAATAACGATTCAGTCATGTAGTATAGACTCCTTTATTTATTAGGATTTCTAAATAGTAAATAGATAAAATAGGGAGCACCAATGGCAGCGGTAAAGACACCAGCGGGTACTTCTAACGGGCTAAAAGCAGTACGACCAATAATATCTGCTATCATCACAAGCAATGCTCCGATTGCTGCAGATGCTGGAATAAGTACACCGAATGATGAACCAACAATGCGTCGTGCAATATGAGGTGCCATTAATCCTACAAACCCAATGGCGCCAGCAAATGCTATAGCACTCGCTACTAGACTGGAACATAATAGGATTAAGTAAAGGCGTGTTTTTTGAACAGATTGCCCTAGGCTTGACGCTGTATCATCACCTAGTTCTTGAACATTTAACTGTCGTGTAATAAAGAATGTAATAAGTAGTAGAACGATGATCAATGGTACAACGATTTGTACTTGATCCCAATCTGCACTTTTGACACTACCCGTAATCCATTTATTCGCTTCACTTGCTTGATAAATTGGCCCGATAATCATTAACATGGTAGTAATAGCTTGCATAAAAGCTGACACGCTAATACCGATTAAGACAAGACGATTTGGTGTGACACCATCTTTCCAAGCAAATAGATAGACAATACATCCGACAACAGTAGCTCCTATAAAGCCTGCTAATGGTAACCATTCTATACTAACTGTTAAAGAGTGATTAGAATCACTGAAAATAGCTAAGAATCCAACAACTGCTGCACCACCACCAGCTGATATCCCGATAATATCAGGTGAGGCAAGTGGATTTTTTACGATTCCTTGTAAAATGGCACCTGCTACGGCTAACGCCATTCCAGCAAAGGCAGCAATGAAAATCCGAGGCATTCGGAAATCAATAATGATTAGCTGATCAAAATCTGACCCGTAACCAAGAAAAGCTTGTAAAACCTTTAATGGATTGATGAAAGAATCACCAAATGATGCACTAAAAAAGAAAACAGCAACTGCTAGTAGACTAATCACCATTAATTTTTTTGCAGCTTGTACATCTAATAAAAAAGAAAATTTTTGTTGAAGTAAACGAATTGTTTTTACATGTTTCATTTATTTTTTCCACCTTTTCGCGCAAGGTAAATAAAGAATGGTGTGCCAATCATAGCCGTCATAACTCCTACTGGAACTTCTTGGGGCATAATAATATAACGAGCCGCAACATCAGCCAGCAATAAAAGTATCCCTCCAAGTAACGCAGCCATAGGAATAAGCCATCGATGATCAGTGCCGACAAACTTTCGCGCAAAATGGGGAACGACAATGCCAATAAAACCAATGGGACCAGCAATCGCAACAGCGCCACCTGCTAAAAAAATAACGATAAGTCCTACTAAGATTTTCATCAGCCCTAATCGTAATCCTAATCCTCTTGCTACATCATCTCCAAGAGCAAGAATATTCATTTTGGAAGAAATAATGAGTGCTGCTATCCATCCGATTACTAAATAAGGAAGAACAGAAAGTAGAATTTCAAGTTTTCTACCTTGTACAGAGCCAGCTAACCAAAACAATACTTGATCGAGTTCAGCTTCATTAGTAGCGAGTAAACCTTGTGTAAATGAAGCAAAAAGTGCACTAATGGCAGCCCCTGCTAAAGTGATTTTCACGGGAGTAACAGCATCCCTACCTGAAAAACTAATCGCATAAACGGATAAAGCAGCGATTGCTGCACCTAGAAATGCGATCCATGCAAAAGATTGCAAGCTGGAAATATGGAAAAAAATCATGGCAAAGACAACAGCAAAGCCTGCACCTGCATTGATACCCAAGATTCCTGGAGAGGCTAATGGATTTTTTGTTAAGGTTTGCATAAGCACGCCTGTAATAGCTAACGAAGCACCAACACAGCTGGCTATAAGTGCTCTTGGAATACGAACATTTTGAATAATAATATGCTCATTTGAATTGTTAAATTGTATAAAAGATTCATAGGTCGTTTGAATAGAAGTATTCGCATAACCGTAAACAATACTAATCCCCATACAAAGAAGTAAGAGAACAACCCCTACTAGTAAAGCCATTATCTTGGAATAATTATTTTTTAATATCATATTGAACTATACTCTTTTCTAAAAAATTACTAAATTAATGATTGACATTAATAGATACATACAATACGATTAATATCGATCTTAGATGAAAGTGATTTTCATTCTCGTCTAATATGCCTAAACATTTTATCATATACAATGGAGGAAGAAAAGGTGCAAAAAGCATTTCAAAAACTATTAGTTTTGCTAGCTGTTATGGCTATTTTTGTGCTAGCAGCATGTGGCGATTCTAAAGATACTACCAAAGATGAGAAATCAAAAGAAAGCAATGCATACAGTGTCGAACATGCAATGGGTACAACTGAAGTAAAAGATACACCAAAGCGTATCGTTGTTTTAACAAATGAAGGAACAGAAGCATTATTAGCACTAGGAATTAAACCAGTAGGTGCAGTACAATCTTGGACAGGCGATCCATGGTATGATCACATTAAGGATCAAATGGACGGTGTGGAAGTTGTCGGTATCGAACATGAAATTAATATCGAAAAAATCGCTTCTTTAAAGCCAGACTTAATCATCGGTAATAAATTACGACAAGAAAAAGATTATGCGAAGCTTAGCAAAATTGCGCCAACTGTGTTTTCAGACACATTACGTGGTGATTGGAAAGAGAACTTTAAATTATACGCAAAAGCAGTAAATCAAGAAACAAAGGGACAAGAGGTGCTAAAAGCCTACGAAGATAAGTTACTAGCGCTGAAAGAAAAGCTTGGAGAACAAACAAACCAAGAAGTTTCATTTGTACGCTTTATGGCAGATAAATCTCGTATCTATTACACAGATTCATTCTCAGGCGTTATTTTTGATGCTTTAGGATTTAAACGTGTGCCAGCACAAGCAGATTTATTTAAAGATAATGCAAAATTAGGTAACTTAGCGATTGAAGTAGGAAAAGAAGCAATTCCTCAAATGGATGGGGATGTTATTTTCTACTTCACGTACATGCCAACAGGTGATGATTCAGCATTATCAACTGAACAGGAGTGGACACAAGATCCACTTTGGAAAAACCTAACGGCTGTTCAAAAAGGCAATGCACATAAAGTAGATGATGTTATTTGGAATACTGCTGGAGGCATTTTAGCAGCCAACATTATGCTAGATCAAGTGGAAGAAATTTTTGTTAAATAATTAATCATTAAACTATACATTCATCGGCATTAGATGAATGTATAGTTTTTTTATTTCTTATAAAAAATGATAGACGAAGAAGTTGATCATGAAGGGAAAATTTGAGGTAGTAAGTGCAAGAAAAAGTGTCTAACCTTTGAGACACTTTAAAAGCATTCCGATTGATTGTTTTTTTCCTTGTTTTCGAATGACAAAGAAATTATTAGTGAATGGTAATGTGAGAAATTTTAAAAGCACCGTAATCATCTGTTATAACTGTATAGGTTTTATAGCGATCATAGAATTGGTAATTCCCTTGTGCATCATAAAAATCAAATGTTTCATTCATATCCACGAAATATTGACCATTTGAATATTGTACATCTAGCACTTCATTATTAGTAAAATAGAAGTAATGTCCTTGATAGGCAATTTCATTAATATATTTCTCTAGTTCTTGATAAGCTGAACTGTCAGGTGCAAGCATATCAATAATCCAATAAAAATCACCTTCATTCAGTGCCATCTCGTAATAGAGACGGAATGCTTGCACGAATTGCCCTGCTAGCAAAGCATCTGTTTCGTTAGTGGATTTTGTTTCAATAGTGGATTGTTGACTATTTTCATAAACATTCGCAACAGCACGAACCTCATTTGCAGAAAGTGGTTTAGCAACCCATCCTTCAAATTGGTCAAGCATACTGTAAAGAGGGATGGAGAAAGCAAAGTTAGTACTTGTTTCAGTTGTGTAAAGTAGAGAATTAATCCCTATGACATTGCCTGTATTGACATCAACCAATGGGCCACCGCTACTCCCCTTATCAATTTGTGCATCTACCTGATAAATTTGCTTATAAATAAAGTTTTCAAGCTTCATGTCCCGTTTATTGCCTGTTATATAGCCAATAGATGCTGAATTTTCAAAGCCTTGTGGACTACCAAATGCAATAACCTCTAAGCCAATAGGTGATTCGGTTGTTTCAATTCCCAACGGTTGTGTGTCTTGATAGCTAGGTGCATGAATTAAAGCAATGTCGTAGCGGTCTGATATACCGATAACCGTTCCTGGTGATTCTTGACCATTGGCATTACGAAGCGTGACATCCACTTCTCCTTGAACAACATGTGCATTTGTAATAACATAACCACCCTTTTTATACAGGAAGCCAGAACCTTGACTATTGTTACTGAGGACCGTGAATACCTTTTGTTGAATTTCCTTTATTAGGGTGACACGATCAACCTGCTGTGCATGAGCTTCTTGTTTTTTTGTGAGTTCTTCAGAGGAAACTTGCTGTGTATTTACCTGTTGCTTATCATTTACTTCTGAGTAAGTAGTAGTTTGATTCTTTTTATCAGTGAAAAAGTCCCAATATGCATAGCCTAGTCCACCGATGGCAAGAAAGCAGACCGATAATACGATAATTGCCCATGTTGGGATACCTTGTTTTAATAATGATGAATTCATAAGTTTACTGCCACAATCAGAGCAAAATTTGCTGTCTGAAAGATTCTCATGCTGACAATTTGGACACTTCATCCTATCACGCTCCTGTGAAATATTTACTATTCATATCGGCAAGTAAAAATTGCTTTATAGGTATTTATGGAATTATATGAACTGAAAGGATGAATATGGTTTAGAAAATTTATTTTCATTTTGCTATTGACCTTAACGTTGCGTCAAAGTTTACAGTAGCATTAGTGGGAGGTGACAACATGGAATATACAATTCAAGAGCTAGCCCAAATGTCGGGAGTTAGTACGAGAACATTACGCTATTATGATGAAATTGGGCTGCTGAAGCCAGCTAGAACCAATGAGGCAGGCTATCGATTTTATGGCCAATATGAAATTGATATGCTACAGCAGATTTTATTTTATCGTGCATTGGATATGAAGCTAGCAACGATTCAGGCCATTATTCAGGCGCCTAACTTTCAACATGCCGAGGCGCTAAAAACACATAGAGCTGCTTTGCTTCAACGCAAGGAGCAGCTTGAAACCATCTTGCAGACAGTAGAAAAAACAATACAATCCATTGAGGAGGAACGACCAATGTCAAATGAAGAAAAATTTAAAGGTTTTAAAGAAAAGTTAATCGAGGATAATGAAAAGCAATATGGCCAAGAAATTCGCGCCAAATATGGAGATGAAACAGTGGATGCTTCGAATGCTAAGCTGATGAATATGACAGAACAACAATATCAAGCAATGCAGCAGTTAGAGCAGCAAATGTTTGAGCGTTTAGCAGAAGCAATGGAGCTTGGTGATGCTACAAGTGACTTGGCGATGGAAGTAGCTGAGTTGCATAAACGCTGGCTGAGCTTTACGTGGAAGGAATATTCAACAGAGGCACATGCTGGGCTAGCTCAAATGTATATCTCGGATGAACGTTTTACTGCTTACTATGACGAGCGAAGTGCGACGGGAGCAGCACAATTTTTACATGATGCGATTATAGCTTATACGAGGAAATAAAAGCATCCTTATTGCTGACATGTTTTAGAAATCGTAAATGAGGAAAATATGAAGGCATGAGGAGGGGATTTTTATGGATCAACAAGTTATGCAAAAATTTAAAAGACAACTAGAGCAAGAATTACAAACAATAGAACAACGAATAAAGGAATCGGAGCGACCACAAGCGACAGAGCTATCGAATTATGATAATCATCCAGCTGATAATGCTAGTGATTTAACGGATCAACTTACAGAAATGGCTATTGATGAACATCGCGGTGATAATGCAGAGGAAATAAAAGAAGCCCTTCAAGCAATGGCTGACGGCACATACGGCAAATGTGCGGTATGTGGTAAAGAGCTTCCAATTGGTCGTTTAGAGGCAATGCCGCAAGCTCTGACCTGTGTGGAGCATGCGGAAAAGAAAGAAGACAATTTACGACCAGTGGAAGAAGATATTCTTTCTTCAACGCCAAAGTCAGATGATTTTATTGAGCTTGAGGAATTTGGCTCTTCCGATACGCCACAGGATAAAATTTAGTCTGTTTTTCCTCATGGAAGCAGTATAATAACTGTAGAGGTGAGGATATGAAGATTATTGATTTACATTGTGATGCGCTTTTAAAGTTAACTACTCTTGAATCGGCAAATTTTGCTGAGGATGTGCGTTTACATGCCAATCAAAAAAGATTGCAATTAGGGCAAGTAGAGGCTCAAGTGTTCGCCGTTTTTATAGACCCGCAAATTCCACAAAATCTTCAATTTCTTGAGGTCATGCGTCAAATCGAAGTATTTCATACCCATGTATTACAAACAGAGGGCATGGTGCATATTGCAGATTGGGCACAGTTAGACCATTTAGCTCCACATGAAATAGGAGCTATATTAAGTTTAGAGGGCTGTAGTGCAATTGGAGAAGATCTAGCAAAGCTGACAGCAGTACTCGATGCGGGCGTAAAATTAGTCGGCTTAACATGGAATGAAGAGAATGCTGTTGCACATGGAGCTGAGCAGGATGCAAGTCTTGGTTTGAAGCCATTTGGTAAAGAGGTCATACAATTACTAAATAAACGGGATATTATTATTGATGTCTCCCATTTAAATGAACAAAGCTTTTGGGATGTGTTGCCATTAGCGAAGCATATTATTGCAAGTCATAGTAATGCTCGTGCACTCTGTGACCACCCACGTAATTTAACAGATGCACAGGCAAAGGCACTTGTAGAACATGGGGGACATATCCATGTTGTTTATTTTCCACTCTTCATTAATCGAGATGCAACACTAGATCATCTAGTCGATCATGTGGAGCATTTAGCAAAGCTAGTTGGTGTAGAGCATATAGGGCTAGGCTCAGATTTTGATGGTATTGATCGGACTGTCAATGGCTTAGCACATGCAGGAGAAGCGCAAAATTTATTAGAGGCATTACGAGCACGTTTTTCAGACGAGGAAGTGCATGGTATTGCAAGTCAAAATTTCAGACGTTATGTAAAAAAAGCAGCAACCCGTTAAGGCTGCCGCATCTTTTAATAAAAGAAATAATGAATTAATAAACCGATTCCTAATAGGAAGCCGAAGAAAGTATTGGTTTGCGCTGTATATTTCATCGCAGGCATCACTTCTTTGGCTTCTTTTTTGTCTCGGAAAATTTGAATGGCACGTAATGGTTTCGGAATGCTCAGGAAGATAATTAATGCCCAAAAAGTAATGCCATCAACTGCTACAAGGGCAATGACCCATAAATACGAGACGATAAAAAAGCCAGATAACACAGAAATGGCATTATCACGTCCTACTAAAATAGCTAAAGTTTTTCTTCCACCTTCTGTATCACCCACAATATCACGGATATTATTGGATAACATAATGGCTCCGACTAAAATCATACTTGGTACAGACAGCAACGCAGCATCGAGTGTCACTGTAAGCGTTTGAATATAGAAGGCAATTAACACAATTCCCATGCCCATTACTGCTCCAGAGACAATCTCTCCAAATGGGGAATAGGCTATTGGGTATGGTCCTCCTGTATATAAGAAACCAATAAGCATACAAACAAGGCCTACAGCTGCTAACCACCAAGATGTTGAGGCACATATGTAAATGCCAAGAAGCATGGCAATAGCATAAAAGCTTAGTGCAATCATCATAATTGTTTTTGGCTGTACTCCATGACGGACGATGGTTCCGCCAATCCCAACAGAATGCTCGTTATCTAATCCTAATTTGTAATCGTAATATTCATTGAACATATTCGTTGCTGCTTGGATAAGCATACTTGCAATGAGCATAGCAAAAAATAGTCCAAAATCAATTGTTTCTTGTTCAATTGCTAGAGCAATTGCTGTTCCTAGGAATACTGGAACGAATGAAGCGGTTAAAGTATGTGGACGCGTTAAATGCCACCAAACTTTAAAACCCCTATCAGCTTCAATGACTTTGGTCATAAGGTCTTTCTCTCCTTCAAATGTTGTCGACTCTTTCTATTTTAAACGAAGATTGAGAAAATGGGTAGGTTCACAGCTTATTACATACTGTTAAATGAAAAAAAGTGATACAATAGAACATGCATTTATGAACTGAAAATAAAAATAGGGTATTAGCAACAGTAAGAATGACACTGTTGCCAACCAAAAAATGATGTGTTTGATTCATCATTTTAATTATGTACATTGCAACAACGGAGGTAATTTTCATGCAACAGAAGTGGTACCAAGCCACAGAAGTAGAAGTGGACTATTTGGGCCAAAGCCTTCATTTTTATATGGAAACAATTGAAGTAAGTCGCTTATCTCCACTTGCATTTTATGCGGCAGGTGAGGAGCGTTATAAAGGTGAACGATTTTATTGGCAAAATAGAGAAAAAACAATGACATTAGTAGGGCTGGGACATGCCCATACCATTCAAAACAATGCAAAAAATGAGCGTTTTGATGCTGTAGAAGCGGAGTGGAAGAACTTAACGAAAAACTGTCAAAAGGGACAAAGCGAGCTACAGCCCATTTTATTTGGTGGTTTTACATTTGATCCACAAAATAATGTCGATGGGGAATGGACGGATTTCCCAGAGGCTTATTTTGCACTAGCAACGTTTCAACTTGTAATCCGTGATGATAAAGCTTACGTAAGTATTCATCTTTTAACACAAGATCAGCAGGCGGAGAGTAAGCTAGAAGCTCTAAGGAAAGAGCGAGATCATTTAATTCACGCAGCGCAGGTTAAAGAAGTGAAAACGTATACAAAACCTGAAATTACAAGTTATTTTGAGCCATATAAGGAGCCCTATTTAGCCTCAATCGACCAAGTGACAGCATTAATTAAGCAGAAGAAGGCAGATAAGGTGGTTATTGCTCGCTCACTTGCCTTGCAATTTAAAGAATCTGTATCTGCACCTCAAGTGCTTTCTCAAATAATTCATGAGCAGCCAGAAAGCTATCTATTTGGTTTAGAGCATAAGGATCTATTATTTTTTGGAGCCTCGCCTGAACGCCTTGTTAAGGTAGAAGAAGGCCGTGCGTTTTCGTCTTGTGTTGCTGGCTCAATTAAACGAGGAAAAACAGCAGAAGAAGATGAAGCGTATGGACAAAGTTTACTAAATGACCCAAAAAACGGTGGAGAACATCAATATGTTGTGGATATGATTGCGGACACATTCCGCAAAAATTGTGTGAACATGACGGTACCTGACAAACCTCGCCTATTAAAAATACGAGACATCCAACATCTATATACACCTGTAGAAGGTCAGTTAAATGAGGATGCTACAATCTTACAGCTTACAAAATCTTTACATCCCACACCCGCTTTAGGGGGAGTACCACGTAAAGAAGCGTTGGCAGCCATCCGTAAATATGAGCCTATGAATCGTGGTTTGTATGCAGCACCAATTGGTTGGTTAGACGCAGAGGGTAATGGCGAATTTGCAGTCGCGATCCGCTCGGCTGCATTACTAGGCGATAAAGCTTATTTATATGCAGGCGGAGGGATTGTAGCAGATTCAGAACCACAATCTGAATATGAAGAAACATTAGTAAAATTCCGTCCAATGCTTCGCGCGCTAGGGGGACAATTACATGAGTGAACGGAAAATATTAACAGATTATGTTTATCAAATGGTCGCATCGCTAGTACAAGCGGGTGTTGAAAATGTGGTAGTCAGTCCAGGATCACGTTCAACACCACTTGCCTATGCTGTTGCATCTACAAATCAAGTAAAAATGTATCGTCAAGTAGATGAGCGCTCGGCTGCATTCTTTGCGTTAGGTCTAGCGAAGGCCACAGCTAAGCCTGTTGTTCTATTATGTACATCAGGTACAGCTGCAGCAAACTATTTTCCTGCAATTGTGGAGGCAAGCTATGCACGTGTTCCACTGATTGTCATAACAGCTGACCGTCCTCATGAATTACGAGAGGTCGGCGCACCACAGGCCATCAATCAGCCTAATTTATATGGTTCCCATGTAAAATGGAGTGTTGATTTTCCGTTAGCAGATGGTGCTGATCCAACATTACCTTTTATTGAGCGTCATCTTGCCCGTGCTGTAGCTATTGCAACGAGTGCGCCTTTTGGTCCAGTACATATCAATGTACCTTTCCGAGAGCCTTTATTAATTGATTTTCGAAGTGAACTACCAACAGCGACGTTCAAGCACAGCAGTATGGGACAGCTAATCCCAACAACTGCCGATCAACAGGAGCTCTCCTCTATTTTACAATCGACGAAGAGAGGCTTTGTTATTATAGGTGAGCTAGCTCTTGGCACGGATTTAGCCATCGTTTGGGAGTTTGTGCGTCAGCTAAAATGGCCAGTAATTGTTGAGAGTTTATCGAATATGCGGGCATCCGTACCAGAGGATTGCTTACCATATATTGTGACTACCTACGATGCCATTATGAAAAGTGATGACTTCAAAGCACTGGTGCAACCAGATACAGTTATACGCTTAGGGGCACAGCCTGTCTCGAAGTTTATCATGCAATTCATCACAAAATCACAGCCAAATGCCTATGTGATTATTGATGAAGACCCAATGTTTAGAGATGCTACGGGCGTTTCCACGCATTTTATTCATGCCAATATCGATCAGTGGCTGACTCAACTAGCTATTACGAAAACTGCTATTGAGGAGACTTACCTAGCTGAATGGCAAAAAGCGAATCAGCTTGCTTCTATGCATATCGAGCAATATTCAGAAGTAGAAAAAGATGAGGGAGCCATGGTCAGTCGTTTACTGAAAATGATTCCTGATGGTAGTGATATTTTCGTTAGCAGCAGTATGCCAGTGCGTGATATCGATACATTTTTACTAGCTACACCGAAGGATCTGCGTATTTTTGCAAATCGTGGTACAAATGGGATTGATGGCGTAGTGTCAACGGCAATGGGCTTCAGTCAAGGAAATGGCCGAGAAACCTTCTTACTAATTGGTGATTTAGCCTTTTTACATGATATCAATGGTCTCATTGCTTCAAGATATCAGCAATGTAACTTAACGATCCTTGTCATGAATAATGATGGTGGCGGTATTTTTTCTTATTTACCACAGTCAACAGTGGAAGCTCATTATGAGGACTTATTTGGCACACCAACTGCCCTTGAATTCCGTGATATTGCCAATATGTATGATATGGATTATATCCGTGTAGAAACGATTGCCGAGCTTTCCGAGAAATTTTCTACAAGCAAAAAACGTCCTTTACGTTTGATTGAAATATTTACTGATCGAACAGAGAATGTCACTGCCCATCGTGAGCTATGGAAACGTATTAATACGGAGTTAAAAGCATGACAAATTTAATGATTCGTGGTCTTGAAACGCATATTGAGATATGGAATCAAAATGGGATCCATACACTCGTTGCATTACATGGATTTACGGGAAGCACGGCTACATGGCACAATCTAGCACAGGCCCTACCCAATGTACGCGTCATTGCCATTGATTTAATTGGACATGGACAAACGGCTATTCCACAGCACTGTCAACGTTTCTCCATGGAGGAACAATTACAAGATTTAGAAGAAATATTTTGCCAGCTTCATCTAGAGAACTTTACACTGTTAGGATACTCAATGGGTGGTAGAATTGCTCTATCATATGCCCTGGCTTATCCAGATCGTATTCATCAGCTTATTTTAGAAAGCGCCTCTCCAGGCTTACGTACAGAAGAAGAGCGTAAGGAGCGTTGTGAGCTAGATGAAGCACTGGCACAAAAAATTCTAACAAATGGTTTGGAATCGTTTGTGAATGCATGGGAGAACATACCGCTTTTTAGTACACAGCATCGTCTACCGCAAAGTGTAAGACAGGTCATTCGAGCAGAAAGACTTTCACAGAAGAAAGAGGGACTAGCGGGCAGCTTGAGAGGTATTGGTACAGGAGCTCAACCTTCAAATTGGGATAGATTGGCGCAGTTAGCAGTCCCTGTATTGCTAATTACCGGTTCAATGGATGGGAAATTCTGTGAAATTGCACTAGAAATGAAAGCGCTATTAAATACTGTTAGCCATATGACGGTAAATGACGCTGGACATGCAATTCATGTGGAAAATCCCGCTGAGTTTGCTACAATAGTAGAGGAGTATTTAACGTAATCTAATATTACGTTAGCGCCTCGCTAGTAACGAGACGAATTTAATGATATAGGAGGCTATTCAATGACACGTCAATGGACTACATTACATACTTATGAAGACATAAAGTATGAGTTCTATAACGGAATCGCAAAAATTACGATTAACCGTCCAGAAGTGCGTAACGCATTCCGTCCTAAAACGGTTATGGAAATGATTGACGCATTTTCACGAGCACGCGATGACAAAAATATCGGTGTAATTATTTTAACAGGTGAAGGCGAACATGCTTTCTGCTCAGGCGGAGACCAAAAAGTTCGCGGTCATGGTGGCTATGTAGGAGAAGATGAAATTCCACGTCTAAACGTTCTTGATTTACAACGTTTAATCCGTGTAATTCCAAAACCTGTAGTAGCGATGGTAGCTGGCTATGCAATTGGTGGAGGTCACGTTTTACATGTTGTCTGTGACTTAACAATTGCTGCTGACAATGCTCGCTTTGGACAAACTGGACCAAAAGTAGGTTCATTCGATGCTGGTTATGGCTCAGGCTATCTTGCTCGTATTATTGGACATAAAAAGGCACGTGAAATTTGGTACCTTTGCCGTCAATACGATGCACAACAAGCACTTGATATGGGCTTAGTCAATACAGTTGTTCCTTATGAGCAATTAGAAGATGAAACAGTTCAATGGTGTGAAGAAATGCTACAAATGTCACCAACTGCACTACGCTTCTTAAAAGCAGCGATGAATGCAGATACAGACGGCTTAGCAGGTCTTCAACAAATGGCTGGAGATGCTACACTTCTTTACTACACAACAGATGAAGCAAAAGAAGGTCGCGACGCTTTCAAAGAAAAACGTCAACCAGATTTCGGTCAATTCCCAAGATTCCCTTGATTCTAAAGGGTTTAAGGCTCGTATCTTTAGAGATACGAGCTTTTTCTATGCCTGGAAGCAAGGGGTTACGATAGAAGAAGCGGATAGAATTAATAAAGTAGTGGATACAGCCCGTAAAGTGATGGATAGAACTAGTAAAGTGAAGGATAGAGGAGCAGGACATTACAATAAAAGTAGCGAGTAGCATCCCTAAAATAACAGACATGCAAATAGACAAAATAGATGATTAAGCGTTAAGATGTAGGGGATTGGAGTGACGAAGATGTATCCAAATTGGATTTTACAGCGAGCATATTTAACACCGTTACGAAAGGCATTAGCTTATAAAAATCAAAGCTGGACTTTTCAGGAATTAAATGAATTATCTATAAAACGTGCTCGTCAACTAGTAGGGATCGGTATTCAGCAGGGTGATCGAATTGCAATTATGGGACCAAGTAAGCCTGAACTGGTCATGATGATGTATGCCTGCATGCATTTACAATGTGAAATGGTGATGCTTAATCGTAGACTATCGCCGGAAGAGCTGGCCTATCAACTAGAAGATTCAGAGGCAGTGACAGTGTTAATCGCAGATGAAGATATAGAGAAGTTGCCTCCTGAAACAGCCCATTACTTATTTTCATCGATTGAAAATGGGGGGGAAGGCGAGTTAACTATTGAAAAGGAATGGCCATTAGATCAAACAACTACTATTATGTATACATCAGGTACAACGGGCTTTCCAAAGGGAGTTCGCCAAACAGTTGGGAACCATCAGGCAAGCGCAACAGCCTCTGTTTTAAATATTGGACTGCAGCCTCAAGATGTTTGGCTTTGTGCAGTTCCTTTATTTCATATTAGTGGGTTTTCCATATTAGTACGTTCACTTTTATATGGTAATCAGGTCTATTTATATGATCAATTTGATGCAGAAGCGATATCACAAAACATTATAGACGGAGAAGTAACCCATATGTCGGTTGTCGCGGTGACGTTGGAACGAATCCTACATACGTTAGAGCAGCGCAATATGAAAGCTTCACCTCATTTTAAGCTAATGTTAGCTGGAGGAGGGCCGGTGCCTGTCGATTATTTAGCGAGAGCACATTCTCTAAATTTAGCCGTTGCGCAAACTTATGGGATGACAGAGACATCTTCACAAACGGCTACTTTGGCGAGTGAAGACGCCATGCAAAAAATCGGTTCTGCTGGCAAGCCTTTATTTTTTAATCAAATAAAAATTGCAGATCCTAATGATAAAGGTGAGGGGGAAATTTGTATTCGAGGTCCTCATGTCACACCTGGCTATATTGGCCGTTTTGCACATAAAAATGCCACGATTGATGGCTGGCTTCATACGGGAGATATCGGTTGTTTAGATGAAGATGGATACTTGTATGTGATTGATCGTAGGGCAGATTTAATTATTTCTGGGGGTGAGAATATTTATCCAGCAGAAATAGAAAATGTACTACTAACACATCCTGCGGTCAAAGAAGCGGGTGTATGTGGGGTAGATGATGAGCAATGGGGGCAGGTTCCCATTGCGTTCCTTGTGTTAAATGAGCCAGTGTCTGTTGAGCAACTACAGGCCTTTTGCTTACAAAAACTTGCTAAATATAAGATGCCTAAAGAAATTATATTTACAGACAGTCTACCGCGAAATGGAGCGGATAAATTGCTGAGAAGGAAGTTATTACAATAAAAATAGATGAAAAGAAGTCTTCGTATGGAGGCTTCTTTTTTATTTTGTTTTTAAAATTGGAAACGGCTAATCCATCATGCAAAACATTTAAACTTTTAGCATGAAATTAAACATTCATTAACATAATAAAAAAAGAGAGGCATAAACTATTTAGTAAAGGAGAATGACTCATATGAGGAAATATATATATAATGTTGTCATTATATTATTTGTTCTACAAATGAGTCATGTGCAAGTATTTGCAAACTATCAAGAAGATAATGTAGCAACTGCTCATTCAATTGAAACTCTACAATCTCTCATTAATAAAGAAGTTATGCAGCTCTCTACAGAATTCTCAATACGCTATACTGGTGACATATCCGAGATAAAAGATGAACTAACAGAAATTACGAAAACTGCGATTCAAAACTCTTATATTTATACTAATATTTCTAGTTTTAAATGGAAATACGATGGTTATAACAATAATATTGTCATCGAATTTGCATTTACCTACCATATTTCACAAACAGAGGCAGCTTTTGTTGAGCAAACTTTATCAACCATTACTGCACCTATGCATGGATTAAGTGACATAGAAAAATTACAGGCTGCACATGATTTTATTGTTTTAACAGCAGAATATTCTAAGGAAACAGAAGGAAGTCAATATTCGCCCTACACTTTGCTTACAGAAAATAAGGGAGTTTGTCAGGCGTATGCGTTAGTGTTATATCGAATGCTGGAGATGTTAGGGTTTGAAGTGCAATATGTACCAGGCAAAGTGGGTGAACAGCTTCATGCTTGGGTGCTAGTGAAGCTTGATCATGAGTGGTATCATATTGATGTGACGTGGGATGATCCATTGCCAGATCGTAAGGGTGAAGTACGCTATCAATATTTTTTAGTGTCGGATCGCCAATTATCACAAGACCATACTTGGGACTACGCCCGTTTCCCGGCAGCAACTAGTGAAAAATATACAGATATACAAAAAGAAACGAAAAGACAGAGTTTGACAATGCCTTTACAACAAAGCTTTAATCAAAATGCAGGGATTTCAATAATTGCAGAGAATAGGCAAGCAGTAACACAATTACAGCCTACAATGCTTGTGACACAAAAACAAACAGAGGAAAACCCTGTTGTTCTGCACGATTTTAATGAATGGCCAAAGGTAGTAGTAGAGAGTTTAGTAAATCATTCAAAAGCAAAACGTAAAACGATGCTAAAATCAACAAGTAAGCTAACGTCTATCTATCGTACGGAAAAACGTATGCCACAAGAAAAATACGTCATAATAAAGGAGGTGTCCCATCTATTTTCGGGGCACCTCCTTACTCATTTATTGATCGTTCAAAGCTTTTTCTAATGTTTGAATATTTTTTTGCATCAATGTGAAATACGTTTCATTATTTTTTTCATCATCAGCTGTTAGCACGCTTAAATTATGCAGTACAAGAGATTCTGCGCCAACTTCTTTTTGAATAACCTCTGCTAATTTAGAAGATACGTTTTGTTCAAATAAAATATAGTGTATATGCAATTCATTTGCTTTATCTACAATCTTTGTTAATTCTTTTTGCGATGGCTCATTTTGTGAATTTAAGCCGGCAATCGGCACCTGTGTTAAGCCATATTGACCTGCAATATAGCCAAATGCAGCATGTGATACAAAGAATGTTTTGTTTTGTGCTTTGTTTGTCATCGCTTTAAAATTATTATCTAAATCTTGTAGCTCTTTTACTAATGCTTCGTAATTTTTATTAAAAGTCGATTCCTGAGCAGGCATTTTTTCAACTAGTGTATTTTTAATAGCAAGTGCTAAATCTTGACTAATTGTAGGAGATAGCCAAACATGTGGATCGATGTCACCATGCTCATGCTCGTCATGTCCGTGTCCATCATGATCGTGCTCCTCCTCTGTAGCTGCGTGATCATGGTCGTCGTGTCCGTCTGCTTCATGTTCTTCTTCGGCATGAACATGGCCTGTGCTTACAGCTAACTTTTCATCTGAAACATTATCAGCAGTTGCCACCATTGTGACATCTTCATTTGCTAATGTTTTTTTAGCATTTTCCACAAAACCCTCTAGTCCTAAGCCAATATAGAAAAAGATATCGGCATCTGCTAAGTTCATCATATCTTTTTGTGTAGGCTCAAATGTATGTTCGTTTGCACCGGCTGGATAAATAGAAGAGACGTCAACATAATCGCCTCCAATACGTTGAGCAAAATAGCTTAAAGGATAGACAGTTGTATAGACTGTTAACGTATCCTTTTCCTCAGTCTTTTGGGAAGTCGTCGATTTGTCTCCGCATGCTGCAGTAAATACAGCAAGAACGGCAACGAGCAACACTAAATATAGTTTTTTCATATAAGAAAATCCCTTTCTTAAATAGTAATGATTACGATTTGTTTTTTAGAACAGTTCTTATAATAACCTACTCCTTAAAAAAGTACAAGAAAAAAATGCCCCTCGAAAGTTATTTCTTTTTCGAAGGCCATTTTTCAGGTACAGGATCAAAGCCACCAGGGTGGAACGGATGGCATTTGGATACGCGGGTAATAGTTAAGATAAAGCCCTTTATTGCCCCATGCTTTTGAAAAGCTTCTAGTCCATAAGAAGAGCATGTAGGATGGAAACGACAAGTAGGGGGCGTCATCGGTGAAATGAATTTTCGATAAAACTGAATGAGCCAAATAAAGGGGTATTTCATCGTTGTTCATCCTTTTGCTGAGACGTCATTTGTTCAGGCTTTGGATCAATTGTTTGCGTAAAAATATTATTTTTTTTCTTCATAATAATAATGACAGAAAGACCAAACATTAGCATCATCATGGCAATCATAATGATAATTGGTAAAGGTACACCCATTGCTTTCACTCCAAGTTTATATTATTAAAAAGGCTATGTTTATGGCTCTTCTTGATGATTTTGCTTCGGCCTTTCATCGATTGTATGTTTAAAGGCATAAGCACGGTTGACACTAATAATCGTCGCAATTGTAATAACAATAACAATAATAACTGCAATTATTAAGAGCGTAGTTAAACTCATAGTATTCACTCCGTTCTTTGTTCATCATACCTATTATAAATTATAGGGCCTTTTTAATTGTGAAGGAAGTTTGACATTCAAGCGAATAAAACGACTCCTTTCTCTCCATACTATGGAAAAAGGAGTGAATCGTAAGATGGATCGTCAGCGCGTATATTTTTCACTTGCCAATCGAACGTATTATACAAATCCATATGCAGGGCCGTGGAACTTTGAACTGAACGTAGATCGTCAAGCATTAGATGTTTTTGAAAGAATCTTTCAGCAAATGCAGCTGTTAGAAATTTCAAATGCATGGCGTGCCCAGCTACCGTATATACAGTATCACTTAGATAGAGAAAATGATGAAATAGATAAGCGATTAATGAAAATTTATGCACTCGTTCATGAATATGGGGATGATGATACAAAGGCTTTCGTGGAACAGCTTCCTTATTTCAATAAGCGTGTTTAAATAAAAAGGAAAAGGTCACTGAATGGACAGTGACCTCTTTCAATCTTAACTAATGGCTTTTAATATGGTAAAAACCGCTTCTCTCGGCACAATGATAGGTATAGAAAGTTGATCTTTAATAGTATTTTTCATTGTTGAAGAATAACCCATACAATCAAGAATAAGCAAATCGGCTCCCTTATCTTCTAATAGTCGTGCTTTTGCTAATAGATGTCGAGCATTGAAGTGGTAGGGGGAGCTTGCTGAAAACATTACATTGAACTGTGCTTTTTGCCATTTGTCAGCAACAGTATGTTGTTGTTCAGGCTCAGGACCTATTAAGCCAAGTGTTAATTCTGTATGTAACCCTTTTACTAAATTTGTCATCATACGATCAGGAAGTAATAGATTGTTAGAAGAAAGCTTATTCGTAAAGTCTCCAGTACACATAAGTAATACCCAAGTGAATTCGTGTAGCTTACTAATGCATTGCTGAATATAGGGCATAAGCTTTTGTTTACTTAACTTTACTTGCTCACCATTTGCTAGAAGTGTCACTAAAACATCTGTGTCTTTAATAGCTGGTGATAGCCTAGCAATTTCATCGGAAGAGAGTAAATCAAGTACACCGTATTCTTGAACATGGAGACCGGATTCTCTTAATTGCTGAATATCTTTAGCCATATCTTTGCGAGGGGCTTGACCAATTGTGACAACGGCAATGTTTGAATGTTTCAACGTGCTCACTCCGCTTCGTAATATTTTTTTCCATTTACATAAGTTTGTAAAACCTTTGCTTCTGTTTCAAAAATAGGGTGTGACCAAACAACAAAATCAGCATCCTTGCCTGCCTCCAGACTACCGATTCGGTGATCAAGCTGTACAAGCTTAGCAGCATTTATCGTAATACTTTTAATGGCTGTTTCTTCATCTAAACCATAGCGAATGGCTTCTGTTGCACAATATTTTAAATACTGAATCGGTACAAACGGATGATCCGTCATAATGGCAAAAGGTATATTATGCTCTTTAAAAATAGCTGCAATTGCTGGTGTAGAATGGCGTGTTTCATATTTAGATGGCGTTAGCATATAGGGACCAAGTGTTGCATGAAAGCCACTCTTCTTAACTGCATCAACAATAAGATGACCTTCTGTACAATGTTCTAAGTGAAGCTCTACATTAAATTCTTTGGCGATTCGTATAGCTGTCATAATGTCATCTGCACGGTGGCAGTGAATGCGAAGGGGCATGTCACCCTGTAGCACCTCAATAAATGGGCGTAACTCTGTGTTGTGGTTGATTTGATCCGTTTGTTCTTGTTCATTCAAGCGACTCGCACGTTGGAAACCATCTCGTAAAAGCTGGGCAATAGCCATTCGCGTCATTGGCTTTCTTTTATATTGATTGCCAAAGACATTTTTAGGATTTTCACCTAATGCTCCTTTTAATCCACTTCGCTCTATAAGAACACGGGAGGCGAGGGTAGGTCCTGCTGTTTTAAGGATGCTCCAAATGCCTCCGATAACATTAGCACTGCCTGGCCCAGTTTGCACAGTTGTCACGCCACCTTCCAGCGCATGCTGAAAAGAAAAGTGCCGAATATCTACACTATCTAAAGCATGCATAAGTGGTGTAAAGGGCTCACTATATTCATTGGCATCATTAATATCTTCGGTTACTTCTGCCCATGTTCCGACATGAGCATGAATGTCAATTAATCCAGGAGTAACATATGCTCCTTGTAGATCAATTAATTCAGCATCGGGAGGAGTATCCTTCGCTGGACCAACATAAACAATTCGCCCATCCTCAATCCATAACTGTTCAAAAATATTATTTTGTTCATCGACTGTGAAAATTTTTGCATGGTGATAAATAATCATTCTGTCAACCCTTCTTCCCGTGCATAAACTTTTGTCCCTTTAATATAAGTAGCGACAACTTGGGCGTCTAAATTTAATGGATGCTTATCCCATATGACAAAATCAGCTAGAAGTCCATCGCAAATAGCGCCTGTTTTATGGGCTATACCTAGAAAATTAGCAGCCCCTGTTGTTAATGCATACAGAACATCCTGGCGTGTCATTCCTTCTCTTACGGCTAGGCAACCTTCTAAAGTTAGGTGGGATGTACTACTAACAGGGTGATCCGTACAAAAAACAAATGGAATATGTTGATTGGACAGATGACGGTAAAGTTTTGGCGATAGTGCCATCATCTCATTATGCTCAATATAGCGAAATGTTGGTCCCGCAATGACCGTATTAAAGGATTCCCCCTTAAGTAAAGGAACTTCAGTACCATGAATAATATGAAAATCGAAAATAGTGCCAAATTCATGTTGAAGTCGTCCAACAAATTCAATATCTACTGCTTTATGGGCCCGAATAACAATTTTTTTAATCCGTGGCTCTTGCTGCTGAATTTGTTGCAATGTTTCCCTAACTATTTTGGCAATTCCCATACGAGTTAATGGCTTTTTCTTTTCAGCAAAAAATGTACTTTTTGCCTGATGGCCGATGGAGAAGGAATAAGCAACATCCTTTATCAGGACCATTTCATCGACCGTTGTATGTGTATGATGGATGATGGCTGTTTTCGCACCAATTAAGCTTTTAGGGGAGGGAACAATGTGCGATGCTGTTACTCCATGAGAGACTGCCTTTTGGAATGCTGCATCAAATGGATAAATGCCATCAACTACAGAATATTGAAGATGGGAATCAAATTCATAACTATCATCGCCCTCCCAGCGAATCCCTATTTCAGCTAAACCAATTTGTGAACAACTGTCGATAAAGCCAGGTGTAATATAATAACCATCTAAATCTATTTCTGTTTCAGTTGTACGAGAAGATTGTTCGAAGTATTGCCCCTGTACTTGAAACGACTGTTTATCAAAGCTACGAGTCTCAGAGTTAAAAACAAGTCCATTTATATATCGAGTCATTCGATCAGATCTCTCCTTATGAAGAGAAAAGCGGAGACAAGATCTCCACTTTTCTAGTTTAATTATTTTGCGATTGATACGTTCGTACCGTTTGGATGCACAATTTGTACGGAATTATCGGCAGAGACCTCAAAGCCCTGTACTTTTTTACTCACACCTGCAACAGTTTGAGTGGCTTCTAATTCGATACGTGGTACATCTGCTAATATTAGTTTTAACGCTTCTTGGTATAATTTTGCTCTTTCTTCTTGAACAACTGTTTCTGATACCGCGCGTTCTAATAATTTATCTACTTCTGGATTACTATAGCCTTTACCATTACCTAAAGCTCCAATTTGATTTGTGTGATATAACTGATAAAGGAAGAAATAAGGATCTGGATACCAAGTCCAGCCCCCAATGTTCATTGGGGCATTTCCTTTTGCTACAGTATCACTGTAAGTACCCCATTCAAGTACTTTAATTTCTACATCAATGTTTAGGTTTTTCTTTAATTGACTTTGGAAAATTGTAGCGTAAGGAACACGTGCTTCTGACACAAAAATCTCTGTTTTGAAGCCATCAGGATAGCCAGCCTCTGCTAATAATTTTTTAGCTTCTTCAGGATTATATTTTGGTACTAAATCAATTAACGATTGATCATACCCCCATGAACCAGGTGGTAATGGTAAGTAAGAAACATCTCCACCACCCCATTGGTTAACCCCAGAAATAATTTCCTCAACATTCGTTGCCATATAAATAGCTTCACGAACACGTTTGTCAGCAGTAGGACCTACCTTATTGTTAAGATCAAGATAAACAATAGATAGACCAGGATTCGTTAAAAGTTCAAGATTGCTATCTTGCTTGATGATTTCACGATTTTGGCCTTTAACATCCATGGCAATATCAATATCACCAGAACGTAATGCATTCGTCATCATGTTTTGATCTGAGATAAACTTCATTGTTAAGTTATCGATATTCGGCTTATCACCCCAATAATTTTCGTGACGAACTAGTTTTACCTCTTGATCTTTTTTCCATTCCTTTAATTGGAATGGACCAGTACCAATGAAGTGTTCAGAGAAGTTATCGCCCCATCCTTCGACCTCTTCTTTTGGAATAATGATATTTCCTGCATCCGTTAGCATAGCAAGGAGTGCAGCATTCGGTGTCGCTAAGTGAATTTCTACTTCATAATCTGATAACACTTTAACTTCCGTCACACCACTTAAACGATTCATAGCGGATTCTTTGGCAGAGCGCTCTAATGAATATTTAACGTCTTCCGCTGTCATGTCACGTCCATCTTGGTATTGACCTTTTTGGAATTTCACACCTTCGCGTAATTTGAACGTATAAACTAACATATCATCAGAAACTTTCCATTCTGTTGCTAAAGATGGAATGATATCAGATAAATCTTTGTTATAAACAACTAAAGTATCACCCATTTGACGCATAACTTGCGATTCATAAACCCCCGTATATTTGATAGGGTCAAATGTTTTGGCATTGGCTGAAAGGCCAATATTTAATGTGCCACCTGCAGTGACTTCTCCATCCTTTTCATCTGCTGAATTACTTTTCTCTGTATTCCCACCACAAGCTGCTAAAACACCAATTACTAAAGTTAAAAAGAGTAGTAGTAAAGATTTTTTTACGTTGATTTTCTTCATATACGCTAGCCTCCTTAATTTATGTTTCACAATATGAACCGTTGATTCAAAAATGGTAGGTTCGACAATAAAATTAGCACACTTGTAAATAGAAAGTAAATACAAAATTAAAAAGATTCAGAAAAAATATATTTACAAACAATTATTATGTAGTGTAGTATTTGGTTATTCACAATATGAACCACTGATTCTAATAATGAAAAGGAGGTCTTGCATAAGATGGGCTCATTTATTTTAAAAAGGTTAGTGAACCTTATTCCAACACTGCTAGTAGTAGGGATTATCGTCTTTATTATTACGCGAATGATTCCAGGCGATCCAGCTGCAGTTATGCTTGGGCCACAAGCCAGTGTGGAAGATGTAGAAAATTTAAGAGAAGAGCTAGGTTTAAATAAATCAATGCCTTCACAATTTATTTCATATGTAGGAGACTTGGCGCAGTTAAATTTAGGATATTCCTATTCTTATAGTGAGTCTGTCATCGGGCTTATTATCGAAAGATTTCCTAACACAGTCATACTTGCATTAGCAGCTTTGTTAATAGCCGTCATCATCGGAATACCAGCAGGCATCCTAGCAGCTAGAAAGCAAAATACAATCATTGATTATATTGTCATGCTTGTGTCATTAGTCGGTGTATCTATGCCAATTTTTTGGTTGGGGATTATGCTTGTCTTATTTTTCAGTGTCAATCTTGGTTGGTTCCCTGCGACTGGGATGGGGAATATCAGTGATGGTCTTTGGACATATGTGAAGCATTTAATCTTGCCAGCATTTGCTTTAGCAACAATTCCAATGGCGACCTTCGCACGGATTACACGTTCTAGTATGCTAGAGGTTATTTCACAAGATTATATTAAAACAGCTCGATCTAAAGGGATCAAAGAATATTTAGTGATTGGGAAACATGCATTGAAAAATGCGCTAACACCTATTTTAACGGTACTAGGTATGCAAATTTCAAATTTACTTGGTGGGGCGGTTTTAACAGAAACTATTTTTAGTTGGCCTGGTATGGGGCGGTTGATTGTAGACGCTATTGATAAACGTGATTTTGTAGTCGTACAAGGAACTGTCATTTTCATTGCGTTTATCTTTGTGCTTATAAACTTAATCGTCGATGTGCTTTATAAAGTTGTAAATCCTAAGGTCAACTTAGAATCGGATGGGGGGAAAAAATAATAATGACTCAAGCAATCGTCAATGAAACGAGAAAAAGAAATACATTGTTGCGGAAGTTGCTAAAAAATAAATTAGCATCAATTGGCTTAATTATTGTAACGTTGATGGGCATTATTGCTATTTTTGCACCTCTGATTGCTACCCATCCACCGAATGAAATGCTTGTTGGTAAATCATTTTTACCTATGAATACCGAAGGACATTTACTAGGAACAGATAACTATGGTCGTGATTTGTTTAGTCGGTTAGTTTATGGTACTCGAATTTCAATGATTGTTGGCATTGCAGCAGTGTTATTTGGCGCTGTGTTTGGCACGTTATTAGGCTTAGTTGCAGGATATTTTGGTGGTCGTATTGATTCTATTATCATGCGCACAATGGATGGTCTTTTCGCATTTCCATTCATTTTACTAGCGATTACGTTAATGACGGTATTAGGACAAGGGCTTGTCAATGTTATTGTTGCCATTGGTATTGCTAATATCCCAGGGTTCGCAAGGCTTGTTCGTGGCCAAGTATTAAGCGTTAAAGAGGAAGAATTTATCGAAGTCACTCATTCTTTAGGCGCTACACATAGACGGGTAATTTTTAGTCATATACTACCGAATTGTTTAGCACCATTAATTGTTTACGGAACGATGAGTACAGCAGGCGCTATTATTTCAGAGGCAGCCCTTAGCTTTTTAGGTTTAGGGGTTCAACCACCAACCGCTTCCTGGGGCAGTATTTTAAAGGATGGTAAAGACTTTTTAGTATTAAACCCCCAAATGGCAACATTTTCAGGTATTTGTATTTTACTAACTGTTCTTGGTATTAACCTTTTAGGTGATGGATTGCGCGATGCATTAGATCCGAAAATGAAAGTCTAATGGAAGGGGGTGGAGTCATGACTGAACGTTTACTAGATGTAGAAAATTTAACAGTAGAATTTAAAAGTAGCGGCTCTACGATGAAAGCTGTCAATGGAGTTAATTTACAATTAAATAAGAAGGAAACATTAGGTATTGTGGGAGAGTCAGGGTCAGGAAAGAGTGTGACTGCTACTGCTCTTATGCGTTTAATTCCATCTCCGCCAGGAAAGATAACGAATGGAAAAATTCAATTCAATGGCCGTGATTTAATGGCTATTTCTGAGAAAGAAATGCGTAATGTACGGGGCAATGAAATGTCGATGATTTTCCAAGATCCAATTACAAGCTTGAATCCTGTACTAACCGTGGGCAATCAAATTATAGAGGTCATCCAAGCACATGAAAATATATCGAAAAAGGATGCTGCTTTCAAAGCTGTAGATATGTTGAAAATGGTAGGCATTCCTGAACCTGAAAAGCGTTTGAAAATGTATCCACATGAATTTTCAGGTGGAATGCGTCAACGTGTCATGATTGCTATTGCACTTGCTTGTAATCCAAAGCTACTCATTGCCGATGAACCAACAACTGCACTAGATGTAACCGTGCAGGCTCAAATTCTTGATTTGATGAAGAAATTACAGCAAGAACATGATACAGCCATCATTATGATTACGCATGATTTAGGTGTCGTTTGGGAGCTTTGTGACAAAGTAAATGTCATGTATGCAGGACGTACTGTGGAATCTACAACGACAAGACAACTCTATGAAAAACCGTTACATCCTTATACTTGGGGATTATTAGAATCTCAAATTACAATGGGCACACAAGGTCAACAAAGATTACCAGCCATTCCTGGTAGTCCGCCAGATTTAACTATGCCACATAGCGGCTGCCATTTCTCAGCACGGTGTCCTTTAGCAACAGATCTTTGCCGTAGTACTGTTCCTGACTTAGTGGAAGTGCAGGATAATCATTTTGTGGCTTGTCATTTACAATCAAAAGAACAAATTGTCGCAAGGAAGGAGGGAATTTTTAATGCAACAGCACAATGAACTTGTTTTAAAGGTAAGTAATTTAAAAAAGCACTTTCCAATTAAAAGTTCAATTCCTTTTAAAAAATCGACTCAATTTGTGAAAGCAGTAGATGGCGTAAGTTTTGAGTTATATAAAGGAGAGACACTTGGGATTGTTGGCGAGTCGGGTTGTGGTAAATCAACGGTTGCCCGTTTAATCAACCAGCTGATTTCACCAACGGAGGGAGTCGTGGAGTTTAAGGGAACAGATTTAGCTAGTTTAAATACAAAGGATATCCGTTCTGCCCGAAAATCGATACAAATGGTTTTCCAAAATCCTTATGCATCACTGGATCCTCGTAAAACAATTGAATATCTCATTGCAGAGCCTTTAGTCATCCATGGTATGGGTGATGAAGCATCACGCAAAAAGCGTGTCATTGAATTACTTGAAACAGTGGGATTAAGTGCATACCATGCAAAACGTCATCCACATGAATTTTCGGGTGGTCAAAGACAACGCATTAATATTGCTCGTGCCCTTGCACTCAATCCAGATATTGTTGTATGTGATGAACCTGTTTCAGCGTTAGATGTTTCCGTCCAAGCACAGGTTATCAATCTATTAAAAGATTTACAGAGAGATTTCGGCTTAACCTATATATTTATCTCACATGATCTAAATGTCGTGAATTATATGTGTGATCGCATTGCAGTTATGTATTTAGGTAAAATTGTGGAAATTGGCACATACAAGGAAATTTATGAAAGCCCTCAACATCCATATACACAAGCCCTGTTATCAGCCATTCCTAAGGAAAATCCTTTCGATTCAAAGGAACGGATTATTTTATCGGGTGATGTTCCGAGTCCGGTAAATCCTCCGAGTGGCTGTGCATTCCATAAGCGTTGTCGCTTTGCTACAGAAAAATGTGCAAAGGTCCAACCTACACTTGATACAGTGACAGCGACACATCAAGTATCATGTCATTTATTCAAGTCAATACAGCAAGAAGTATCATCGATATAAATAAAATTTAGTTAATAGAAAAAGGAGCGGACTAATTATGTCATTGAAGCATGTTATTGAATTATACGAGGTAATGGATAGTATCAATGTAAATGGAGAAACAATTAAAGAGTATTTACACGATATTGATTCAAAAGCAGATGTCAAAGTAAAAACGATTCAAGGTGAAAGTGGCTCAACAGATTTTGTTCGCGTTCTAGTGAAAGGAAAGAATGGTAAATCCTCAGGTGGGAATGCACCTACATTAGGAATTATTGGTCGTTTAGGGGGTATTGGAGCACGCCCTGAAATGACAGGCTTTGTATCGGATGGAGATGGCGCTCTAGCATGTATGGCAGGAGCAGCTAAAGCCATTGATATGGCCCTTAAGGGTGATCAGTTAGAAGGAGATGTTATTTTCTCGACGCATATTTGTCCAACAGCACCAACCTTACCACATGAGCCGGTGCCATTTATGAACTCACCGGTGGATATTAGTGTCATGAACGAAAATGAAGTAGAAGATACGATGGATGCGATTCTCTCGATTGATACAACAAAAGGCAATCAAGTGTGTAACCATAAAGGGTTTGCTATTACACCAACAGTCAAAGAAGGTTACATATTGAAAATTAGTGATGATCTTTTACATGCTTATACGCAATCAGCAGGAATTTCACCAGTTGTACTGCCGATTACGATGCAAGATATTACACCTTATGGAAATGGTCTATATCATATTAATAGTATTTTACAACCAGCTGTTGCAACATCCAGCCCTGTTGTTGGTGTGGCGATTACTACAGAATCTGTCGTGGCAGGCTGTGCGACAGGTGCAACACATGTTACAGATGTTGAAAGTGTTGTGCGATTTGTCTTGGAAGTAGCAAAAACATACGGTGCTAAGAAGTGCTCCTTCTATGATGAAGAACAATTTACCCATATGAAAAATTTATATGGTAGTATGAGTCACTTACAAACGAAAGGAAATGAGGTGCACACACATGAATGATTTACAAGCACTGAAAATGCAATTACTCGATGCAGTCGAAAATCATCAAGATGAATTAATTGAATTTTGTTCAAAACTTATTCAAATTCCCAGTGTCAACCCTCCAGGAGATACGACTGAAATAACAGCCTTTATCGAAAATTATTTACATGAAGTGGGCATTACGTACCAAAAATATGAAGCTGCAGATAAAATGTTTAACTTGGTTGCCTCTATTGGTAATGGTGAAGGAAAAGAACTTGTTTATTGTGGTCATACAGATGTTGTACCTGTGGGCGATTTATCGAAGTGGGATTTCGATCCATTCTCAGGAGAGGTAAAGGATGGCTGGATGCTTGGTCGTGGTGCAAGTGATATGAAAGCTGGTTTAGCGGGTATTATTTTTGCGACAAAGCTACTGAAGAAAATGGATATTGAATTACCAGGCAAATTAACGTTGGCGATCGTACCAGATGAAGAAACGGGTGGAGAATATGGTGTTCCTTGGTTGTTAGAACGAAGTTTAGTAAAAGGAGATGGCTGTTTAATTGCAGAGCCGTCTTCACCGTTGAATCCTACAATCGGACAAAAGGGCTCTTACTGGTTTGAATTAGAAGTACGTGGGGAACCAGGACATGGAAGTCTATCTCCTTTAGCTGGACGAAATGCTATTGTCGATGCCATTCGAGCTATTCAAGAGATTCGTACATTATGGGATATGGACATTTCCATTCCTGAAGAAGTACAGCCACTTATCGAAGTATCAAAGAAATACATGCGTGAGGTGGAGAAAGATCGATTGAAATATCAAGATGTTTTAGAGAAAATTACTGTAAATATTGGTACAATTGAGGGAGGTACGAAGTCCAACGTTATCCCAGATTATTGTAAGGTACAGGTTGATTGTCGCTTACCTTTTGGTATTACACAAGAACAAGTAACAGAAATTTTGAAGAATAAACTAGATAGTTTAGCTATCGATTATTCGATTCAACGTTTTGGCTTCAAAAGCGTAGCGAATTATACGCCAGCTGAAAATCCTGTGTGTCAATCGATTGTGGACAATATTTCATTTGTTACAGGTCAAGAGGCATATGGTGTGATGCAATGGGCAAGCAGTGATGCTCGACATTTCAGACAATATGACATTCCTGTATTACAATATGGTCCAGCGTATTTGCCAAGTATTCATGGTTATAATGAAAAAGTGCGTGTTGAGGATATCGTACGCTGTGCAAAAGTATATATTACTGCTGCTGTTGATTTCCTATATCAAAAGTAAGAGATTAGCTACTCTCTTACTTTTGATAAAGTGATATCAGGTGCTGACGGCTGCTAAATCTTTCAATTATTCCCCCTTAAGCGAAAGATTTGCAGCCGTTTGTACAGATAAATAGATCAGAAGGATGAGAGATATGCTAAAGACGTTAAATTTATCAATTGCAGTTTTAAAAATGTTTACAAAGGAAAAGCCCACATGGGGCGGAAGAGAGTTAGCAATGGCGATGAATATGAATCATACAAATTTATATCGCATTCTTGAAACCTTTGAAAATAATGGCTTTATTACGAAAGATCCCGTAACTAAAAAATACTCACTTGGTATTGCATTATGGGAAATTGGTATGAATATGTATGATTCATTAAACATAGATCAGCTATGTATGCCAGTTCTTGATCAATTAAAGGATGTCACTGGTGAAACTGCTATTTTTACAGTTTTGAATGGACTGGAAGCGTTAACATTACTAAAAGCAGAACCTGTAAATAAGGTGAAATTTACTGTTTCAAGAGGGAGTAGGTCGCCGCTTTACGTAGGGGCCTCCTATCGCTCTATGCTTGCATTCCTAAATGAAGAGCAAATTGCAAAGGTTATTGACGAACCCTTAAAAGCCTATACAAATAATACAATGACAGATGCCAATGAAATACGGGCAGAGCTTGAAAAAATACGTGCATGTGGTTATGCACTAAGTAATAGTGAATACTCTGTCGACGTCTTGGCGCTCGCTATGCCAATATTCAATAGTGAAGAACAGGTTGTCGCCTCGATTACTGTTTCGGGACCCATCTATCGTTTTACCGAGGAACGTGTTCCAGAGGTGTTAGGCCCTTTAACAGAGGCCAGAAATGAAATAGAAGGAATTATTCGGAGATATCATTTGAATTTTAATTAAGGAGTCCTATTATGCAACATTTACATGACATTGCACTTACTATCTTAAAAGGTAATTTAAATGTTCAATCATCAGAAACATTATTGATTTTGACGGATATTCACAAGCAAGACATTGCGAAAATTTTTTATGAAGCTGGGCTGACGATTACAGCTAAGACAATGTTTATGGTCATGCCGTTACTAGAAAAATCTGGTCAGGAGCCAATCATTGCAGTATCGACACTTATGGCTAATGCTGATGTTACGCTTTGTATTACCTCACATTCCTTAACTCATACAGCGGCACGTAAAAATGCCTGTGAGCATGGTGGACGCGTAGCGACAATGCCAGGTGTTACATTGGAGATGCTTGAGCAAGGTGCACTTCATGCAAATGCACAGGAAATAGAAGAGTTGGTGGGAAAATATGTCCAACTACTCGATGCGGCAAACGATATTCGAATTGTTAAAGGTGGACATGAGTTGACCTTCAGTGTAGAAAAACGTGTAGGAATTCCCTCTACAGGTATCATTCGTCAAGCAGGGGAGCACGGGAATATCCCTTCAGGAGAATCCTATATTGCCCCAATCGAAACATCTGCAAATGGCGAAATTTTAGTGGATGGTTCAATTGCTAATATTGGTGTTCTAAAGGAGCCATTATTATTAAAAATCAAGAATGGACGTTTAGAAGAGGCAATTGGCCCAGATGGTCCACAATTACTGCAACTACTGGGCGAAGGTAATGGTAGAGTAATCGCAGAGTTTGGCATCGGAGCCAATAAAAGTGCAATCCTATGTGGTAATGTATTAGAGGATGAAAAGGTGTATGGAACAATCCATATTGCATTTGGCAGTAATGTGCCATTTGGTGGGGCAAATGCGGCAGATGTTCATATTGATTGTGTTGTAAAAAGTCCTGTTGTTTATTTTGATGGGAAGCAAGTAATCTAAGCGAAAGCGTGTCTTCGTATGAAGCACGCTTTTTTGCTTGCTGTAATTTAGAGTTGCTTGTCTTTGTTGGATTACACTATAGTTAACATAGATAAGCTAGAGGATGATAATAATTAACATCTAGTGTCCATTATAAAAAGGAATCAACGAGAGATTCTGTCCATAAAATAGGAGCAATGAGTGATTGTTGCTTCTGTTTTCATCAAGAAAGAACGTGAGGGTGAAACTATGCTAACATTTACAGATTTACATGGCCTACAAGTCGATTTAAGTTTTTCAAGAGGGGAATTTGAAGTAGAGCCCAAGCATGTCCTTGTTTTTTTAAAGCATGAAAATAAATGGCTATGTACCATCCATAAACGACGTGGTGTAGAGGTGCCAGGGGGCAAATTAGAGGAGGGCGAAACCTTAGAGGAGGCAGCTATTCGGGAAGTTTTTGAGGAGACGGGTGTCCATGTGAAAAATCTGCAATGGTTCGCAGAATATGCGGTTCACGATGAAGTGAAATTTTGTAAAACAGTTTTTACTGCACAATTTGCAGGTCAAGAGCATATTGAATTTGATCTAGAAACATCGGGCATGCTTTGGTTAACAGATGAAGAATTCATCCATCATCCTAACTTAAGCTTTCATATGAAGGATGAGGGCATGAGAAAAATGCTGGAGGAGTTGAAACATCGTGACAAACAATGGTGAAATTGTAGAAAAGCGAGCCTATCCTTCACCAAATCCAGCCATACGGTTAACTGAAATAACTTATTTATCACAGGGTTTACGTATAAAAGGATTATTAGCAGAGCCAAAGGCAGAAGGTACATATGATGGCTTTTTATATTTAAGAGGGGGCATGCAAAGCATTGGAATGGTAAGACCATCACGTATTGCTCAATTTGCAGCTCAGGGCTTTATTGTGTTTGCTCCATACTATCGTGGAAATCGTGGTGGAGAAGGTCGTGACGAATTTGCAGGTGCAGACCGTTACGATGCAGTCTATGCTGTAGATGTTCTCAAACAATTTTGCAATGATAATATACATGTTTTTGGTTTTTCCCGTGGGGGAATTATGGCTCTTTGGACAGCTATTTTAAGAAAGGATATCACCTCTGTCGTCACATGGGCAGGTGTTTCTGATGCAACAGCTACTTATTGGGAGCGAACAGATATGCGAAGAATGATGAAACGGGTGATTGGAGGAACACCGAATCGTGTACCTGAAGCTTATGATGCACGAACACCGCTTTTCGAAGTTGAGCAAATAACAGCTCCAGTATTAATTATCCATGGCTATCGGGATGAAAATGTTGATATCGAACATGCTAGACAATTGGCCTTTTTCTTAGACGAGGCTAATAAAACATACGAAACATGGTATGACCCTAACTATGCCCATCAATACCCACCTGCTAAAAATCGAGAAACCGTCCGCGCTCTTTGCCAATGGATGAAACAACAATAATTGAAACAAAGAAAATTGAAGTATGTAATTTGAGAGAACAAGAAGGCTTCTTGTTCAAAGTGGCAAGGCGAGGGGTTGATTTCCGTTCCGCCGGCGTCCTTTCCAGGGGGCGTCCGATAAGCCGCTTCACTCACTTCGTTCGCTCCAGGGTCTTATCTGTGACGCTAATCCCCTAGGAGTGACGCAGGCTCCACACCAATCAATCATACTGCAAAGGTATTTTTCTTTGTCCTTCTTTCTAACAGGAACAAACAATAAGCCCATCCTATCTAATTTATAGAGAGGATGGGCTCAAACTCTATTTATTGTTTTATTTTGCTAAAAAACTTTAAATATCGATTTTTTCTACCTTTATTCGGGTACAGATATTCTATAACAGGTATGAAATGAAAAAAGGAGTCAATAAAACTGAAATTGACCAAAATTACTTTTATCAGGTTATGCCTTTTTCCAAGTTAACACTAGTAATCATGCAATTGTAGTTAACTTAAAAATAATCATACGTAACTCCCTATATTATCATTAAGAAAAAAGAAAAAGAGAACGAGTGAAATCGTTCCCTTTGTTCTGTATATAGTTTATTTTAATGGGCCACCAAGTGTAATGATAGCTTCAGAAACGTTTGTGAATTTCTTAAAGTTTTCATTGAATAGACCTGCAAGTTCAGCCGCTTTTTCATCATAAGCAGCTTTATCTGCCCAAGCTTCACGAGGGTTTAACACTTCAGAAGGTACACCTTCAACTGCTGTTGGAATGTGTAAACCAAAGACAGCATCTTGTGTTGTTTCTACATTTGTTAATTTGCCATCGATTGCTGCACGTACCATTGTGCGTGTGTAAGAAAGCTTCATACGGCTACCTGTACCATATTCGCCACCAGTCCAACCAGTGTTTACTAGGAATACTTGTGCGCCGTGCTCGTCAATCTTTTGACCTAACATTTCTGCATACACTGTTGCAGGAAGTGGAAGGAATGGAGAACCGAAGCAAGTAGAGAATACTGGTTCTGGTTCTGTTACACCACGTTCAGTTCCAGCAAGTTTAGAAGTGAAACCGCTTAGGAAGTGGTACATTGCTTGCTCTTTTGTTAATTTACTGATTGGAGGTAATACGCCAAACGCATCAGCTGTTAAGAAGATGATAGTTTTTGGATGACCTGCAACAGATGGATCAACAATATTTTCGATGTATTGGATTGGATAAGCAACACGTGTGTTTTCTGTTAATGAACCATCATCATAATCACAAATACGAGTTTCTGGGTCAACAGCTACGTTTTCTAAAACAGAACCGAAGCGGATTGCATTGTAGATTTCTGGTTCTTTTTCAGCAGAAAGGTTGATTGTTTTTGCATAGCAACCACCCTCAATGTTGAACACTCCATTATCAGACCAGCCATGTTCATCGTCACCGATAAGCTTACGATCTGGGTCAGCAGATAAAGTCGTTTTACCAGTACCAGATAGACCGAAGAATAATGCCACATCGCCAGCTTCACCAACGTTTGCTGAACAGTGCATTGAAAGGATTCCTTGTTGTGGTAATAAGTAGTTCATGATACCGAAAATAGATTTTTTCATTTCACCAGCATACTCAGTACCACCAATTAAAATAATTTTCTTTTCAAGTGATACAATGATGAATGTTTCAGAAGATGTACCATCAACTGCAGGATCTGCTTTAAAGTTAGGAGCAGAGATAACTGTGAAGTCTGCAACATGAGAAGCTAATTCTTCTTTAGTTGGACGGATAAATAATTGATGAGCAAAAAGATTGTGCCAAGCGTATTCATTAATCACTTGAATGCTTAATTGAGAATCTTTGTCAGCACCTGCAAAGCCTTTGAATACGAATAACTCGTCACGTTCTTTTAAATATTTTATTACTTTTACATATAGGTTATCGAACACTTCAGAAGAAATAGGTTGGTTGACTTTACCCCAGTCAATTTGATCTTTTGTGCTTTCTTCTTCTACCGTATATTTATCTTTAGGTGAACGACCAGTGTATTTGCCAGTTTCTGCACGAACTGCGCCATCTACTGTTAACATTGCTTCACCACGAGATGTAGCTTTTTCTGCTAATTGTGGTACTGAAAGTTGAACATTAATGTTACCGCCGTTTAATAATTCCTTCAGTTCGTTTGCAATTTCTACTGAATTCATCGATTAAATACCATCCTTTTTTATAGTATTCCCTTGATTTAGAGGGATTTTTTCTTAATTTCAAAAATAGTATAACACAATTGCTTAAATAATCTATACTAATTAAGAAATTATTTTAGAGTTTTTATCACTTTTCAATAAACTGACAAAAAATAATGTTTTTCGAGTAGAATCCAATCAATCCTACTGTAATTAGGCATAAAAATTGAGCCACACATATGTTACCACAAGATGCTAGGTATGTTGTAGGGATTAATTTGCTTCTATTTACATCATCATCCAAGTATGAAAAGTTTTTGTTTAATCAGTTCCTTCCTTTCTATACAGTAATACATTAGAAAATATTTGACAACGTTCGACCTTTTCAGTAACATACAATTGAACGGATACTCTTATCCCGAGCTGGTGGAGGGTCAGGCCCTGTGAAACCCGGCAACCTGCATGAATCATTTCACGACATGCGTTGGTGCCAACCTGATGCAAGGGAACATCCCTTGAACGATAAGAGTGAAAGGTTACGAAGTCATTATTCCTTTCCTCATGTAAAGTAACGTGAGTAAAGGATTTTTTTATTGTTTAAAATGAATGTAAAGGTAAGTATATGTAGTTCTTTCCTTATTATAATGACGGATCTTTCGAAATCCTCGTGTTAAAAGCAGCAGTAACGGCTTGAGAGTTCAATCCTTAGGAGCGGACTTGACATGGGTAATGAGTACCGTATTCATACACAACTACTTTTCATAAAAGTAATAGGAGGAAAACCAAATGACAAACCGTCGACTGTTTACATCAGAGAGTGTAACAGAAGGACATCCAGATAAAATTTGTGACCAAATCTCGGATGCCATTTTAGATGCTATTTTAGCAGAAGATCCAAATGCACGTGTAGCGTGTGAAACTACTGTAACAACAGGATTAGTATTAGTAGCAGGAGAAATTACAACTTCTACTTATGTAGATATTAAAGGTATCGTTCGTGATACTGTAGCCGAAATAGGCTATACACGCGGTAAATATGGCTTTGATGCTGAAAACTTAGCCGTGCTTGTGGCTATTGGTGAACAATCACCGGATATTGCACAAGGTGTTGACCAAGCATTAGAAGCGCGTGAAGGCTCAATGACAGATGCTGATATTGAAGCTATTGGTGCTGGTGACCAAGGTCTAATGTTTGGTTACGCATGTAATGAAACACCAGAGTTAATGCCACTACCAATTAGTTTAGCACACAAATTAGCACGTCGTTTAACAGAAGTACGTAAATCAGGAGAATTAGCGTATTTACGTCCTGATGGTAAAACTCAAGTAACGATTGAATATGATGACAATAATGTACCAGTACGTGTGGATACTATTGTTATTTCAACACAGCATGATGAAGAGGCAACACTGGATCAAATTCAAGCAGATTTAAAAGAATTTGTTATTGGACCTGTTGTGCCAAGTGAATTATTAGATGCTAACACGAAATATTTCATCAACCCAACTGGCCGTTTTGTAATCGGTGGACCAAAAGGAGATGCTGGGTTAACAGGACGTAAAATCATTGTTGATACATACGGTGGTTACGCGCGTCATGGTGGTGGAGCATTCTCAGGTAAGGATGCGACAAAGGTAGACCGTTCAGCAGCTTATGCAGCACGTTATGTAGCGAAAAATATTGTAGCAGCTGGATTAGCAGACCGCGCTGAGGTACAACTTGCCTATGCGATTGGTGTTGCACAACCTGTTTCCATTGCTGTCGATACATTTGGTACAGGCAGAGTGAAAGAAAGTGAAATCGTAGAATGGGTTCGTGAACTATTTGATCTACGCCCAGCAGGTATAATTAAAATGCTGGATCTACGCCGTCCGATCTATAAACAAACTGCAGCATATGGTCATTTTGGCCGCACTGACTTAAATGTGCCATGGGAACAAATCGATAAAGCTGATGCACTTCGAGAAAAAGCACATCTGTAAACTATTGAACTAAAGTAATGAAGTCGTTAGAACGTTATTCTAGTGTACTAATATGCAAGGGGGCAATGTTGCCCCTTTTATTTTTTCAAAAAAACCTCGCACTGGCTCGTGAACAAGAAATGGTCACGGCCACGCGAGGGATTTTTTTCGTTAGTATTGAATTTTTGTGTATGATTGGTTACTTCTGAAGGGATTTATAATATTGACCTTTTTCTACGTATTCACGTACGATACGTTCCATATCCTCTTTGTCTTCAGCATTTAATTCACGGACAACTTTGGCTGGGCGACCTAATGCTAAACTATTCGGAGGAATGACCTTACCTGGAGGTACGAGGCTTCCTGCTCCAATAAATGCACCCTCTCCAATTTCTGCACCGTCTAATATAATGGAGCCCATACCAATTAAAGCATTTTTGCGAATTGTACAACTATGTAAAGTGACTTGGTGTCCGACTGTAACCTCATCTTCAATAATAAGTGGATATTTTGGGCTTTGATGTAAGCAACAAAGATCTTGGATGCTAACACGTTTACCAATAATTGTTGGTGAGACATCCCCACGAATGACTGTATTAAACCAAATTGTTGTTTCAGCACCAATTGTTACATCGCCCGTAACGGTTGCATAATCAGCAATGAAAACAGACGGATCGATCTTTGGCGTTTTATCTTTGAATGGATAAATCATGAAAATCGCCTCTTTTCTTTCTATAATGTAGTATTATCGTATCAAATACGCAACTTTATGGAAATATAAAATTAAAATGTGGCATTTATTTCGATATAATCAAAGTGTAATTATTTTTTAGGAGGACTATGTGAATGTGGAAATGGGAAGCTGATGGACAAGCAAAGGCTGTGATTGCTATTCTTCATGGTGCTTATGAAAATCACCGTTGGTATGCATGGCTTATAGAGAAATTAAGAATGGAAGGCTTCCACATAGTCATGGGGGATTTACCTAATCATGGTATTAATGCAAGGTTTGCTCGTGTCCATGATGAGGACTTCAAATTGTACAATAAGTATACAAGAAATCTAATTGAAAATGCTTTTTCATATAATTTACCAACCTTTTTAATAGGTCATGGTCTTGGAGCAACATTAATTCTCCATACAATGCAAAAGAAGCAATATGAATGTGCTGGCATTATTTTGACATCACCTTGGTTGCAATTAAAGCTATTACCAGGTAAATTATCGAATGCTTTAACGAGTTTAAGTGCTTTAACAGCTAATGTTAAAATGACACACGATATTAATTTAGAAAAATTAACGCGAAGTGTTGAAGGTAGAGAAGAGATGAAAGATGATATACCATTCATGTCTGTCGTGTCAGTGAAATGGTATCGGGAGCTGCAGCAAATGATGAAAAATTTAGTGCTGCTACCTAAAGGTGAATTCCCGAATATGCCGATGCTCATCATGACTGCTGAGAAAGATAAGATTACTGAAACTCGACAAACTCGTAATTGGCTTCATCAACAAGAATTCACAGAGTTTCAGTTCAAAGAATGGGAAAATTGTTATCATAATTTATTTCATGAAGTAGAGCGTGAAGAGATTTTTATGTATATTCGAGATTTTATTAATAATGCGCTAAGAAGAATTGGTTATATAATTAAATAGGTTTATACCCTTCCATTTACTAGGTTACTTACTTAAATATTGTTACTTAAAAATAATATTGTAATTTTCAGAAAAGTGTAATACTATAATGACTTAAAGTAAGGTATTTTAAATTGGAGGGGTAAAATGGATGTAATTGTGGAGAAGTTAAATGGGATATTATGGGGACCATGGTTTATTTATGGTATCTTATTGATTGGGTTGTTTTTCTCAATCATTACAAGGTTCCTACAAGTAAGGCATATTAAAGATATGTTTGTTTTAATGTTTAAAGGGGAAAAATCGGATAAAGGAATTTCGTCTTTCCAAGCCATGTCGATAGCACTATCAGGACGTGTAGGTACAGGTAATATTGCCGGTACTGCGACAGCGATTGGAATGGGAGGACCCGGTGCTGTCTTTTGGATGTGGGCAATTGCTTTCATTGGTGCGGCAACCGCGTATGTAGAGTCAACATTAGCTCAAATCTATAAAGAAGAGAAAGATACTGAATATCGTGGTGGACCGGCCTTTTACATAGAAAAAGGAATGGGCCAAAAATGGTTTGCAGTTATTTTTGCAGTGGCTGCTTTGATTGCGATGTTAATCTTAATGCCTGGTGTACAGTCAAATGCTATTGCAGGTGCTGTTGAAAACGCTTTCGGTTTGGATACTTGGATCACAGGTCTTATTATTGTCGTTTTATTAGGCGCAATTATTATCGGGGGCGTTAAATCCATTGCAAATGCAGCTCAAATCATTGTACCGTTTATGGCATTAGCATACATCATTATGGCTATTATCATTATTGTTATGAATATCTCTGAAGTACCTTCAGTATTTGCATTAATTTTCTCAAGTGCCTTTGGTGCTCAAGAGATTTTTGGAGGTATTATTGGTTCTGCCATTGCTTGGGGTGTTAAACGTGGAATTTACTCCAATGAAGCTGGCCAAGGAACAGGGGCTCACCCTGCAGCAGCAGCCGAAGTATCGCATCCAGCTAAGCAAGGGATTGTTCAAGCAGCTTCTGTGTACATTGATACTTTATTAATTTGTTCTGCTACGGCATTTATGATTTTATTTACAGGGATGTACAATGTACAAGATGAAAAGGCAGCGGAAGGAACAGATCCATTTATCCATATTGGGGAATTTAATAATGGTGGATTAGCTGGCGATGAACAAATGACATTTGCAAAAAGTATTGAAGCGGGTGCTGCGTATACACAATATGCGGTTGATTCATCATTACCAGGCTTTGGTGCTCCATTTGTAGCTATTGCGTTATTCTTCTTTGCCTTTACAACAATTATGGCTTACTACTACATTGCTGAAACAAATGTCGCTTATTTATTTAGAGGTAACACAGAAAAGGTATTTATTTGGATAGCAAAAATTGCTATTTTAATTGCAGCATTCTATGGTACAGTTCGTACTTCTGGTCTAGCATGGGCAATGGGAGATGTGGGCCTTGGTCTCATGGTTTGGATTAACGTACTTGCCATTTTAATTATTATGAAGCCAGCAATTGTTGCATTAAAAGATTATGAGAAACAGAAAAAAGAAGGAAAAGACCCTGTCTTTGATCCTCGTAAACTAGGAATTAAAGGTGCAGATTTCTGGATTGACTATAATGAAAAACGAAAAAATAAATAGTTAAAGAGGAAGGCGATTAACTAGTTTCTATTAAACTAATTAATCGCCTTTTTTCTTGTACCTGATCGTATTAAATAGGATATTCTTTTATTTTCTCTAACGCAATAACAAATGGTGGATCATTCTGCTGATTGAGGAATTCATATTTTAAGACATGTACATATTTTTGTGGAAGCTTACTGACATAGTCAATAACACTATCTCGCTCTTCCTTTCCACCAGGATGACCATGATAAATGACTAGGACAATTAACCCTCCAATTTTCAAAAGCTTTAGCAAATCCTCGATAGCCTGTATTGTAGTAGTTGGTTGGGTAATAATATCATGGTTGCTACCAGGTAAATAGCCAAGATTAAAGATGGCTGCCGCTACTGGCTTGTGTACAAAGTTTGATACTTCCTCATGTCCTTTGTTTAATACAAGAGCGCGGTGCTCTAAACCGTGATCTAATAGACGATGGAGTGTAGCATCCACTGCCTCCTTTTGAACATCAAAGGCATATACTTGTCCTTTATCTCCGACTAGCTGTGCTAAAAAGAGGGTATCATGGCCATTTCCTGCCGTCGCATCAACCACCGTATCTCCCACTGCTATACTATCCTTTAATAGCCACTGGGCATACTGTAAAACACGTTGTAATTTCATTTTGTAACCTCAGCCTTATAAAACTTCCCTTGCCAACTGCCACGACGTTCAAGCTCGGCATCAATACCATTCAACACTTCCCATTTATTGACACTCCACATTGGCCCAATCATTAAATCAATCGGTCCATCGCCTGTAATGCGATGAATAACCATGTCAGGTGGTAAAATTTCTAATTGATCAGCTACTAGCTTTGTGTAAACATCCTGATCTAAAAATTCTAGCATCCCTTTTTCGTATTGCTTTACCATAGGTGTTCCTTTTAATAGGTGAAGTAAGTGGATTTTAATACCTTGGACATCTAGCTTTGCCACTTCTCGTGCGGTTTCCATCATCATGTCATAGTCCTCTAAAGGCAGGCCGTTAATAATATGTGAGCAAACACGTATCCCATGTTTGCGCAATTTTTCAACACCTTCTACATAGGTTGCATAATCATGGGCGCGGTTAATAAGATTGGCAGTTTTTTCATGAACAGTTTGAAGGCCAAGCTCAATCCATAAATACGTACGCTCATTTAATTCAGCTAAGTATTCTACGACATCATCTGGTAAACAGTCCGGACGTGTAGCAATGGACAAACCAACTACACCTTCTTGCGCTAAAGCAGCTTCAAACTTTTCCTTTAAAACTGGCAATGGGGCATGTGTATTAGTATAGGCTTGGAAGTAGGCCATGTATTTGCCGTCTTTCCATTTTTGATGCATTTTATCTCGAATTTCGGCAAATTGGACATCGATTGGATCGACCTTATTGCCTGCAAAATCGCCAGAGCCAGCAGCACTGCAAAATGTACAGCCACCAAAGGCTACTGTGCCGTCACGATTGGGGCAATCAAAGCCTGCGTCTAACGCTACTTTAAACACTTTATGACCAAATTGATCACGTAAATAGCGATTCCATGTATAGTATCTTTTCCCCTCAGAAGGAAAAGGAAAATTCATTTCTGTCATTTATTTCACTCCTCTAACTCTTTATTTTATCATGTGCTTTTCGTTCCGTCATGGGAGAAGGGCTTAATCATACATAGAAGTTTTAAATTGTAACGAAAAAGAGAAGATGGAATATCATTCCTAAGTAAAATATTGTGGAAGACTTGTAAAAAGGGTAAAATTATTTTCCTTGTACTTTTAAGTGTTTCAGCATAAACTAGCTATTTAGAGAAGCGAAATAATGGAGGTCATCATATGCCAAAACGTGTTTGGTTTTTAATAATTGGAATGCTTGTTAACACAACAGGCAACTCTTTTTTATGGCCTTTAAATGCCATTTATATGCATGATTATTTAGGAAAAACGCTTGCGATGGCTGGCTTTGTCTTAATGCTCAATTCTGCTGCTGGGGTACTTGGTAACCTACTAGGAGGTTACTTATTTGATAGAATTGGTGGCTATAAGGCTATAATGTTTGGCATTCTGTTAACGATTGCTTCACTAATTGGTTTAACGATTTGGCACGGTTGGCCACATTATGTGTGGTTTTTAACAATACTCGGCTTTAGTGGGGGCATCGTTTTTCCAAGTATGTTTGCATTAGCTGGTGCTGCATGGCCAGAGGGCGGACGAAAAGCCTTTAATGCCATCTATTTGGCACAGAATGTTGGAGTTGCTGTAGGACCTGCACTTGCAGGTATAGTGGCAGATTATCAATTTGACTATGTTTTTAAAGTAAATTTAGGGATGTATATTTTATTCTTTTTCATTGCGCTATTTACATTTAAGCGTTTAGAGGTAGGGAGTATTGCACCGAAGAGTGTCGTTAGTGAAAGTAAACGAATTGTTAACAAGGCACCATTCTATGCTTTGTTAATTATTAGTGCGTCCTCCGTTTTATGTTGGCTAGCATATTCTCAATGGAGTGCAACGATTTCGTCTTATACCCAAGATTTAGGCTTGGGGTTAAAACAATACAGCTTACTTTGGACAATAAATGGTCTACTTATTGTTTTGGGGCAACCTCTTATTGCGCCTCTTGTAAAACGGTGGGAGCATCATTTAAAACGTCAGTTAGTGTTTGGTGTAACGCTTATTGCCATTTCTTTTGGAATTATTGCCTTTGCAAGTGATTTTAAAATGTTCGGTGCAGCGATGCTTGTTTTAACATTTGGCGAAATGTTTTATACCCCCGCATTGCCAACCATTGCGAATCAACTTGCACCAAAAGGACGACAAGGGTTTTATCAGGGCATAATTAATAGTGCTGCGACTGGGGGACGGATGATTGGGCCATTATTCGGCGGGATAATGGTGGATCAGTTTGGGATGATCCCTCTAGTGTTAACCTTAGTGGTCATTGTGCTGTTGGCTATTATCCCATGTTTAACTTACGATTATCCTTTAAAAAAGAACAATATAGTTGTAGATTAATAATCTAACAAAATAAAAAGAGAGCAAAATCGAGTGTGTATAACACTAGGTTTTGCTCTTTTTTATAGGAGATATTGAAAAATATTGTCAACAGGCTTACAATTATATATATTCAAATATTTGAATATGTAGTGATATGGAGGTTTTTTTATGGAAGAGGGCTTACAACAGTTTAAGGCGGATTTTTTTAAAGCATTAGCACATCCGTTACGTATTAGAATACTTGAACTCCTTGTAGATGGTCAGAAAAGTGTCAACGAGATTCAAGATTGTTTAGAAAAAGAGGGCTCGGCAGTTTCACAGCAATTAAGTGTTTTACGTGCTAAAAATATTGTTTATGGGGTGAAAGAAGGTAAAAAAGTTTACTATTCTTTAAGTGATCCAATGATTGGTGAATTACTCGGAGTGGCAAAGGATATTTTTAATAACCATTTAGTTAATACCATTTCAAGATTAGAAGAAATGACGAGCAATGAAGGTGACGAAGACAATAAGTAAATCAATGATGTTTAAAAATTATGCTTTGCTTATTATTTTGAAGGGAAGATTTATCTATGAAGTCACTGTTTACAGGACGCTTTGAAGGGTATTCAGTTCATCATGTAAAGAAGGATGTAATGTCTGGAATTATTGTTGGGATTGTCGCCATTCCACTCGCCATGTCCTTTGCCATTGCATCTGGTGTGAAACCTGAGTATGGTATTTATACCGCTTGTATTGCTGGTATCCTTATTTCGCTTTTTGGTGGATCTAAATATCAAATTGGTGGGCCCACCGGAGCGTTTGTGCCGGTATTATTAGGAATTGTCCTTACTTATGGCTATGAAGATTTATTACTTGCCGGTTTAATGGCAGGGGTTCTGCTTTGCTTAATGGGTATTTTTAAGCTGGGGTCTTTAATTAAGTTTATTCCTCGCCCTGTAACAGTTGGTTTTACTGCAGGTATAGCTGTTCTTATTTTTACAGGTCAAATTGCCAATTTTTTAGGGCTAACCAATATGGAAAGACATGAATATTTTATGGACAATATACAAGAAATCGTTAAGCAGCTAGGTACGACGAATGTTTATAGTATCTTTACGGCAATCCTTTGTTTACTAACGATTATCATCACACCAAAACTTTTTCCAAAAGTTCCTGGTGCATTAGTTGGAATTGTTGTTTCAACTCTTGTGGCAACGTTCTTCTTTTCAGGACAAGTTGCCACTATTGCAACAGCCTATGGTCAAATTCCTAATTCATTACCTCATTTTGCTTTTCCTCCTATTACGTTGGAACGCTTACAACAGCTTATTGGTCCAGCGTTTGTCATTGCAATGCTAGGAGGCATAGAATCTCTGCTATCTGCTGTCGTTGCAGACGGGATGACAAATAGTAAGCATAACAGCAACCGGGAACTTATTGGGCAAGGGATTGCCAATATCGTGACGCCATTGTTTGGAGGTATACCTGCCACGGGTGCGATTGCACGTACAGCGACCAATATTAAAACAGGCGCAGTTTCTCCTATGTCAGGTATCATCCATGGTGTGTTTGTCTTAGTCACATTATTGTTATTAGCTCCATATGCGTCACACATACCGTTAGCAAGTATGGCTCCTGTGTTAATGGTAGTAGCTTGGAATATGAGTGAACGACACCATTTTTCGCATATTGTGAAGTTAAAATCTGGAGATTCACTTGTATTATTGATTACCTTTTTATTAACTGTCTTTACTAGTCTTACATTAGCAGTCGAAGTAGGGCTAGTCTTGGCTGTGCTTTTATTTGCGAAACAGATGAGTGAAAAGCTTGTTGTCACAAAAGTATTACCCGATCATTCCCTCAAAGGTGAGAAGGTGCAGGCACATGTCGTTCACAAGCAGCATGATTGTCCGCAAATTAGCATGTATACAATTGAAGGTCCACTGTTTTTTGGTGCAGCACAAATGTTTGAACAAACGATTGAAAGCGCGTTACATCAGAAATCAAAAGTTTTGATTTTACGAATGGGGAAAGTGCCCTTTATGGATTCAACTGGTGAAGCATATTTTAGCAATATCATGGATAACTTTATAGCGCAAGGTGGTACTATTTTGTTAACTGGTGTGCAAGGTGATTTAAAGGTAGCCCTGCAACACAATGGAATCTACGATAAAATAGGCGCGCAACATTTTTATCAGCACACAGGAGAAGCAATTACAAAAGCTATTAGCTATTTGGATGTAAATCAATGCATTGGATGTCAGCATTTTGCTTTTCATGAATGTAAGGATTTATCTAAAACTAAGGAAAAAAAGGAATTAATTGTTCAGTAATGGGTAACCTGTAAACAAAGGCTTGTGCTTTTCAATACTTTCCATTAGAATAAATGCAATATCATGTAAAGACTGTGATGAGGAATAGTAGATTTGTGGTTCTTTTTAGAGAGCTAGCGGTTGGTGAAAGCTAGTAAGAAAGCAAGTTGAACTCGCCTTCTGAGTCTGCCCGCGTGAAATATCGTGTGTCGTTTCTTCCGCGTTAAGGAAGCTTGAGCCGAGTGTAATCACTAATCTGGGTGGTACCGCGGGAGTACAAATTCTCTCGTCCCTTCTTTAAGAATGGGGCGAGTTTTTTTATTTTTTAAATATTTTGTCAATTCTGATGAAGAGCAACATGATCCATCGAAGGAGGAAAAAGAATGAGTTTTAATCATCAACAAATTGAAAAAAAGTGGCAGCAATATTGGGCTGATAATAAAACATTTAAAACTGAAAATGAAACAGCGAAGCCTAAATTTTATGCCCTAGATATGTTCCCATATCCATCTGGTGCTGGACTTCATGTAGGCCATCCAGAAGGATATACAGCTACAGATATCCTATCACGCTTTAAACGTATGCAAGGCTACAATGTATTACACCCAATGGGCTGGGATGCATTTGGTTTACCAGCTGAGCAATATGCACTTGATACTGGTAATGATCCAGCTGAGTTTACCGCAAAAAATATTGCGACATTCAAGCGTCAAATCCAAGAGCTAGGCTTTAGCTATGATTGGGATCGCGAAATTAACACAACGGACCCTAACTATTATAAATGGACACAATGGATTTTTATCCAACTTTATAAAAAAGGTTTAGCTTATGTCGATGAAGTGGCTGTGAACTGGTGTCCAGCACTTGGTACTGTATTGGCGAATGAAGAGGTAATTGATGGGAAATCAGAACGTGGAGGGCATCCAGTAGAACGTCGACCAATGAAACAATGGATGCTAAAAATTACGGCATATGCAGACCGTTTAATTGATGACTTAGAGGAAGTAGATTGGCCAGAGTCTATTAAAGATATGCAACGTAACTGGATTGGTCGTTCAGAAGGGGCAGAAGTAACATTTGATATTGATGGTACAGATCAAAACTTCACGGTATTTACAACACGTCCTGATACATTATTTGGTGCTACATACTGTGTGCTTGCACCTGAACATAAATTAGTAGAACAGATTACTACTGCTGAACAACGCCAAGCTGTCGAGGATTATTTAGAAAAGGTCAAAATGAAATCTGACCTTGAGCGTACAGATTTAGCGAAAGAGAAAACAGGTGTATTTACAGGAGCCTATGCAGTGAATCCGATTAACGGTAAAAAAGTTCCGATTTGGATTGCTGATTATGTACTAGTGTCTTACGGTACAGGTGCTATTATGGCGGTTCCAGCCCATGATGAACGAGACTATGAATTTGCAACAGCGTTCGGCTTAGACATTGTTCCTGTCCTTGAAGGCGGAGACATCAGCAAAGAAGCATTTACTGGTGATGGTCCACATATTAACTCGGACTTCCTAAATGGTTTAAACAAAGTAGATGGCATCGCGAAAGCAATCGAATGGTTAGAGCAAAAAGGCGTAGGGGAGAAGAAAATCTCTTATCGTCTACGTGACTGGTTATTCTCTCGTCAACGTTACTGGGGTGAACCGATTCCAATGATTCATTGGGAAGATGGCACGATCACACCTGTTCCAGAAGAGGAACTACCATTAATGCTTCCGAAAACAGATAATATCCGTCCATCGGGTACTGGTGAATCACCATTGGCAAATATTGCAGAATGGGTGAATGTTGTAGATCCAGAGACAGGCAAAAAAGGCCGTCGTGAAACAAATACAATGCCACAGTGGGCAGGCTCTAGCTGGTACTTCTTACGCTATATCGATCCTACAAATACAGAAGCGATTGCTGATCCAGAATTACTAAAACGCTGGTTACCAGTTGATATTTATATTGGTGGGGCTGAGCATGCTGTACTACATTTACTATACGCTCGCTTCTGGCATAAAGTGTTATATGATTTAGGTGTTGTTCATACGAAAGAGCCGTTCCAAAAATTATTTAACCAAGGTATGATTCTTGGTGAAGGTAATGAAAAAATGTCTAAATCTAAAGGGAATGTTGTAAACCCAGATGAAATCATCGATTCGCATGGGGCAGATACATTACGTTTATATGAAATGTTTATGGGACCACTTGAGGCTTCTGTTGCATGGTCTACAAATGGCTTAGACGGCGCACGACGCTTCTTAGACCGTATCTGGCGTCTATTTGTCAATGAAGAGGATGGAACAATCTCTGCTAAAATTCAAGTATCTAACGATCAAACACTTGAAAAAGCTTATCACCAAACAGTGAAAAAAGTGACAGAGGATTATGAAGGCATCCGCTTTAATACAGCTATTTCACAAATGATGGTATTTATCAACGATTGCTATAAAGTTGATGTGATCCCAACAGCCTATGCGGAAGGTTTTGTTAAAATGCTAGCACCAATCGCTCCACATATTGCTGAAGAATTATGGCAGCTATTAGGTCATGAAGGAACAATTTCTTTTGCGCAATGGCCAACGTATGATGAAGCTAAGCTTGTGGATGATGAAGTAGAAATTGCTGTACAAGTTGCAGGTAAAGTACGTGCTAAAATCGTCGTAGCAAAAGATGCTTCAAAAGAGGACATCGAAAAAGTGGCATTGGCTGATGAAAAAGTACAAGAATATATGGCAGGAAAGAGCTTAGTAAAAGTCATCGTTATTCCAGGCAAACTTGTCAATATTGTCGTTAAATAAAGAGACATAAATTAAAATGTGCATTACTAAAACATAGTTATCAATACCTAAATAAAAAAAAAAATCAAAGGACAAAACATATTTTATATGACTAATATGTTTTGTCCTTTTTAAAATAGTATAACGAAATACTAAAAAAACCTTCAGGTTCGGTCCATCCTTCTCATTTATAACGATTAAACGGAATTCTTTTAACACTTTTGTATTTTTTAAATGGACAGGTACAGTAAATCCAGATCCTTTCTGGATAGGTTCTCAATGTTAATTATTAGAAAAGGAGAATAGTTTTGTTATCTATAGTTCCTATTATTCTTTTTGGTATTTCACTTGCCCTTTGTATTGTACTATTTCTTAGAATGAATCGAATCAAAGAACGTAAAGAGAAATTACCTCTAATAATTCTATTTAGTTTCACTCTACTTAGTTTTTTAGTGCTATTGTATTTTGGGCTTTTTCATTAAATAACATCGTTAAATTTTTTGAAGTGAAGGAATGGATAGATCCCATTCAAGAGTAGAATCATTTGAATCAGTCTATTATTCAGAACGATGAAAAACTGAAAGAACACTCATCTGTTTAAGAGTTAAAACAAATGAGTGTTCTTTTTTAATTTGATAAGTGTTGGGCATGAACGCCTTTTAATTGGAAAAAGCGGTCATATTCAGTCATTCTTAGCACCTAACTTTCTTTTCATCCTTTCTTGTCTACATCTTGCAAATGTCGTTGTTTTGATGTGCAACCCATAGCGATTACGAAGATACAATACAGAAAAACTGCACCCAACTAACCGAGTCGAGTGCAGTTCAAAAATAGTCCCATATTCAGTTTAAATAATCAATCCAACAATAATAGCTGTTAGGATACTTACAAGTGTAGCGCCGTACAACAACTTTAAGCCAAATCGTGCAACAACATTACCTTGTCTTTCGTTCAACCCTTTCACTGCCCCGGAAATAATACCAATGGATGAAAAGTTGGCAAAGGATACAAGGAATACAGAAATAATGCCCAGTGTACGTTCACTCATGGACGCTGAGACGTCACCAAGATTGATCATGGCAACGAATTCATTCGTTACTAATTTAGTTGCCATAATGCCGCCAGCAGAAACAGCATCTTTCCATGGGATCCCCATTAAGAAGGCGATTGGTGCAAAGATATAGCCTAATATTTCTTGGAAAGAGATGCCGATAATCATATCAAATAGTGAATTGATTAAATCCATTAAAGCTACGAAACCAATAAGCATGGCACCAACAATGATGGCTACTTTAAAGCCATCCATAATATATTCTCCAATCATTTGGAAGAAGGCTTGCTTATGCTCATCTTCAATCGTTAAGATATCTTCCTTTTCATCTACAGTATAAGGATTAATGATGGAAACAATGATAAAGCCCCCAAATAGATTCAGGACTATGGCCGTTACAACATATTTAGGCTCAATCATTGTCATGTAGGCTCCAACAACTGACATCGAAACGGTAGACATAGCTGATGCACATAAAGTATACATACGATGAGGGGCAATCTTATCTAATTGTTTTTTGACCGTTATGAATACTTCGGATTGTCCTACCATAGCAGAAGCAACGGCATTATAGGACTCTAATTTTCCCATACCACTGACTTTGCTTAAAAATAATCCTATCCATTTCATAAATAAGGGAAGTATTCTAAAGTGTTGTAAAATCCCGATCAAGACTGAAATAAAGATAATCGGTAATAATACTGTTAAAAAGAATGGTGATTCTCCTTCATTTGCTAAACCACCAAAAACAAATGATATACCTGCATTGGCATATGATAATAAATGATCAAATACTTTTGTGATTCCTTTGATTAGAACATAACCAACTGTTGTATTGAGTAGTAAAGCTGCCAATAAAAATTGGATGATTAACATAATAACTATATATTTATATTTTATTTCTTTTTTGTTTTTACTCATTAAAAAAGCTAATGCAAAAACAAGTAACAATCCACACAAGGATATTAAGTACCTCATCATTTCCTCCATATTTATATATAATATTTTTTGCCATGATGTTCCAATTTCAAAAGAACAGCTTAAGATCTAATTAGTCAGACGTCAGACAAACAATCTCACTATAACAGTTTTTTTGCTAGTTATTCAATAGAAAAAAGAAAAAAAGTATGCTTCTTGGCATACGAATACGATAAATACAGTGTATAACCGACATATTCCAAATAAAATCATTAAAATCAACGATGAAAAATGCTTGTTACAATGCTTTTTTATTGTGTGGAGTTTTTGAAAAATTATGTCCATCGTATAAACGTAGCGGTTATTTTCTTTTTTGTGAAACCAATAAGCAATGGATTACGACTATAGGGTGAATGTGTATAGGAGGTGTTTGGGTGAGTGAGCATTTAGCAGCCATTATGGAAGAGCACGGTGAATATTGCTTACGAGTGGCTTATCTATATGTAAAGGACTGGTCGATTGCTGAAGAAATTGTTCAGGATGTATTTTTCGCGTATTATCGTCAGCAGAATCGTTTTGAACAAAGATCCTCCCTAAAGACGTGTTTAGTCAAAATTACCGTACATAAAAGTCATGATTATCTACGAAGTTGGAAAAATAAACGACATCTATTGATGGAAAAAATACATATGGGTGCAAGTAAACGTACTCCGGAAAAGGAATTAGTAGTTAAGGATGAGCGATCAACATTAAAGTGTGCTTTATTTGAGTTACCAATTACTTATCGAGAGGTAGCTATCCTTTATTATTATCAGGAATTAAAGATCAGGGAAATGGCAGATATTCTTGCATGTACAGAAAATACCATTAAAACTAGATTGCACCGAGCAAGAAAAATGTTACAGGAAAGATTAGAGAAAAGTGAGTGGGAGGTGTTAGTAGATGACAACTTTTAAAGAGAAGTTGGATCAAGAACTTGGCGAAGCACCACGATTTACGCAATCATTACAGCAGGATATTCTACAGCGAGTACAGCAAGAAAAAAAGGTAACAAAACGCTGGTCATATCCACTGATTTTTATAGGTGCGATACTCATACTACTTTTGTTAGTAGAGATGGGGCCATTAGGACAGATGGAGCAAACTCGTCAAGCTTCAATTGTTACCCTGGCACAGCAAGAAACAGTAAAAAAATATACGATGATTTCAAATTCAGATGAGGAGACCTTTCTAGCGGGAAGACCTGGGTGGACGATTGGCCAAAAAGTATATAAACAAATTCCCGAAAAGGAATTATTACAGCAGCTATTACAGCAGGCCACAGTAACACAGAAATATGAAGAGAACCAATTTTTATTTCGTACCATACAGGATGTTTGGGCACAGTTTGAAAATGACCAGATCATTAAGTTGAAGATGTTCATAGGTGAGGAAAGTATTCTAATAGAAGATCATGACCATAAATCATTTTATAAAGTTAATAATAGAGAACTGACAAAGGCTTATGAAAACCTCACTCTCAAAGATCAAGCTAAATTTGGAATGAAAGGTTATGTTGTTTTTCTAGTCCTTCTACTAGCTATTCATATGCTTGTCGAAAAAATAATGAGGAAAAGGTTCAACATTCCAAAGGGGTATGTTTCTAAGGGCCATCGACGTGCTGTATGGACTCTTAAAGCTTTGAATATCGTCATGCTCATTTTATTTATGGTAAAAGGGTGGATTTTATATACCGTCATCATTGGAGGATACTTAACTGTTATTCTTTTTAGTTCCATTTTTATAGACTACTGCTACGGTCGAGAGGAAAAAAGACATTATCTTTCTATCAGTTTAGCTATTGTCAGTCTCCTATTACTTAGCCTATTTATTTTTTATATCAGCTAATTGAAGACAAAAGCCTGAACCCGAAAAAATCTAGTGTTCAGGCTTCTTTTCTTTAGTTTCAGTTTGTAGCATTAATTGATAGATACACGAAATCATAAAGCTAGCAGCTAATCCATATAGCATGTTAAAGTTTAGACCTACACCTAATCCGATAATCATGGAAAGCAGTAGAACCAGCCAGCTATGTTGATGAATGCTACGATTAGTAAATAACAGAATTAACATAAACGGTAGCATTGAAATGTGTAAGAAGGCGAAAGAATAGATAACACCTAAAATAGTTAAATCAATAGATAAGAAAAAAATTAATATAATAACCATTAGACAAATCAAATAAAAGTAGTAAGGTCTTTTCTTCACAAAAAATCGTTTCGTTGCCCGCATGTCTACTAGTAAGGTTGTTACAACAGCTAATAGAACAATAACAAGGAAGGCAAAAGTTAGAAAGCCTGGTTGTACTTCATATAAAAATGTGAAAATCAGAACTTGAAACTGGCCAAAGGAGCCACCATATAAAGCAATCATTAAGATGGCTGTGAATGACAGTGTTAATAACGCTAAGATCACACCTGATGAAAGTAGACTACGACGCACTTTTTTTGGCTTAATAAATGCAATTAAATACCAAGTCGATTTATCAAAGAGAACTTGTCCTAAAACAGCTAGTTGAATTATAACAAAAAAGAGTAGGATCTCACTATTTTTAAAATAAAATAAATACGGGTGGTATAAGCGAATTCCTTCATATACAGTACTTGCGCCATTTTGTACGAAGTAATAAATGGGAATAAAAATAAGTAAAGAAAAAAGAGCAATAATAAATAAAATTTCGAGCCATAGTATACTTTTCACAGACATGATCCGATCAAGAAGTAACATGATAATTAAAAATAAAAAAAGTGTAATAGGCACAGGGATATTTAACATAATTTCAGATAATACACTGATGCTTATTAATTGAATTAGCCATAGTTCAATGCCTGTCAGAAGATAAAATAGCCGTATCACTTTTAAATTCATGCCACTTAATTTCTGCTGTATCGTAAAAAGTAAAAAACTTTGTGTATGTTGATGTTGCGTGTAATCACTCTTATTTAACAATGAGCCGAGTACAATAAACGAAATAGCCGTTGCTAATGTATAACAAATACCTGCCATAAAGCCAAAAGAAATAAGGGCTGAGGGTGAGGACAATAATAAGTTCCCATGAATCCATCTAGCTAAAAGAATGATAACACCTGCCGCAGTGCTTAAACTTGCAAATGGTACGAGCAATGGAATTTTCTTTAGCATACAATCAATTACCTTTACTTATTTTAGATGATTTATATTGTCGTGGTGATTGGTTATATTTTTTCTTAAAGGCGACACTAAAATAGTGTTGGCTATTAAAACCACAGCTCTCTGCAATTGTAGACATACTTGCATCCAGATTATCATTTATTTTCTTCACAGCCATTTCTAGTCGATAATTGTTTATATACTCATTAATTCCGACGGACTGCTCCTCCAAAAATTTACGGCTTAAATAGCTAGGGTTCAAATGAATCTTTTCTGCAATTATATTTAAACTCAGTTTTTCATAATAGTTTTCATGAATATAGGAAAGTGCGCTTTGGATTGCATCATGGTTAGAGCTCCACACTTTATATTTCTCCACGATAGCATTTAATTCGCTAGCAATAACTGGTTTTGTAAGATAATCCTTTACCCCGATACGCAATGCTTGTTGGGCATATTCAAAGGTCTGATAAGCAGTTACCATAATGATATCAACTTCATAAAGCTCCTTTAGTTCCTTACTTAAAGTGATTCCATCTTTCCCAGGCATTTGAATATCTAAAAAGGCGATGGTCATACGGTGCTTTTTAGCTAATTGCAGAGCTTGTGAGGCATCCTGAGCAGTATGGAATGTCCAATTAGGAAAATGAGGTTTTAATAAATAAATCATTTGCTCTAATTCTAGCGGCTCATCATCTGCGATTAATATATTCAAGGTGTCATTCTCCTTTCACATTCAAATTGATAGAAAGCCTAAGCGGGAACATGGATTGTCACAGTATAAAACTGTTCATTATTTTTGATCGAGAATAAAATATTTTCGAGTCCATAAATAAGCTCAAGTCGTTTTCTAATATTTTCAAGACCGTAACCTTGCTGCAATTCGTCCTCTACTAGCACAGTAGTATGTTCTATCTTTTCAAGTGGTTGTGTATTTTTAATTTCTATTAATAATATGTTATCCATTTTTTTTATCGTAATAGATAATTCCGCAGGTCCTATATGTTTTTCAAAGCTATGTTTATATGCATTTTCAATAATGGTCTGCAGAATAAATGGAGGTATCGGGACAGTTAGGGCCTCATCATCCACATGCTTATGAATCGTCAAACGATGTCCAAAGCGTAACTGTTGGATATTTAAATAACTATCGACAAATTGTACCTCGTTTTTTAATGCAATTAAAACCTCATGATTATTGTATTTAAATTTAAAAAACGTTGCTAAGGCCTCAATGCCCGCAACCAAATCCTCCTTTCGATTGATGCGGGCTAGGCTTAGTAATGAATTTAATGCGTTAAAAAAGAAATGCGGCTGTATTTGCTGATTTAACTGGAGAATATTCGCTCTTTGTAAATCCTGCTCAAGCTCTAAATTTCTTTTTTCCTCCTCAAGGCTATCGATTTGTTTTTCGAAAATAAATATAAAAGTAAGCAGAAAAGCTCCAATAATTGGAGCAATTACACATAGGAGAATATATATGTTGAAGGTTTCTAGTTGTAACATAATGACCTCTCCAATTATTTTATTTGTGTAAAGTACATTAAACTAAATTTTCTGCAAAATGGCAAGCTACCTTATGTGTTGCCGTGATTTCTCGTAATGCTGGAACTTCTGCTTTGCATTTATCTGTTGCGAATGGACAACGTGTGTGAAAGCTACAGCCAGTAGGTGGGTTAAGAGGTGACGGTAGGTCTCCTTTTAAAATAATACGCTCCTTGCGATGTTGCTTATCAATCACTGGAATAGATGAAAACAGTGCTTTTGTATAAGGATGATGTGGTTGTGAGAACAGTGACTGCTTATCAGCAATTTCCACGACCTTCCCAAGATACATAACCATAATACGGTCTGAAATATGGCGAACAACACTTAAATCATGTGAGATAAATAGAAATGTTAAATCTAAATCTCTTTGTAGCTGCTTCAGTAAATTTAATATTTGTGCTTGAATGGAAACATCTAAGGCAGAAACAGATTCATCACAAATAATAATTTTAGGATTAACAGCAAGGGCTCTCGCGATACCAATACGCTGGCGTTGACCACCTGAAAATTCATGTGGATAACGCTCTAAATATTCTGGACGTAACCCTACAAGGGACATTAATTCCAACATACGTGCTTCCTGCTTTTCAGGTGGTACTATTTTTTGAATAGACATAGCTTCCGTTAACATTTTTCGAATCGTTCTTCGTGGGTTAAGAGAAGCATATGGATCCTGGAAAATAATTTGTATGTCTTTCCGTGCAGCTCGTAGCTCTTTTTTACTCATATTCACTAAGTTTTTACCGAATAACAATACTTCCCCTGAAGTAGGCTCATCCAATCTTAAAATAGAACGGCCAGTCGTTGATTTTCCACAGCCAGATTCTCCTACAATGCTGAGTGTTTCACCAGGCATAATATCGAAGGAAACACCATCAACAGCTTTAACAACCTGTTGTGGGCCGAAGAGCTTTTCTTTTTTTAAGAAAAAATGCTGTTTTAAATCATTTACTTGTAATAGTGGTTGTGTTTGATGTGCCGTTGTCATACTGTCATCTCCTTCATAAGTGTTTCTCCTTGCCATTCATTGCTGTACATCCAGCATCTAACTTTTTTACCTTGCTCGACTGTAAGAAGTTCAGGTTGTTTGTCACGACATAAATCTGTAGCAAATGGGCAGCGTTCTGCATAACGACAGCCAATTGGGTAATTGTATGGACTTGGAACAGTTCCATGAATAGTAGAAAGTTCTTCTTGATCTTCATATAGCTTCGGTAAGGATTGAATAAGTCCATTCGTATAAGGGTGTAATGGTTTTTCAAAAAGGCTTTCAGTTGTGCCTTCTTCTACAACCTGTCCCGCATACATAACCGCTATTTTATCACAAACTTCTGCTACAACTCCGAGGTCATGCGTAATGAAGATAATACTCATTCCTAATTGTTTTTGTAGGTTTTGAATAATATCAATAATTTGAGCTTGAATCGTTACATCTAGTGCCGTTGTTGGTTCGTCTGCAATTAACACATCTGGTGTACAGGCTAAGGCCATCGCAATCATAATACGTTGTCGCATGCCACCACTTAATTGATAAGGCTCCTGCTTCGCTCTTTTTTCAGGTGCAGGAATTCCTACTAGACGAATCATATCGACAGCCTTTTGCCATGCTTCTTTTCGAGATAAACCTTGGTGCAATCGAATCGATTCAGCTATTTGCTCACCTACTGATAAAACAGGGTTTAAGCTCGTCATAGGCTCTTGGAAAATCATTGATATTTTATTGCCTCGAATTTTGCGTAACTCTTCATCTGATAATTTTAAGATGTCCGTATTATTTAATAGAATCTCACCATTGATGATTTTTCCAGGTGGTGAGGGTACTAAACGTAGTAATGACAGGGAAGTCATGGATTTTCCACAACCAGATTCACCAACAATACCGAGTGTTTCTCCTTTTTGCAGTGTAAAGGATACGCCATCAACAGCTTTGGCAACCCCTTCACTTGAATAAAAATACGTTTGTAAATTTTTCACTTCCAACACTGTTTCTTGTTTCATCTGTTTTTCCCTCCCTAGTTTAAATCCATTCGTTTATTGAAGAATCTGTATAAAATATCCACGAAAAGATTAATAAAAACAAATATTAATGAGGCAACAAGAACGCCACCTTGAACGACAGGTATGTCACGTGTACGAATAGCATCAACAATCATGCGTCCTAATCCATTGACAGCGAAAACAGATTCTACTAATACAGTTCCACCAAGTAAACTACCAAATTGTAAACCTACTACTGTAATTACTGGGATTAAAGCATTACGTAAGGCATGCTTTAGGATAATGACGTAACCCTTTAAGCCTTTTGCTTTTGCCGTTCGAATATAGTCTTGATTCACGACGTCTAACATACTAGAACGAGTCATACGCGCAACGATAGCTGCACCACCAGCACCAAGAGTGACTGCAGGAAGAATAATATGTTTAGCACTTTCCCAGCCTGCAACAGGAAGCCAATGTAGCTGTACCGAGAAAACATACATTAATAAAATACCTAGCCAGAAACTTGGTAGCGAGATCCCTAATAAGGCCACAATCATAAGGCCAGCATCCATAAAAGAATAGGGACGAATTGCTGAGATGATGCCAGCGATAAGTCCTAAAATAATGGTAATTAATATACTGTAAAAGGCTAGCTCGATTGTAATCGGTAAACGGGCGGTAATTTCCTCAAATACTGGTTGTTTATTTTTTAATGAATGACCCATATCTCCTTGTAAAAGATTTTTAATGTAATCAGTGTATTGAACAGCTAATGGTTTATTGAGCCCTAAATTTTCACGTAATTCTTCAACAGTTTCTTGTGAAGCACCTTCTCCTGCTAAAATAATAGCCGGGTCACCTGGTATCATTTGCATAATAAGAAAAACAACAAGTGTAACACCAAGCGTCACGGGAATAATTTGAGCTAGACGTTTTAAGATAAATAAAGTCATGTATCTTCTCTCCTTTAATTTTTCATTCTTGGGTCTAGCGCATCGCGTAAACCATCTCCAAATAGGTTAAATCCTAATACAAGTATGGAAATCATAATACCTGGGAATAGCGCCATATAAGGAGCGGTAAACAAGAAATCACGACCATTTGAAAGCATGGCACCCCATTCAGGAGATGGTGGCTGTGCACCCAGCCCTAAGAAGGACAGACCAGCTGCAGATAGAATCGCCGTCGCTAAACGCATAGATGCTTGTACAATAATTGGTGACAAAATATTCGGGAAAATATGCTTGATTAATATTGTCATATCATTTGCTCCGAGTGTTTTCACAGCATCGATATATTCCAACTTTTTAACTTCCATTGTCGATCCACGTACGATTCGTGCAAACATTGGAATGGAGAAAAATCCTACAGCAATTGTTACGTTAATAAGACTTGCACCTAATGCACTGACAATGGCTAAGGCAAGTAGGATACCTGGGAAGGCAAGCATAATATCTAAAATTCGACTAATAATGGAATCAACCCATTTACCATAATAGCCAGCGATAAGCCCTAAAAATGTTCCAATTGTTCCGCCAAATAAAACGGCTGAAATACCAACACCGATGGATAAACGTGATCCATATAAAATTCGACTTAAAATATCTCGACCTTTATCGTCAGTTCCCATAAGGTGGTCTAAACTTGGTCCTTGTAATTTTTGACCTAACTGTACATCGTATGGATCATAAGGGGCTAGAATGGGTCCGATGAGAAACATCAATATATAAAGAAGAATGATGATGCCTCCAGCGACAGCTGCTTTATTTTTTTTGATTTTGTTTAGGAAAGAAACAAGATTTTTTTTTCTAGTTGCCTTGCGTGCATTCACTAAAACAGAATGATCGATAGTAGTTACTTTATCCATATCGAATACTCCTTTTCTATTTGATTTGATTTCAATTTAGTGAAAAGCGTAAAGAATGTAAATATTTTATGGAGTATTAGTCAGAAAATTTAAAAAACACGTAAAAATTTTAAAAAACAAGTGAATTTTATTTCTTTATAATTCGAAATGTAAGTAACAAATCACACAAGGAGGAAATGTTTATGAAGAAAATGAAGTTGTTTTTATTCATGGCACTTATTACTGTACTTGTTTTGCAAGCATGCTCTACAGCTAATAATAATAGTGCGGAAGATTCCAAAGAGGGATCGAAAAGTGTAGGAGGAGAATTAGTTGTATTAAGAGCAGCGGATGCTACAAGCTTAGATCCTCATTTTATTACAGATATTCCTTCAGCGAATATTATTCATGGCAAAGTATATGAAACGCTAGTTGCTTTTGATAGAGATCGTAAAATTGTTCCATTACTAGCAAAAGAGTGGGAGCAAAAAGACGATGTCACTTGGACGTTTACATTGAATGAGGGCATTAAATTCCATGATGGTGCAGATTTTAATGCAGAGGCTGTAAAAGCTACTTTCGACCGTATCTTAGATCCTGCAACTGGTTCACCACAGCGTGATAAATTATCAATGATTAATGAAGTAGTAGTAGAGGATACGTATGTTGTTACATTGAAATTAAAAGAACCATATGCACCGCTTTTATCTATTTTAGCAAGCCAAGAAGGTAGTATGATGAGTCCGAAAGCGATTGCGGAAGCGGCTGACGAATTAGCAACACATCCGGTAGGGACAGGCCCATTTGTATTTGAATCTTGGAAATCTGGTCAAGAAATTACATTAAACACAAATAAAGATTACTGGGGTACTGTACCGAAAGTAGATAAAGTAACATTTAAAGTTGTGCCAGAGGATTCTACTCGTTTAGCAATGATTGAAAGTGGAGAAGCTCATATCGCAGAACAAGTTCCTGTTACAGAAATTGACCGTATTGAAAATTCATCAACTATGAATCTATTCCGTGCAGAAGGTCTTGCAGTAGAATTTATCGGTTTCAATGTGAAAGACACATTATTATCGGATGTAAAAGTTCGTCAAGCTATTAGCTATGCAGTTGACCGTGAAGCAATTATTAGTGGTATTTACGATAATGTTGGGACACTTGCGAATTCAGCAATGAGTCCAAAAATCATTGGTTATTCTAGTGAAACGAAGCCGTATGACTATGATGTAGTAAAAGCAAAAGAATTATTAAAAGAAGCTGGTGTTCAAGAGGGAACAAAAGTTAAATTGCTGACAAGTGATCGTAAAGAGCGAATCAATATGGCTGAAGTTATTCAATCCCAATTAAAAGGTATTGGATTAGACGTTGAAATTCAAGTAATGGAATACGGTGCATTTATTTCAGAAATCACGAAAGAGCAGCATCAGTTATTTATTAGTGGTTGGGGTAATGCTACTGGGGATGCTGATTATAACCAATATAATCTATTCCACACAGCTTCTATGGGAGCACCAGGAAACCATTTCTACTATTCAAACCCAGAAGTAGACAAGTTAATTGAACAAGGACGTTCTGAATCAAATCAAGAGGCACGTAATGAAATCTACAAAAAAGCAATGCAAATGGAGTTAGATGAAGCGGTGTATATTCCAGTTCGTAACTATGAGCACTTAGCAGTCTATAGTAATGCTGTAAAAGGTTTCTGGTTAGACGCATCTAACTACACGATGATCAGTGGCGTTGAAATTGTAGAGTAATCAAATTTGGTAATAGACGGAAAATACCAATTGGGAGGAAACTATGAGTAAACTATTGCTGAAAAATGTGAGATTAGAAGAAGCATATGAGCGCGAAAATGAACACATTGTTGCAACTCGTACAGGTATTTATGATGTCCTAATCGAAGATGGGCATGTTCAACAAGTTGATAAGAATATAGTGGTTGCTGGAGATGTAGAAATAGTGGATGCTCAAAAGCAACTGCTAGTTCCTTCATTCAGAGAAATGCATATTCATATCGATAAAACGTACTTCGGTGGAGAATGGCAGGCGCCAAGGCCCATTACTAAAGGGATATTAACTCGTATTGAAGAAGAAAGAACGCTGTTACCAAAGCAGTTACCAACAGCTGCTTATCGAGCAGAGGAAATGGTGAAGTGGCTCATTTCACAAGGACATACCTATATTCGTTCACATTGTAATGTTGACCCACAAATAGGAACTAAGCATATCGAAATTACAAAACAGGTTTTAGAAAAATATCAAGATCAAATTACCTATGATATTGTGGCCTTTCCACAGCACGGCTTACTACGCTCCAATGTGGAAGGACTGATCCGTGAAGCAATGGCAATGGGCGCAACGCTTGTTGGGGGTGTTGATCCATCTATTGTAGACCGTAATATTGAAAAATCCCTACAAACTACGATGGGTATTGCCCAAGACTATCATGCAGGAATCGATATTCATATTCATACAGCTAATACATTAGGTGAATTTGAATTTTATAAATTGATAGAACTAACGAAACAGGCGAAAAAAGAAGGTCAAGTAACAATTAGCCATGCGATGGCACTTGCCGATTTAGAACAGTCACGATTAGAAAATTTAGTTCAAGCAATGGCTGCTGTACAAATAGACGTCACAACTACTGTCCCAACAGACTTGAATCGTTCGACCATACCAATTCCGTATCTTTATAACAATGGAGTAAAGGTTTCTGTAGGACATGATAGTTTAACGGATCATTGGTCACCATACGGTACAGGCAATACGATTATGAAATTAAATGTAATGGCGGAGAGATTCCGTTTTATAGATGAATATTCATTAAGTCGTGCATGGAAGTACGCTTCTGATGGGATTACACCATTGAATGACGCTGGAGAGCGCGTTTGGCCACAAGTTGGTGATAAAGCTAATATGTTGTTAGTAGATGGTGTTAGCACTGCTCATGTTATTGCGAGAAGATGCCCAATTACTACTGTTATTTCACAAGGCAAAATAATTCACTTACAGGATGTAGGAGAGTTGAAAGGAGAATTTAGATGAAGCATTGGCTTACAAATGTTCTACTTGAAACAGGAGAATATATAAAAGAAAATGATACAGTTGGTACGAAAGTGGAGCTTTTTAATCTTGAAATTACAGATGGGTTTATTTCACAAATTGTACCAGCAACGCAGGCAGTCGGTTCTCCAAATGAAGTAACAGATATGAAAGGGAAGCTTTTATTACCTGCCTTTAAGGAAATGCACAATCACTTAGATAAAACATACTTATCTTTACCTTGGAAAGCATGTGTACCAGTTAAGAATTTAAAGGAACGACTTGAGCGTGAAGCACAAGAGTTATCCATTCTTGCTACAACAGGTAAACAACGCGCGGCTGCAATGATTGAAAAAATCGTTCAAAATGGCGCCAATCATATTCGTACACATGTTAATATCGATCCGTACATTGGCTTGAAAAATTTAGAGGGCGTACTAGCGGCATTGGAGGATTATAAAGATGTTGTGACATCAGAAGTTATTGCCTTTCCACAGCACGGCTTATTAAGAGATGATGTCCCTAAACTATTGCGTGAAGCCTTACGTAATGGGGCGACAATGATTGGTGGTCTTGATCCAGCAGGGATTGATAATTCAATAGAACCTTCGTTATATGAAGTGATGGATATCGCACAGGAATTTAATGTAGATGTTGATATTCACCTTCATGACGGTGGTCATGTTGGCTATTATACAATCGATAAATGGATCGATATCGTTGAAGATGCAAAATATCAAGGTAGAACGGCGATTAGTCATGCCTTTTCACTTGGTGATGTATCTTTACTGGAGCAGCACAAAATTGCTGAACGATTAGCACAACAACAAGTGAAAATTATGTCAACCGTGCCATTCGATTTAAGACGCTTAATCCCACCGATTGATTTACTGACAGAGCATGGAGTTGATGTCCACTTTGGCTGTGATGGATTTTATGATTCTTGGAGTCCGTATGGCTCAGGAGATATTTTAGAAAAAGCAACGACGTTTGCAGATATTTCTCGTAAACTGGATGAACGCTCTATTCGACAAACGTTAAAATATATTACAAATGGTGTGACACCATTGGATGCAAATGGCCAGAAGGTTTGGCCGAATGTGAAGGACGAAGCAAGTTTTGTATTCTTTGACGCAGTATCAAGTGCTGAAGTTATTGCACGCAAACCATCTAATCGAGTGGTTATGTCGAAAGGAAAATTTATCAACTAGTACAAACAACTAAATCCCCCTTATTTAGTTAACATAGCAAACTAGAAGTTTTCTAGTTTGCTATACTTATGTTGTAATAGATACGTGAATAATAGAAAGGAAAGTAGATTTTTAATAGTTTTACCATAACTTATGTAGAAGTCTCTTTAAATGCAGGTGCAATTTAGATATGAAACAACTCACCATCTATATGATTTTATTTAGCTGTGTATTTTTTTGGGCCAGTAACTTTATAATTGGCTCTATTTTAATTGACCATTGGGCTCCTATAACAGTCGCCATTTTTAGATTGATTGTCATTGTTCTGTTTTTAGGATGTATTAGTTGGAAAACAATTAACCGAACAGCATTTACACGCAATGATCTAGTATTATTGGTCATTGCAGGCATACTAGGTGTCTCCATTAATCACTATAGCTTTTATGCCAGTCTTCAGCACACCTCTCCTATCACCGCGGCTTTAATCTTAGCCTGTGCACCGATTGCCACATCATTACTAAATAAAATGATTTATCATGAATCGCGGAACGGCATTTTTTGGCTAGGTGCAATCATTTCTTTTGTAGGGGTTGGCCTCATAATTACAAAAGGAGCACTTATCTCGATTTCAATCGGTAAGGGTGAGGTGCTAAGTTTAATTACAATGCTAAGCTTTGCCTTGTTTCTAATTATTGTGAACCACCTTAGTCTAAAAATCTCTGCACAGTTGATTACCTTTTATACAAATTTAATTGGACTACTGGTGCTTGTACCCTTTTCCTTTACCATTTTACCGCAGACTAATTGGCATGTTGAAACTCCATATTGGTTGCTGTTAATTTTATCAGCGATTGTTATTCATGGGATTAGTAATTTAATGTGGAATCAAAAAATGAAGGAGATAGGGTCAACGAATGCTTCGCTTTTATTGAATTTTGAACCAGCGATAGCTATGTTATTAAGTGCTGTATTCTTAAAACAATTTCCCACTAGCATTCAACTGTATGGATCCTTATTAATATTAATTGGAATTATATTATGTATTTACTATAAGGAAATAAAAATATTGCAGTTTTTAAAAAGAAGAACAAATGAATAGGGTGTTTTACCAACCAGTATGCTGAAATGATTTCTAGTATATTGGTTTTCTTTTTAGCTGCTTTTTTACTTTTGCACAAAAACAATATGATTTTAAAATTGGTCTTATTACAGAATATTTAAGGTCAATACAAGCAATTTATGCTAGTTAGTAGAGGAAAGCATTAGATTTACAGTAAGGAAAATATATATTTGAATAATAAAATGAAGGAGGTATTTATAATATTTTGCGAAATATACACCCAATGTATTGTTTATAAAGATAATTTTTGTAAGTTTAAGTAAAAAACAAGCTCCTTTTGAATTTTCTATCCTTTTTTTAAGCGCGTAAATTTCGTTTGTTTTGGCCAAAAAATTCTGTTTTATTTTGAAAATTTCTACATTATATTAATTTGATATGCAGAAGAATATAAATGTTTGTTAATAGAATATGACTAGAGATAGAAGACGTATACACTTAGTGAATGTGATAATATACACAAAATTTATTATTTTAATATAATTTATGGTTATTCTGATAATAGAGTAGAAAAGTAATAATAGCTAAATGGTGTCGTATTTTTTGTAGAATAATCCTCGTTCTACTTAGAGACTGTAAGGTTTGTATGCAGGAGAACGATAATGAAAAAACAAAATACTTTTTGGAGAAATAATATTTTTTCAAAAAACCACTTGCATTTGAATAATTCTAAGTGGTAAATTGTTTTACATGGACGTTCATAGAATTTTCACAGGTAGCAAAAGAGGGGAGAAATGAGAATTTATGAATAAAAATAGATGGTTAATTGCATTATCTGCAATCGCTATTCACCTTTCCATCGGTGGAGCCTATGCATACAGTGTATACAAGCTACCGATTGTCACGGAAATGGGATGGAGTGAAACAAAGGTAACGGTTGCCTTTACTATTATGATGGGGCTTGCTGGTTTTTCAGCAGCATTATTTGGTAGCTTAGTAGAAAAAATGGGGCCACGTAAATCGGCAATGGTAGCAGCTGTCTTATTTGGAGCAGGACAAGCTGGTGCTGGTGTAGCGATTTCAATGGATTCTGTTGTGATGTATTGGTTAACTTATGGTGTACTTAGTGGATTAGGTATGGGGATTGGTTACATTGCACCTGTATCAACACTTGTAAAATGGTTCCCAGATCGCCGTGGCCTTGCAACAGGTATGGCCGTACTTGGATTTGGTTCTGGGGCACTAATTACAGCACCGGTTGCAGCCAACTTAATGGAGGCAGTCGGTATTTCTACAACATACTTTATTTTAGGGGCAAGTTATTTCACGTTAATGATTTTAGGGGCTTCATATATAGCGCCGCCTAAGCCTGGTTATATGCCAGCTAATATGAAGGCAGCTGCCGATAATGGCAAAGAAGTTGTTAAAAAAGATTTAGCAGTTATGTCAGCACGTGAAGCTGTCAAAACAAAGCATTTCTGGATGTTATGGTCAATGCACTTAGTCAATGTAACAGCGGGAATTATGATGATATCTGTAGCTTCGCCTATGGCACAGGAAATTGTCGGTTTATCTGTTGCAGGTGCTGCAGCAATGGTAGGAATCATGGGGTTATTTAATGGTGGTGGCCGTTTAATTTGGGCTGCTGTATCGGATTATATCGGTCGTTCAAACGTATTCGTTATTTTCTTTATAGCGCAATTAATTACATTTATCGTTTTACCACATACAACGAACGTGATAATTTTCCAAGCACTTATCTTCTTAGTGGTTAGTTGCTACGGTGGTGGATTCTCAAATTTACCTGCGTTTGCAAGTGATTTATTTGGTACAAAACAATTAGGTGTTATCCATGGCTATTTATTAACAACTTGGTCATTGGGTGGTATTTTTGGACCGTTGTTAGTAAGTACAATTAAAAACGCTTATGGAAGCTATATTCCAGTATTCTATGTATTCGCTGGATTAATTGCTGCTTCGTTAATTATTTCAATAACACTACGTGCAGATGTACGTAAACGAACAGCTTTAAAAGCAGCACAAGATGTTGGAGACGTCTCTGCAACACAATAATTTGAACTACTATATAGGTGTCATTTCGCACATGGCACTTATATAGTATTTTTTTGCAGTGAGTGTTATATAACAATCGTTATTTCTTCGTTTAATGTATAACAGTCCACAAAGGATGTCAATAACATTACTGGAAATAACGTGATTTCGTTATTAAAAGAGAAAATTTGTAACGAAACACGGGATAAGGAACAAACAGTTAAAATTTGAATCTTTTCTCAAAGAAAAACGTATATAAGGTAATTAGGGAGGGATTCATTATGGGGAAATTTTCTTTAGATGAATTTATTAATAAAACACAACAGGATGACAATGAAAATGATTATTTCGAATTGGAAACGGAACGTGTATTAGAGGTTAATTTAAACGGAGAAGTATGGTCGAAAATGGGCGCCATGATCTCCTATACTGGAGACATTAAATTTGAACGTGAGCGTGTTTTAGAGCATGGGCTTGGCAAGATGTTTAAAAAGGCGTTAACAGGTGAAGGAACGCAATTAATGAAAGCTAGCGGAAAGGGCAGATTATACTTAGCGGACCAAGGAAAGAAAGTAACGGTCTTTGATTTGAAAAACGACAGTATTTGTGTAAATGGGAATGATTTACTGGCCTTTGAACCTAGCATCAACTGGGATATCCGTTTAATGCGTAAAATGGCTGGCATCATGTCAGGCGGTTTATTTAATGTAACATTACAAGGTACAGGAAAAGTAGCGATTACAACACATTTTGAACCATTGACGTTATTAGTGAAACCAGGTGAAACTGTCTATACTGATCCACATGCTACTGTTGCTTGGTCAGGCAGTCTAACACCTGAATTTAAAACGGATATCAGCTTCCGTACCTTTATCGGTCGTGGTAGTGGTGAATCTATCCAGATGGCGTTTTCAGGTGAGGGCTTTGTTATTATCCAGCCGTTTGAAGAAGTTTATATGTCTAGTGAAAGCTAAAAAAGGCGTGTCCATTTTTCTCGGACACGCTTTTTCTTCTATTATAAAGCCGCATTCATTCCTGCAATACGTCCTGTTACGAGGGCGGAGGTGATATTATAGCCTCCTGTATAGCCATGAATATCAAGAATTTCCCCACAGAAGAACAATCCTTCTTTTTTCTTAGAAGCCATTGTTTTCGGCTCGATTTCTTTTACGGAGACACCACCGCCTGTAACAAAGGCTTTATCAAGTGACTGTGTGCCGTTCACTGTCAATGTGAAGTTCACTAGTAAACGTGCTAGCTGACGGATTTTATCTTGGGATAATTCGGCACCTGTCAATTGGACATCGATATTTGCTCGTTCACATAAAAATAATAGCCAACGTTCAGGGGCAATGCCCTTCCAAACATTTTTCACTGCCTTTTTTGGATCTTCCTTGATTAGCCTATTTAAATATTGCAAACATGTTTCCTCATTATAATCAACTAGTGTTTGTATACGCATGGTCACTGGCTCATAGCCTGTTTTCATTAATTCTTTGACAACAAATTGACTACAGCGTAAAACAGCAGGACCACTTAAGCCAAAATGGGTGAAGAGCATATCCATTTGATGTGTAACGAGCACCTTACCCTTTTTGTTTAACACAGATACAGCCACATCACGTAATGCTAGCCCCTGAAGCTCACGCGCTTGTATAAAATCCTCTTTTGAAATAACGGGGACTTCAGTTGGAAATAATGTTGTAATTGTATGGCCAGCCCGTTCTGCCCATGGATAGCCGTCTCCTGTTGAACCTGTTTGTGGGACAGCCTTACCACCAACAGCCACAACGACTGCTTGGCTACGAACTTCTGAGCCATCAGCAAGACGTACACCAAGAATTTTTTCCTCATCCATAACAAGCTTACTAACGGCTGTGTGTAAACGAACCTCGACATGGAGATGTTGAAGCTGCCTAATCAACGCATCGACAACATCTTGTGCACGATTTGACACAGGGAACATTCTGCCATGATCCTCTTCCTTCAGTGCCACACCAAGCCCTTCAAAAAATGTAATAATATCTTCATTATTATAAACGGTAAACGGGCTATAGAGAAAACGACCATTACCAGGTATATGCTTTACGATTTCTTCGACAGGCAAACGATTTGTAACATTACAGCGTCCACCGCCAGAAATGGCTAATTTTTTGCCAAGTTTCGCTCCTTTTTCTAACAATAAAACTTTCTTTTTACGCTCTCCAGCAGCAATTGCCGCCATTAAACCAGATGGGCCACCACCGATCACGATTACATCATACATAGTTAGAAACTCACTTTCTGTTCAATTTAGGAATCTTTCCTATTATACATGAAGTCTATATAGAGAGAGGGGGCTTGTTTGACATTGAAAATAATAGAAAAGTGTTTTATAATTCTTTATCTCATCTTTCATGATGAACACTATTTATAGTAGAATGAAACACAATAATCTTTGTTATTCAATTATAACGATGAAAGTTTTCCTTTATTAGCATTGTCAGCATGAAATGAATGTCTTTTCGTGCTATTATGGTAAAGGTTATGCACTAAATTATGAGGTGAAAAATAGAATGTGCGGATTTATAGGGTATATTAATGGAACAAATGTGATTGATCATCATCAAACAATAGAAAATATGATGAATACAATTATTCACCGCGGACCGGATAGCGGCGGTATTCATAGTGACGATAAAGTAACGTTAGGTTTCCGTCGATTAAGTATTATTGACTTATCAGACGTAGCGAATCAACCATTATATAGTGAAGACGGCAATATCGTGCTTGTATTTAATGGAGAGATTTTTAACTTCCAAGAGCTGCGTGCAGATTTAATTGAAAAAGGTCATACTTTTAAAACACAATCAGATAGTGAAGTTATTATTTATGGTTATGTAGAATATGGCGTAGATTTTGTGAAAAAATTACGTGGGATGTTTGCCTTCTGTATTTGGGATAAAAAGAATGATTTACAATTTATCGCTCGTGATGGCTTTGGTATTAAACCATTGTACTACTCTGAGCATACAACAGATGGTACATTTATTTTCGGTTCTGAAATTAAATCGTTTTTACCACATCCTTCTTTTATAAAAGAATTAAATAAACAGGCATTACGCCCGTATTTAACATTCCAGTATTCATCTATGGATGAAACATTCTTTAAAGGTGTCTTTAAATTACCACCAGCACACTATATGCTGATTCAAAATGGTCAAAAGCAAATCGTTCAATATTGGGATAAAAAATTCCATGCAAAAGAAGCACCGATAGAAAAATATATTGAAGATATTCGTTCCACTGTGAAAGAGTCTGTAGAGGCTCATAAAATTAGTGATGTAAAGGTTGGTTCATTCCTGTCAGGTGGTATTGACTCTAGTTATATAACGTCTTTATTACGCCCAGATAAATCCTTCTCAGTTGGATTTGCTGACTATGAAGATATGTTCAATGAAACAAACCTTGCAAAAGATTTATCAGATACGTTAAATATTCAAAATGAACGTAGATACATTACGGCAGATGAGTGCTTTGAAGCACTTCCTAAAATTCAATGGCATATGGACGAGCCACAATCTAATCCATCTTCAGTACCACTTTACTTCCTTTCGGAGCTTGCTTCAAAAGATGTAACAGTTGTCCTATCAGGTGAAGGCGCTGATGAAATTTTTGGTGGCTATGCTTGGTATCAAAATTCAGGAAGAATGCAAAAATACGAAAAACTACCATTAGGTCTTCGTAAAACATTACGCGGAATGGCAGAAGCTTTACCGAAAAATCAATATACGAACTTCCTTATTAAAGGTGCCCAAACAGTAGAAGAACGTTTTATTGGGGAAGCAGTAGTTTGGGATGAAGTAGATGCCATCAATGTTCTAAAGCCTGCTTATAAAAATGCCCCATCTGTCAAATCGATTACAAAACGTATTTATGATGAAGTCCCTGGTGATGACGATGTGACAAAAATGCAGTACCTAGATCTAAACCTTTGGATGCCAGGTGACATATTATTAAAGGCAGATAAAATGAGTATGGCACATTCGATCGAATTACGTGTACCATTTTTAGATAAGGAAGTTATGGAATTAGCGAAAGATATTCCATCTAGATACCGTGTCAATGATATTGATACAAAGTATGTGTTACGTCAAGCTGCACATCAAGAGTTACCAGAAGAATGGGCAAAACGTCCAAAACTTGGATTCCCAGTGCCAATTCGTCACTGGTTACGTGAAGAAAAGTATTACAACATGGTAAAAGAAATGTTTACAACTGACTTTGCGAATGAATTCTTTGATACAAAACAATTAGTAGGCTATTTAGATGAGCACTATGAAGGAAAAGCAAATCGTGGTCGCTATATTTGGACAGCTTATGTATTCCTAGTATGGTACAAAAAGTTCTTCGTGGACATGGTATAAAGAAATATTCAAATCGGTGGGGATTTTCTACATCCTCACCGATTATTTTAAGGCCTTTTTTCATCAAGTTTCTTTATGAATGAACTTTTTGGTGTTTTTATGCGTCTCATTTCCTATAAATGTGGTAAGATTACAATTGGTTTACTTAAATCATTTACAAGGTGACAGCGTTTGCATGTCGTGTTTGAGTATGGAAAATGTTTTATAAGAGCCTTTAAAGTGTTACGATATTAATATTGATTTTACAATGAATGGATGGGTATGATGTCCAATTTAATGAAAGGTACTGCGATATTAACAATGGGGATGTTTTTATCGAAGGTCCTCGGATTAATTTATATTTTTCCGTTTTATGCAATTGTGGGTGAGAAGAACATCGCACTTTATCAATATGCATATATCCCTTATTCTATCATGTTGGCAATAGCCATTTCAGGTGCGCCAATCGCGGTTTCTAAGTTCGTTTCCAAGTATAATGCAATGGGAGATTATCAATCAGGTCGCAAGCTAATGAAATCGGGCATCCTCATTATGATGGTGACAGGCTTCGCGGCATTTATTGCACTCTTTCTTCTTGCAACGCCAATAGCAGGGCTGGTCATTAAGAGTGAGGAACAGGTCTTTACAGTCGAACAAATTGCTTCAGTCATACGTTGGGTCAGCTTTGCTTTAATTGTAGTCCCATTTATGAGTCTATGGCGTGGCTTTTTCCAAGGCTATGACAAAATGGAGCCTACTGCAGTTTCACAATTAGTAGAACAAATTGTGCGAATTGTTGTGTTACTGGGTGGTTCCTTCCTAGTAGTCATTGTGTTCAAAGGTAAACCAGAGACAGCGATTTCCTTTGCTGTATTTGCTGCCTTTATTGGAGCAATTGGTGGATTAGGTGTTTTGTATTATTACTGGAAAAAGTATCAGCCAGAATTCAATCTACTACGTAGTCAAAGTGTAACGTCCACACAGCTGCCTATGTCTAATATTTACAAAGAGGTCATTACCTACTCCATACCAATGGTGTTTGTTGGGGTAGCCAATCCTTTATTCCAATTAGTCGACATGCTCACGTTTAATGGAGCGATGACATCGATTGGTTTAGCTGAGGTGACTGATACGTATTTATCAATGATCAACTTTATGACACATAAGGTTGTAATCATTCCCGTTATGCTAGCAACAGGGTTTTCCATGGCGCTTGTCCCGACCATTACTAAGTATTACACTCAGGGCGAGTATTTATCACTACGTCATGCAATGGATAAAACCTATCAAATTTTAATTTTTATTACATTGCCAGCAGTGGTAGGGATTTCTCTATTAGCAAATGAAATTTACTTTATGCTTTATTCGGAAAGTGAAATGGGTGCAACCATTTTAGCTCATTATGCACCGGTTGCCATTTTATTTGCTTTATTCCAAGTAACTGCTGCCTTGTTACAAGGGATCGATTTTCAAAAGTGGATTGTTTTCAGCTTATTATCAGGGATTTTCGTCAAGCTTGCATTAAATATCCCATTAATCCGCTGGCTGGAGGCAGATGGTGCTATTGTAGCAACGGCTATTGGTTATAGCGTATCAATTATTATCAATATCCTTGTGTTACGAAAAACATTAAATTATCGATCAGAAATGGTTGTTCGTCGTGTTATGTTAATTGCTTTATTAACAATGGCAATGGCCATTAGCGTATTGATTGTGCATAAATTATTGGAATTATTAATGGGGCCAGTTGATAGTAAATTCTCAGCATTACTATTTTCTATTGTTTGTGCCGGAGTCGGTGCAGCTGTCTATGGCTTTTTATCACTCCGTTTAGGTTTAGCACAAAAGCTATTGGGTGAACGATTGACTCGTATTACGAGTAAACTGGGTATAAAATAGGAGTGGTACAATGCGTTTAGATAAATTACTAGCAAATATGGGGTACGGTTCACGTAAGGAAGTGAAGCAGCTATTAAAGCAAAAAGCTGTCACAGTGGATGGTGCTTATGTGAAAGATGCAGCATTACACGTAGACCCTGAACAGCAGAATGTGTCGGTGTTTGGAGAACGCGTCGTGTACACAGAGTTTGTCTATTTTATGATGAATAAACCACCTGGTGTTATTTCTGCCACAGAAGATTTAAGAGATGAAACAGTTATTGATTTATTAGAACCATTACACCAGCATTTTCAGCCATTCCCAGTAGGCCGTTTAGATAAAGATACGGAGGGTTTGCTGTTATTAACAAATGATGGTATCTTAGCTCATAACTTATTGTCTCCGAAAAAACACGTACCAAAAGTTTATTACGCACAGATTGATGGCGTAGTGACGGAAGAGGATGCAGAGAAGTTTGCTCATGGAGTGGAATTAGATGATGGCTATATAACAAAGCCAGGAAAGCTTGTAATCTTAAAATCTGCGCAGCAATCAGAAATTGAGCTAACGATACAGGAAGGCAAATTTCATCAAGTAAAGCGAATGTTCGAGACGGTAGGTAAACGAGTAACGTACTTAAAGCGTTTATCCATGGGGAATCTAAAATTAGATGATAACCTAGCGTTAGGTGAATATCGCGAGTTGACATCAGAAGAGCTTGAGAGCTTACAAAACAATCATTAACCAATTCCTCGATGCTAATATAGCATCGGGGATTTTTATATACAGTATAAGAACAGTAACTGTATAATATGAAATGAGTTATGGTGATATAGTCATGGAACTTATCATTTCTCTAAATGTTTCCAAAATATGATAGTGTAAATAAGTAGAGGACAAAAAAATGAAGAACCTGCGTATTAAATTATTACTATCTTTAATAGCTTTTGCAGTTATACTCGTAGCTGTCATTTCATATGTAAACAGACAAATACTAGTGGCGGATATAGAAAAGCAAGTAGCCATGAATAAAGTGTTAATTGAAAATCATATTCTGACAGATATGCAAACAATTGATAATGCTCATTTCTATTTTGATAAAAATATGTCGGAGAAAATGGAGCAGGAACTTAGAAATTTAAAAAATTATTACCGTGAAAACCCTAATATTGCTACTTGGGATTTACAAGAAATGAAAAATAAACATGGGATGGATATTTACATAGTAGATCAATCCAACAAAGTCACTTACTCGACATTTGCAAAAGATATTGGCTTGGATTTTTCGCGTTGCTGTCAACGTTTCTCTGCTTTATTGGATGAGCGACGCGCTAGCGGTGAGTTTTATTCAGATGGAATTGATATTTCAACGACGACAGGGGAATACCGAAAATTTGGCTATTTAGCAAAACATGATAAAAAATATTTGCTGGAGCTAGGTATCGATTTATTGAATGATCCGGTCTTTCAAACCTTTAATTTTGAGAAAACCGCCGATTACTTAATTGCTAAATATAAAGATTTAGTAGAAGTGCAAACTATTAACGCTGGTGGAGTTTTCTTTGATAATTCAAGAACAAAGCGGAACAACGTGCAAGATCATTCCGAACAATTTCAAAAATATTTTGAGCTAGCCAAGAAAAAAATGGAGCCAGTTGAATATCAAACCTTAGATCATAGTTATATAGAAACACATCTTTTTTTGCCTTATGAAGCAGAGACAGTGAGAGGAGAGTCCTCAAAAAGAGTGGTTTATGTAAAATTTGTCAATTTTACTAAAATTGAAGCACTCCAAAAAAATACACAACAATTTTGGATTTTACTAACCATTGCTTTACTAACTTCCTTTATTATGTTATTAGTTATTAATAAAATTTTATCTAAAACAATCCACTTGGCGACCTTTGATCCGTTAACAGGTGTTTATAATCGTGCTACTTATATACGGAAGATTGACAATTTATTAAGAAAAAGAAAAATGAATGTGCCAGGTTTATTGTTAATCGATTTAGATAATTTTAAGCAAGTGAATGATCAATATGGGCATGTAGAAGGGGATCATATCCTGATTGAAACAGCCTTGATTTTAAAGCGTGTAGTGAAAAACAACGGTTTTGTTGTGAGATTCGGTGGAGATGAATTTGCCATTGTCTTGTACGATACAACAGAACAACATATGCAGCAAATTGCAGAGAGTATTTTGACTCAAATAAGAACCGTTCAATATGAGGGACGGACAAGTGAAAAATGGTCTGTCTTATCTGTGAGTATGGGGGGTTCCCTTTATTTTGCTGAAGATACAGAAATGAGCTTATTTGAAAGGGCAGATAAGGCGCTCTATCAATCTAAAAATGCTGGTAAAGATCAATATTCTAGTTATCAAGAAGTCGCTGCGGACAACCATTATAAAATTTAAAAAAACGCTCCATTCTCATTGATAGCCAGATTGGTTATTTTTAAGAAATGGAGCGTTTGTTTTAATTCAGCAAATGTCGCTATACCGAAAGGTTAATGGGTTGTTGTTTTTGATCTGTAAAAGATACAGCTACATAATACAAGAATGGCGATGACAGCAAACATAGCATTCATATAATGAGTTAATAGCCAACCACCTATGATTGGACCAATGAAGCCTCCTAAATTTTTAAATTGTGCTGCGCCAAGATAAGTAGCTTTTTGGGTATCAGGCGCAATTTCATCAATCATGACATTCATCGTTGGGAAGGCAAATATTTCACCAATGGTAAAAATAATCATAGCGATAATATAAAGCGTATAGTTATTGGAGAAACCGAACAAAAAGAGTCCAAGTGCAAAGAACAGGATTCCCACTAACAATGTTGAGGATGATGAAAAACGCTCTGACACAATACTAATCGGTAATTGTAATAATAAGACGACTGCCGCATTGAGTGAGATTAATAGAGAATAAAGCTTCGCACCATCGTCTATTTTTAGTTCAATGATTTGCGGTAATGTAGAATCAAATTGGGAGTATCCAATATTGATTAAGATCGCACCAAAAATAAAGCTAAGTAGGACACGATTTGTTAAAAGGATTGTGAATGTACTTAGAATTTTTGTTTGAGCGACAGCTTTTGGTTGCTGCATTTGATAACGATTTAACACGAAAAATAAAAAAACAGCGTAAATAATATACATAATACCTGTCAGCATAAAAGGGATGCTTGGACTGGACAGCTGTGAAATGTATACACCGATGATTGGTCCAATGACAGCGGCAATATTAATGGCTGTGTAACGTAATGAAAATAATCTTTTTCGTTTATCAGCAGGTGTAAAATCAATCATTAATGCTTGTGTGGATGGTTCAAAAAATGAACGGCAAAGACCATTCAAAGCATTGAATAGTACAAAAAGCCAAACAGCATGAACGGTTGCGAAGCCAAAGAATACAAGACTCCAAACGACGATTGTTAGGAGAATAACACTTTTTCTACCGAAGCGGTCTGTTAAATAACCACCAAAAAAACCACCGACAGTGGAAATAAGCGGGGCAATACCAATCGTTAACCCGATTTGTAAAGGGGAGGCTTCAATTTCATTATGTAGATAAATAGCTAAAAAGGGCATTGCCATAAAGCTTGCAATACGAGTGAAAATTGTTCCACCTAAAATAATCCAAACTAATGGATGAAACAACGTAGAAAATTTCATTTAAAATCCTCCTCTCAACATTTAGAATGTTTCGAGTTTAACGGATTGTTAAGCAACTGTAAATAGTCAAAATACTTTTGATGAAGAACGTGGGTAACATTTTATAAAGATAATAAAGTGAAGTGTCTAATTCAAACAACTAATCGAATGGATTGAAAATAAGATTCTTTAACCAATAATTCCACTCTTCAACAACTCACAAAAATCTATTAACCTTTTAAAGACAAAAAAGAATGACCCCGACGAAAGGCCATTCTTTTCCAAACAAATGCTTTACGTACAAAACGTAAAACTAAGACGTCAATTTTACTTTTTTCTTCGTCGTTGTCCATTTGCCTCGACTTGGACTCATCACCAAATCGTTAAAGGCTAACACGTTCAAATCTCTTTGAACGGTGCGAGGAGTGATACTAAACTCTTCGACTAAATCCTGTGTAGACACGGTTCCTTTGTCTAAAATAAACATGTACACGTCTTTAATACGATTAAGCATTCGATCAGTAGTTGGTTTCATTAAATGAACCACTCCTTCATCTTAATTCTCTTGGCAAAGACTAGCGGACGACAATATGTGCGGAGTGCACTTAGGCTAATAAGTAGCTGCCTTAGACATCCCCTTTTCTAATTTTATATTCAGAACAATAATTCTGATAACTTTATTATATAGAAAAACTACTTAATTTTCTAGTGAATGCAAGAGAAATTTACATTTTAAACATAAAATTTATACTGTATTTTGTGGGAATACGTGAAAAACATGCTATATGTGGTAGTGTAAGTAGAAGTTACTGAAAATAGTTGTCAGAAAGCTGATTGTCATATATGTTGTAAGGTGTAGAATAATGTTAATACGTTGAAGGAGGAACATGGTATGGATTGGTTACAGGCTGCAAAAGAAAGGCAAGATGAATTAATACAAGATTTACAGGAGCTTGTGCGAATTAATAGTATTCTCGACGAGAATACAATAACTACTGAAGTACCTTTTGGAGATGGTCCACTTCAAGCACTTGAATGGTTACTAGCAAAAGGTCAGAATGAAGGTTTGCAAACGAAAAATGTTGATAATTATGCTGGACATATTGAAATGGGTACAGGAGAGGAACTATTAGGTATATTATGTCATGTGGATGTTGTCCCGATCGGAGATGAAGCCGATTGGACATACCCTCCATTCAGTGGCACAGTAGCAGATGGTAAATTATATGCTCGTGGTGCGATTGACGATAAAGGCCCTACTATTGCGGCATGGATGGCCATGAAACTTGTGAAAGATGCAGGTATTCCTTTAGAAAAAAGAGTACGAATGATTATTGGTACGGATGAAGAAACAGGATTCCGCTGTGTCGACCACTATTTCAAAAAGGAGGAAATGCCGACAATTGGTTTTGCACCAGATGCGGATTTCCCGCTCATTAATGCTGAAAAAGGCATTGCTGAGCTTGTGTTCTCTCAAAATAAAATGGGTGATGCAATGAAAGAACAGCTACTACTATTTAATGCTGGAAAGCGCCCAAATATGGTACCTGATTTTGCTAAAGCTACACTTCAGCACGTCTCAGCACGACTCGAACAGAATTTTCAAACATTTTTAAGCAAAAATCAGCTAGAAGGCTCTTTATTAATGGAGGACTCTCGCTATATAATAACTATCAAAGGTAAAGCAGCACATGCAATGGAGCCAGAAAAAGGTGTCAATGCAGCTGTTTATCTTGCAACATTTCTACAGCAAGAATTGACGACAGAAGCAAGTAAACAATTTGTCGACTTTATCGCAGATGTTTTTTATCAGGATCATTATGGGCATCAGCTTGATTTACAATTTGAGGATGCAATGTCGGGTCAGACAACATTAAATCCAGGAATCGTAAGCTATGATGTCAATAAAGGTGGCAGTTTAGTAATCAGTATGCGCTATTCTGTGTCTTATCCATTTGATGAAAAAATAACAACTGCACAACTCTTAACTGTTGAAAAAGGGTTTTCTCTAGATATTCAGGACGACTCAAAGCCACATTATGTTAGCGAAGATGATCCATTTATTCAAACATTGGCTTCTATTTATAGACGTCAAACAGGTGATACAGAAACACCTCTATTATCAACAGGTGGTGGGACATATGCACGTGTGATGAAAAAAGGAGTAGCATTCGGGATGTTATTCCCAGGAGAGCCAGATGTAGCGCATCGTGCGGATGAGTTTGTTGTGGTTGAAAACCTTGTTAAAGCAGCGGCAATATATGCTGAAGCGATTGTTGAACTTGCAGGAAAAAAATAACTCAAAGACGAAAAGGATGAATGAAATATGGCATATTCATTATGGAATGATCAAATTGTTGAAGAAGGATCGATTGCAGTATCGCCAGAAGACAGAGGCTATCAGTTCGGTGATGGAATTTATGAAGTAATTAAAGTTTATAACGGAAACATGTTTACAGCACAAGAACATATTGATCGTTTCTATGCGAGCGCCGAAAAAATTCGTCTTGTTATTCCTTATACAAAAGACGTTTTACACAAATTACTACATGAGCTAATTGAAAAAAATAATCTAGATACAGGACATGTATATTTCCAGATCACTCGTGGTGCAAACTCACGTAATCATGTGTTCCCAGATGCAAGTGTTCCAGCTGTTTTAACTGGAAATGTTAAAGCGGGTGAGCGTGCATATGAAAACTTTGAAAAAGGGGTAAAGGCCACTTTTGTAGAGGATATTCGTTGGTTACGTTGCGATATCAAATCTCTTAACTTACTAGGGGCAGTATTAGCGAAACAAGAGGCTGCTGAAAAGGGCTGCTATGAAGCGATTTTACACCGTGGTGATATTGTCACAGAATGCTCATCAGCCAATGTTTATGGTATTAAAGATGGTAAGCTTTATACACATCCAGCAAATAACTTTATTTTAAATGGAATTACACGCCAAGTGATTTTAAAATGTGCAGAGGAAATTAATTTACCTGTTATTGAAGAACCGATGACAAAGGCAGATTTATTAACTATGGATGAAATCATTGTATCCTCCGTATCTTCTGAAGTTACACCTGTTATTGATGTTGATGGCAACCAGATTGGTGCGGGAGTTCCAGGTGAGTGGACTCGTCAACTACAGCAAGCATTTGAGGCGAAATTACCGATTTCTGTAAATGAATAATAAAATAAAACGTTTAAGAGAACTATCGATAAGGGTAGTTCTTTTTTTATGGATGTAATGTTGGGTATCGTCATGTAAAATAAAAAGGATAGTAAAGAATAATTTTCCGTTTGAATTTCGTAGAACATGTGTCGATGTAATGTATACAATTGCTTCTTTTCAATTAAAAGTAATCGAAAGCTATTATACCTGCATCGTGGGGAATTACCGACAACCTTGATTTAGTGGGCGTTTGAAAAATAGAAAACAAATACCACTTAGAATAATAGAAACAATTCTGAATCAAGGTAGAAAAGAACTAAAGATATGGTGAGTAAGAATGGAGTGACATTTACATGGCACAATTAGTGAAGATACAAGATTATATTTCACGCTATCAAATTGATTTAGCGAGATATCCAACACAATTTGTGCGCTTAAAGAAAAGCCAATGGGAGCGCATTAAGCGTCAGTGGGAATTGGGAGAGGATATTAGCGAGTGGCAACATATTGACAATGAGGCTGAAACGGAGGCTTTTGAGGAAAAGGAAAGATTTTCCCTCTTTAAAAAAATCTTTGCTGGTCGTCCAAAAGATACAACAGAAGATGTTGAACAGATAGAAATATCAGATGAGCTTGTCAGTGATGAAGATGCCATTCCAGAAGAAGAAACGACGCTCATTTTTGAACCTAAAATTGTGTATGCACCACAATCTGTTCATGAACTGAAACGAATGTTTATTGACCAGTTTTTCCATTTTCAAATGAAATGGGCGAGCTCTACATTACGTGAAAAATCATATGTAGATCCTCGTTTCATGCGTGACTCTTTACTACGTACGTTATTGCAAACTTTACCAGATAACTACTTGTTGTTTTATTATCCGATTCTACAAATAAGAAAAGCTCCTATTGAGCTAGATGTAGTACTTATGTCGCCAACAGAATGTATTTGTATTACGGTGTTAGAAGCTGAAAATCAAGCTGTTTATGTTGGTGGCAGTGACCGCTTCTGGATCAAAAAAGTAGGGACGAAAGATTCTAAAGTTCTAAATCCAACCATTAATTTAGGACGAATGGAGTCAGTACTATCTCAGTTATTTAAGCAAGATAATATTGATATGCCTATCCGTAAGGTTGTTTTAACTCGTAATGGTTATTTTGATTATCCTGGTTCACCATTTGGCGTTCGCTTTGTAGATCGTCGAAATTACGGGGAATGGATTGAACAATTAAGAAAAGTTTCATCACCTATGAAACATATGCAAATAAGAGCTGCACAAACGATTCTAAATACTGTCCAAACGACCTCCTTTAATCGAGATATTTGGCAGCAAGCACCTCAAGCATCAGAGGATTGATGTATGCAGATTTTAATTATTGTCAACGAGTCCGCGGGAAATGGCAAAGGGAGAAAGGTATGGCTACGGCTTCAACAGCAACTAACCATCACCTACCAAGTGGCTTTTACAGAGTACGAAGGACATGGACAAGAAATAGCCAAAAAATGGGCACAGCAACAGCGAGATCCTATGCTACTTGTCATAGTAGGTGGTGATGGCACAATCCATGAAGTGGTAAGTGGTGTTGTACATAATAAAAACATAGTAATAGGTGTTGTTCGTGCTGGTTCTGGCAATGATTTTGCACGTTTTTTCCCTGTCTTTCATAATTCTAGCCAAATTGAGCATTATGTTAAGTCTGCAAAGGCAAGTACGATAAAGGATGTAGGGATAATTCACCTAGGAAATAAGCAAAAAGAAATCTTCGTTAATAATGCAGGCATAGGCTTTGATGCTCATGTTACAAAATTAATCAATACATCTCGACTTAAGCTATTCCTCAATAAAATAGGACTTGGTAAACTTTCTTATGCTGTTGCTGTTATAAGAGGATTATTCCGCTTTCATCGTTTTGATGTAATAGTACGTGCAGATGAGCAGGAATGGCAATTCCAGCAGGCATGGTTTGTGGCAATGAGTAATCAGCCTTACTTTGGCGGAGGTATGAAAATAACCCCTGCTGCGAGAGCAGATGATGGCCTAGTAGATATTACAATTGTCCATGGGATTTCACGTATTAAATTATTACTTGTTTTTGTCACTGTGTTTTTCGAAAAGCATACAAAATTTAAGGAAATTACTTTTTTACAAGGTCAACACTTTGATATTATCGTTGGAGATGATCAGGTTGATTGTCACACGGACGGCAATTATATCGGAGTTGTTAACGAGGAAACTACTATTCGCTGTACTGTGCAACAAAACGCATGGCAGGTGATTGACAAATATTGCTAAAATATCATCGTACAATAATTTCATGCGAATTATAGGGGAATACGTTATACTATAAAAAAATCAATAATTTCATAAGAAAGAAATGAGGAACAACATTGAGATTAAGAAATAAGCCTTGGGCGGAGGAAATGATAACAAATCATCCAGAGGTGATTATTCCAAATCCTGAAGACTTTAAAGGAAACTGGCAAGCTGTTTTCGGAAACGACAATCCAATCCATATCGAGGTGGGTTCTGGAAAAGGTCAATTTGTAACAGGAATGGCTTTGCAAAATCCAAATATCAACTATATTGGCATCGAGCTTTATGATAGTGTGATTGTTTGTGCATTAGAGAAAGTGCTAGAGGCAAAATCTCCAGCGAATTTACGCTTACTAAAAGTAAATGGCGCAGATTTAAATAAATTTTTTGATAAAAACGATGTATCACGCGTATACCTGAATTTCTCAGATCCTTGGCCAAAAACACGTCATGCTAAAAGACGTTTAACGCATGGGGATTTTTTGAAATTATATGAGTCGATTTTGGTGGATAATGGGGAAATCCATTTTAAAACGGATAACCGTGGTCTGTTCGAGTATTCATTAATCAGTATGTCCGAATATGGTATGTTATTAAAGTATGTATCTCTCGACTTACATGCTAATATGCCAGAGGATAACGTGATGACTGAATATGAAGAGAAGTTTTCTGCGAAAGGGCAGCCGATTTATCGATTAGAATCGCAATTTATTACTAAATTGTAGGGGGAGTATGGATGGATCAGTTACAGTTTCACAATATGTCATTATCATGGCTTAACGGGGGTGTTACGTGCCTTGATGGTGGTGCGATGTTTGGTGTTGTACCAAAGCCACTTTGGTCTCGCAAATATCCAGTCAATGAAAAAAACCAAATTGAATTACCAACAGAGCCTATCCTCATCCAGTATGAAGGTAAAAACTACCTGATTGATACAGGAGTTGGCTTTAAAAAATTAAATGAAAAACAGTTGCGAAATTTCGGGGTGACAGAAGAATCCTCGTTAGCGGATAGCTTGCAGGAGCTAGGGTTAACGACCGCTGATATTGATGTAGTGTTAATGACCCATTTACATTTTGATCATGCGGGTGGTTTAACGCAGTGGGAAGGAGATGTCCTTGTCCCAACTTTTCCGAATGCCAAAATTTTTGTGACGAAAATTGAGTGGGATGAAATGCGAAACCCGAATATTCGCTCTAAAAATACGTATTGGAAAGAAAATTGGGAGCCAGTACAGCACTTGGTTGAAACCTATGAAGGTTCATTAGAAGTAACACCTGGGATTGAAATGATTCATACAGGTGGTCATAGTGAGGGACATGCCGTTATTAAGCTAACACAAAACGGCGAGGTATTATTGCATATGGCTGATATTATGCCAACACATGCTCACCAAAATCCTCTATGGGTTTTAGCCTATGACGATTATCCAATGACAAGTGTATTTGCAAAAGAGCGACTTATGAAAGAAGCGCTTGCAAATAATTATGGCTTTATTTTCTATCATGATGCTTACTACCGTATGATTAAATGGGATGAAACAGGCAAAGAAATAGTGGATAAGTTAGAGCGTAGTAGACAAGCTGTTATTACATTTTAATAGAGTAAGGAAAGTAGAGGTATTTGACATATAAAATGTCAATGCCTCGCTTTTTTGTTCGTGACCACGATAGAAAATATGATACACTTAACACGATACAAAAATACAAAAGAGAGTTGAAATAAACATGGCAACTGAACAACCATTTTTACCAGTTTTACTAGGATCAGATATGAATGCATATGGTATGGCACGTTCGTTTTATGAAGCATATGGTATTAAACCACTTGTTTTAGGACGTTCTCATTTAACTGCCACACAAGATAGTCATATTCTACAATTTCAAGAAATAGACCGTTTAAATGAACAGGAAGTTTTTGCTCCTGCACTTGCAGAAGTCGCAAAAAAATATGCTGATAAAAAACTATTACTTTTAGCGTGTGGAGACGATTATGCCAAGCTTATTATTAAAAATAAGCCAGTATTGCAAGAACATTTTACAGTTCCTTACATCGATGAATCATTGATGGATGAAATTTTGTTAAAAGAAAATTTCTATAAGATGTGTGATCGATATGATTTTAAGTATCCGGGGACTACGACAGTAACAGCTGACAATTATGAAAACTTTACACCACCATTTTCTTATCCCATTATTTTAAAGGCATCAAACTCTGTGGAATATTGGGCTTGTAAATTCCCGGGTAAGAAAAAAGTATTTGTCGCGTATGATGAAGCGGAAAAAACGGCTATATTAAAAGCTATTTATAGCTCAACTTACCAGGATACAATGATTATTCAAGAATTTATACCTGGTGATGACTCTTATATGCGTGTGTTAAATGCCTATGTAGGGAAAGACGGGAAAGTCAAGCTAATGTGTTTAGGAAATCCTATTCTAGAAGAACATTCTCCTGAAGGTATCGGAAGCTATGCTGCCATTGTAACTACCTACGATAAAGAATTAATGGATCAAGTACGTTTCTTCTTAGAAGATATAGGCTATACGGGCTTTGCGAATTTCGATATGAAATATGATATCCGAGACAAGCAATATAAACTATTTGAAATTAATTTACGAAATGGTCGCTCTAGCTACTATGTAACAGCAAGTGGTCATAATTTAATGAAGTATGTTGCCGATGATCATATGTTAAATATCGAGCAAGATGTCACATATGTGCAGGACAAACATTTGTGGATGATTATTCCTAAGGGTGTGCTGTTTAAATATGCTTCAAACGAAAAGCTTAAACTTGAAGCGAAGAAGCTAATTAGTGAAGGCAAGTATACAAATTCCCTTTACTTTAATAAGGACATGAATACTAAGCGTTGGGTGAAATTAACGCTTAATAACTTAAATTATTATCGTAAGTATAAAAAATACTTTAATAATAAAGGTTTATCCGAGTAAAATAAGGAAGCCATCTCAATTCAATGAGATGGCTTCTTATATTGTGCAAAGGATTAAGTTTAAACTTCAGTTAATTCCACTACAACACCTGAGCGTGCATCAGCAGCAAATTCGAAAGTTTGCATTTCGCCTTCATGCATACGAGAGATTCCTCCGCGGTATACTGGGATTGTCATAATACCGTTTGTGAAATCTTCTGTTTTCATAAAAATCCAAGAACCGTCAATCGGCGCATCCTTTTTAAATTCTCTTTTTATGTTTTCAAGTACTTGTCCTGCAGGTACGAACGGAGAAACTTTTTCACTAGCTTCTTTAATAATGACTGCGGCAGCTAAGCCAGTTGCAACACCAATTAAAAAATCACGTAATTTCATACATCTTTCCTCCTTTTTCTATAAGCTTATTTTAGCATAGCCTATAGAGTGAATGCACGTTCACACATTAGCTGTTTTAGGAAATGTATCAATATTTCGAATTCGGAAATAAATGTGATACAATAGGCAAGGAAGAATATTCTACTTCGTGGGGAGAGAGAGTCATCATGAATGAGGAAACATTACAATTATTTAAAACTTTAACAGAGTTACCAGGCGCTCCGGGTAATGAACATGCTGTTCGTAAGTTCATGCGCACTGAGTTAGAAAAGTACTCGGATGAAATCGTTCAAGACAATTTAGGGGGCATCTTTGGTGTCAAGCACAGTGATGTTGCAGACGCACCAAAAATATTGGTTGCTGGACATATGGATGAAGTAGCATTTATGGTTACTTCTATTACAGATAATGGCATGATTCGTTTCCAAACACTAGGTGGCTGGTGGAATCAGGTTATGCTTGCACAACGTGTAGAAGTATATACGAAGAATGGTGCAATTCCTGGTGTTGTGTCTTCCATACCACCACATCTTTTAACAGATGCAGAACGTGCTAAGCCAATGGATATAAAAAATATGCTAATCGATGTTGGTGCTGACAACAAGGAAGATGCAATGAATATGGGTGTTCGTCCAGGACAATCCATCATTCCAATTTGTCCATTTACACCAATGGCGAATCCGAAAAAAATTATGGCTAAAGCTTGGGATAATCGCTACGGCTGTGGTCTAGCGATTGAGTTAATGAAAGAAGTACAAAATGAAAAACTAGGATCGCATCTATATTCAGGCGCAAACGTCATGGAGGAAGTTGGATTACGTGGTGCTCAAGTATCAGCAAATATGATTAAACCAGATTTATTCTTCGCTTTAGATGCTTCTCCAGCTAATGATATGTCTGGAGAGAAAAATCAATTTGGACAACTTGGCAAAGGTACATTACTTCGTATTTTAGACCGCACGATGGTCACACATCGTGGTATGCGTGAATTTATTTTAGATACGGCTGAATCTAACCATATTCCTTACCAGTATTTCGTATCACAGGGAGGAACAGACGCAGGTAGAGTGCATACAGCAAATGATGGTATTCCAAGTGCAGTTATAGGAGTTTGTTCACGTTATATTCATACATCAGCGTCTATTATTCATATTGATGACTACGCAGCTGCAAAAGCATTAATTGTTGAATTAGTGAAAAAAGCAGATCGTTCGACATTAGAGACAATTCGCGCTAATGTATAAGAAGTTAGAAAGATGCCTTTTAGGGCATCTTTTTCTATGGAAAGAAAGTGGGGATTACATGAATATAGCCATTGGAACAACTAATAAAGCGAAAACTGAAGCAGTTGAAGTGATTGCTCGAAAATATTTTGAGGATGCCATTTTTACACATGTAAAAGCTGCTTCCGAAGTATCAGAACAACCGATAAGTAATGAAGAAACGAGATTAGGTGCAATGAATCGTGCTAAAAATGCCATGGTAACATCAGGCGCGCAATTAGCATTTGGCTTAGAAGGTGGCGTAACGGAAATCGACGATGATATGTATGTTTGTAACTGGGGAGCATTAGCAGTTGCAGATGGGACAGTTTTCACAGCCGCAGGTGCACAAATTATATTACCAAAAGAAATTGCCCAGGAAATAAAAGCTGGGGGAGAACTAGGACCCATAATGGAGCAATATACAAAACGTCGAGATATTCGACAGGGTGCGGGAGCTGTAGGTATTTTTACGCAAGGTTTAGTGAGTAGACAAATGATGTTTGAGCATATTGTATCACTTTTGGTTGGACAATATTTGTTCACATTTTCACAAAAATAGTTAATTGGGATTAGTGAACAGCGTGTTGTAAGGTTGCATCTTCTAAATAATTTTTTTAAAATAGAAAAAAGTTCGTAGTGAAAGGAAGAGAGACATGTCGGTTAAATGGCTAAGAACTATTGGCCTGATGCTTTTACTTCTGGTGCTTGCTGGTTGCAATCAGTCGATCGATGAGCAAATTGCTAATGGGCTTCAAATAACGGAGACGGTTTTTGCCGAAGAGCCAGAAGAACATACGGAGAAAATTGGAGATATTAAATTATATTTACCCTCAAACTTTAAAGTTGAAGACAGTTCAGATGAGTATAATATTGTGATTTCAAAAGGAAAAGAAAGCTATATTCTTTTTATAAATAATCGTGAAGCACAAGATAGTAAACTTTATTACAATCTTTTAAAAGAAAATGAAACTGACAAAATTATTGAAGAGTCGACTTATGATAAGGCCGGTCGTTTTGGCTTTACAGCAGTCCTAAAAACCGATGATGAAAATGAGATGGAGCTCATCGTTAGTAGTGGTGGCGTGAAGATGACAACGATTTCTCAAGCGAAACATATTGAAAATAATTTGCGTGAGATGACGAAAATTGTTCATTCAGTTAAGATGAAGTAAATAAATTAGATTGAACAGACGGTTCACAAACATGTGAGCCGTTTCATTTTGAATATAGGATGTGAAAAGGATGAAGCAATTGAAGTCAGAACAACTGGTAGAGCTGTTAAAAGAACAATTAAATGAAGAAAAATATGAATTTCATTTTGATAAAAAGTACGATAAATTACGATTGAATCATAAGACGATTGACAAAGGGATGGAGCTTTCTTTACCTGGGATTTTAGCAAAATATAACGATAAACAAGAAGCGGCGATTAAGGAAGTTGTATATACAATTGAGCAAACTTTTAATGCAATGGAGCAAGAAAAAGAACAGGGCTTTCAAACGACTACACATATTTATCCCGTTATTCGTGCCACTTCTTATCCTCAAGCTTCAAAAGAAGGCCATGCATTTATTACAACAGAGCATACAGCTGAAACACGCATTTTTTATGCGCTTGATTTAGGAAAAACCTACCGTTTTATTGATGAATCCATGCTGGAAGCATTACAATTAACTGTGGAGCAAATTCGGGAAATGGCACGTTTCTCAGTGAAGCAATTACCAACTACGTATAAAAAAGATGAGGTAGCAGGTAATATTTTCTACTTTATCAATGTGAATGATGGCTATGATGCAAGCCGCATTTTAAATGAGAGTTTTTTAAAAGAAATGCGTGCACAGGTGGAAGGCGATATGACATTGTCAGTGCCACACCAAGATGTGTTAATTATAGGTGATATTCGCAATGAAACAGGGTATGATGTATTAGCACAGATGACCATGCATTTCTTTGCTGTCGGTACAGTACCGATCACGTCATTATCTTTTATTTATGAAGATGGGGAACTAGAACCAATCTTTATTTTAGCAAAAAACAGAGTGAAAAAGGAGCAAGAATAACAATGAATGTATTTTACAACAAAGAACATGTAGGAGATGTCTTACTAGTTCAACTGGCAACGGAATCTATTGTGAAAACAGTAGTAGAGCGCGCTGGAGATATAGCTATTTTAAAAGAAGCGCAAACAGGTGAAATTAAAGCGTTTAACTTATTTAATGCAAGCCACTACGTCCAAACAGACGCAAAAGGCTTAGTGGAAGTGACACCTGAATTAGTAGAGCAACTAGAAGCAGCAATCGAAAAAAATGGCGCTGATATCAACCTGGATGTTGATTTTTCTCCAAAATTTGTTGTTGGTTATGTGGAAACAAAAGACAAGCATCCTAATGCTGATAAATTAAGTATCTGTACTGTGAATGTAGGAGAAGAGACATTACAAATTGTTTGTGGAGCTCCTAATGTAGAAGCTGGTCAAAAGGTAGTTGTTGCGAAAATTGGCGCAGTAATGCCTTCAGGTATGCTTATTAAAGAAGGTAATTTACGTGGTGTGGAGTCTTTTGGCATGCTATGTTCAGCGCGTGAATTAGCTATTCCTAACGCTCCTTCTGAAAAAGGAATTTTAGTATTACCTGAGGATGCTATTGTTGGTAGTGCTTTTGAAGCACCAACTAAATAAAAATCCCTTGATGTCAAAAAGAATTACCTAAAATTTAAAAGTCTTATCGTGATATTATTCCTTCCATCAAGGTGAAATGCCCTAAATCGTTATGTTACTAATATGCTAGTAGCATAACGATTTTTTTGTTGAGAATGAGCCTCTAAATGCAAGTTTCAAGACCATTTTTATGGTATGCTTTTTGATGTAGACATTGAGCTATTGATTGTAAGAAACTAGACAATGCTATAAATGAAGTGTAAGAGAAATGAGTGAAACGAAGTGAACTGGTTTAAAAAACAAATTAGTAAATTTATAAATAAAGAAGAAGAAGAATACGAATATGAATATTATGAGGATTACGGAGAAGAGCAAGAACAATTACATACCCATCACGAAGAACAGGTGGCGAAGCAAAAGACTTTCCGTTTCCCATTGATTGACGATAATGAGAGAGAAATATCCTACACGACACAAAAAGAAATGTTTGATTACGAGGATGATAGAGAAATTGGAGATTTATCGTTGCCTAAGCATTTAAACAATCATATAGTTGATTCTCGTGTTTACGATGTAGAGGTCTCTGGGATTCGAGATTTATTAGCTAATCGCTCAAAACGTACGGGCAGAAAAACAACGATGAAAAGTCAGCCTGTAGAACAGGAGAAACGATCAAGGGCAGGCTTAGTATTTCGAGATGCTCAGCAAGAGGCAGTGAATGTTAAACCCGCTCCAGTAACACCACTGAAAGAAAACAATCAGTGGAAAGAACAAAAAATAGTAGAGAGTAGTTTGCCTGAGAACCGTAAACGCTTTGTGCCAACAGATGTGCCTTCACCAGTCTATGGATTTGCAAAACCAAGTCCAATTAAAGAATTATTAGATAAAAGAAAAGAAGACTACGAGAAGCAAGAGGCGAAAGCTGTAGACGAAATGCCAGCTGTTACGAAGGCTTTAAAAGAAACGACAACAAATGAGGCTAATGAAAATATACTAGAAGAAAAAGAGCCGGCTAACACAAATCAAACCGTTGTAGCGGAGCAGCGTGAAATGTTTGACCATAAGGAGTTACCTACTGCAATTGAGCCAATAAGTTTTGACGATGAAGTAGTGGATGAGGCCAACACTGAGCAGGAAAGTATATCACCCAATGCAACTGTGCCTCAAACATCATCTTTTGCCATGTCTTTTGAAGATCAAGTGAGAGAGACAGATGTGCAAGATCAAGCCGTTCAACAACTATCGGCAGACCAATCTGAAATTCATGTCAAAGAAATGATTGTTGAACAAGTTCAAATCGAAAATTCTACAATCCATATAGGAGAGGTAACGGTTGTACAGCCTTCGCAGGACGAACAATTGCTTGTTGATAACCAATCTATTGAGACAAAGGAAGAAAAAAGCCGTATTCCTTTTAATGTACTCATGTTAAAAACGGATAAAGAAAAATGGAGAATCCAGCAGCAATTGAAAATGGTAAAACCCATTACTGACGAAAGTATTCAGAAAGTAGTGGAAAATGAGCAAGTGGATGTGGAGCTTGAAGAGAAAGAGGCACCATCCTCAGACAGCGTTGTAGCCATCGAGAAGCATCATACATTTGAAAAGCAATTCGAAGAGGATGTTAATCAGCTCATGACAGAGAATAGGTCAATGCAAGACGATGTGCCATCTCACTCATATGCAAAGAGCGAAACGCAAAGTACTCCTCAATACCGTTCTGAAGACAACGTAGCTGTCATTACAATGGCTCCTGTCACGACAATGGTAAGCGGATTAACGCAAGATAGCACTGCTATTGAAAAAGCCGCTATGGATGAAATTTCTGCAACTTCTGAGCTTGAACCAGAAACAGAGTGTACTACCGATACTGAGGTAATTTCAGAAACTGTAGAGTATCCTCAAGTAGAATCTGTTGATAAGCAGGAAAAAGCTCTAGTATTAGAAGTAGAAGAAGCACCAGAAGCACATGTATTAGAAGTAGAAGCAGTGGAAGAAACACCAGAAGCACAAATGGTTGAAGTGGAAGTAGTACAAGAAACTGAAAAACCTGCAAAGCCTGTTCACGTTTATCAAAAGCCTACGGATGAATATTTAGAGCCGCCAGAGGAAAAAACACAGGATACGGATTGGATGGAGCAGCAGGGGGATACATTGGTTGAGGCACTTTCATATTTCCAAGTTTCAGCGCAAATAGAATCGATTATGCAGGGTCCAGCTGTTACTCAATTTGAAATAACGGTGAGCCATGGTACAAAGGTTAGTAAAATCCGCAACTTAGCAGATGATTTAAAGCTAGCCTTAGCAGCAAAAGATATTCGTATTCAAGCACCAATCCCTGGAAAAAGTTCGATTGGTATTGAGATTCCAAACCGTGTATCTCGAGCCGTTCGATTATCAGAGGTAACCAATAGTCCATCCTTCGTTGAATCCGATTCACCGTTAGAAGCAGCGTTAGGTCTAGATTTAACAGGAAAGCCAGTCACACTAGATTTACGTAAAATGCCTCATGGCTTAATTGCTGGTGCAACGGGTTCTGGTAAATCCGTTTGTATTAATTCCATTTTGGTTAGTTTATTATATAAAGCTGCACCACATGAGTTAAAGCTTATGCTAATTGATCCGAAAATGGTAGAGCTGGCACCATTTAATCATATTCCACATTTAGTTAGCCCTGTCATTACTGATGTGAAGGCAGCGACCGCTGCGCTAAAATGGGCAGTGGAGGAGATGGAGCGTCGTTATCAGCTATTTGCTCATGCAGGTGCACGTGATATTACACGTTACAATGCAATAGCTGATAAAAATAACGAGCATAGCCTAAAGCTTCCATATATTTTAATTGTTATTGATGAGTTAGCTGATTTAATGATGATGTCTCCAGCTGATGTAGAGGAGGCTATTTGTAGAATTGCTCAAAAGGCACGTGCATGTGGTATTCATTTAATTGTTGCAACGCAAAGACCTTCTGTTGATGTTATTACAGGGTTAATTAAATCTAATATTCCAACACGTATTGCCTTTGCCGTTTCCTCACAAATTGATTCTCGTACAATTTTGGATGGGCAGGGAGCAGAAAGATTACTTGGGCGAGGCGATATGCTATATTTAGGTAATGGTATGTCTGCGCCAGTGCGGTTACAGGGCACATTTGTCACAGATGATGAAATTGAAGCGATTATTGAACATGTTCGTGAGCAAGGAGAGCCTGATTACATTTTCGATCAAGAGGAGTTATTAAAGAAAACTGAGGTGTCCGCAGAACAGGATGATCTGTTTGAAGATGTTTGTCGTTTTGTCTACGAGCAAGGTGGCGCATCAACCTCATTGATTCAACGAAAGTATCATATTGGCTATAATCGTGCGGCTCGTTTAATTGATATGTTAGAATCACATGGCTTTGTGTCGGAGGCTAGAGGCAGTAAGCCACGTGAAAGTTACATTACTGAAGAAGATTTAATTACTATGTTTGAATAAGAATTGCATTGTTTTCGTCTAGATTATCTAATTTACGTCGAAATTAGTTTTTTTAGAAAAGTTACACATCTATCCTTATGCATAAAAAGTGCTATAATAGACAAGATGTGTTGAATAGTACGTATTTTTTAACACTTGTGAAGGTATTAATACCTAACCATTCGTAAAATAATACGATACACCTAATAGATGATAGATGGGATATTGAAATTCCCGGGGGGTTTAATTAATGACAGTTTTTCATTTCACAGGCATTAAAGGTTCTGGCATGAGTTCGCTTGCACAAATCTTATTTGATGCTGGTGAACAAGTACAGGGCTCAGATGTCGATAAATATTTCTTCACGGAGCAGCCGTTACGTGAACGTAATATTCCAATTTTTACATTTAATGCTGATAATATTAAAGAAGGCATGACAGTGATTGCAGGTAATGCTTTTCCTGACGATCATCCTGAATTAGTGCGTGCCAGAGAAATCGGTGTAGAAATCATCCGTTACCATAAATTTTTAGGTGAATATATTGGTAACTACATTTCGATTGCTATCACTGGTGCACATGGTAAAACATCTACAACTGGTTTAATGGCACATGTAGTAGGTGGTTATAAGCCAACATCTTATTTAATTGGTGATGGTACTGGTGCAGGTCAAAAAAATGCTGATTTTTTTGTTATGGAAGCATGTGAATACCGTCGTCACTTCTTAGCATATAATCCTGATTATGCTGTGATGACTAATATCGACTTCGATCATCCAGACTACTTCGCTAATATAGAAGATGTTTATTCTGCATTTCAATCATTAGCTTTACAAGTGAAAAAAGCGATCATAGCATGTGGTGACGATGAACAGCTTCAGCGTATTCAAGCAAAAGTGCCAGTCGTTTATTATGGATTCGGTGCAGAAAATGATTTCGAAGCTCGTAATGTTGAAAAAACAACTGAAGGTACAAAATTTGATGTTTTTGTACGTAATGAATTTTATAGCACTTTCTTTATCCCATTATTTGGAGATCATGCTGTTTTAAATACACTAGCGGTGATTACGCTATGTGAATATGAAGGCATCTCACCTGATATAATCCAGGAGCGCTTACACACTTATAAAGGTGTAAAGAGACGTTTTACTGAAACGGATATAGGGGATAATGTTCTAATAGACGATTATGCACACCATCCTACGGAAATTCGTGCTACAATTCAATCAGCACGACAAAAGTTCCCAGATCGTGAGCTAGTTGCAATTTTCCAACCACATACATTTACACGTACACAAGCTTTTTTACAAGATTTTGCGGATAGTTTAAGCCTTGCAGATACAGCCTATTTATGTGATATATTTGGCTCTGCGAGAGAAACGCAAGGTGCTCTCTCTATTCATGATTTAGCGTCACTTATCGAAGGCAGTGCAGTGATTACCACTGAGGGAATTGATATATTAACAAAACATAAAGGCGCAGTATTTTTATTTATGGGCGCTGGTGATGTTCACAAGTTCCAAGATGCTTTTGAAAACGTGCTTAAAAACAATGAAACAGCTTAGTCCGTAGGGGTTAAGCTGTTTTTTCTCAAATTTGAGCAGGAATTCCGTTTTTTTTGTCGAAGATAGGGAAAGTAATAGTAAAGACAATTTACTAGCAGGAGGTTAACTTATGGAAGTGATTTTGTATATTGCAGCTATTATTGCAGCAATCGGATTTTTAATTTTATGTATAAGCGTGGGCATGACATTATTTTCGCTTAAGGCTATTTTAAACAGCTTAGCAGGAACACTATCAGGAATTGAAGGACAAATGGAAGGTATCACACGTGAAACAACGTCCTTATTAACGAAAACAAATAGCTTAGCAGAGGATATTCAACATAAATCGGAACAATTAAATTCTGTTGTACAAGCTGTTAAAGGTATTGGTGATTCCGTTAATGGTTTAAATAATTCTGTACAGCAAATCACTTCTTCTGTTTCTAAAAGTGTAGAACAAAATGAAGAAAAAATTGCACAAGTTGTTCAATGGAGTAATGTTGCGATGGGAATTGCAGATAAATGGAAAAAACGCAAAATCATTGAGCAAGAAACGGTTTCTGAAGATGCCTATGCATTTGAAACGGTTCAAATAGAAGAAAAGCCAAAAAGAAAATGGGGTCGTAAAAAATGATAATTATTCAGTGAGTATTCCATTCTGACTGAATAAAAATAAAGTCTTAGACATAAGTTGTAGATGCATCTGTGAAAGTAGATGGACAACCAGTCTAGACAAATTTGACAATATGATGGGGAGGAATTGTGCATGACAACTCAAAAGCCAAATTTTAACGAAGTAAAGGAACAACAGCTTGAAAGTTCATTGCCACAGCTTTATCATCCACAAGACTCGATTTATGAAGAGGAGCGTGTAAACATGAAAGATTTTGTGATTGGCGCATTAGTTGGAGGTATTGTAGGGGCAGCAGCAGGTCTACTGTTAGCTCCAAAATCAGGAAAAGATTTACGTAGTGATGTTGCTGTACAAGCTGTTCAGTTAAAAGATAAGAGTGCAGACTTCTCGACAACTGCAAAAGATAAAACGGTTCAACTTTCTAAACAACTTCAAGAACAATCTACACAATTAGTGGAGAAAGTAAAAACACTAAAAACGGCAAAAGCACCTACTGTGTTTGATGATGGTACGGTTTCCTTTGAAGGTGAAGAACCATTAGAGGATTTTATTCCTGGTCAGGAAACACAAGCGAAAGAAACAAACGAACAAAATGAAGATAAAAATGAAGAAGTACGTGCATAATGCATAGTTAAAAGGGATACGTTACATATAATAGTGTAACGTATCACTTTTTTATGTGATGGGTGAGGCTTCTAATAAAATTTCTAATTGATCGCCACCGAATATTTCTGTATCAAAGCTCGCTGGTTGACCATTTCGTAAAATCGTGAAATTTCCCTTAAAGGTATTTGGTAGCTGCCAATTGGAGAAGCGGAAGACATCTTGATAAATCCAATGACTACGATCCTTTTCTTTAAAAACAATAGTAGCTCCATTCGGCACGGTAGACAGTGGCGATACGACATTTTGATTGACTAGTGCTTCATGTACTGTTTTAGTAAGCTCTAACACTTCCTGTTGGAAATGAATAATAATTTTATCCTCTAGCAAAAGATTCATTTGGTCTGCTATACGTTGAACAGTTGGTAAAGCTGGTTGTTGAAAGCTTATTATATCACCATCTTGAACAGCATAGCTCAATTTAGCTAATTTGCCATTAATCATAAGCTGTGAGGAGAATTCCGGTAAATATAAAGGCTGACCGTTAACTTGAATTGTGTAGGATTCAAATTGCTTTAAAAAGTCTTGATTATTTGTGATTTTAAATACATCTTCAATTGTCTCAGCTATGTCAAAAGACACTATATCACGATCGTTTAATTGAGTATCAAGTGATGCAGGTGAATTATTGAGGGTCATTTTGGGCTCAATCACATACTTAGTATTTTGGATAGTAATTGTCTTTATCGCTGCATCATCAATAAGCTCCCTCACTGTTGCAGTAGCTGGAAGCCCATCTTTCCCTTCGATTAGTTGAATGGCATCGCCTGTTTTAATCAATGTTTTTGTAGATGCCTGTTGTCCGTTCACAAGTATTTCTGCTGGTTGACCATGACCACCTGGAATGAAAATGTCCTGTCCATTGACGCTAACAGATAACCCATGACCTGGCTTTCCGTACAATTGTTTTGCACGAATATTCGCTGCTAAAAAAGCATCTGCCACAGTCATTTCCTTTAATTCAAAAAGACGAACTACTTGATTATTGACGGTTAGGCTCATGTATTGAATAGGCATTTTTTTAGCAGCAATTGCAATCCCTATTGGTGTAACTAACTCTGGTGAGGCTTTAATATGTTCTTCCTTAGATAGGTTTTGGATGGCATCAATACCTCGAACAGCTATTCGATTTGCTGGTAGGTCAAGTACATGGCCAAGTTCAGTTGTTAGGTTCGGTGTTAAGCTACCACCACCAACTAACATTACAGCTTTTGGAGCAACACGGTTATTAAGGCGTAAAATTTCTTCGCCGATGGACTTAGCTAGCTGCTTCACTGCTGGTTCAATAGCTAATAATACCTCTTCCTTTGGATAAGATTGATCAAAGCCTAGAATATCTTGAATCAATATCTCGTCCGCTGTTTGGAGCTGGCGTTTAGCCTGTTCGGCAATAGGAAAGTCTAGTAAGTAATGGTCGCTTAAAGCTTCTGTTATTTCATCGCCAGCTGTTGGGACCATACCATAGGCGACAACTGTACTTTTATCTGTAATTGCTATATCAGATGTTCCAGCCCCTATATCAACAAGTGCTACGTTTAAGCGTCTCATCGTTGGCGGTATGAGCACATTAATGGCAGCAATAGGTTCTAGTGTTAATGCTTCCATCTCTAAATTAGCCCGTTTAAGAGCTGCAATAAGTGACTCCACTACAACCCGAGGTAAGAAAGTGGCAATCACTTCAATTTGCGCCTCATCACCTTGTTGATCAAGTAGGCTTCCTATTTCCTCGCCATCCAAACGATAATAAAGAACAGAATAGCCTACACAATAATAGTGGCTAATTTTTGTATCCTCTTTCTGTTGCAAAAGTTGTTGCTGCGCTTGTTGGACAGCCTGAAGTTCTAGGCGACTAATATCTTCTTCAGTAAAAATAGGCCGATTACGTATATTGATGGTCACGCTAGCTTGCTCAGTTTTTAAAGATCGACCTGCTGCAGCAACACTTACCTTTGTGAGTGGACCGTGTTTCTCTTGAAGTTCGCTTTTTATTTCATTAATTAAATCTGCCACATACATGACATTATGTATTTGACCATCTACCATGGCACGTTCTTTATGCTCTTTCACTAAAATATCTTCCACATGAAAATGGTCATTTTCTTCTTGTAGGATGATCCCGACCACTGAGCGTGTACCAATATCAAGTGCAAATAATTTAGAACTCAATGTAATCGCTTCCTTTCGCGTCATACTTGAAAAATAATTTAGCGAGTTGAAGCGCTAAATTAAAAATGCGTGACATTCTGAACAACATTGATTATAATAATGCTATTATCTAAAAATGTAACATACATTTCAGAGTTCTGGAAGTGTCTGTCATGAGGAGAGGAGCAAGAAAGCATGAGCCAAAAAGATTTAGAAAGCTTACGAAGTCAAATTGACGGATTAAACTTAGAAATTCTTCGTCTAATTAACGAACGTGCAGCTGTAGTTGATGAAATCGGTAAAATTAAAGAAAAGCAAGGTGTGAATCGCTATGATCCATTACGTGAAAGACACATGCTTGATCTTATTAAAGAACACAATCAAGGTCCGTTAAACCAAATGACGGTTGACTATATATTTAAGCAAATCTTTAAAACAGCTTTAAAACAATTAGAAGCTGATAAGAAGAAAGAGCTACTTGTATCTCGTAAAAAGAAATCAGAAGATACAGTTATTAATATCAATGGTGAATTAATTGGACAAGGGAAACCATCTTTCGTATTTGGTCCTTGTGCAGTTGAGTCATATGAGCAAGTAGCAGCTGTTGCAGCTTCTATTAAAGCAAAAGGAGAAAAGTTAATTCGTGGTGGTGCTTATAAACCACGTACTTCTCCATATGACTTCCAAGGACTTGGATTAGAAGGACTTAAAATTTTAAAACGTGTATCTGAGGAATTTGGTTTAGGTGTTATTACAGAAATAGTAACACCAGGTCATTTAGAGGAAGCACTAGATTATATCGATGTTATCCAAATCGGTGCACGTAATATGCAAAACTTTGAATTATTAAAAGCAGCAGGGGCGACAAATAAGCCTGTCCTATTAAAACGAGGCTTAGCTGCCACAATTGATGAATTTATACATGCAGCGGAGTACATCATGTCAAAAGGAAATGAAAACATTATTCTTTGTGAACGTGGTATTCGTACTTATGAAAAAGCAACGCGTAATACACTAGATATTTCAGCCGTGCCAATCTTAAAACAAGAAACGCATTTACCAGTATTCGTAGATGTTACACACTCAACAGGTCGTCGTGATTTATTATTACCATGTGCAAAAGCAGCTATCGCGATTGGCGCTGATGGTGTTATGGCAGAAGTGCATCCAGATCCATCTGTTGCATTGTCTGATTCACAGCAACAAATGGACATTCCAACATTTGACGCATTCTATGAAACACTTCAAAAATTCATGAAAAATCATGAAATCCATGCTTAATTGTTAACGGTGAACACCGCTTGCTTATTTTAGCAGGCGGTGTTTGTTATATCGTGACAAATTAATGTCTAGAATAGGACTATTAGTACTTGGTTTTTACGTAGTTCTTCTTGAAAATAATATGAAAATTATCGTATGATAAGGCTATAATAGGAAAAAGGGAGGCACGTACGATGACTGTTACAATTTATGATGTTGCAAGAGAAGCAAATGTTTCTATGGCAACGGTCTCTCGTGTAGTCAATGGCAATCAAAACGTAAAACCGGCAACACGAAAAAAAGTATTAGAAGTAATTGAACGATTAGAATACCGTCCGAATGCAGTAGCACGAGGACTAGCAAGTAAGAAAACAACAACAGTTGGCGTGATTATCCCAGATATTGCAAACAATGTTTACGCCGAGCTGGCTCGTGGTGTAGAGGATATTGCCACGATGTATCGATATAATATTATTTTAGCCAACTCGGATCAACATGAAGATAAAGAGCTACAGCTTCTGGATACTATGCTTGGGAAACAGGTAGATGGTATTGTGATGATGAGTGATGAGGTCACAGAGAAAATGCAACAAACGATGGATCATTCTCCAGTACCAATTGTTTTAGCAGGGTCAGTGGATGAATCACAAACAATCGCAACGGTGAATATTGACTACTTCCAAGCTGCATATGAAGCGATTTCTCTACTTATTCAAAATGGACATACACGTATTGGTTTCGTGACAGGACCACTCTCTTATACAATTAACGGAAAATTCAAGCTAGCAGCTTATAAGAAAGCATTAGAGGATGCTGGCTTACCAATAGATGAGGCATTAATTGCCGCAGAAGAGTCTAGTTATGACATGGGCTTAGAAGCTTGGGACATCCTATCTGGACTCGAACATCCGCCAACTGCTTATTTTGCAGGCAGTGATGAGCTAGCAATCGGCTTAATTCATGGCGCGCAAGATGCTGGTAAAATTGTTCCAGAAGATATAGAAGTGATTAGTTTTGAGAACTCGAAACTAGCTCGAATGGTTCGTCCACAGTTAACAAGTGTCGCGCTGCCACTTTACGATATTGGAGCTGTTGCCATGCGTTTGCTTACTAAATTGATGAGCAAGGAGACTGTCGAGGATGAGGCAGTCATTTTACCGCATCGTATTGAGCATCGTCAATCTGTCAAAAGCAAATAGAATGAGAACACGTAAATCCTACAAGGTTTGCGTGTTTTTTTATGATAGAAAGAACAATGAAAATGTCGAAACTACGCATTAAACAAAACTAATGAACTAAGATAAAAAAGCCTCACGCTTATCGTGAGGCAATAATGTTAATCTCGTTTTTCATTTCGAATAATATGTAGCGCCTTGGCTAACATTTGAGCATTCTTTTCTTCTATTTCAGCTTTTCGAGGGATGGGCTCATATAAAGGAATTGGGTCCTCCCACGTTGGAATAAAAGGTACGGGTGCTTCAGGCTGCCAGCGATCAAGCCATGCTTGTGGGAGCGGCCCCGTTGGACATTTTTGGTCAGTCATTTCCAACCATAGCATCGACCAAGCTCGAGGTACTACTCTCCAAATATCATAGCCACCGCCACCAACAGCAATCCATTTTCCATCACAATATTCATGTGCTAATTGATGAGCAAGCTTTGGGATTTCACGATAAATATTCATCGTTCCATGTAAATGGGTTAAGGGATCAAAGTAATGGGCATCAGCACCATTTTGGGTTAAGACAACATCAGGCTTAAAAAATTCAAAGATCTCTCGCATCGATTGTTCATATATATCTAAGAAACTTTCATCCTCTGTAAAAGCATCCATGGGAAAATTAAACGAGGTCCCGTAACCCTGACCATTGCCACGCTCGGTGATGTTTCCTGTTCCAGGGAAAAGGTATCGACCCGTTTCGTGAATAGACAAAGTACAAACATTGGGATCCTCATAAAAACTCCATTGAACACCATCTCCATGATGAGCATCTGTGTCTACATAAAGTACACGTGCATTATACTTTTCCTGCAAATAGCGAATTGCTACCGTGCTATCGTTGTAAATACAAAATCCGGAAGCTCGACCACGAAAGCCATGATGTAAACCTCCACCAAGGTTGAGGGCATGGCCAGCTTTCCCTTCCATTACATAATCAACTGCTGTTAACGTTCCACCAACGAGCTGCGCACTGGCTTCATGCATATTTTCAAAAATGGGTGTATCTTCCGTGCCGATACCATAGCTTTCACATTGAGCTTCCGATAATTCACCATGTCCTGCTTTTTTTACAATGTCTATATATTTTGGATCATGTGCTAGCAATAACTCTTCATCTGTTGCAACACGAGCAGGTACAATATCTAGATCATCGAGAGCATGTATATTTTTTAATAAATCCATTGTTAGCGTCAAACGTTTATGATTAAAAGGGTGGGTATCTGAAAATTTATATCCGAGTTGTTCTGGCGAGTAAACGAATACAGCCTTTTTCATTATAATGAAACACCTGGTAAATTAGGCCAAAGTACATCAAAGCCTTCTTTACGAAGTTCTTCAATCATAGCTAAAGGATTCAGTGTTTTTACTCGGACACTTAAAATTTTATTTTGTGTATTTTCAGAGTCAGGATAAACTAAGACGCTTTGGACATTGGCATGGTGTCGATGAAATATCTTTGTAATTTCAAATAAAACCCCTGGTGTATCGGATACCCGAATCTCAATTTTTGAGCCGGGCTCCGTAGCACCAGTTAGCTCTATATATGTATAGAGTAAATCGGTTGTCGTCACAATCCCTACTAATTTTCCCCCAGTAACAATAGGTAAACAACCTATTTTGGATTCATAAAATGTAAGGGCAACCTCTTCGACAAAATCTAGTGGATGACCAATAAGTGGGTCCTTCACCATAATGTCCTCTACTTTTGCCTTAAAAACAGGAGAGTTAGGCTCATCCTGTAAAGATGATGGCAAGACTTCTTTAATATCTCGTTCCGTAATCACACCTAATACGTGACGTTCCTCATCTACAACTGGTAAATGACGAACTTTTTTTTCACGCATTAGCTTTAATGCTTCTTGTACAGTATTGGTAGGAGCTAATGTGTAAGGCTCATCATTCATAATCTCTTCTACGATCATATACGCATCCCCTTTGTGTTGGTTTTAATACATGAAACGATTTTTAAAACGAAGCCTATCAAATCTTTCCATTGTCTCAGGAGGCACTCGTTTCCCTTCACGTGCCATAAGGCAATTGGCTGGATGTGATGTAATTTCGGGATCATCCGTGGCAAAATATTCGAAGCCGACAGAGCTCATCATTTTCTCCATCATTTTGCGGTAGTCCCAAACATTTAAACCAGTTCCTTTTAAGTCCCAATGCCAATAATACTCGGTAGTAATCACAAGATAGTCTTCCATTTCATCTCCCATAAATGAAACGGCTAGCAAAGCCTTCCCTGCACCAGTACCCCGATAGTCTGGAATGACTTCAATGGCGCCTAATTCAATCATGTCTTCAATTCGATCTTCTGCCCATCGTTCAAGTGGATCAGGATAAAGATAGGTAACATAGCCTACGATAATATCTTCGTTTCGAATAATAATAATTCGGCCCTCTGGAAGTCCTGCAATCTCTATAATGGCTTGTTGCTGCTGTTTTGGAGGTCTGAAGGCAACCAAGCCTTCATGGAATGAATATGTAGCTAATTTTTCTGGAGGTACAGGTCCTTCCACATACACCGTACCATGCTTTGTTTCCTTTGTGACAGAAAAAAAAGTTTTTTTATGTTCCATAATTACACCACCTGAGTTTAATAATTCCATTATAGCTGATTTCTTGCGGAAAAACGCTTATTTTTGCAAAATATACCTGTATTTTTGGAAAAGTGAAAATATTAAGACAATCTATTGAAATTCGTGTAAAATAGAATTATATTGCTTCTGTTATTTAACAGATAAAAGTAGTGTGATTAGGGATTTTATCATTATTATGACGTTAATCTGTTATATAACAATAGCTGCATATTCATTTTGCTTTTGTTATAATTTTTTATATTTCAACAGGGGGATTGTTGGAAATATAGTCAAAAGCAAAAGCAAAGAAAGGGGTAGTTTTCATGGGGATGAAAATGAAGGAGAAGTTAAGGGCTTTACCTGGTCAGCATTATTTAATGAATTATGAGGAAGTGGCAAAATCACACAACTGGGCTAACACCGAAAAAGCATTTAACTGGTTCGAAACAGGATTAGTAAATATGGCGTATGAGGCTATAGATCGCCATACAGAAACACATCGTAAAAATAAGGTAGCGCTTTATTTTAATGATGGTAAACGAAAAGAAGCATATTCTTTTAATGAAATGAAAAGGTTAACAAACAAGGCAGCAAATGTTTTTAAAACAGCTACTAATTTGCAAAAAGGTGATCGCTTATTTATTTTTATGCCACGTTCACCTGAGCTTTACTTTTCAATATTAGGTGCGCTGAAAATGGGTGTTATTGTAGGCCCTTTGTTTGAAGCTTTTATGGAAGGTGCTGTATATGATCGGCTAGCAGATAGTGAGGCGAAAGTATTAGTCACTACACCAGCATTACTTGAACGTGTACCTTTAGACAAATTACCTAAATTGGAGCATGTCTTTTTAGTCGGTGAGGAAATAGAGGAATCAGCTCAAATTCTTGACTTTAATAAACATTTAAAAGAAGCTTCGGCCATTTTTGATATCGTATGGGTTGACAGAGAAGATGGGATGATTCTTCACTATACCTCTGGCTCAACTGGCGCACCAAAGGGTGTATTGCATGTCCATAATGCTATGATTCAACAATTTCAATCAACACAATGGGTACTAGATTTACGTGAAGATGATATTTATTGGTGTACAGCTGATCCTGGATGGGTGACAGGGACAGCCTATGGTATTTTTGGTCCTTGGTTAAACGGTGTCACGATGCTAATTGTAGGTGGAAGATTTTCTCCACAGGCATGGTATCAAGCCATTGAGGATTATAGTGTAACAGTATGGTATAGTGCACCAACTGCATTTCGTATGCTGATGGGTGCAGGTAGTGGCTTGCTTGAAAGGTATGATCTTACTTCTTTACGCCATGTATTATCAGTTGGGGAACCATTGAATCCCGAAGTTATTCGTTGGGGAATGGAGGAATTAGGACATCGTATACATGACACATGGTGGATGACAGAGACAGGAGCTCATATGATTTGCAACTATCCTTCGATGGATATTAAGCCAGGTTCAATGGGAAAACCTCTTCCTGGTATTCATGCAACGATTGTCGATGACGCTGGCAATGAAGTACCACCTTTTACAATGGGAAATCTAGCTATTCGACGGGGATGGCCAGCCATGATGCGCCAAATTTGGGGTAATCCAGAACGCTATGAATCTTATTTCTTAAAAGGAGAATGGTATGTATCTGGAGATTCTGCATTTATGGATGATGATGGTTACTTCTGGTTCCAAGGTCGAGTGGATGATGTTATCATGACTGCTGGAGAGCGTGTTGGGCCATTTGAAGTAGAAAGCAAACTACTTGAGCATCCAGATATCATCGAAGCAGGTGTGATCGGGAAACCTGATCCAGTACGTGGAGAAATCATTAAGGCCTTTGTATCCTTACGAGAAGGAGTAGAGCCTTCTACTGCAATGATTGAAGATATTCGTGAATTTGTGAAGAAAGGTTTGTCGACTCATGCAGCCCCACGAGAAATCGAATTTAAGGATAAATTGCCTAAAACACGTAGTGGGAAAATTATGCGTCGTGTGTTAAAAGCGTGGGAGTTAAATTTGCCAACTGGTGACTTATCGACAATGGAAGACTAATGAAGTGTCCTAAGACAATAATTGATATTTATACAGTATTTGCATAAAAGGAAGGCAAGAATTCATTTAATGGACGAAAGGATTCTTGCCTTCTTTTTTATGAATTGACAATGCTACAAAAGCTTTAGAAAATTGAAATATCCTAAGAAGAAAAAAACATCTAAATAAATAAAAATTCAGTTGACTTAATATTTATGCAATCGTATACTATTTTTAACTTATTTCAGAGGTGAGTGCATTGAAAGTAGGTATTGTGGGAGCAACTGGATATGGTGGGTTAGAGCTTATTCGGTTTTTACATAATCATCCAGCTGTTGATCGAATTGAATTATTTACTTCTTCGGAAGAGGGAGTTCTTTTTTCTTCAAAATTTGGTCATCTTGTTACGATAGTCGATACACCGTTAAAAAAAATAGCTTATGACGCGTTAGAAAAATTTGATGTTGTCTTTACTAGTACACCCTCAGGCGTGACAAGTGAGCTTTTACCGCCTTTGGTTGGCAAAGGACCAAAATTAATAGATTTGTCTGGCGATTTCAGATTAAAAGATTTAGCAAGTTATGAAGCATGGTATGGCAAAAAGGCTGCGCCAGCTAATAGTGTTCAGCAAAGTGTATATGGTTTAACCGAATGGAATACAGAACGTATACGGCAAGCAACACTTATTGCTAATCCGGGTTGTTACCCTACAGCCGTATTACTATCTTTACTGCCACTCATCAAAGAGCGATTAATTGATCCAAGCTTTTTAGTCATTGATGCTAAGAGTGGAATTTCAGGAGCCGGTAATAAGCCGTCACAAACGACCCATTTCAGTGAGGCGAATGAGAACCTTTCTATTTACAAAGTTAATACACATCAGCATATACCCGAAATAGAACAGGCACTTTCCATGTTTGCTCATGTCGATACGACCATTACTTTTAATACACATTTAATTCCAATGACACGAGGAATTTTGGCAACATCCTATGCTTCTGTTATGCCTGGTATTACGGAGGCCCAGCTAATTACTTGTTTAAAGACAGCCTATGAAAAACATCCATTTGTACGAATTGTGACTGATGCTAATAGTTTAGGAACAAATCGCGTAAAGGGATCGAACTATTGCGATATTTTAGTAAATGTAGATGCTCGTACAAATCGGGCAACCATCGTCAGTGTCATCGATAATCTTGTCAAAGGAGCAGCAGGGCAAGCAATCCAAAATATGAATGTACAATTTGATTTACCGCAAACGACAGGATTAGATGTCGTACCGTTCTTTATTTAATAGCAAGGAAGAATCTTAATTTCTAAGGAGGAATGAAGGATGACAGTTACTACTTCAACGACTGTAATGAAAAAATTATCCAGTAAAAATATTGTTTCACCAAAAGGCTTTAAAGCGGCGGGACTACACTGTGGTTTGAAGCATAAGAAAAAGGATGTAGCGCTGTTAGTAAGTGAAGTACCAGCAAGTGTAGCAGGTGTTTTTACCACAAATGCTGTTCAAGCAGCACCATTAAAAGTGACAAAGGAAGTTGTTTATACAACGAAGAAAATGCAAGCGATGATTGTTAATTCTGGTAACGCAAATGCTTGTACTGGAAAACAAGGTATAAAGGATGCTCAAACGATGCAAGCGCTAGCTGCAGAAAAATTAGGGATTTCATCGAACTTGGTAGGAGTTTGCTCTACAGGTGTTATTGGTGAAATGCTGAAACTGGAGCCTGTAGCTAACGGCATCCAACAATTAGAGCCAAAGGACAATTTAGAAAGTGCCATTGACTTTGCTCAGGCTATTTTGACGACAGATACTGTTATGAAAAATACGTGCTATAGCACCATTGTAGATGGTAAGGAGGTCATTATTGCTGGTGTTGCAAAGGGTTCAGGTATGATTGAACCAAATATGGCAACAATGCTAGGTTTTATTACAACAGATGCCAATATTGAATCTGAAGTATTACAAGCAGCTTTATCAACTATTACTAATTTAACATTTAACGCCATTACAGTTGATGGGGATACATCAACCAACGACACAGTGGTTGTATTAGCTAATGGCTTAGCAGAAAATAATCCTCTATCACCAGAGCATCCAGATTGGCAAAACTTCTATTACACATTGAAAACAGTAGCTGAAGATTTGGCAAAAATGATTGCAAAAGATGGAGAGGGAGCTACGAAGCTTATTGAAGTGGAAGTTGTTGGGGCCATTTCAGATGAGGAGGCACGTAAAATTGCTAAAACTGTTGTCGGTTCACCACTTGTGAAAACTGCTGTCTTTGGCTGTGATGCTAACTGGGGACGTATTATTGCTGCGGTTGGTTATAGTGGGGCAACGGTTGACCCAGATAAAATTACTATTCAAATCGGTGGTGCAACAATGGTTGAAAATGGAGAGCCTATTCCTTTTTCTGAAGACGAGCTAATTCAAATATTAAAAATGCATGAAGTAAAAATCTATGTGTCCCTTGGGGTTGGTGACGGCAAGGGGCATGCTTGGGGATGTGACTTAACGTATGACTACGTCCAAATCAATGCATCGTACCGCTCGTAAACGTATGGTGATCAAGCTTGGAGGCAGTACGCTGGAGGGGTTAAATGAAGCTTTCTTTGACAACTTTAAAAAACTTCGAGAAAGCGGAGTAGAGCTTATTATTACCCATGGTGGTGGTCCAGCCATTAACCGAGAACTTACTGCTCAAGGCATATCATCGCATTCATTAAATGGAATACGCGTCACAAATGAGGCTGCAATGAAGGTTGTACAATCAACTCTAATAGGTCAGGTAAATCCAGCCTTAGTTCATGAATTAACAAATGCAGGTATCGCAGCTGTTGGATTAAACGGCTTTGATGGTCAGATAATGGTCGCTGATTTTTTAGATCAAGATGTTTATGGCTATGTTGGAGCAATCAAAACGGTTAATGCAGCCTTACTTGAAACTTTTCTGGATATAGGAATTGTGCCTGTTATTGCTTGTGTAGGAGCTACTGATTCAGGCCAGGCTCTTAATATTAATGGTGATACAGTAGCAAGTGACATAGCGTTAGCAGTAGGAGCAGATAGTTTATTATTAGTAACGGATGTGAGTGGTATTCGTATTCATCATGAATATCAAACAATCGCTACACCTTCTCTCATCGACCAATGGATAGAACAAGGCCATATATATGGTGGGATGATTCCAAAAGTACAAGGAGCTATCGACTGTTTACACGCTGGTATACCATCTGTACAAATAGTGGATGAAGCATTAATCGGTACAACGATTGTCGCTTCAATTAAAATTCAATCTTCCTAGTGTTCTAATAAAATATTACCAGAAGTATAGTTGTTAAAAGAAGACTATTTCAAATGATAGTGGAGATGATAACATGAGTGCTTTATTCGGGAACTACGGTAAACGTCGTGCACAAATTGTCAAAGGACAGGGGACCGTTGTTGAAGATTCTGCAGGCAAACAATATTTAGATTTTACAAGTGGCATTGCTGTAGCAAGTCTTGGTCATGCCCATCCGGCCATTGTGCAGGCATTACAAGAGCAAAGTGAAAAGCTATGGCATATATCGAACCTTTTTGAAATACCTGGACAGGAGAAGGTAGCGCAAAAATTAATCGCCAATACCCACTTCGCTCATGCTTTTTTCTGTAATAGTGGGGCAGAGGCAAATGAAGCGGCCATCAAATTAGCACGGAAACATACAGGAAAACATCATATTGTTACGTTCGAAAAATCCTTCCATGGTCGTACCTTTGGAGCAATGTCTGCAACAGGTCAAGGCAAAATACATAATGGCTTTGGACCACTTGTAGAAAAATTTACGATTTTGCCATTCAATGATGTGGCTGCACTTGAAGCTGCCATTGATGATTCGGTGGCTGCTATTATGCTAGAGATGATTCAAGGAGAGGGCGGTGTCAATTGTGTATCAGCAGAATTCGCTGCAGCTATTGCAAAAGCCTGCGCTGACAAAGGAATACTTCTAATTGTTGATGAAGTACAAACTGGTATTGGGCGAACAGGGACTCGCTATGCCTATGAACAAACTATATTAAAGCCACATATTATGACATTGGCAAAAGGGTTAGGAGGCGGTTTCCCTGTAGGTGCCATGTTAGGGACTACCGAGCTTCATGCTACATTTAGTCCTGGAACACATGGTACAACATTTGGTGGAAACCCTCTTGCAATGAATGTAGCACAGGCTGTTTTAGATCATGTTTTCGAGCCAGTATTTCTTCAGCAGGTACAGGAAGCATCAGCCTATTTTGTGGCACAACTAAAAGCTCATTTACCTTCTAGCTATACAATTCAAGGACAGGGCCTACTATTAGGAATTGGTTGTGGTGACATAGAGGTAGCGTCCTATATTGCAGCAGCAGAGGAGAAGGGGCTTTTGTTAGTCGGAGCGGGACCGAATGTCATTCGTCTCCTACCACCATTAACTGTATCGAAGGAAGAGATTGACAAAGCAGTTGCTATTTTAAAGACCATTTTACATTAATCTAATGACAAAGAATCTGCTAGATGACAGCAGATTCTTTGTATTGTTTATTGGAGCTGTTTTACTAATGTTATCACCAGTTTTGGTAGCCAATCTTCAAGCTGGCTAAATGTAAATCCTGCTGTCTCTGCTTTTGCATTCGACATGTACCAATCGGCGGGTACCCCATATGGTGATCTTGATGTTTCATCACCGCCAACAAGCGATATTTTTGCATGTTTACCACTCACTTCTTCAATAAGCGTTATTAAATCTTTGAGCGATATAGTACCAGATGCTGTCGCATTGTATGGACCTTCAATAGGGGTAACGCCAGCAAAATATAAAAATGCAGCGGCTTCCTCATCAGTAATATAACTCATCTTAGCATCAATGTTCGGTAATGTGATCGGTTGATTCTGTAAAATACGTTCGATATGAAAATGTAGACGGCGCGTATAATCATGTTCACCCATAACAATTGGAAAGCGGACGGCAACAACAGGGAACGAAGCCTCTTTAAATAGAACAGCCTCTGCTTGTCGTTTTCCTTCCCCATAAGAAAATTCCTCTTTGTGTCCCATGCGAATTTGATAATGATATGGATCGAAGTCTTCTTCCTTCTTCATCTTGCCATCTATTTCATAGGTTGAAAGAGTAGATGTAAAGACGAGCTTTTGGGTTTTTCCCTTCAATAAATCGCAAATTACTTGTGCTTCATTAGGAGAATAGCAAATATTATCATAGACAATATCCCACTTTTTATCAGATAAGACTTGTGCTAAAGCTTCCTGATCATTTCGATTTGCTACTAACTGCTTAACATTGGGACCAAAGGGATTACCACTTTGACCGCGTGTTAAAATCGTTACATCATGACCATTTTCAATACAAAGATCCACTAGCTTTTTACCAAAAAAGCGTGTCCCGCCTAAAACTAATATATTCATTTTCTTCCACCCCTTTAAAATAGTAGTCCTCTTTATAATGACAAAAAAACAGACTTACTACAAATCAAAAATGAAGTGTAATAAGTCTGTTTATGTTGAAATAGCTGAACGCTATCAAAAATCCTGTCTCATAATAACAAGACGCCGACTTGATTATCGTTTTGATGTTTCGGTAGGAGTCGTATTGCCACTGTCTCCTCCGTTTGTGCCATCTCCAGGATGACCTGAGCCACCATCGCCACCAGAACCATTGCCGCTATTTGAGCCGTTACCATTGTTGTCAGAACCATCGCCATTAGTTGATCCATTACCATTGTTCCCGGAGCCATTGCCGTTATTTGAACCGTTTCCGTTATTACCCGACCCATTACCGTTGTTGGAGCCATTGCCATTAGTAGGTGGCGTTGTTGGTGGTATTTGCTCTTGATCGTTGTTTTCCTCTGGGTCAGGTTTATCCTCACTACCTCCAGTAGAAACAACATTAGATTGTGGTGATGTTAATCCTGTAATATCTACAGCGACCACCACATAAGCTTGTCCACTAGCAACAGTAATACTTTGCGTTGACTCTAACACAGATGTTACAAGTGTGTTACCACCGTTCGTAACGTTATAGATACGATAACCGACAACATCGTTTGATGACCCTGACCAAGATAAAGTAGAACCATTTACTGAAGCTGATACCGCTGCTGGAGGACTACCATCCGCTGGGAAATCAACTGCTGATACCGATGAATTTGATAATGTTGAATTTTTTGGTAAAAGACTAGCAGGGTTTCCGCCAAGTCTACCTAACATTCGTTTAATAAAGGCTTGATTAATGCCTGCACCACCTGATTTAACAAATTCTGCTGGTGTATTTGGTAGAGCATTATAGGTTTTTCCTTTAATCGTCACAACACTTGAAGAGGCTAAGCTATCATCTGGTTGTGATGGTAAAAATACTTTCGCATTAAATAAATCAGAACGCACAAGACCCGCATTCGCACAAGCCGTAGAAGGAGCCATACCTGAAATACCACAGAATGAAGCAGTGACAACATTTTTAGGTGCCTTAAAGCTTGTAGGAGGATCAATTAACTGAGGATCCGCATCATAAACGGCATTCATTAAAGTTCCCCATAGTTTATTCACACGAACACTTGGTTGTAAATACGTGTTATTAAATACATTAAGTGGACGAGGTTGATCGTATCCCATCCAAACACCTAGAGAAACATTTGGGTTATAACCAACTAACCAAACATCTTTATAATCTTGAGATGTCCCTGTTTTTGCAGCGAAATCAGAAGAAAATTTTAATGTATTACGTGCCATCGTACCAGTTCCTTTAGTTAGGACATCACGCATCATATCTGTCACGATATAAGACGTTTCTGGACTAAATACTTGTACTGGTTCCACCTCATGCTGGTAAATAATATTTCCTTCTTGATCTTCGATTCGATCAATCATATAGGCGTCAACGAATTGACCACCATTTGCAAAAGTTGCAAAAGCATTTGTATTTTCTTCTACAGTAGTCCCTTCACTTAAAGCACCAATACCAGTTGCTAGGTTAGTGAAGTCATCTGGGTGTAATTTTGTGAATCCCATTTTTACTAACAGTTCAGCGGGGCGTCTATTAATAATATCATTATATAAACGTAGCGCTGATATGTTTTGAGAGTCTGCTAAAGCCTCACGTGCAGGAATAAGTCCTCGCTCATCACTCGTAATATAGTTGCTTGGGCTCCATATACCTATAGAGAATTTCACGTCAACTAATGGGCTACCTGCACCGATAACCCCATATTCTATGGCTGGACCATAAACAAGTAATGGTTTCATCGTTGAACCGTTAGAACGATAAGCTTGTGTTGCGTGATTTAGCTGAGTTGTTTTAAAATCTCGACCACCGACAAAGCTTAAAATACGACCTGTTGAGTTTTCTATTAAAATACTTCCAACTTGAACGGGCATCTCAACATCAATTTCTTCACCCGTTACAGGATCTTTCCCTTTACCTGTGTACGTATGGCCATAGTACTGGAAGTCCTTCGCTGCTTTTTGCATCGAATCATACATATCTTTATTAATCGTTGAATAAATACGGTATCCCTTCGAACGAACATCTCGATCGGCTAAAATCATATATTTATCCTTTATTTTTTTCTCTGTCTTTAATCGTTCTGGGTCAACCCCATCTTCTTTTGCTAGTTTTTCAGCAATAATTTCTTTTGCACGAGCTTCAAGTTCATATGTTAGCCATGGATATCGATCCTCGGCACGCATTTCAGGTCCGCGGAAATCTGCAGCGATATCATAGTCTAACGCTTCTTTGTACTGTGCATCGTCAATATAACCAGCTTCTTTCATACGATATAGTACTGTTTTCATACGATCAATACCTGGTTTTAAAGCTTCCTCACTTTTTAGCTCCCCAGTATTCGTAAATGGTGTATAGGCAAATGGGGCCTGTGGAATACCAGCTATGTACGCAGCTTGTGGAAGTGACAATTCTTTCGCTTTTACTCCAAAAATTCCTTCAGCAGCTGTTTCAACACCTGCGATATTTCGTCCTGAAGAGTTACGACCATACGGAATAATATTTAAATAAGCCTCTAATATTTCTTCCTTCGTCATAAAATGTTCTAAGCGCATAGCAAGTAAAATTTCTTTTGCTTTACGTTCATAGGATACTTCATTTGTTAATACTTGGTTTTTTATAAGTTGTTGAGTAAGGGTAGATCCACCAGTTTGTGTTGCAGAGTTAGTGACATCCTGTAATAACCCACGAATAACAGCTTTTGGTACGATGCCGTTATGTTCACGGAAATACTCATCCTCTGTTGCGAGAACAGCGTTAATTACATCTGGGGCAACATTGCTGAGTGAGGTTTCACGTCGATCTAAATCTGTTCGTAATTTCCCGATATAAATATCGTTGGCAAAATAAATTTCACTGGTTTCTTCATAGCTAAAAATCTGATTTCGTAATTCTTCTTTAGAGCGCAATGGCTCTTCTTTTACAAGAGAAGCAAAATAACCAGCTCCTACTGAACCGACAAATACAGTGCCAAGCAATGCAAAGACTAAAAATAGTAAAAATAAGTTCCAGGTAACACTACCTGAAATACGTAATTTCTTCATCCATTTTTGTTCTAGTAATTCATCGATCTTTGCATTGATTTTTTCAATCCAATCTTTCAATGTATCGACCTCCTAAAATCTTGTTTATTATAGCACATATTGTTTTAGAGCGAACATAGTTATTGACAATGAAAAAGATTCGTATAGAATTATATTTATAGTTTTCTAGTGAGGAAGAGTTTGCAGTAGTGTCTATATTCCCTGTTTAGAGAGCCAGTGGTTGGTGAAAACTGGTCATAATGTAGAGACGAATTACGTACTTGGAGCTTAGACGTGCGCGCCTGCGATAAAGGCGATTGAATGAAGTGGAAGGTGGATGACATCTTCAAGCCGGGTGGTACCGCGTTAGTTTGCAACTTAACGTCCCTGCATGCAATTGTTTGCGTGTAGGGACTTTTTTTATCGAATAATGTCCATGCACGTAATGAATTTCAACCATTTTAGGAGGAATCAACATGACAAATGAATTATTACAAGATTTAGAATGGCGTGGTTTACTATACCAACAAACAGATGCTGAAGGCATGGCAAAACTGTTAGATGAACAATCTGTATCTTTATATTGTGGTGTAGATCCAACTGCTGACTCTATGCATATTGGCCATATTGTGCCACTTTTAACACTTCGTCGCTTCCAAAAAGCTGGTCACCGTCCAATTTTACTTGTTGGTGGTGCGACAGGAATGATTGGTGACCCATCTGGCCGTTCAGAAGAGCGTCAATTACAAACAGTTGAGCAAATCGATCAAAATGTCCAAGGGATCAGAAGCCAATTAGAACGTATTTTTGATTTTGCGGAAGATGGCAATGGTGCACAGCTTGTGAACAATCGTGATTGGATTGGCAATATCAACACAATTGAATTTTTACGTGATTACGGAAAATTAATTAACGTGAACTACATGTTAGCGAAAGATACAATTGCTTCTCGTCTTGACACAGGAATTTCTTTCACAGAATTTGCGTATACGTTAATTCAAGGTATTGATTATAACCATTTATACAATCACTACAATTGCCGAATCCAAGTAGGTGGATCTGACCAGTGGGGGAATATTACTACAGGTTTAGAGGTTATTCGTAAAACACATGAGGAAGAAACAAAAGCCTTCGGTATTACGATTCCTTTAGTAACAAAAGCAGATGGTACAAAATTTGGTAAAACAGCAGGTGGTGCTGTATGGTTAGATGCCAAGAAAACATCTCCTTATGAATTCTACCAATTTTGGATCAATGCTGCGGATGCAGATGTGATCAAATACTTAAAAATCTTTACATTCCTATCTCGCGAAGAAATTGAAGCTTTAGCAGTTTCAGTAGAGGAAGAGCCACATTTACGTAAGGCACAAAAAGCACTTGCCGAAGAAATGACTCGTTTAATTCATGGTCAAGAGGCATTGGAACAAGCCATCCGTATTACGGCAGCTTTATTCTCAGGAGATTTAAAAGCACTATCGGCCGATGAAATGAAGGATGCTTTTAAAGATGTTCCTTCTATTGAAATGGCGAAAGAGGACAAAAATATTGTGGACCTTCTTGTAGAGGCAGGTATTTCATCTTCAAAACGTCAAGCACGTGAGGACGTATCGAATGGTGCGATTAGTGTGAATGGTGAAAAAGTGACTGATTTAGAGTACGTTTTTGAGGCGAAGGATCGTCTAGAGGATGCATTCAGTATTGTCCGTCGTGGTAAGAAAAAATATCATATGGTGAAATTCGTATAATTTTATTGTCTAAAACAACATCCCTGTAAATAGAGGGGATGTTGTTTTTTCTTCCTATAAAAAACTTGGATGTTCTATATGCTCATATTCTTGAGGGTGTAGCATTTTAGCAAGCTTTATAGCACCTTCAATAAGACGAGGAGATGGGCGACAATAAAGCCATTCTTCCATCACATGAAGACGTTCCATTTGAATGGCATGTAGCTCTTGGGCATGTGGACGTTTTAATAAAATGGCTGGTTGTATCCGTTCAAAAGCTACACCTACCCAAGCCATCATAATGTAGTCGGGATTTCGCTTAATGATATCAGCCCAATTTGTTTGAACACTGGCTAACTCTACATCTTGGAATAGATTGACTCCTCCAGCAATTGCACTAATTTCTGTTAGCCAATTTATTTTTCCAGGTGTAAAAATAGGGTTAGGCCACCATTCCCAATAGACGCTAGGTTTCTTGGCAATCGTTTGTGCAATAGAGCGCATCTCTTTAATCGATTGTAAGTATTCATCCATGATTACTTTGGCGCGTTCTTCTACATCACAGGCTCTCCCAAGGGTCAGTAGATCCTGTGCGATTTCCTCTAATGAGTTGGCATTAAAAACAATATGAGGGATATTTCTTTTTTGTAATTCCTCGATATTTTTTTCCATACCAGGCACACTTAAGGAAGCAAGGACAAGATCGGGTGCTAATGCCTCTAAAGAGTCCATATGAATTGATAAATCTGGGCCAAGTTGTGGTAAATCTTTTACAGTTGATGGCCAATCGGAGAAATCATCCACTCCAACAAGCTGGTCAGTCAGTCCTAAATAGGCGACAAGCTCTGTATTGCTAGGACAAATTGAAATTAATCGCATAACGGTCTCCTATTCTTTTTAAGAAAAGTATAACGAGAGTTTTTAGTGTAGACAATATCATGTATGCCAAACTCATAAAAAAAGGTGGAGAAAACAATGTTTCTCCACCTTGATTCCCTCATTAAGAAAGTGCGATTGCTTCGAGGGACTCCTCTTTTTTCGCTACAGGCCCCATTGCATTTGTGATGATTTGTTTAATATCCTCTAATGTTGCTTTACGAGGATTTGTCTCAGCACAAACATCTAACATTGCATTTTTAGCCAAGATTTCAATATCTTCATCTTTTGCCCCTAATTCACGGAAGCCGCTAGGAATATTTAAATCTTTTGATAGTTTTTCGATGGCTGTAATTGCTTTTTCAGCAGCATCACGTTTACTTAAACCATCCACGTTTTCACCTAATAACTCAGCAATACGAGCAAATCGCTCAGTACGTGCAGTTACATTGAAGCGGCAAACATGTGGCAATAAAATAGCATTACATACACCATGAGGTAGATTGTAGTAACCGCCTAACTGATGAGCAATTGCATGGACATACCCAAGTGAAGCGTTATTGAAGGCCATACCAGCTAAAAATTGAGCATAAACCATTTGCTCACGTGCTTCTAAGTCGCCACCATTTGCATAGGCACGAGGAAGGTATTCAGGGATAAGTTGAAGTACCTTTTCTGCACAAGCATCCGTAATTGGGGTTGCATTTGTCGAAACAAATGATTCAATAGCATGTGTTAGTGCATCAACCCCAGTAGCTGCTGTTAGTGCAGGAGGTAAACCAATCATTAATTCAGGATCATTAATGGAAAGTAACGGTGTCACATGTTTATCAACAATGGCCATTTTTACTTTTCTTGCTGTATCCGTAATAATAGTGAAACGAGTCATTTCACTAGCAGTACCAGCAGTTGTATTAATCGCAATTAATGGCACAAGTGGATTTTGTGATTGATCAACGCCTTCATAATCGTGAATGCGTCCACCATTCGAAGCAATAAGTCCGATACCTTTTGCTGCATCGTGAGCGCTACCTCCTCCAAGAGAAACGATTGAATCACAGCTTTCTGCATGATACACTGCAACGCCCTCTTCAATGTTTTGATCTGTTGGATTTGGTTCTGCTTTAGGGAAAATTGCTACATCAATTCCAGCAGCTGTAATGATATTTGCAATTTGTTCAGAGAGACCTAATTTGTGCAAGCCCTCATCTGTTACGATTAATGTCTTCTTCACTTCTAAATCATTTAAGCGTTTACCAACTTCTTGAATTGCTCCAGGTCCAAATAAGTTTGTTTTCGGCATAACAAATTGCTTTAGAACGTCTGACATATTTCCAACCCCTTTTTAAAAATTATTATTGCTTGAATGATGGTGTACCACCTTTCGGAATTCATCGTATTCTATTTTTTGTAAAAGTTCAACTCGTATTTTTATTAAAATTGTTAATTTTATTCATGTTATTATTTTACAAAAAAGTTAACTTGTTTATAGAGTATGTTGGATGTGTTTTGTATAAGAATATTGAAATTGATATGGTTCATAAATATTTTACTATAAAAATAAAATATATTTTTTGGAAAACGGTTCTATTTTAGGAGTTGTTAGAATAGTAAATAACTGATATTTTGTTTTTATTATAATGGTAGTGATAATGTTATTTTGGAAAGGTGTAATACTATTTTAAAGTACATAAAGCTGTCACATTTTGTGGTGATACTACAAATTGGAGAAAAATAATATTTGTTTAAGCTTATACAGCTATATAGTGAAAATTTAATTGTTTTTAACAGAGTTAATTGAAATTTTGCTGAATAATATTTCAGTGAAAAAATTTTCGATGAATGGGTGAGGTTAAGTATATGTCATTTAGGTGCACTAGCTTTAACATGTTGGTATTCTTTCCAAGGAATAGCCTAACATCTTGCTCTGCATCCCAAACACCTTGGTCCATACACTTTTTTAATTCTTCATCATGAGGAGGTCCATTGTAAGTGAGGGCTAAAAGAAACATAATTATTTTTATAGCAATCGTGCTTGTATGTGGTTGGTTGGGTGTTTTGGTAGACAGATTTATTCCAGGGCAACCTAAGGGAGACACTTCATAATCAGTGTACTTCCGGTTAACAGGTGGTTATTTGCGATAGTAGGGATTGTCACGATGATTTTCTGGACAGTTATGTACACAGAGATTTATCTACTAACGAAAAGTATTTGGCCAATCGTTCTTATGCATACGACAGAAGATGCACTTGTCAATCCACTCATTTTTAAGGATATATCCAAGTTGCGCAAGGGAAGAAATTTCTTGTTTCCCCAACAGCAGGGATCATAACAACATTTCTTTATCTAACTGCTTCTGAGAATAAAACGAAAAAAACAACTAATGAGAAGAACTTCGCAATCAACTTTAATAACTATTATGGATCATTAAAAAGGGTTATGGATTTTTTGAGGCGAAGTAATGTGCAAAAGCAAGGTGAATGGGTAGCTGAAAAATACAATAGTGCTAGTTTATCAGTCATGTACAAACAACTTTTAATTAAATAACGAAAAAACCCCCTGAAACAAATCGTTTCGGGGGTTTATAAAATCGTTGATTGACAAATCAAAAAGATTAACGAGAGTAGTACTCTACGATGAATGCTTCGTTGATTTCAGCTGATAATTCAGAGCGCTCTGGAAGGCGAGTGAATGTACCTTCTTTTTTGTCAGCATCAAATGTTACGTAGTCAGGTACGAAGTTGTTTACTTCGATTGCTTCTGTAACAACAGCAAGGTTTTGAGATTTTTCACGAAGAGAAATCGTTTGACCTGGTTTTACGCTGTATGATGGGATATCAACGCGTTTGCCATCTACTAAGATGTGACCGTGGTTAACTAATTGACGAGCTCCACGACGAGTACGAGCTAAACCTAAACGGTAAACTAAGTTGTCAAGGCGAGTTTCAAGAAGGATCATGAAGTTTTCACCGTGAACACCTTTCATTTTACCAGCGCGGTCAAATAGAGTACGGAATTGACGTTCGTTCATACCATACATATGACGAAGTTTTTGCTTCTCTTGAAGTTGTAAACCGTATTCTGATAATTTTTTACGTTGGTTTGGACCGTGTTGACCTGGTGCGTAAGGGCGTTTTTCGATTTCTTTACCTGTACCGCTTAGTGAGATACCAAGACGACGTGATAATTTCCAAGATGGACCTGTATAACGAGACATATTGTTGTCTCCTCCTTTAAATTTGGTTTTTTTGTTGTAAAACAAAAACCAGTAGTACCCATTCTTATGCGCATTTTATTTTCATGTATTTTCGCCTATGCAGCCGTTAGGTTACGCAATACACCATCTAATTTTCAACTGTTGAGAATCTAAGTAGTCGTACATAAGAAAATAGAGGAATAAAATACAGTCATAAGCTTATACCACTGCTGCGTTTATTTTACACAACCTCCATTGTAACTGTTTAGGACAAGGACGTCAATTATTAACATTTAAAATTTTACTAACAAAAAAATATAGTAGGAAATTCCTCACTAACGATTTTAAATGAAATGGAAATAGTTAATGATGCGCTGTGTAATGTAAATTGTAAAAGTAAGGGAGAATTACATAGTCAAAATGACACAAATTATGTATAATATATTATAAGTTAATAGTAATTGATTTGGACGTTATATAGAAAAGGTGATTTCATGACAGACCATTTACAAATGCTAAAATATATAAAATCTGATGTTTTGAGCTTTTGGGTGAGTTCGAATGAAGAACAAACTAGTTATAATGGGTATTTTTATTCATTAAAACAGTGTCTAAAGAAGCACTTGAAAATTGATAATGCTGCTTTTCTCAGTTTTGAGGGTAATTCTTTAATCCCTATTGAGGAGATGGCTTCATTAACAATTGAAACAAAGCTAAATGCTGTGTCATGGCTGATGATCGAAGCTAGTTTTTACCAACAAAAAGTAGTGGAAATTCCTTATATATTAAAAGCACGGCAGGCCTATTCAAAGATGACAGATATGGTGCTTTTTCAAGTAGAGGGCAAACATCCCATTGGTGTATTACTTGTCGAGGCGACAGAGACTTGGACAGACTTCATGACCTCGGAATACGGTGAAGAATGTATTGAAATACTTTCAAAGGTTCTTCAAATGATAAGAGATAATTTTGATGTAAAAATAAACGAAGATCAATATAGAAAACTATATAACATGACTGATTTATTTCATTCAACAATGGATATTGATTTAATTTTAGAAAACGTTTTAAAAAATATAAGGGATAATTTTCCGGATTTTAATGTTGAGCTTATTTTATCGAATGATCAAGACCGACACACGACTATCGATATTAAGCTTTTTGATTATTTATCAGAAAGGCCTGCTACAATCGAAGCATTTGTATCAGGAGAGTTGACGACAGAGCTAGCGAGTGATTTAAATTGTCGATTGCTTAATGCACCTATAAAAGGCAGGCAAGCCATCTATGGTATTTTGCAAGTAAGTGCCCCCACTACGTATCTATTTTCAACGACTGAAAAGGATTTTGTACGGATGCTCGCGCAGGCGTCAGGGAATGCACTTGAAAATGCAAAATTATATCATCAATCGCATCGCCTCGTAAGTGACTTACAACTCATCAATGAAACTTCACATCGTTTAAATATGAGGATTGACATTCATGAAATGTTATTATTCCTACAAAAGCAATTACTAAAATCTTTTCAACCAATGGAAGTTTGTTTCGCTTTTAAAAAAAATGATACATTTGAGGTAACAGGTGCGAGTACCTCGTTGTTTAGTTCGGAAGAGGGTAGAACGTATATCAAACATGTTGAAAAACATTTTACTCAAACGAATGACCCGTTGTTTATAGCCGATTTCAGCCGTTTAACTCCTCGTCAAATTGAGTATCGATCAATTATGGCGATTCCTATTTTAATGGAAGAAAAGATTAATGGTTTTAGTATTGTCTTACATAAAGAGCCATATTTCTTTTCATTCGACAGTTTTAAATTAATGCAATCGTTAATTCACCACTCATCTTTAGCCATTGCGAACTCTATTTTACGCACACAGCTTCAGGAAATGGTCGATTTGGATCACCTCACGAAACTTTATGCTAGAAGTTACCTTGATCAATTTGTAGAAAAATCGCTTGAATACGATCAGTCAGGTATGTTTTTGTTAATTGATATTGATAATTTCAAGCGCATCAATGATACGTATGGTCACCAGGTGGGGGATAAAATTCTTGTGCAGATTGCAGTCCAATTGAGAGAAACTATTGGTAGTCGTGGTATTTGTGCAAGGTGGGGCGGAGAAGAAATGTCCGTTTATGTACCTAATATTAACGAGAAGGAAGCTTTAGAATTGGCATCAACTATTGTGGAGATCATCCCCAGTGCCACAGATCCTCAAGTAACTATTTCTGCGGGTCTCATAACATGGGATGAACGAGACCGACCAGCATTCCAATCTGTTTTCTTACATGCTGATACTGCCTTGTATGAAGCGAAAAATAGTGGAAAAAATCGCTTTTGCATTCATGATGGTTCTTATCAAACAAATCTATAAAGTTGATAAAGTAAAATGTAAATGGTTATAATAAAGTTTACCCTGAAATGACAATTTAAAACATTTCAGGGTAATTTTTGATATTTATAGATGAAGAAGTAGGGTTTGGACAAATTGCTCTAAGCCATCGCGGTCTTCCGCTGAAAAACGATTCACGATAGGACTATCAATATCAAGAACACCAATGACTTCGCCTTGCTTGATCAGTGGTATTACAATTTCTGATTGTGAGGCCGCATCACAGGCAATATGGCCAGGAAAATCATGGACATCTTTAACAACGATTGTTTCTCTTGTTGCTACAGCCGTTCCACAAACCCCACGACCAATCGGAATTCTAACACAGGCAGGAAGACCTTGGAATGGCCCAAGCACAAGCTCATTTTCCTGTAACACATAAAAGCCAACCCAGTTAATGTTTGTTAAAAACTGATTTAAAAGTGCAGAGGCATTACTTAAATTGGCTATCTGATTAGTTTCACCAGTTAGTAGTGCATCCAATTGTTTTGATAATGTAAGATATTGGTCAGTAATTGATCCTTCATAATTAATTTGTGTAAACATATAAGCACCTCGTTTAAAATTTATTTATATTGGTAATATAACATTATGATGTTGATGTAAATCTTCGGCGCAATGTGCATCCGAACCAAATACATAGGGTAGTCCAATAGCTTGACTATAGTTGATAAAGGCAAATGGTGGATAAGGTTCCTGACAATATTGTTTACTTAAACCTGCACTATTTACATCTAGTTCATAGCCTTCACACTTCATGCTGTCTAATACTTCTTTGATTCTTGGAGCATCATCGATATTTTCGTTATGTGCCAGCTGGAATTTATGAATAAGTGATGGATGTCCAATCCGTTTTGGCTTGAATGGGCCAAGGTCAGCCATAATCGATTGTAAGACAGTATCATAATATAAATCATAAACCCGTTCAACAGAGCCAACTTTTTTTGAAAAATCCATAAAGCATTCCGGAGAAAAGTCGATACATACAAAGGAATCTTGCCATTTTAAAAAGTGGACTGATAAAATGGCATCATCTAAAAAATGTCCATATGTATTAAGGAACTCACGAGTTTCTTGTTCAAAGCCAGGGATATAATCAACTTCTAGCCCAATTCGGATGCGAATATCTTGTGCATATTGTTTTTGTAGTCTCTGCAATTCCTCAATGTATGGCATGAGATCATTTGGCTTCATCCCACTATCTTTTTGCGGAGTAGGATCGACAAAATTGTTGGGTAATGGGGCGTGTTCTGTAAATGTTATATCTGTGAATCGGTGAGAAATTGCTTTTTCAATATATTGCACGAAAGTGTCCGAACTGCCATGTGGACAAAAAGGACTATGTATATGCCCATCACGTTTCATAATTTACCACTCCTTTAGCTCTATAGATACGCTATTTATATATTTCACAATAGCGAAAATACAGTTTTCTGAAAAACACTTAAATTTTAGTACAAAAGGCGAAAACATAGTATATAATAAATACAACTAGCCAATTCGTTTATTGTAGAATAGGAGGCTTACGATGGAGTATATCATCATTCCGATTATCCTACTATTAATTTTAGCCATAGTAGGGTTTATGATGCGAAGAAAACACGTTGCAATTATTGCAAAACTTGAAAATGAAAAATTACAAATTCAACATAATCCTATAAATGAAGAAATTTCAAAAGTAAAATCTTTAAACATGAACGGTGAAACGGAAGAAATGTTTGAACGATGGCGCAATACGTGGGATGAGGTCATCGATGTACATATGACTAAAATTGATTCACTTCTATTTGATGCTGAGGATCAAATAAATCGACTGCGCTTTAAAAAGGCGACGTTAATAGAACGTGAAATTGAGGATTACATTGAAAAATGCGACCAAGATAAAAATAATATTTTAGAAGAATTGAATGAATTAATTGGCAGCGAAGAAAAAAATCGAATTGAAATTGAACAATTAAAGGAATACTATCGCTCTGCAAGAAAGACATTGCTTGCTCATCAACACTCATTTGGTGTAGCGTTACCTGCACTTGAGAAAAAGCTTGAGGCTTTTGTTGAAAAGTTTGAAGAATTTGATGTGCTGACAAATGAAGGGAATTACTTGCAAGCGCGAGAAATTGTTATTAGTTTAAATCAAGAATCACAGCAAACATTCGAATTTATTAATGATGTTCCAACCATTTTGACTGAATTACAAGTTAAGCTTCCAGGAGCGGTTCAAGAATTACGTAATGGTCAACGTGAAATGGAAGAACAATCCTACTATCTACAACATCTAGAATTAACAGATGCATTAAATAAGTATGAAAAAGAGTTTGATACATTAAAAAATGATTTAGCGGATCTTAATCTAACAGTGGTAAAACCTCGTGTGACAGAAATAAATGAAGAAATCGATCACTTTTATGATTTACTTGAAAAAGAGGTTATTGCTAAAAATTATGTTGATCAAAATTGCGATCGTTTATTAAGTTCAATCACCAATGTTATCTCTTCAACAAAGTTAGTTAGTGATGAAGCGACATATGTACAGCAAAGCTATCATTTAAACGAAAAAGATGCTGAAATTCCGAAAGCGGCATTAAAGCAATTAGAAGCACTACAACGTCGCTACGATTTATTAGCTATGCGTGTGAGAGAGGAAAAATCGGCCTATTCAAGTTTGCAGGAAGAATTAATCGAAATTAGTGAAGAGCTTGAACGAATTCACGAGGAACAAGAACATCTATCGAATACAATGAAGAAACTTCGAATTGATGAAAATAAAGCCCGTGCTCAAGTTGAGAACTTAAAGAAAATCTTACAAGATACAGATCGTTTATTAAACAAGGCTAATATCCCAGGAATTCCTGAGGAGATGGATGCACGTCTTGATGAGGCAGCAGAGCACATCTATGTTGTCATGCAAAGCCTACAAGAAGTACCACTGAATATGGGTACAGTTCATAATAATTTAAACGCAGCAACTCTTTGTGTAGAGGAAGTTAAAGTAAAGGCACATGAATTAATAGAAAATGTCATGCTAATTGAGCGCATCATTCAGTACGGTAATCGACATCGTGCAACAAATCCAAAATTAAATATGCGATTAAAAGAAGCGGAAGAGGCGTTTCATCAATTCCGTTATGCGAAAGCATTAGAAGATGCAGGAACAGCTGTGGAAGAAATGGAGCCAGGAGCTTTAAAACGTATTCAAGAATTGGTAGCAGAAGAGACTATGTCAAAATAATTCAACATTTGAGCTGTCTAAAAAGTATAGCGATTACTTTTTAGACAGCTTTCTTTTTAGTATAGAGAAAAGGTGTGGTACGGTTGAAAATGTTAATACAAGAAATGAATGAAAAGTATGCAATTGAAATTTTAAACTGGCATTATGAATCCCCATACAATTTTTATAATAATGACTTAACTGAGGAATCCTTACAAGAAATGCTTGAAAATCCGTACTATGCTATTGTGAATGAGCTAGAGGAAATAATCGGTTTCTATTGTATTGGTACCGCGGCACAAGTTCCAAAAGGACATGAGTTTAAAGCATATATAGAAGATTGTATAGATATAGGGATCGGTTTGAATCCTAATCTAACCGGTCAAGGATATGGTACAGCATTTTTTGCGTTTATTTTAAGTACCATCCAACAAGAACATCATCACCCACTTCGTTTAACTGTTGCCGAATTTAATAAGCGAGCAATCCATCTTTATGAAAAATTCGGTTTTGTCAAAGATATGGAATTTTGCACACCCATAGCTTTTGTCACGATGTTGAAAAAAGAGTGAAGTACCAATTAAAAATGGAAGAATCGTTAAAGTTAGTAGTCAATCGCCAAAGATTGCGTTATGATAAATACCGTTAAATCAACGTTTTGAAAGTGTGTGAAAAATTATGGTTAATACAATTTATTTAGATAATAGTGCTACAACAAAACCTTTAAAAGAGGTTATGCAGGCATTTATGACTGTGAATGAGCAGTATTATGCCAACCCAGCATCTATCCATGCCATGGGAGTTGAATCAAATGATTTATTAATGCGTGCGCGGGAGCAAGTAGCAGATATTTTGCAAACAGAGGCAAAAAATGTGCTATTTACTTCAGGTGGTACAGAGTCAAATAATGCAGCTATTTTTGGAATAGCACATAGTAATACGCATATAGGAAAGCATATTTTAACGACTGAAATCGAACATCCATCTGTCTTGGAAACAGTTAAACAACTCGAAAAAGAGGGTTATGATGTTGAATACCTTCACGTTAATCAAGATGGTGTCATTTCATTAGATGATCTACGTACTAAAATTCGCAAAGATACTATACTAGTTAGCATCATGCATGTAAATAATGAAATGGGTGCTGTCCAACCTATTTATGAAGCAGCTAAAATAATTCATGAAATGAGTCGGGCATTCCTTCATGTGGATGCAGTTCAAAGCTTTGGAAAATTAGCGGTTTCCTTCAAAGGAGAAGAAGGACCAGACTGTATTTCCATCTCTGGACATAAAATTCACGGCTTTAAAGGCTCAGGTGTATTAGCGTTCCGTAAAAAATTAAAATGGCAGCCATATGCCCTTGGCGGAGGTCAGGAATTTGGATTGCGTAGTGGAACTGTAGCTGTTCCGCAAGCAGTCGCTTTAGCAAAAGCGGCTCGATTAGCTGTTGAGACGATGAAAGATCGAGCTACTAAATACCGACAATGGCAGAATGAAATTCGTGCTCAGCTAGAAGGATACGGCGAAGCGGTGCATATTTTATCGACTCCACAGGGAGCTGCACATATTTTATCGTTTAGTGTTCGTGATTTAAAAGGGGAAGTCATTATTAATGCCATGCAAAAACGTGGCATCATTGTGTCAACCTCAAGTGCTTGTTCATCTAAGCAAACGAAAACAAGTCATGTGGTAGAAGCTCTACACCTGGATGAGCATTATAAAAAGGGTGTCATTCGTATTAGTTTTGGAGCACATAACACAGTTGAAGATATAGAACAATTGAAACAAGTATTAGCAGAAGTAATAATGGAACTTAAAGGAGAAATAATGTAATGATTTGGAAAGAAATACTAATTAGATATGGCGAGCTTTCAACAAAAGGTCGTAATAAAATGGATTTTATCCGTAGATTGCGTGAGAACATTCGTCATGCTTTTGCGGATTTAGGACACCTTCATATTCGTACAGAACGTGACCGTATGTTTATTGCTATTGAAAGTGAAGAACAAATGCAGACGCTAATTACTGGATTACCTAAAATTTTTGGTATTCAATCATTCAGCCCTGTTGCTGCATGTGAAAAAGATATGGAAAGTATGAAGCAGCTTGCTATTACAATAATGGAGACATTTAAAGATGAGCAACATACTTTTAAGGTAGAAGTGAAACGAACTGATAAATCATTTCCTTTAGAATCGCATGCTATCCAACGTGAAATTGGTGGCTATGTTTTACCACAATTTCAAAATTTATCTGTCAAAGTAAAGCAGCCTGATATTGAGCTGCGCGTAGAAGTACGTCATGATGCAACGTATATGATGGCGCAGGTCATTCAAGGTGCGGGTGGGATGCCTGTAGGATCGAATGGAAAATCGTTATTAATGCTATCTGGTGGAATTGATAGTCCTGTCGCAGGTTATTTAATGATGAAGCGTGGCGTACGTTTAGAAGCAATTCACTTCTTTAGTCCACCATATACAAGTCAAAACTCATTAGAGAAAGTAAAGGTACTTGCAAACGAACTAACGAAATTTGGTGCTAGTATTCGATTACATGTCATTCCTTTTACTGAAATTCAAGTACTTATTAAAGAAAAAGTACCTTCTAATGTTTCGATGACAACAACACGTCGTATGATGTTAAAGGTGGCTGATCAAGTACGTGAAGAGATAGGAGCTCTTGCAATTGTGACAGGGGAAAGTCTGGGACAAGTAGCAAGTCAAACGCTAGAAAGCTTGACGGCTATCAATGCTGTAACGAATACGCCTATTTTACGACCATTGATTTCAACAGATAAATTAGAAATTATCGATATTGCAGAAAAAATTGGCACATATGAAACATCTATTCAGCCATTTGAAGACTGCTGTACAATATTTACACCTGCCAGCCCAAAAACAAAGCCAAAGCTTGAAAAGGTAGAGCATTATGAAAGCTTCTCTGATTTTGATGAACTCATCGAGCGAGCAGTAAAAAATCGAGAGGTCTACATTTTCCCTAAAAAAGAAGAACAGCAACAAGATAAGTTTGCAGATCTATTATAAGGTATCTACAGCCGTTTCAAAGTCAATTTTGAGACGGCTTTTTTATGTTATTTTATCTATGCCATTAGAGGTACAATTTACCTCTAAAATTTTTGTATTAAAAATCTAATATCGCACATTCTATATTCACAAGGAGGTGAGAGACATGGCTTCAAACAACAACCGCAGTTCAAACCAGCTTGCAGTGCCTGGTGCACAACAAGCACTTGATCAAATGAAATACGAAATTGCACAAGAATTTGGTGTTCAATTAGGAGCTGAAGCTTCAGCTCGTGCCAACGGTTCCGTTGGTGGTGAAATCACTAAACGTCTTGTACAAATGGCAGAATCTCAATTAAAAGGTATGCCAAACAACAACCAATAAATGCTGACTAAGCATTTATAAACTTAAAACCAGTGACCGTAAAAAGGCACTGGTTTTAGTTTGTTTAAAAATCAACCATTTATGCGTGTCACAGACCTTAACGTATTTACTGTATGCTTAATATCTATACTTTCACAGATAGCTGAAATAACAGCAATACCATCTGCCCCAGCTTGAAATACGGCGTATGCATTGGTAGGGTTAATTCCACCAATCGCTACAATTGGTAATTCAGGATAGAAATTGTGAGCTTGCTGCAAAAAATTTGTACCACATGGTGATTGTGCATCCCGTTTTGAAGTTGTTGCAAAAATCGGACCAATACCTACATAATCTGCTTGATGGATAATGGCTGTTTCTAGTTCGTCCTGGGAATGCACAGAAACACCAAGAATCATATTACCAATTTTTTTACGTGCTATGCTAACATGTAAATCATCTTGTCCGATATGAACACCGTCCGCACCAAGTCGTAATGCAAGTTCGACATCATCATTGACAATAAAAGGAACGTTATATTGTTGACATAGTTTTTGACATTGACGTGCAAATTGTTCATAGGCAAATCCAGTTAATGCATGGGAACCTTTTTCTCGAAATTGAAACATGGTAATTCCAGCTTGCAACGCTCTCTCTAGTACATGAAGGGGATTCTGATGACTAACATTGCTTGTGCCCATAATAAAATAAAGTTGTAAATCCTCACGTTTCATAAATCAACACCTCACAGGAATCCTTATGCAGTTGATAAGCAAAATGATTTGTTGGTCCATAACCATGACCAATAGATAAATCATGTAAAATTGCTAATTGAATAAATTTTTTAGCTTCGATAATTGCCTTATCCATCGCAAAACCTTGACCAAGAAAAGCAGTGATTGCTGCTGAAAATGTGCAACCTGTGCCATGGGTATTGGACGTTTGAATACGTGGAGTTTGCATAGAAAAAGATTTACCGTTTTGAAAAAATACATAATCAATAGCAAAATTTGGATCTGCTAAATGGCCACCTTTAAGAATGACGCAATGTACACCTAATTGAAAAAAACCTTGAGCTACTTCACGTATATCTGAAACATCATGTATTTTTCTCCCTGTCAGAGCCTCTGCTTCAGGGATATTGGGGGTAACGATCGTAGCAAGTGGTAGTAGAGAAGAGCGCATTGCTTCAATAGCTTCTTGCAGTAATAAGCTTTCTCCACCCTTTGCAATCATTACTGGATCAACAATTAGTGGGATGTTTTGATTATGAATCATATGTGCGATAGCTTTAATAATATCAGAGGAATAAAGCATCCCTGTTTTAATTGCAGCAATTGAAAAATCTTCGATTAAAGCTTGAAATTGTTTTTCAACAAAGGAGTGATCAATAGGGAAAACTCCTGACACACCCATTGTATTTTGTGCTGTCAAAGCTGTAATTACTGAAGTACCAAACACCCCTAATTCCTGAAATGTTTTTAAATCAGCCTGTATGCCTGCACCGCCACCACTATCTGAGCCTGCAATCGTCGTTACAATATGCATGAAGCTTCACCATCCTTCGATATGCGATAAAGAGCATTTAGTAAAGCTATTTGGAAATCACCAATATCTGATGTAAACGCTGACGCCAGTACCGCAGCTTTTTTATAGTAAGTTAATGTGTCCGCTAATTGTCTGTATGGATTATGGCCTGCAATATAGGCGGCACCGCAAATAGCACTAAGTAAACAGCCTGTCCCTGTTACCTCGGTCATTTGCATATTCCCGCCATTTATCCATTGGCTATCCACACCATCTGTTATAAAATCTCGTTCTCCTGTTATGATAACAATGCATTGATAATGTTGGGCTAATAAAATCGCCTCTTCTTCTAAAGCAATGGAGCCATTCCCACTATCGACACCTTTTTGTTGCCAGTCAACATTGGCTATTGCTGCTAGTTCCCCAACATTACAACGAATGACCGAAAAATGTACTTCCTCAAGCAAGTATCGTACCGTTTCTTTTCGATAAGTAGTGGCACCAGCACCGACAGGATCTAAAATGACTGGAATTCCAAGTTTATTGGCCATTTTGCCTGCTAACAACATTGATTCTTTAGTTCGATCATTGAGTGTACCGATGTTAATTAACAAGGCTTGAGCGAGTGCTACCATTTCCTCTACCTCATGGCTATCATCAGCCATAACCGGGGAAGCGCCTATTGCTAATAAACCATTTGCTTGGAAATTTGCTACCACATAATTTGTAATACAATGAATCAGTGGTTGCTGTTGACGGATTGTTTGAAATATCATCGTAGTCCTCCTTTATGGATGGACGTAAGCATGCAAAAAAGGCTCTTTTTGTGTAAAAATGCACGAAAAAGAGCCTTTCATCAATAGATGTTTATTGCTCCCTACGTCAGTATTAACTAACAGGTTCAAAGGGTCAGGTTTTACCTTCTCAACTCTTGACGAGTCCCCCTGCAATCTTGCTTTTAGTTGACCAAAATGTACCATACTTTTCAATTGTATTCAATAGCAAGTTTACCAATCGACAAAATGTGACCGATGCCATATAGCAGAGTATGATAGTTGTCATGACTTTTCCAAAATTAAGCGCAAACCATTGAAAATGCTGAAAAAAGAGTTTTATAATGTGTCATAGCAAAAGGGGGCATTTGCCATGAAGAGACAAGATTTAGTTGCACCAGAATGGTATAACATAACAGATGAAATTGAAAAATATGCTCAAGATACAACAAAAAATGCATTAATTATTTACGAGGAAAATAAGGATGTACAATTTATTACATATGCATATTTACTTGACAGGGCAAATCAAGCTGCACACGTATTCACGATGCAAGGTTTATCAAAAGGTGATGTGATTTTAGTGATGGTACCTCGTTCAGTGGAAGCATATATTGTATATATTGCAGCATTGAAAGCTGGATTAACCATTATTCCGAGCTCAGAAATGCTAAGAACTAAAGACATTGAATATCGCATCAAGCATGCAAATGCTAAAGGAATTGTTGCTTACGAGCCTTATATTGATCAATTTGATCAGGTGAACAATTTACAAGGAATGCAACAATTTGTTATAGGGAAGGCCCATGAACCTTGGCAACCACTTTTAGAAAAAATGCGCATTCAACCTACAACTTACATAAGTTCTTCTCCAACAAAAAGTACAGATACTGCATTCTTAGCTTATACAAGTGGTACAACAGGAAACCCAAAAGCAGCTGTACATACTCATAGCTGGGGCTATGCACATTTACGAACAACAGCACCACACTGGTTAGGTGTGCAAGAAGATGATATTGTTTGGGCGACAGCAGCACCAGGTTGGCAAAAATGGATTTGGAGTCCGTTTCTAGCAACATTAGGGAGTGGCGCTACTGCATTTGTATATAAGGGGAAATTTGATGCATCTACCTATCTAAGGTTACTCGAAAAATTTAAAATAAATGTTTTATGTTGCACACCTACAGAATATCGTTTTATGGCAGCACTAGAACATTTACATGAATTCGATTTAACGGCACTTCGTCAAGCTGTATCAGCAGGAGAGCCTTTGAATAGCGAGGTCATTAACGTATTTTCGAAGACTTTCGATTTGCAAGTCCGAGATGGCTACGGTCAGACGGAAAACACATTACTTGTTGGCACAATGGTTGGAATGGAAGCTAGAATTGGTTCTATGGGAAAACCAACTCCTGGCAATAAGGTTGAAATTATAGACGATTTCGGTAACCCTGTTGCTGTTGGAGAAGTTGGCGATATTGCTGTTCATCGCACCACTCCCGCACTGTTTAAAAAATATTTAAATGACCCGGAACGAACAAATTTACAATTCCGTGGAGAGTGGTATATTACAGGTGATCGTGCTTATAAAGATCAAGATGGTTACTTTTGGTTTGAGGGTCGTGGAGATGATGTCATTATATCCTCTGGCTACACAATTGGGCCATTTGAGGTAGAAGATGCTTTGATGAAGCACCCAGCTGTAAAAGAAGCGGCTGTTATTGCGAGCCCAGATAAAGTTCGGGGAAATATTGTTAAAGCTTTTGTTGTACTTCGAAATGCTGAAAATGGTGATGAAGCACTTATTCGAACTCTTCAAGATCATGTGAAACTATTGACAGCACCTTATAAATATCCGCGTGCTATTGAATTTGTGGAAGAGCTACCGAAAACATCCTCGGGGAAAATTCGACGTGTTGAATTAAGACAGCAAGAAGCAAAACAACTACACTAATTATCATTTCCTAGGAAATAATGTCGAAAATCAAAGTTCAAGAATGGCAATGGACTTTGATTTTTTTTGTTTTTTTAGGTAAGGTATTATGAGGAAATAAATAGTATAAATCTTTTTGCATATGATTGCAAAAAAATGAAACAAAAAAGCTAGTCATTCGTATTACGTGTTAAGGAGGCGGAAAGACATGAATGTTAAAAGGTGGGTTGCTTTAGTAGTCGCAGGTGTTCTTTTATTATTTTCATTGGGGATTAACACCATTTTTGCTCTATTTAAAGCAGATTTCCTAGGTAATTTTGATAGTTTAATGGCAGGAAATAATTTAGATGTATATGAAAATGTAATTGAAGGAGATAATTTTGATAAGCGGATCGCTTATTTAAAGGTAGATGGAACAATTCAAGATATCGGCTCAAGTACATTATGGCAACCAGTTGCCTATGATCATCAATTTTTCCTAGAGCAATTGGATAATATTTTGTATGATGATTCAGTACAAGGCATTGTTTTAAGTGTCAATTCACCAGGTGGTGGCGTCAAAGAATCAGCAGATATTTATAAAAAGCTCTTAAAGATTAAAGAAGAACGTCAAATTCCAATTTATGTATCTATGGATTCTATGGCTGCATCAGGTGGATATTATATTTCAGCACCTGCAGATAAAATATTTGCGCATCGTGATACAATTACAGGATCGATTGGTGTTATTATGCAATCTATTAACTACCAAGCATTAGCTGAAAAAGTTGGTGTGAAATTTGAAACGTTTAAATCAGGTGAACATAAGGATATGCTAAGTCCAATGCGTGAAGTGACAGCAGAGGAACGTGCCATGATGCAAGATATGATTAATGAAACATATGAAGAATTTGTGGACATAGTAGAGCAAGGTCGTAATATGTCTGAAGCAGACGTGAAGAAAGTGGCAGATGGTCGTATTCTTGGTGGTACAAAAGCGCTTGAGGCAGGCTTAATTGATGAAATTGGGGATGAAGAAGCAGCTATCGCAGCGTTAAGAGCAGATTATGGCCTTGAAGATGCTGCATTATTTGAGTATGCATATGATATGGGAGGCTGGCAATCGTATGTTGGTATGAAAATAGGCTCCATATTTGGTCCCTCTGCGGAAGAAAAGATGCTAATGAAAATTATGACGGACTACAGTGCGCCTAAAATGATGTATTTATATGGGGAATACTAAGGGGGAAGTACAATGACAAACAATGAAATTGTTATGCAGGGCTCACCCTCTATGGAAAATGGCTTTCTTATCAACACCTCAGAAAAATCGGCAAAGCCTACAAACTATGCGTTAAAAACCGCTGGCTTTTGGATTCGATTTTGGGCATTTTTATTAGATGGTTTCATAATATCTGCTGTAGGTGGAATACTCTTCAATCCTATCTTTTATCTAATGGATTGGTCCTTATCAGACACCGTTTGGTATGCGCCGATTTCTCTCATCACGGCAATTCTCTATTATAGCTATTTTGTGCTAATGACAAAGTTCTTTGGGCAAACATTAGGGAAAATGGTTTTTGGATTACGTGTTATTTCATTAAAACATGATAAGCTAACATGGTCAGATGTGTTATTCCGTGATTGGATTGGCCGCATTATTAATAATGTTTTTATGCCACTTTATATTTTGGTCGTCATTCTACCAGAAAACCAGGGTTTACATGATTATTTTGCAGATACAACCGTGGTACACGAAAAAGTCTTTATTGAAAAGGATGTCGTACCTATAGCTTCTTTGAATCAAGAAGAGATGATAGAAAATCAAGTGCAAGAGGAAAAACCTGAACTAGCCAAGCTAGAAGAAAAAAATGAATAGTAAGCAAGAGGCTGTCTCGAAATAATAGTGAGGCAGTCTTTCCTATTAAATAGCACATTCTAATAAAGTAAGCTAACTTAGTTGCAATTAATTCCCTTCATTTAGTAATATTATGTACATATGATGATTAGGAGGCGTTTATATGGCACAAGTAACATTTAAAAATGGTCCTGTAACACTAGTAGGAAATGAAGTAAAGGTGGGCGATCAAGCTCCTGATTTTACAGTATTAGCGAATGACCTATCACCTGTAACATTAAAAGATTCAGAAGGAAAAATTCGTTTATTTAGTGTTGTACCATCATTAGATACTGGTGTATGTGATGCGCAAACACGCCGTTTCAATGAAGAAGCAGCTAATTTAGGCGATAATGTAGTCATTTATACAGTATCCGTAGATCTTCCATTTGCTCAGAAGCGTTGGTGTGGGGCAGCAGGTATTGATGCAGTTCAAACTGTTTCTGATCACCGCGACCTTTCATTTGGTGAAGCATATGGCGTGTACATTCAAGAATTACGTCTTCTGACACGTGCAGTTTTCGTTGTGGATGCAAATAATAAAGTGACATATGTTGAGTATGTACCTGAAGCTACAGATCATCCAAACTATGAAGCGGCCGTTGCAGCTGTTAAAGCACTAGCATAATGAGCTGCTTTTAGGCTAAGATAATACTAGACAAATGGGCTGTGACGTGTTTTGTCACGGCTCTTTTCTGTGTGAAAGGAAGTTATCTATGGAAAATATCGAGAAATTATTTGGTTTGCTTAATGAGCATGCCGAAAAAATCGAAAAAGAACACAATATAACACTGTTAGAGGGGTTACTAGATGGTCTAGAAGCATGGCTCGATGGTGAAGTTGATTTTTCACAACAGGGTGCGACAAAAGAGGATATTCGTAAAGCTATTCAAATCGCCATTTTAAAAGGAATGCGTAAAGGTTCGCAGCCAAATCATCAAATGACACCAGATACATTAGGTTTACTCGTTGGCTATTTTGTGGAACAAATTTTTGTAGAGCGTCTTGAAAATGAAAAGATTTCAATCATGGATCCAGCAGTAGGTACAGGTAATTTACTACTGACGGTCATGAATCTATTAGATGGCAAAGTGGAAGCGACTGGTGTTGAAGTGGACGAACTACTTATTCGCCTTGCTGCGGCCACTGCTGACTTAACAGAGCAGCCTATTTCTTTATACCGTCAAGATGCCTTAGAGGATTTATTGGTAAACCCAGTTGATGCAGTTGTTTGTGATTTACCTGTAGGCTATTATCCAAATGAAGAAGTGGCACTCAACTATGAACTATGTCCGTCTGAGGGAATGAGTTATGCACACCATTTATTTATTGAACAATCGATGAATTATACAAAAGATGGTGGCTATTTATTTTTCCTTGCGCCCTCTCATCTTTTCGATTCGGAACAATCTAAGCAACTACACAAATATATTCAAAAGCATGCTTGGATTCAGGCGATCATTCAATTACCTGACTCTATGTTTGCCAATAAAACATTAGAAAAAAGCATTGTGATTTTACAAAAGCAAGCGAAAGAATTAAAAGCGCCAAAAGAAGTCCTACTAGCAAAAGTACCAAATATGCAGAATAAACAGGCTCTGGCATTATTCTTTGAAAAAGTGAAAATGTGGAAAGAGGGCAAGTAAGCCTGACGATTCCAATAGAAGTAAAAAGGTATCCTTTAGAAGGATACCTTTTTATGTATTGCGAATTAGTTTTCTGGTGTACGGATAACAAGTACGTCACATTTAGCTGAACGTACAATGGCTTCAGATACAGAGCCAATTAAGAAACGTTCAACGGCATTTAAACCAGTTGCACCACAAATAATTAAATCTGCATCTACAATTTTAGAAAGTTCTTTTGTAATGATATTTTTTGGTGAGCCATACTCAATGATAAGATTCACATTTGTTAAGCCTTCATCTTCAGCTTGCTTTTTGTAACCATTTAATAGTTCTTCAGAAAATGCTTGAGCACGTTCCGCAATAGAACGATCATATGCCTCAATAGCAGCGAATGAACGAGTGTCGATTACATTTACTAGATTTAATACAGCACCTTCGTTTCGTTTTGCAACATCAATTGATTTACGAAATGCGTATTCAGCTTCTTTTGAACCGTCTACTGCAACAACAATGCTTTTATAATGATTAGCCATTTGAAAAACCTCCCTGATTTGTATATGTTGATTATACCAAATGATTTTCTAAAGGAAATACTTTCCGGAATAAAATTATGAAAAAGTGAAGGCATTTCATGAAGAAATGTCAAATAAATTTACTTACTTAATTCCCACTATTTACAGCGTGTAAACGTCTTTTTGCTAGTTAAATTTGCATTAGCTATAGCCTTCTTTAACGTTCCTTTCGTTTCATTAATTTGCTATCTAAATATAATGTTTTTCAACCAATTCATCGTTTAAATATTTTGTATTTTGGAAATGTTATAAATTTTATTTGTATTTGCTTTAGTTAAAGCTTTTTTTGCATTTGTTTGGTAATATGGAATTGCAAGGGGTGCATCAATTCATAGTTACATATATGATGCTTATTTCTTAAGTTATGGAAGGGGATAGGAAACAATGAAGATTGGTATTCCAAAGGAAATTAAAAACAATGAAAATCGTGTAGCAATGACACCTGCGGGAGTTGTTACTTTAACACATGCAGGTCATGAGGTGTACATTGAAACAGGAGCAGGTTTAGGATCAAGCTTTACGGATGCTGATTACATTGCAGCTGGTGCTCATATCGTTCAAACAGCTAAAGAAGCATGGTCACAAGAAATGATCATGAAGGTGAAAGAACCTGTTGCTTCAGAGTATGATTATTTTTATGAAGGTCAAATTTTATTCACGTATTTACACTTAGCGCCAGAGGTTGAATTAACTCAGGCACTTTTAAATAAAAAGGTTGTAGGGATTGCCTATGAAACTGTGCAATTAGCAAATGGCTCATTACCTTTGTTAACACCAATGAGTGAAGTAGCTGGTAAAATGGCTACGCAAATCGGTGCGCAGTTCTTGGAAAGAAACCATGCTGGTAAAGGTATTTTACTTGGAGGCGTATCAGGTGTACAACGCGGAAAAGTGACAGTAATTGGTGGGGGTATCGCAGGAACAAATGCTGCAAAAATCGCTGTTGGTATGGGGGCAGATGTGACAGTTATTGATTTAAGCCCAGAACGCCTACGCCAATTAGAAGATTTGTTTGGTCGCGAGGTTCAAACACTAATCTCAAATCCTTATAATATTGCAGAATCAGTGAAAAATTCAGATTTAGTCATTGGTGCAGTTTTAATTCCAGGAGCAAAAGCACCTAAGCTTGTATCTGAAGAAATGATTCAGTCAATGCAAGCTGGTTCAGTAGTGGTAGATATCGCGATTGATCAAGGTGGTATTTTTGCAACATCTGATCGTGTGACAACGCATGATGATCCAACATATGTAAAACATGGTGTAGTACACTATGCAGTAGCCAATATGCCAGGTGCAGTACCTCGTACATCAACTATTGCCTTAACGAATAATACTATTCCATACGCACTTCAAATTGCCAATAAAGGCTATAAGCAGGCTTGTCTCGATAATGAGGCACTTAAAAAAGGTGTCAATACATTAGATGGACAACTTGTGTATAAAGCAGTAGCAGATTCACAAGGACTGCCATTTGTAAATGTAGATGAATTAATTCAATAAATCATTGAAAAAGGAAGCACACAGGTTGCTTCCTTTTTTGTATTCCTTATAGAATGATTAAATCTTTCGGAAACTTTGTTAGTACCTCCACGCCATCTTTTGTTACGACAACGTCATCCTCGATACGTACGCCTGTTACATCTGATTTATAAATGCCAGGCTCAATTGTAAAGACCATGCCCTCTTCCATTGTCATTTCATTAGCGCCTGTAACGGATGGGAATTCGTGTACAGAAATGCCGAGACCATGCCCAAGGCGATGTGTGAAATATTCACCATAACCTGCTTCAGTAATTGTATCACGAGCAATTTTATCTAAGTCCATAGCACGAATACCAGGCTTGACGGCTGCCACTGCATTTTGGTTGGCAGCTAAAACAGTATTATAAATTTCTTTTTGTGCTTCAGTAGGTTCACCGAAGGCAACTGTGCGCGTAATATCTGAGCAATAGCCATCGTAAATTACCCCAAGGTCAAATAGTACCATATCACCTTTTTCAATTTTACGTGCTCCTGGTTTCCCGTGTGGAGATGCAGTTTTTGGACCGCTTAATACCATTGTTTCAAAGGACATTTTGCACCCTTTATCTTGAATAGCACTTTCAATCGCAGTTAGAATTTCCATTTCTGTTTTGCCTTCAGCGATTTCCTTGCAACCAACTTCAATTGCATAATCAGCTAATTCTGCAGCCTTACGTAATTTTTCTAATTCACTTTCATCCTTGATTACACGCATGGCATTAATCTTTTCATCAAGGCGCACAAAATTAGCTTGAGGGAATGATTGTTGTAAAGCTTCTAAACGTTCCACGATTAGTTGCGCTTTTTCAATGGCAAACGTAGTTGGGTTAACTTGACGTGATGTGATAGCTTGGGCAAGAACGTCCATCGAATTTTCTGTATCTTGATGACCAATAACCTCGTAATTCCAACCTGCAGCCTTCGCATCTGGAATCTCCATTTGTGGACAAATTAGAAAAGGCTCAGCATTTTTAAAAATCATAACCCCTAGTAATCTTTCATGTGGATTACTTTTAAAGCCTGATACGTAAAAAACATTGTCAGGTGTTGTTACGAATGCTGCATCAATGTGATTTTGCTGCAAATAACTTTGGATTTCTTCAACCTTTGACATAAATATGTCCTCCTTTTATTACATGGGAAATGATACGTTAAAAGGTTTCGACAAAAAATGTCGATGCCTTTCTTAGTACTGAATAATGGTGCTCTAACAGGGTATAAGTCTATTAGAGAAGTCTACGATTATTCTCTGTACAAGCATATCAAAAAAAGGGAAAATACGCATGAGTAGCGAATTAAAATGATGGACTGTAATTTATAATTCGGGGAGGATTTTAAAAATGGAAATCAGTTATCATGGACATTCAGTTGTCAAAATTCAAACAAATGGGAAAACAATTTTAATTGACCCTTTCATTAATGGCAATGGACAAACAGATTTAAACGTTGCTGAGGAGACACCAGATATTATTTTACTGACACATGGACATAATGATCATGTTGGAGACACGGTGGAACTAGCGAAGAAAAAAGATGCGTTAGTCATTGCTCCAAATGAATTAGCGAATTGGCTATCTTGGCAAGGTGTTAAAGTACACCCAATGCATATCGGGGGTGCTAAAGAATTTGACTTTGGTAAAGTGAAGTTTACTCAAGCCTTTCATGGATCATCTTATGTAACAGATAATAATGAAATTATTTATATGGGCATGCCAGCGGGGATTTTATTATTTATTGAAGGATTAACAATCTATCATGCAGGCGATACGGCCCTATTTGGAGATATGAAGTTAATCGGTGAACGACATCCAATCGATATTGCCTTCTTACCAATTGGAGATAATTTTACAATGGGACCAGAGGATGCAGCTTGTGCAGTTTCATTCTTGAAGCCGAAAATAGTTGTACCGATTCATTACAATACATTCCCACCAATCGAGCAAGATCCACAAATTTTTGCAGATTTAGTGCAAAATTCTGAGGTTCAGATTTTAAAAGCGGGTGAAAAAGTAAACTGTTTCTAATCCTTACGGTTGCTGTACTAATAAATTGACACCACGACGGTAGTTGAAATGATGGGCAGTATTAAACTTTTTCTCACTTTATATTAAATATTTTTATAAAAAATATGGTACACTAAGAGCAGAATTGAAGCTTAGGAAATAGGTGATATTTTGTCTACAAAACATGAGAAAATTTTACAATACATCGAATCACTACCCGTGGGCGATAAAATTTCAGTACGTCAAATTGCGAAGGAAATGCAAGTGAGCGAAGGGACTGCTTACCGCGCCATAAAAGAAGCGGAAAATCGCCGCTTAGTAAGTTCGATAGAACGTGTTGGAACAATTCGTATTGAGAAAAAAAAGAAAGAAAATATTGAGCGTTTGACTTTTGCAGAAATTGTCAATATTATCGATGGCCAAGTTTTAGGTGGAAAATCAGGTCTACATAAAACGCTAACGAAATTTGTCATTGGTGCAATGCAACTAGAGGACATGATGCGCTATACAGATGCAGGTAGCTTATTGATTGTAGGGAACCGTATTAAAGCACATGAAAATGCACTACGAGCAGGTGCAGCGGTTTTAATCACTGGCGGTTTTGATACTACAGAAGATAATAAGATGCTTGCAGACTCATTAGATTTACCAATTATTTCAACAAGTTACGATACCTTTACAGTTGCAACGATGATTAACAGAGCAATCTATGACCAATTAATCAAAAAAGACATTTTGTTTATCGAAGACATTTATGTACCAATGACTGACACGGCTGCGTTAAAGAATGATGAAACAATTCATCATTTCCAGAAGCTGAATGAACGTACAACACACGGTGCATTTCCAGTTGTCACTCATCAAAATAAACTTGTCGGGATGATTACTGTAAAAGACGTCATTGGACGTGAAGAAAACGAGCTTATTGAAAAAGTTATGACGAAAAATCCGATTGCTGGCTCCATGAAAATGAGTGTTGCTTCTGCAGGGCATAGGATGATTTGGGAGGGGATTGACCTCTTACCTATTGTGGATGATGATAATATTCTGCAAGGTGTCATTAGTCGTCAGGATGTACTAAAGGCACTACAACTAGCACAAAGACAGCCGCAGCATGGTGAAACAATTGATGATTTAGTGAAAAATGAAATGAAGGTATTAGGTGATGAGGAACTTATTGTCGAATTTAAAGTCACGCCACAAATGACCAATCAATACGGAGCAATCTCATATGGTGCTTTTACAACGTTATTAGCTGAGGTAGGTTCATTTGCATTAAAACGTCGCAAACGTGGAGATGCGGTGGCCGAGAATATGACGATTTACTTCATTAAACCCGTACAGATGGAAAGTACACTTACAGTTAAGCCTCGAATATTAGATATGAGTCGTAAGTTTGTGAAAATGGATTTTGAAGTGTATAATCAACAAATGCTTGTCGGTAAGGCAATGATGATGTTCCAATTATTAGAACGTTAACGATTAAAAAGGGATGGCCTAGAGCAATTGCTTGGTCATCCCTTTGTTACATAATTATTGATTTATACGAAATTCCTCTTCAACAAATTGCCCATAATGGCGTGCTTTTTTTGTATTTTCTAAAATGACAAAGATGCCGAGCACGACTAGAATTGCTACAATAATAAATGTATACAAGGTAGGGAATAGATAGGCTTGATTTAATCCAAAAAACACTAGGAAGGAACCAAAGCCTATATTCGCTTTACTCTTGTACCAATTCTTGGCAATCGGTAATGGAGAACGAAACTGTTTTGTTTTAAAATAAAAATAGAAGACAAATGATATGATTATCGTGAACACAAATATTAAATTGAGCATAGTAAACCTCCTAGCATAACTAGACATTATTGTAACGATTATTTTGGAAAAATGCTAACGGTTCTTACTATCATTTTGGAGGAATTTATGGTGAAAAGACAAATCATCGACACAATTAAGGCCAATGAAACAATCATAATTCATCGTCATGTACGTCCAGATCCGGATGCTTACGGCTCACAACAAGGATTAAAAGAGATTATTTTAGCAAATTATCCTGAGAAAAAGGTTTATGCTGTAGGAGACCATGATGCTTCTTTATCATTTATGGCACAGCCTGATCAAATAGCAGATGATGTTTATGAAAATGCCTTAGTCATCGTGACAGACACTGCCAATACAGAGCGTGTCGACGACCAGCGCTATACCAAAGGGAAAATGGTAATTAAAATTGATCATCATCCAAATGATGATGCTTATGGTGATCTTTTATGGGTTGACACAACAGCAAGCTCTTGCAGTGAAATGATTTATGAATTGTATGAAGAAGGTAAGGTAGTTGCAGACTGGAAATTATCAGATGCCGCAGCACGATTACTATTTGCAGGTATTGTAGGGGATACAGGCAGATTTCAATTCCCAAGTACAACCTCTAAAACATTTAAAGTTGCTGCAGATTTGATTACATATGATTTTAATCGAAATGAAATTTTTGATGGCATGTATGAAATGGATCAGAAGCTACTTAATTTACAAGGCTATATTTATCAAAATTTTGTAATGGATGAGCATGGAGCTGCCTATGTGAAGCTGTCAAAGGATTTGCTAGCACAGTATGAGACAGTTCCATCAGAGGCTTCTTTACTAGTAGGCTGTCTGGGCAGTGTAAAAGGAATATGCTCATGGGTAGTGTTCATTGAAGAAGAAGATCAAATTCGAGTACGACTACGTTCAAAGGGTCCAATTATTAATACATTAGCGAAGGAATTTAACGGGGGTGGGCATCCGCTAGCCTCTGGAGCTACTGCTTATTCATGGGAGGAGGCAGACGCCGTTATTTCAAGATTACAAGAAATTTGTAAAGCATATCATTAAGAGAGAAAAGGAAGGGATTCATTTGACACATGTATATACAAAGATGCATACGAGCGCGGATTTATTGAAAAGCACAATTCGGCTTGAACAATTGATTCCTTTTTTACAAGAGCAAAAAACACAGGCCTGTGCAATCGTAAATACGAAGTTGTACGGGCTTTTGCCTTTTTGTAAAGCGTTGCAGCAAGCAAATATCCATGCGGTCATAGGGCTTTCGGTTAACGTACAGTGGCAGGATCATCGTATACCCGTTGTACTGTATGCACAGACTCAAGAAGGCTATCAGCATCTTTTAAAGATTAGTAGTGCTATTTCAATTAGACATGATGAAGTATTGCCATGGAAGTGGCTTGAGGGATATGCAGCAGGATGTATCGCCATGCTTTCTACAAGTGATTTTGTGGACTTAACGGACTGGCAGGAAATAATTACTGCTTTTGTCCAGCTATTTAACCATCATTTTTATATGGGAATTGCACGACCTGGAGGGGTAAAAGCACCTAATGAAGGAGATATAGTTGTTTGGTGCGAGGAACAGACAATTCCACTTGTTGCCACTCAAAGTTGTTATTTTTTACGTCCAGAAGATCACTTTGCTTATGAGGTGGCTAGAGCGATTGATACGGGAGAAAAACTGGGTGGTACATTGTTAACGGCTGACTTACAAGGCTATTTTGCTCCTACGGCATATGAATGGCAAAATTGGTTTGCTGATCGACCAGAGTGGTTGGAGTCTAGCGTAAACATGCTTGCTAGTTGCACAGCTAGTATCCCTGAAATGCCTGTGCAAATGCCTAAATATCCTTTGCCTGTAGGTGAAACAGCTGAAAGTTTCTTGGTTAGTGAAGCATTTTCAGGATTGGAAAAACGCTTGAATCAAATGGCGATTCCGACTGTCTATCAGGAAAGGTTACAACATGAACTGGAAGTTATTTGTTCAATGGGCTTTGCTGACTATTTTTTAGTTGTTGCAGACTTTATGCGTTATGCGAAAGAAAATCGTATTTTGACTGGACCTGGTCGTGGTTCCTCCGCGGGTTCGCTTGTGGCCTATAGCCTATTCATAACACAAGTAGATCCACTAGCCTATGGTTTATTATTTGAACGATTTTTAAATCCTGAAAGAATCTCTTTACCTGATATTGATATCGATTTTGTCGATAGTAAAAGGCACCAGGTTATTCAGTATGTTGCACAAAAATATGGCAAAGCGAATGTTGCGCAAATTATTACATTTGGGACATTGTCTGCAAAAGCAGTAGCTAGAGATGTGGCGAGGGTTTTTAGCTTTGAGGCCGAGACGTTAGAAAAAATCTCGAAAATGATTCCTAATAAGCCAGGTATTACTTTACAAAGGGCTGTGGCAGAATCACAAGACTTTCAAGTCTGGTTAGCGGAGAATGAAAAGCATCAGCAGTGGTTGGATGTAGCACTTAAATTAGAAGGACTGCCGAGAAATTCCTCCACACATGCAGCGGGTATTGTCATCGCTCCATCTCCGTTAGTAAACACTGTACCTATTGAAGAAGGACATGATGGTATATATAGTACACAATGGCCGATGGGGGATATTGAAGCGTGTGGTCTCATTAAAATGGACTTTTTAGGCTTGCGCAATCTTACGATTTTAGAGCAAATACGTTGGTCAATCTATAAAGCGGGAGGACCCTGGATAGAATTTGAACGCATCCCTATGCATGATGAAACAACGTTTCAACTTTTACAACGTGGAGATACATCAGGTATCTTTCAATTAGAATCAGATGGAATGAAACAAGCTTTACGGGATATTCAACCTTCGAGCTTTTCAGATATTGTCGCGGTAAACGCACTTTATCGTCCAGGTCCGATGGATTTTATCCCAGTCTATGCTAGACGAAAAGCTGGGAAAGAAATGGTTGTTATGCCCCACCCTGTATTAGAGCCTATCTTACAAGAGACATTTGGCGTTATTGTTTATCAAGAACAAATTATAAAAATTGCATCTGTTCTGGCGGGCTTTACAATGGGACAAGCAGATTTGCTACGCCGTGCAGTAAGTAAAAAAAATCGTCAAGTTTTAGAGGAGCAACGTGCTTCATTTGTTAATGGTGCATTAAAGCAAGGATTTGATCAACATGTAGCAGAAGAAGTATACGAACTCATTGTTCGCTTTGCGGATTATGGGTTCCCTAAAAGTCATGCTGTGGCCTATAGTATAATTTCTTATCAAATGGCCTATTTAAAAGCTCATTTTCCTTTAAGCTTTTATGCAGCGTTATTATCAAATGCAACAGGAAATATAGAGAAGATTCAACATTTTGTCCTTGAGGCAAAAGATAAAGGTATCCTTTTTTATCCACCCTCATTAAAAAACAGTACGAAATATTTTACTGTAGAAAATGAAGGTATTCGCTATAGCTTATCAGGAATTAAGGGAGTACCGCATACTTTGATAGAAAAAGTGACTGCTTTACGTCAATCAAATCCAGAGGCGTTGAATAATCTTTTTGATTTAGCTGTTGCCTTAAGTGCACAGCATTTTAAACCGAAAGTCATGGAATCACTCATTTTTGCTGGTGCGCTAGATTACCTCGACAAAGACCGTGCTATTCTAGTCAATACCATAGATGCCGCCTTAAAACATGCTGAACTGTTACGGCCGACTGAAGATATCGACATGGCAACGGCAATGGCGTTTAACTTTGGTAAACCAAAATATATGCAGGCAGATGAAATGCCTCAAAAGGAAAAATTAATGCATGAGAAGGAAAGCTTAGGCTTTTACATTTCAACACATCCTGTAGCACAAGAAAGGCATTTTTGGAATGATATTACCTGTACTTGCCGAGAGCTGAAGCAGATGCGTGATGGAACTTTAGTAAAAATCATTGGTATAATTGAAGAAGTGAAAAAAATCCGCACAAAAAAAGGTGAGCAAATGGCTTTTGTTCATCTACAGGACGAATATGGTACTGTTTCGATTACCTTATTCCCGCAAGTTTTTCAAGTTGTTCAGGAATTGTTAGTGGAAGACGAAATGTTATGGGTTGAAGGTGTAATCGAGAGACGCTTTGGTAAGCCGCAAATCAAAGTAAAACATGCGCAAACGACAAAAAAGGTATGAAATAAAACAAAAAATTAGAAACTGCATTCAATTTTATGCAGTTTTTTCTTTACTTTTGAACAGTTATTTTGTAAGCTAGAAGCAACGTTAAAAGTGGTCAGACCACTTTTTGATAAGGGGAGTTAGTCGTATGGATCAAAAAACCGAACAAAAAAAAGTGTTTTTAGAAATCGTCCAACAACTACGTCAACTCATTAAAATGGAAAAAATACAAGCAGGTGAAAAGTTACCATCCGAGCGCGTTCTATCAGAGCGTCTAGGTGTCGGGCGATCCTCTGTGAGAGAGGCTTTGCGAAGCTTAGAATTGCTGGGGCTAATAGAAACGAGACATGGTGGTGGAACATTTCTTGCGTCTACACATAAGCATCAGTTAGTAGAGATACTGTCGATGTTTATACTAGAAGATGAAAAATCCAAAAAGGATGTCGAATTAACGCGACAAATTCATGAAATGGAAGCAATTCGCGTAATAAGTTGTACAGAGATTCTTCGCACACTACCTGTGTGGGATAGTTTTTTTGTGAAACTAGAAATTGAAGGAACTGTTAATTGTCGAGATATTTTAAGAGAATTATTAATTACGTCAGGTAATCGTCTTTCATTAAAAATCTGGTTTCAATTAGCAGCATATGATGGCGACCGATTAGATCGAAACTCAACAGAAGATGAAAAATTAATCATTCAAACAATGTTGAAATCGATGCAGCTTGGTTATGAAAAAGAAGCATTAAAAGCTTATGAGCAGTGGATGAATACTGTACAAAGCATTTAGACAACAACAAAGGGGGAGTCAAACATGGCAATACGCAGCTTATTTAGTGGTAATCGAAAAAAGAAAGAGGACGGACAAGAAAATTCATTTCCAGAAGGATTAATGACGAAATGTCCTGAATGTCGTCACATTCAACTAACAAAGGAATTAGAAAAAAATCATAAAGTATGTACAAAATGTAGTCACCATTTCAAAATGACTGCTCAAGAACGTGTGGACTATTTCTTAGACGAAGGTTCATTCGAATCTATGGATGATCATTTACAAACAAGTAATCCCCTTAATTTCCCAGCGTATGTAGAAAAAATTTCTGCTGATCAAGAGAAAACTGGCTTGAATGAGGCTGTCCTAACAGGAGTCGGTACGTTAGATGGAGAAGAAATTGTCGTAGCGATAATGGATTCACATTTCCGTATGGGTTCAATGGGATCAGTTGTAGGTGAAAAAATTACACGCGCTGTGGAAAAAGCAACAGAACTAGGTGTGCCGTTTATTATCTTTACTGCTAGTGGCGGGGCACGTATGCAAGAGGGTGTACTATCATTAATGCAAATGGCGAAAACGAGCGTAGCCTTAAAACGCCATAGTGATCAAGGTTTATTATTCATTTCTATTTTAACGCATCCAACAACAGGTGGAGTTTCTGCAAGCTTTGCTTCCGTTGGTGATATAAATATTGCAGAGCCACAAGCATTAATTGGTTTTGCAGGACGTCGGGTTATTGAAGAAACTGTAAGAGAAAAACTGCCAAGCGATTTCCAAACTGCAGAATTTTTATTAGAGCATGGTCAGCTTGATGCAATCTTCCATCGCAAAGATTTACGCAAACAAGTTTCCTTACTTGTAAAAATGCATACGAAAGGCGGCGTGCAACATGTCTAAAAATTTAGCATTTGAAGAACCAGTCGTACAATTACGAGAGAAAATTGATGAACTAAAAACAATTGCTGCAGAAGCAGATGTAGATATGTCAGGTGAAATTGAAAAGCTGGAAACGCGCTTATCGCAGCTTGAGCAATCAATTTATGCCAATATGAAGCCTTGGGATCGTGTGCAAGTTGCAAGACATCCAGAGCGACCTACAACGTTACAATACATTGAAGCAATGTGCGAAAACTTTATTGAATTACATGGTGACCGTACGTTTGGTGATGATGCTGCGATTCTTGGTGGAATTGCCACTTTTGAAGGGCAGCCTGTAACTATTATAGGACATCAGCGTGGTAAATCTACTAAGGAAAATATCCGTCGTAATTTTGGTATGCCTCATCCAGAGGGCTACCGAAAAGCTTTACGTTTAATGAAGCAAGCCGAAAAATTTAAACGGCCAATTATTTGTTTTATTGATACAAAGGGTGCTTACCCTGGTAAAGCTGCAGAAGAAAGAGGACAAAGTGAAGCGATTGCTAGAAACCTTGTTGAAATGGCAGGCTTAACAGTACCGGTTATTAGTATCGTTATTGGTGAAGGTGGAAGTGGTGGTGCTCTAGCATTAGGTGTAGCAAATCGTGTCTTTATGCTAGAGAATTCAACATATTCGGTTATTTCTCCTGAAGGTGCAGCATCTATTTTATGGCGTGATGGTAGTCTTGCTAAGCAGGCAGCTGAAGCAATGCGTATTACAGCGCCTGATTTAAAAGAGCTTGGTGTAATTGATGGTATTATTCCTGAAATTATTGGTGGAGCACATCGCAATGTTGCAAAACAGGCTCTCGCTATTAAAGAATGCATTAGTGAGACTCTTCATGCATTAAATTCTCTAAATGGAGAACAATTAATTGAAGATCGCTATGAAAAATTTAAAAAAATTGGACAATATACAGAAGCGTAATCTTGTTTATGATGAACAAATGAATGTTTTATCTGATTGTGTATAAAAAAACGAAGGGCATAAATTTGCTCGTAAAGAGACAGAATTTGTATCTCAACATATTAAAAAGCTATAAAGATGAAAGAAGATAGCAGCGCAAAATAAACGCCAGACTTCTTGAAAAAATGTTAGATTTAGGATGTTTTGGAATGGAAAGAGTGTGTGAAAGCGCATTCTTTTCATTTTTTATGTAAAAGTTATGTTTTTGTATCCCCAGAACCCTTACATAGTTTGTTTTTTCATGTTAATGTGAATAATAATAGTAACTGCAGGAGGTTCGACAATGAAAAAAATTGCTGTATTAACAAGTGGTGGAGATGCGCCTGGAATGAACGCAGCTATTCGCGCGGTTGTTCGTAAGGCAGCATTTCATGGAGTTGATGTTGTCGGAATTAAGCATGGTTATGAAGGCTTAGTAAAAGGGAATATGGAAGACCTTGATTTAGGTGCAGTTGGTGGTATTATCCAGCGAGGTGGTACACATTTAAATTCTGCAAGATGCCCAGAATTTAAAGAAGATGCTGTCCAGCAACGGGGCATTGAAAATTTACGAGCTGCTGGTATTGAAGGACTTGTTGTCATTGGTGGTGATGGGTCTTATCGAGGTGCTATGGATTTAGTGAAAAAGGGCTTCCCTGTTGTGGGTGTGCCAGGGACAATCGATAATGATATTCCAGGAACGGAATATACAATTGGCTTTGATACGGCTCTCAATACGGTTGTTGAATCCATTGATAAAATCCGTGATACAGCTACATCTCATGAAAATTCCTTCATTGTAGAAGTCATGGGCCGTGATGCAGGTGATATTGCCTTATGGGCAGGTCTTGCTGCTGGCGCTGAAACAGTGTTAATTCCTGAAGAAGATTATAATTTAGATGATATTGTAGCACGCTTAGATCGTGGAGCAGCACGTGGTAAAAAGCACAGTATTATTATTGTTGCAGAAGGTGTTATGTCTGGAAGTGAGCTAGCAAAGCTGTTGAAAGAAAAAACTGGAAAGGAAACACGCGTTTCAGTATTAGGTCACATTCAGCGTGGTGGTTCACCTACAGCTCGAGATCGCGTCTTGGCAAGTCAATTTGGAGCACATGCAGTTGAGTTACTAATGGAAGGTAAGGCTGGCCGAGCAGTAGGCATTCGCAATCATCAAGTTATTGACTATGATATGCCAGAGGCTTTCGAAAAGAATCATGAGGCAGATGTAAGCCTTTATACACTAATGAAAGAACTATCAATATAATTTGTTATAAAACGGAGTGGGCAAAAATGAGAAAAACAAAAATCGTATGTACAATTGGACCTGCAAGTGAGTCACCAGAAACTTTAGAAAAATTAATCGAAGCAGGTATGAATGTAGCCCGCTTGAATTTTTCACACGGATCACATGAGGAACATGCGGGACGTATTCAGTTAATTCGTGAAGTAGCACAAAAGTTAAATAAACCAGTAGGGATTTTACTTGATACTAAAGGTCCTGAAATTCGTACACATAATATGAAAAATGGAGAGCTTCATTTAACAGCAGGTCAAGTGATTGATATTTCAATGACTGAAGTAGAAGGTACTGAGACAAGCTTTTCTGTCACGTATGAGCGCTTAATTGAAGATGTTGAACAAAATTCAATTATTTTACTTGATGATGGTCTTATTCAATTACGTGTATTAGCAACAGATATGGAAAAAGGATTAATTCATACGATTGTTGAAAATGCTGGGGTTCTAAAAAATAAAAAAGGTGTTAACGTTCCAGGTGTTTCTGTACAGCTACCAGGTATAACAGAAAAAGACGCGCAAGATATTTTGTTTGGTATAGAGCAAGGCGTTGATTTTATTGCAGCTTCATTTGTTCGTCGTGCAAAGGATGTTCTAGAGATTCGTGAATTGCTTGAACAAAACGGTGGTAGTCATATTCAAATTATCCCTAAAATTGAAAACCAAGAGGGTGTCGATAATATCGACGAAATTATCCTAGTGTCTGATGGATTAATGGTTGCGCGTGGAGATCTTGGTGTAGAAATTCCAGCGGAAGAAGTACCACTTGTACAAAAGAAATTAATCTTGAAATGTAACCAAGTAGGGAAACCTGTTATTACCGCAACACAAATGTTAGATTCAATGCAGCGTAACCCACGTCCAACACGTGCAGAAGCAAGTGACGTAGCGAACGCAATTATTGATGGAACAGATGCTATCATGTTATCTGGTGAAACTGCTGCGGGTCTTTATCCAGTAGAATCTGTACAAACGATGAATAAAATCGCTCAGCGTACAGAAAATTCATTAGATTATCGCTCCATTGTATCAACACGTAGTCGTGAAAAAGAGGCTAATATGACAGAGGCTATTTCACAAGCGGTAGCTTATACATCTATCAATTTAGGTGTGAAAGCCGTATTAGCACCAACTGAAAGTGGTAATACAGCAAGAATGATCGCAAAATATCGACCAGGTGTGCAAATTGTTGCCGTAACAGGCTCTACAAATACAGCCAATACATTAACATTAGTATGGGGCGTATACCCAATTGTTTGTCAACGAGTGTCAACAACAGATGAAATCTTAGAACTAGCTGTTGATGAAAGCTTGAAGCATGGTTTCGTTACACATGGTGACGCTGTTGTCATTACAGCAGGTGTGCCAGTAGGTGAAGCGGGTACAACTAACTTAATGAAGGTACACATTATTGGAGATTTACTCGCTCGAGGTCAAGGGATCGGAAAAGCATCTGTCGTAGGTAAAACGGTTGTTGCTAAAAATGCCGCTGAGGCACTTGCCTACGATACGGAAGGATGCATTCTCGTAACAGTTGGTTCAGATCGTGATATGATGCCTGCATTAGAGAATTGCATTGGTTTGATTACTGAAGAAGGTGGTCTAACTAGTCACGCAGCAGTGGTTGGACTAAGCCTTGGTATTCCAGTAATAGTTGGCGTTAAAGAAGCTACAACATTAATTCGTCATGGCCAAGAAATTACAATGGACGCTGAAACAGGTGTTATTTACAAAGGACATGCAAGTGTTCTTTAACAGTTAACAAAAAGCTCTAGTGCGATTTGTTGTACTAGAGCTTTTTCTAAGGGTTGTACACTCTCTATTTTTACTCTATACCGTAAACTTCTATTTTTCTCTTACTAACTACGGCAGGTTTTCTATTTGAGTGAGGGCATTCATTTTTTTATGAAACTAATTGGGCTATAATAACGTATAAAAGGTATAGCTTTTTCAAGTAGAGAGGGGAAAAATATGCGAAAAATTTTTCTTGGTGTCGTTGTCTACGCATTAGCCGAATTGGCGTTATTAATAGTCATTGGACAAAATATTGGTGTATTTAGTACATTGATGCTGATTGTTGCAACAAGCGTTATTGGAATATATGTAATGAAAAATAAAGGTATGAATTCTATTCAAAATGTAAAAAATACAATGGCCAGAGGAGAGGCACCAGGAGCTGCTTTGGTTGACACACTATTAACATTTGGTGGTGGTTTGTTCTTAGCGCTACCAGGGTTTTTAACAGATCTTGTTGGCTTACTACTTCTCATGCCTTTTTCACGAAAAATGTTCCAACCAATTGTCTATTACTGGATGCGTAAAAAAATGAAAAAAGGTCAATTTATTATCGTTCAAAGATAGAGTTTTCCTTTAGCTTTACGGCTAAGAATAAAAAGATAGGACTAAGCAATATTCCATAAAAGCCAAACAATAGAATAGAGGCAGCACTGATGAAAAATGTATGGAACGTACGTAGTTGAAGTGTATTGGACCAAAGCATTGAATCGGCTAGCTGCCTTGTTAATTGTACAAATAAATATAATAGTAAAATGGCTACACATAAAAATGTATTGCCGTTGAAATAAAAATAAATACTCATTGGTACAAGGAAAACACCAATTCCGAAAAATGGTAGTACATCTGCAAATGCTACAATGAAAGCTTTAATGATGGCTTGTTCAAACTGAAGGATCATAAATCCAGCACAAAGAATAAATAAAGTAATTGTGAATAATTGAAACTCCACAAATAAGAAGTAATGAAAAAGTTGCATCATTTTTGCGAAGTGAGATTGCCATTCTTGACGATATTTTTTGGGCACATATCGGAAAAACCAGTACCGTGATTTACGTGTTTCTAGTAAAGCGAAATAATAAGCAACTAAAAAGATAAATACCTCAATGACGTGCTTCATCAATAATTGGAAAAGATCTGCTGTGTAGACGATGATCGAATCAAAAATCGACAGTGATTTTTCCTTTAAAACTTGTACAAACATGGATTCATATTCACTAAAAAGCGGGAAATTAAGTAATGTTTCTCTAATTTCAGGAAATATTACAATAATACTGTTGATGGATATGACGACAAGTAGAAAAATACAAGTTAATATTAATACTTCCACAATAATTGCTGCCATCCAATAGGCAACCTTACAATATTTATGCAGAAATTTTATAATAGGATACGTCGAAAATGATAAAAAAATAGCAAGAGAAACAGGTAACACAAACCAAAGTATCACTAAATAAAAAATAAAAAGCAAAATACTTGTAGTTCTTTCGTATGAAAAATACTTTAAATTCCTCATTTTTACATATTCACCCCAAACTAAATGATAAATTAATGTCAAAATATACAAAACAACCTCTTTAGGACAAATATATAGTCGTTCGGACGTCTTTTTCTTTATTTGGAGGATTTTCATTCACAAAGCTGTCAAAAATGATTATAATAGCAATGTAAGCGATTTACTTAATGGTTCATATGAGCAAAATCCGCAAATGCAAGATAAAAAACGCATTTGCAACAAAATATAAATATGAGGGAGCGATAATTTATGTCAGCAACTAAAGGTTTAGAAGGTATCGTAGCAGCGGAATCTAAAATCAGTTCAATTATCGATGACACACTTACATATGTTGGTTACAACATTGATGATTTAGCAGAAAATGCGTCATTCGAAGAGGTAATTTACTTGTTATGGCATACTCGTTTACCAAAAGAGGACGAGCTAGCTGAATTAAAACAACAATTGGCAGACAACATGTCAATTCCGCAAGCGATTATCGATCAATTCAAAACATACCCACTTTCAACTGTACATCCAATGGCTGCACTACGTACTGCAGTATCTCTACTTGGTGTATTCGATGAAGAAGCGGATGTTATGGATCCAGAAGCAAACTACCGCAAAGCAATTCGTCTTCAAGCTAAAATTGCTACAGTAGTAACTGCATTTGCACGTGTTCGTAAAGGCTTAGAGCCAGTTGCACCGAAACCTGAACTAGGATATGCTGCAAACTTCTTATACATGCTTAAAGGTGAAGAGCCAGCAGCAGTTGAAATTGAAGCATTTGATAAAGCATTAGTATTACATGCTGACCATGAGTTAAATGCATCTACATTTACAGCACGTGTATGTGTAGCTACATTATCAGATGTTTATTCTGGTGTAACTGCGGCAATCGGCGCATTAAAAGGACCACTTCATGGTGGAGCAAATGAGCAAGTTATGAAGATGTTATCTGAAATCGGCTCACTTGAAAATGTTGAATCTTATATTCAAAATAAATTAGACAACAAAGAAAAAATCATGGGCTTCGGTCACCGCGTTTATCGCAAAGGCGACCCTCGTGCACCACATTTACGTGTAATGTCTCAAAAATTAACTGAACTAACTGGTAAACCAGAGCTTTATGAAATGTCAGTTAAAATCCATGACATGATCGTGGAACAAAAGAAATTACCTGCTAACGTAGATTTCTTCTCTGCGTCAGTGTATGATTCTTTAGGTATTGATCATGACCTGTTCACACCAATTTTCGCAGTATCACGTACTTCAGGTTGGGTGGCACACATCCTTGAGCAATATGCAAATAACCGCCTAATCCGTCCACGTGCTGAGTATGTTGGACCAGGCATGCAAAAATATGTTCCAATCAGCGAGCGCTAATTTGGAAAATATGCTAGAATGTTTGGGACTGTGTTATCACTAACACAGTCCTATGATTATGAATTTAGGAGGCAACAGAATGTCAAACAAAATTGTAGTTGAAAATGGCGTACTTAATGTACCAAATAATCCAGTAATTCCTTTCATCGAAGGTGATGGAATTGGTCCAGATATCTGGGCAGCAGCATCACGCGTAATCGACGCAGCAGTAGAAAAAGCTTATAACGGTGAAAAGAAAATCGAATGGTTAGAAGTTTTAGCTGGTGAAAAAGCATTTAACCAAACTGGTGAATGGTTACCACAAGAAACTTTAGACAAAATTAACGAATACTTAATTGCAATCAAAGGTCCTCTTACTACGCCAATCGGTGGTGGTATCCGCTCTCTTAACGTAGCATTACGTCAACAACTTGACCTATATGTATGCTTACGTCCAGTACGTCACTTTGATGGAGTGCCTTCTCCAGTTAAACGCCCAGAAGACGTTGATATGGTTATCTTCCGTGAAAACACAGAAGACATCTATGCTGGTATTGAATTCGAATCTGGTTCAGAACAAGCTCAAAAAATCATCAACTTCCTACAAACTGAATTTGGTGTAAACAAAATCCGCTTCCCAGAAACTTCTGGTATCGGTGTAAAACCTGTATCTAAAGAAGGTACTGAGCGTTTAGTACGTTCTGCTATCGAATATGCAATTAAACACAAACGCCCATCTGTTACTTTAGTTCATAAAGGTAACATCATGAAATTCACTGAAGGTGGATTCAAAAAATGGGGTTATGAATTAGCAGAAAAAGAATTTGCTGATCAAACTTTCACTTGGAACCAATACGATGCAATCAAAGCTGAACAAGGTGAAGAAGCAGCAAACAAAGCTCAAGCTGATGCACTTGCAGCAGGTAAAATCCTAGTTAAAGATTCTATCGCTGATATCTTCTTACAACAAATCTTAACTCGTCCAACTGAGTTCGATGTAGTTGCTACAATGAACTTAAATGGTGACTATATTTCTGATGCACTAGCTGCACAAGTTGGTGGTATTGGTATCGCTCCAGGTGCGAACATTAACTATGTAACTGGACATGCGATCTTCGAAGCTACTCACGGTACAGCACCAAAATATGCTGGCTTAGATAAAGTAAACCCATCTTCAGTATTACTTTCAGGTGTATTAATGCTTGAACACTTAGGATGGCAAGAAGCTGCTGACATGATCACTAAATCTGTTGAGCAAACAATTTCTTCTAAAGTTGTAACTTATGACTTCGCACGTTTAATGGACGGAGCAACAGAAGTGAAATGTTCAGAATTCGCGAATGAGTTAATCAAAAACCTATAATTTTCTATTCTACAATAGGAATTATCGCTAAAGCGGATGTTTTATTCTGCCGATATAATTAGGGTGAAAGTAAATTAAATTTAATATTTACGATAAACTTGTTTAATCGAGGGAGTGAGATGTATATCTCCTCCCTCTTTTAAAATATATAACCTAATTTTAAAGGAGCGTATTCAAATGTCTCTGAAACGTAAAAAAATCTCAGTAATTGGTGGCGGCTTTACAGGCGCTACTGCAGCATTTTTAGCAGCTCAGAAAGAACTTGGTGATGTTGTTTTAGTGGATATTCCACAAGCTGAAAACCCAACTAAGGGGAAGGCCTTAGATATGTGGGAAGCAGCGCCAATACAAGGTTTTGATTCTTTTGTACAAGGTACATCTAATTATGCAGATACGGCTAATTCTGATGTAGTCATCATTACTGCTGGTGTTGCACGTAAACCAGGCATGAGTCGTGATGATTTAGTCCAAATCAATCAAGGTGTCATGAAAACTGTTTCAAAAGAGATTGCAACGCATTCACCAAATGCCACAATTCTTGTACTGACAAATCCAGTTGATGCCATGACGTATACAGTATATAAAGAAACAGGCTTCCCTAAAAACCGTGTTATCGGTCAATCGGGTGTTCTTGATACGGCTCGTTTCTGTGCATTTGTGGCGGAAGAACTTAATATCTCCGTAAAGGACATTACAGGCTTTGTATTAGGTGGGCATGGTGACACAATGGTACCGTTAACTCGTTATTCATTTGCAGGTGGGATTCCATTAGAAACGTTAATCTCTGCAGAACGTTTAGAAGAGATTGTTGACCGTACGCGCAACGGTGGAGCTGAAATTGTCAACCTGCTTGGGAACGGCTCAGCGTATTATGCACCAGCTGCGGCTCTGATCGAAATGGCAGAAGCAATTATAAAAGATCAGAAACGTATTCTTCCTTCCATTGCTTATTTAGAAGGCGAGTATGGCTATCATGATTTATATTTAGGTGTTCCCACATTATTAGGGGCCAATGGCATTGAAAAAATCTTTGAGCTTCAGTTAACAGACAAAGAAAAGGCGTCTTTAGACCAATCGGCAGATGCCGTCCGTCAAGTGATGAAAATTTTAGTGTAATTTGATAATGACTCGTCATAAGGTGTCCAGATTTCTTGCGAGTGTGTTCAATACTCTCGAAAAATAGAAAACGAGTAGGAATGATTCCTGCTCGTTTTTTTATATTCAAATATTGTTTAGGCTATTGTTCTTCTGCTTTTCATTGTACTTTTGGCATAAAATTGATACTATGAATGTAATATGATAGAAAAGGGGTTGGCGTATCTTTGCTTCAAAAAAATGGTAAACTTGGTCTTTCAATAGATGAAATAACAGTTGGCGAGAAAATCCATATAACTGAAAAAATTGAAGATAGGGATTTATTGCTGTATTTAGGGCTTACAAACGATAGTAACCCACTTTATATTCAACATGACTACGCGGCAATGACACCTTTTCAGAAGCCAATTGTGCCGACAATTATGTTAAATGGAATTATTACATCAGCTGTGTCAAAGTATATTCCTGGACCGGGTGCACGAATTATTGAGCAACATTTAAAATATTTAGGACCTCTCTATCATTATGAATTGTTTGATACGCTATTAGAGGTAACGGCAGTCAATAAATACGACAATACAATTACTGTGTCTGTACACTCATATAATGAGCAAAAGCAGCTTGTGATTGAAGGTATGTTGCTAGTGACTCCACCACTTGCATTATAGACGTCTTGAGATTTGAAATGGGGGTTTCAAATCACTAACGGAGGCATTATACATGACAAAAACGATTTTAGTTATTGAAGATGAATTTTCGATTGCAACATTATTGAAATATAATTTAGAACAGGCAGGTTACGCTGTCGAAACGGCTGCTGATGGTCAAGAAGGACTTGAAAAAGCGATCGACTTACAGCCAAATTTAATTCTTTTAGATTTGATGCTTCCAAAGCTAGATGGTATGGAGGTATGTAAGCAAATCAGACAGCAACGTATGAATACGCCTATTATTATGTTAACTGCTAAAGATGACGAATTTGATAAAGTTCTTGGTCTTGAGCTAGGAGCAGATGATTATATGACCAAGCCTTTTAGTCCCCGTGAAGTATTGGCGCGTGTCAAGGCTGTATTAAGACGTTTCACACAAAACGTTGTGGCTGATGATAAGGATGAGCCACAAGAGAAAATGTATGAGTTTGGCCAATTACGTGTGTTTCCGGAGCGTTTTGAAGTCTTTTTGCAAGACGAGGCACTGGAATTTACGCCGAAAGAATTTGAGCTACTCATATACTTACTTGAAAATAAAAATCGTGTACTAACGCGTGATCAGCTGTTAAGTGCTGTATGGAAATACGATTTTGCTGGCGATACTCGAATAGTGGATGTACACATTAGCCACCTTCGCGATAAAATCGAGGAAAATAGCCGTAAGCCGATGTTCATTAAAACAATCAGGGGTCTAGGCTATAAATTTGAGGAGCCGAAAACGACATGAAATCAATGAGCAAACGCTTATTCTTGACATTCATGCTTTTACTTGGAACGATACTAGCTGTCCTAATGATTGTTATAGGTCAGCTTTTTCCTGTTTATATCAAGCAATACCATGAACAAACAAACGCACAAATACAAGCGTCCATGGATCAAGTAATAGATGAGCGCAAGATTAAATTATCCAAGGAAGATCAAGAAGCATTGTATGCCGTACAGAGCAAAGGTCAAGAGGAATCTGTGCTAACGTATGTGCGTACCAGACTCTATATAGTACTGGCTATTCTTTTTACGATCACTTTGATTTTAATTGCCATTATAAGTCGCTATATGATTCGTAATTTCACTGCACCGATTGATAACGTCACAGAGACGGCACTTGAGCTTGCAAAAGGGAATTATCGTGCACGTGCTCAAGAAAATGAACATGAACGTATGATACCACTTAGCCATTCTATAAACATTTTGGCACGTAATCTGCAGGATATTACGACAATACGAGAAGTGGAAGAAGAAAGATTGAAAACCTTAATTGAAAATATGGGAAGCTCTCTCATGATGATCGGGCGAGAGGGGAATATTTCTATAGTCAATCGGGTATTTCTAGAGCGCTTTGGTATGCAGCTTGATGAAGTACAGGGCAAAGTTTTTCGTACAATTGGCTTACCGAAATCATTGGAGCAATTTATTGATCATGTATTTTTAACTGAAATGCCTTATCGACAACAAATTAAAATGGAAATACAACAGGAGCTTTACAATAAAGAAGTATACGGGGCTCCTGTCATTGGCGACCATGGAAGATGGCTTGGTGTTGTAATTGTAATGCATGATATTACGGAACTTGTTCGATTAGAGCAAATTCGTAAAGACTTTGTTGCTAATGTCTCGCATGAATTACGTACACCTATTACTTCAATTAAGGGCTTTTCTGAAACATTACTGGATGGAGCCTATAAAGATGAAAAAATGCTGATTTCCTTCCTAGAGATCATTTATAAAGAAAGTAATCGACTTCAAATGCTTATTCAAGATTTATTAGAGCTTTCGAAGATTGAGCAACATGGCTTTACTGTCAATATTATGCCAATGGGCTTGCAGGATGTTTTAATCCGTGGAGCAGAGTTGACAGCACCACGCTTAGATGAGAAAAATATGAGTTTCCAAGTGGACATTGAAAGGGATGTCCAAGTGATGGGAGATGCCAATCGTATTATTCAAATTGTGACGAATTTAATTACTAATGCTATTACATATTCTCCTGAAAACACAACCGTTTCCATCCGTTTAAAGGAAAATGAAACATATGGCATTATAGAAATAGAGGACCAAGGAATTGGCATTGAAAAGCATGAAATCGCCCGCGTTTTTGAGCGGTTTTATCGTGTGGACCGTGCAAGAAGTCGAAATTCAGGTGGTACAGGCTTAGGGCTAGCAATTGTAAAGCATCTTGTAGAGGCCCATCATGGTCGTATTCAAGTGGAAAGTGAAGTCGGAATAGGAACGAAAATGATTGTCATGATTCCGAAAAATTAACAATTCCTTAACATGAATAACATGTTCCATTCATATTTGGGTACTATACTTGTTAGTAGAAACCCCCTATATGATTGTTAAGACGATAACCATAAAAAATCTGTTAAAGATTTTTAATAACTGCTTTTATTCCCCACAGGAAGAATCTACTGTCTAAATTTAGACGCTAGGTTCTTTTTCTGTTTTACAGGGAAGGTAAATAGGTGTAAAGTATAGTAGCATAAAAGTTTAACATGAATCTTACGCCGATTATGTTGTTAAACAATAGCTTTTACAGTCAGTGAATCAGTCTTCTTTTCATTTGAATCGTGTTTTTCTGACTGTGAAGGCAGAGAAAAAAATGAGAGAAGGATGATCATGAAAATCGTCAAAAGTATCGTGCAGATCGGCTATCTTTATATCCTATTATTTATAGGAAATACTATTGCACGCCTACTTCATTTGCCGATTCCAGGAAGCATAATAGGACTTGTTCTATTATTTTTACTTTTACAGTTTCATATAATCAAGCTTGAATGGATTGAGTTAGGCGCAGCGGTATTACTAAGTGAACTATTATTATTCTTTATTCCATCTGCTATCGGAGTTATTGATTATCAAGCCTTATTCGGTATGCAAGGAATGAAGGTTGTGCTAGTTATTGTTGTAAGTGCAATTGTTGTGATGTTTGTAACAGGCTATACGGCACAATGGCTAGAGCAACGAAAGAAGGGTAATACAATATGAATCTATTCATTACTATTGTCAGCTTACTAGGGACTATTGCTATTTTTTATATTAGTAAAATGATCTATAAAAAAAATAAAAAGGAATGGCTATCACCTATATTGATTACACCTTTAGTGATTATTTGTATTTTATTACTGACAGGTATACCTTATAAATCCTATAATACAGGAGCCACTGTTTTAACCAATTTATTAGGACCTGCAACCGTAGCGTTTGCAATCCCGATATATAAAAATGTTAATTTATTGAAAAAACATGCATTTGAAATTTTTATTAGTATTGCCGTTGGTTCTGCGGTTGCTATTGTATCCTCCTTTATCATGGCTATAATGGTAGGGTTAAATGATGAATTAGTGCATAGTTTAGTGCCTCGTTCTGTTACGACACCGATTGCAATGGACATTTCAAATATGATTGGTGGTTCTCCAACTCTAACAGCTGTTTTCGTTATGACAACGGGTATTTTAGGGAGCTTATTAGCACCTATCCTCATTAAAATATGTCGTTTTCATCGCCCCTCTTCTAAAGGCTTACTGCTTGGAATGGGAGCCCATGGCACTGGAACATCTAAAGCATTTGAATTTGGAGAGCTAGAAGGAACATTTGCCAGTCTAGCAATGATCGTTGCCGCATTAATTAGCATTGTCTTATCTACAACCATTTTCCCAGTTTTTGAACATCTAGTGATTAACATCCTGTTGCCTTAAAAGGTGACAGGATTTTTTATTTTAAATTGAGAGCTCTGGTAAGGGAGACCCCTCCGTAAATTATATGAAAATATTTTGAAACTTTTTTTAAATGTCTTCCGTAAACAGTAGTAATAAATAAAAGGGAGGAACAGACATGAGTGTGAAAAGGACACTAATGATGGTTGGACTTGGAATAGTTGGAGTTATAGCTCTTATTTCAGTTTTTACATCATGGTACACTGTGGATGAATCAGAACAAGCCGTTGTCATTACATTTGGTCGTGCTGATGATACAATAACTAATCCAGGTCTCCATTTTAAATTGCCATGGCCAGTCCAATCTGTTGAAATTTTGTCGAAAGAAACATTTAGTTTACAGTTCGGTTATAAGCAAAATAAATCAGGTGAATTAGAGGCATACGATGCCGAAACGAAAATGATTACAGGGGATGAAAATATTGTATTAACAGACCTTGTTGTTCAATGGAAAATTACAGAGCCTAATAAGTTTTTATTTAATTCACAAGATCCAGAAAGAATATTACATAGCGCGACATCGAGTGCCATTCGTTCGATTATCGGAAGTTCTTCTATCGATGCAGCGTTAACAGAAGGTAAAGCTGACATCGAAGCAAATACTCGTCAATTATTAGTTTCACTTATTGAAAAATACGATATTGGGATAAGTGTTTTAGGTGTAAAATTGCAAGATGTAGAATTACCAAATAAAGATGTCCGTGCAGCATTTACTGCTGTAACAGATGCACGGGAAATGAAAAACACAAAAATAAATGAAGCTGAAAAATATGAAAACCAACGCATTAGTGAAGCTGAAGGTGAACGAGATGCTATTATGTCGAAAGCAAAAGGAACTAAAACAGCTCGTATCGAGCAAGCACAAGGGGATGTAGCAGTCTTTAATAAAATGTATGAGCAATATAAGGGCAATCAGCAAATTACACGAGAGCGATTAATTATAGAGACGCTTGAAAATGTTCTACCGAAAGCACAAATTTATATTATGAATGATGATGGTAGTACAATGAAGTATTTACCACTTCAGCCATTACAGCCTCAGCAGGGACAAACAGAGAAAAAAGAGGGGAGCGGTAATTAATGGACCAAAAAAATAAGGACCTTGACAAATTCCTCAATTTTTTATCAGGTAAAAGTAAAAAAGCTGCTCCATCAGATGGTGATTCTGGGGACAATGTAGTGAAAATGTCAAAAAAGGGCCCTAAGAATCCAAAGAAATATATCTCTCTAGCTATAACTTTAACTGCAGTGTTTGCTCTTGTAATTATTCTACTATCTAATATTTATATTGTGAAAGAATCAGAATATGCTGTTGTTCGACAATTTGGAGAGGTTGTAAAGTTTGAACGTGAACCAGGTTTAAATATGAAAATACCTTTTATCCAAAGTGTCACAAAGCTACCAAAAAACCAAATGACATATGAAATTTCAGAGGAAGAGATTAATACAAAGGATAAGAAGCGGATTATTATCGACAATTATGCGGTATGGCGTATTACGGATCCTAAGTTATTAATTTCAAATGCAGGTACAATTGAAAAAGTTGAATCTCGTATGGAAGAGTTTATATATTCTGTAATTCGCTCTGAACTTGGCCGAATTAACTACACTGAAATTATAAACGATGAAGATTCTTCGAGAGGTAGCATAAACGATCAAGTAACTCAACGTGTTAATGAACTTCTTTCCAACGATAACTATGGTATTGAAGTAGTAGATGTACGTATTCGTCGCATTGATTTACCTACTGAAAATGAGCAATCTGTTTTTACGAATATGATTTCAGATCGTGAATCAATTGCCCAAAAGTACTTGTCAGAGGGAGATGCACAGAAACGTCGTATTGAGGCCCAAACGGATCAACAAGTACAAGAAATGCTTGCTAAAGCAAGTAAAGAAGCTGCTTTAATTCAAGCAGAGGGTGAGGCAGAAGCCGCAAAAATTTACAATAAATCATTCTCCCAAGATCCTGATTTCTATTCTTTATATCGCACACTGGAATCCTATAAGAAAACAGTAGGAGAGGATACAGTTATCATTTTACCTGCCTCATCACCATATGCAAAAATATTATCTGGTTATATAAAATAACATCAAGTCGTCTCGTTTGTTATCGAGACGACTTTTTTATGAAAATTATAATTATCACTTAATTTGAAATGTTATTTTATGAAAATAATAGAAATGTATAATTTTTTATTCCCCTCCCAACTATAATTTGATAGAATGATAATGTTTAAAAAGAATAGTTGGGGGTAATAGCTTTGAAATTAAGAATTAGCACATGGCTCCAAAATTTAGGAATTGCTTGTAGTATAGCATCGTTATTGACATTGTTCTTCCGCCTATCAGAATTTTCATGGATGACAAGAACTGTTTATCATATACCCGTATTTTTTGTAAGTATCTTTTTAGTTAGTATCGTCATTGCAGAGGATGTAAGAAATCTCTTTAAAAAACTGTTTTGGTATGAGAAACGTAAAGTTCAGCGTCCAATTTGGCAAGTGGGGATTGGCTTTATATTCTTTTTAACTCAAATTAGTACTGTTATGGTATTTGGACAAGAGTTAACACAGCCACAATTAGGTGGAATGCCTTTGTTTTTAGTATTTGCGTTTATGAATGCGTTTATCTTAACGGTTATTTATGAGGAAATTTTTTATCGTCCAGTCAAAATAAAAGCATAAATTAATCACTTTCATTTAAAGGAGTTTATTCTTTGAATGGAAGTTTTTTTATGTTTGCAACTTGACTAATCGCAAAAAGCTGCAAAATTGGATAGTGCATCAAAAGCGATCATTAGGATAAGGCCCTCCGTTGTCATCGGCTTTTTTATTTGAAATATGCTGTTATTGTTGGCAAAATGGTTGTTTTCCCGATAAAGTAGAAAGGAGAAGCATTTTCAAACATACGTTTTCGTTTTACAATTAAGTAGAAGACAACGCAGGAGGATAAAAACATGACTAAAGAAAAATTACTATTATTGGACGGTAATAGTTTAGCGTATCGCGCGTTTTTTGCGTTGCCATTGTTAACGAATGATAGTGGCATTCATACCAATGCTGTGTACGGCTTTACAACAATGCTACAACGAATATTAGAGGAAGAACAGCCAACAAAAATATTAGTCGCTTTTGATGCTGGAAAAACAACATTCCGCCATGAAACGTTTACGGAATATAAAGGTGGGCGACAAAAAACCCCACCAGAATTATCAGAGCAATTCCCTTATTTACGCAAGCTAATTGATGCCTATGGAATTAAGCAATATGAACAAGAATTATATGAAGCGGATGATATTATAGGAACTCTCGCTAAAGAGGCATCATCACAGGATATGGATGTGATTATTGTATCGGGAGACCGTGATTTAACTCAGTTAGCGACAGAGCAAGTAACGGTCTATATTACAAAAAAGGGCATTACGGAAATTGAGAAAAATACACCAGCCTTTATTGAAGAAAAGTACGGTTTAACGCCACTACAAATTATTGATATGAAAGGCTTAATGGGAGATTCTTCAGATAATATTCCTGGAGTACCAGGTGTCGGTGAAAAAACAGCAGTAAAATTATTAAAAGAGCATGGCTCCGTTGAGGCACTTTATGAGGCAATGGATACGTTGAAGACCTCCAAAATGAAGGAAAAGTTGGTAGCTAATGAAGAGCAGGCCATCATGAGTAAGAAGCTGGCAACGATTTATACAGATGCTCCAATTACCATTTCACTTGCTGATCTTGTTTATAACGGGCCAAACGAAGAAGAATTAATGAGTGTTTGGCGTGAGCTTGGCTTTAAATCACTCATTGAAAAAAGTGATTTTACAGTCCAAGAAGAAGAACAAGCACCATTTGAATATGAGTTAGTGCAAGAAGTAAAACCAGAAGACTTAAAAGATGTGATGGCTGTACATGTTGAGCTTGAGAATGAGCATTATCATACATGTCAGCAATTAGGAATCGCTTTATCAGATGGTACTAAGACACAATATATCCCGTTTGATATTGCAGCAAAATCAGATGAACTTCGTCGCTGGTTAGAAGATGCAACAAAAATAAAATATATGTCTGATTCTAAGGCAGCTCAAGCGGCATTAAAGCGAGCAGGTATTCAATTAGCAGGCGTTGACTTTGATTTGCTTTTAGCCTCATATATTAATAATCCTGGGCTAAGTGGAGATGATGTTGCCACACTAGCAAGGGAGTTAGGCTACTATGATGTCCAAGCAAATGAGACGGTTTATGGCAAAGGAGCTAAGCGTGCGATTCCAAACATTGATCAACTTGCTCAGCATGTTTGTCGTAAAGCTTTTGCTGTGTGGTCATTACAGCCGAAGCTAGAAACGTTATTAAAAGAGAATGAACAATTTGATCTTTATAAAAACTTAGAATTACCATTGGCAAGAATTTTGGGCGAGATGGAAAGTGAAGGGATTACAGTTAACCGTGCTACGTTAGAAAAAATGGGGCACGAGCTGAATGACAAACTAATAGTGATTGAGCAGGAAATATATGCAGAGGCTGGAGAAAAGTTTAATATTAATTCACCTAAACAATTAGGGGTTATTTTATTTGAGAAGCTTGGTCTACCTGTGATTAAAAAGACCAAAACAGGCTATTCTACAGCGGCTGATGTATTGGAAAAATTACAGTCGGAGCATGCGATCATCGAACATATCCTATTGTATCGACAGCTTGGTAAATTACAATCCACATATATCGAAGGTTTACTAAAGGAAATTCATGAATCGGATAGCAAGGTGCATACACGCTTCCAGCAAGCTTTAACTGCGACAGGACGTCTAAGTTCTACAGATCCTAATTTACAAAATATACCTATCCGTTTGGAAGAAGGACGCAAAATCCGTCAAGCATTTGTCCCTTCAAAAGAGGATTGGATTTTATTTTCTGCCGATTATTCGCAAATTGAATTGCGCGTGCTGGCACATATGTCAGAAGATAAAAACCTTGTAGAGGCTTTCCGCGAAGGCATGGATGTTCATACGCGAACTGCTATGGATGTATTCCATGTAGCAGAGGATGAAGTGGATAGTAATATGAGGCGTGCTGCGAAGGCTGTTAACTTTGGGATTGTTTATGGCATCAGTGATTATGGACTATCACAAAACTTGGATATAACGCGTAAGGAAGCCGCGATATTTATTGAAAAGTATTTCGCAAGTTTCCCAGGGGTTAAACAATATATGGATGATATTGTACAAGATGCAAAATTTAATGGGTATGTCACAACCATTTTAAATAGACGTCGCTATTTACCAGACATTACAAGCTCGAATTTTAATTTAAGAAGCTTTGCGGAGAGAACGGCAATGAATACACCGATCCAAGGTAGTGCCGCTGATATTATTAAAAAAGCAATGATTGATATGGATGCTCGCTTGAAAAAAGAAAAGATGCAGGCAAAACTACTTCTACAAGTGCATGATGAATTAATTTTTGAAGCTCCAAAAGAGGAGATTGCTTTGCTAGAAAAAATTGTACCAGAGGTAATGGAAAATGCCATTGGGCTTTCCGTACCGCTCAAAGTAGACTTCAACCATGGCTCTACATGGTACGAAGCAAAATAAGGAGGGATTCAAATGCCTGAATTACCAGAGGTGGAAGGTGTCGTCCAGGCATTGAAGCCAAAAATTGAAGGACGGACAATTCAACAAGTACAGCTATCTGAAAGGGTACGTTTCTCTTTTAGTGAGGGTAAGCAATGCATCGTTAAACAAGCAGAGCCGGATGCATTTGAATTGTCTTTGTCGCACATGACAATAACTAAAATTGAACGACGAGCGAAATATATATTCTTTCATTTGATGAAGGATGATGTGCCATATGTGCTTGTCAGTCATTTAGGCATGACAGGTGCATGGTTTGTTGTGAATGAACCAGAAGAAATCAATGAGGAAAAATTCCAAAAGCATATCCATGCAACATTTAAAATGGCAGATGGGGGATACTTAATTTATTCGGATATTCGTCGCTTTGGTGAACTTCGATTTTTGGCAAAGATTGAAGATCATGTGCCGCTAACAAAGATGGCACCAGAGCCATTCGATGAGCATGCTTGTGAATTTTTTATAGCACAATCTAAATTACCAAAATATGAAAATAAAGCTGTGAAAGAGGTTATTATGGATGGGCAAGTCATCTCGGGCTGTGGCAATATTTATGCTACGGAAGCATTGTTTGCCCAGAAAGTTCATCCTGCACGGAAAATGAATCGCATTAGTGACAAACGTAAAAGAGCTTTATTTGAGGAAATTGTTGCTGTCCTACGCCAAAGTATTGAAGCGGGTGGTTCAACTATTTCTGATTATCGAAACATTAATGGGGAAGCCGGGAGTATGCAGAATCGGCTGAAAATGTATGGGAAAAAGATATGTCCAGTATGTGAAACAGTAACGAGTCAAATGACAATTGGTGGACGTACCTCTGTTTATTGCCCAAATTGTCAACATTAAAGGGGATTTAACGATGATTATCGGACTAACAGGAAGTATTGCAAGCGGCAAAAGTACAGTAGCAAAAATGATGACCGAACTAGGGTTACCGATTGTTGATGCAGATATTGTAGCACGAGATGTCGTAGAACCAGGAACAGAGACATTAGCTTTAATTGCTGAAAGCTTCGGACAAGCTATTTTGCTTGAGGATGGCAATTTAAATCGAACAAGGCTGGGGGATATTATTTTCCATGAGCCTGCCAAACGCAAAATTTTAAATGATATTATGCATCCAGCCATCCGAAAAGAAATGCTACGTCAACGTGATGCTTATTTAGAGGCAGGGTATCAGCATGTTGTGATGGATATACCATTGTTATTTGAGAGTAAGCTTCAGCATTTTGTGGAGCGTATCATTGTCGTATCGGTCAGTGAAGAAGTTCAGCTTCGACGCTTAATGGAACGTAATAATTTATCAAAAGAAGATGCTTTAGCACGTATGCATTCACAGCTACCAATGTCTGTCAAAGAAAAAGGCGCAGATGCGGTTATTTATAATAATGAGAATATAGAAAATACAGAGGAACAATTAAGGAAAATCCTCAGTTATTGGAATGTTATTTAATGGTTTCATTAAGATGCGTAGCAAAATATGTTTGCTGCGCATTTTTTAATGGGGAAACGACATAGTAAGGATTAATTTTTCAGAAAATAAGAACTTTTATATTGTGAATATATAATGTTCATCTTTTTTAAAATTGTGTTATACTAATCACCATAAAGTATATAATTAATTAATCTGAGTATGTACTCACAGGAGGATATTATAAATGACAGTATCAATTGCTATTAATGGTTTCGGACGTATCGGACGTATGGTTTTCCGCCAAGCGATCGTACAACAGGATTTAAATATCGTTGCAATTAACGCGAGCTACCCAGCTGAAACGTTAGCACATTTGATTAAGTATGACACAAATCACGGAACATTTGAAGGTACGGTAGAACCAGCAGGCGATGCTTTAGTTGTAAACGGTAAACGTGTTCAAATTATTAGCGAACGTGATCCATTAAAATTACCTTGGGCAAAAATGGGTGTAGATATCGTTATTGAAGCTACAGGTAAATTTAATGAACGTGACAAAGCAGCAATGCACTTAGAAGCGGGCGCTAAAAAGGTTATCTTAACAGCACCTGGTAAAAACGAGGACGTAACAATTGTTTTAGGTGTAAATGATGACAAACTTGATATTGCTAAACATGATGTTATTTCAAATGCATCTTGTACAACGAACTGCTTAGCTCCAGTAGCGAAAGTATTGAATGACACATTTGGAATTGAGAATGGCTTAATGACAACAGTTCATGCTTATACAAATGACCAAAAGAACCTAGACAATCCACATAAAGACTTACGTCGTGCACGTGGATGCGCACAATCCATTATTCCAACATCTACAGGTGCTGCAAAAGCATTAAAATTAGTTTTACCTGAATTAGAAGGTAAGATTCATGGTATGGCATTGCGTGTTCCTACACCAAACGTTTCTTTAGTAGATCTTGTAGTAGATTTAAATACGGATGTAACAGTTGATGCTGTCAATGCTGCATTCGTAAAAGCTGCAACAGAAGGTCCGATGAAGGGCATTTTAAACTTCTCTGTTGAACCATTAGTATCTTCTGATTACAACACAACTACTTACTCATCAACGGTTGATGGACTTTCTACAATGGTATTAGGTAGCCGTAAAGTAAAAGTACTTGCATGGTATGACAATGAATGGGGCTACTCTGCACGTGTAGTAGATCTTGTGAAAAAAGTAGCGAATGCTTTAGAAACAGTAAACGCATAAAAATTTCATCGTGAGCACATTGAAATCTAAGTGATTTCAATGTGCTTTTTTTATGTAGAGGAATACCGAAAATGGTTAAGTGTTATGTTATTTGTGCTACAATGGCAATCCTTCTAGACCTCTTAAATTTGAATAATTTTCTTGTACTTTAGGTGCTTTAGGTTTATCATGTGCTCACAAACATGAATGCACTTTTCTTACATGTAGGAAATTTGTTATAATAGAAATATTAAATTGTTGTAAATCAGGAGAGTAATTATATGAGATGTCCATCTTGCCAATTTAACGGAACGCGTGTTGTGGATTCGAGGCCAGTAGATGATAATAAAGAAATTCGTAGACGTCGTGAATGTGAGTCGTGTGGCTTCCGTTTTACAACGTTTGAAAAAATTGAAGAGACACCATTAGTCGTAGTTAAAAAGGAAGGTTCACGAGAGGAGTTTAGCCGTGAGAAGGTACTTCGTGGACTTATTCGTGCTTGTGAGAAACGCCCAGTAGCGCTTGATGTACTGGAGGAACTTGTCCTATCTATTGAAAAAGATCTTCGTCGTATAGGCAATTCAGAAGTACGCTCAGAAGACGTCGGTGAAATGGTAATGGATCGCTTAGCTAAAATTGATGAGGTAGCCTATGTGCGATTTGCCTCGGTTTACCGTCAGTTTAAGGATATTAATGTTTTTATTGAGGAAATTAAAGATATTATTCAACGTCAAACGGAGAAAAAATCATAGAAAACAGAGAGGATGAATGACGTTGATTCATTTATATAAGGAATTGCAGCCTGGCGATCCTTTCGACATTCGTCTACCTCATGCATTTTCTACACAGGAGCGTCAATTAGTTACATTGTTTTATCAACCATTAACCGGCTCGGAGCCAATTAGCCTTTATTTAACGTTATGGGCTGAAGCTGAACAAATGCCAAAACAGCAAATGACCCATTATTATTTAATGAATGTGCTCGGTTTGCCCATTGGTAAAGTGTTTGAGGCCCGTATTGCACTGGAGGCAATCGGTTTGCTACGCACATGGAAAAAAGAAAATGCGGGGGAGCGTAGTTTTTTATATGAGCTACAGCGCCCACTTGATGCAGATAGTTTTATGAAAGATCCGTTGTTGTCGATGTTTCTGTTTAGTAAAATCGGCGAGCAGGCCTATCGAAACTTACGTCAGCGCTTTATGTCACCTGTAAAGGACAAAGAATTTAAGGATGTGTCTCGCGCCTTTATTGATGTCTTTAAGCCTGTTCATTCTAATATCCCATCCGATTTACAAGTGGATACGAGTCAAAAGGATAAACAGCAAAAAGTATATCCTTTTTATTTGGAGCAATTTGATTTTGATTTGTTGCAAGCAGGTTTGTCAGAGCAATTGGTACCTTCCAATTTGTTGACATTAGAAGTACGTGAAGCGATAGCGAAACTGGCATTTTTATATCATTTAACAGCCCTTGATATGCAAAAAGTGGTCATTCTTGCTTTGGACGATGATTTAGGAATTTCCCAAGAACGTTTACGCAAGGCTGCTGCCGATTTTTATAAATTAACAGTTTCAAAGGAGCCGCCAAAACTAGCAAGAGTAAACGAACCTCTACCAGTAGCAGAAGTGGGGCAAAAAACGAAGGATCAGGAGCTCCAACATTATTTAGAGACAACAGCTCCTGTTCAAGTATTACGTGATATTAATAATGGTAAAGAACCATTACAAACGTCTGTTCAACTTGCAGAAAATTTAATCGTTCAGCACGGCATGCCAATTGGGGTAGTCAATGCATTATTAGAATACGTTATGCTAACGACAGATATGAAACTACCTAAAAAATATGTGGAAACGATTGCTGATCACTGGGTACGTAAAAATGTCCAAACGGCAAAGGAAGCAATGGAGCTTGCACGCCAAGAGCATGATAAATATACTGCTTGGAAAAACAAGCCACAAACTGCAAATAAAACAAGTCAACAGGTTAAAGGACGTTCAAGAAATCAACGTGAAGAAAAAGTCCCTGAATGGTTTTATAAACGTAATGAAAAACAAGAGGAAGATGCTTCTAGCACGATAGACTTTGAAAAAGAACGTCAGAAAATATTGGAAATGCTAGGAAAAAGTGAATAGCGAAGAAGGTGAGCAACAATCGAACCTATAAATGGACCATTAAAACGAGCAATAAATGTACCGTCGTTTCAAGAACGCTATGAAGCTATGCGACGTGAAATTTTAGAACATCCACAAGTACAGGAATTTCTAGCTCAACATGCAGATGAATTAAACTACGAGAATATTGAACGAAATTTACCAAAGCTTCATGAATTTATTAGTCAATCTACAGAATGCTGTGGTTGCGATAATACCGAACACTGTACCAACTATTTAAAAGGCTTCCTCCCGACATTAAGAATCGTCAGGAATTCTATTGAAATGGACTATGTTCGTTGTGAGCAAAAGGTACGAGAAGAAGAACGCCGAGATGTTGCGAATATGATTGCAAGCATGCACATGCCAAAAGATGTGCTCCAAGCGACCATTCAAGATCTAAGTATTGATGATGAATCTCGCGTCGCGATTGCACAAAAAGCGGCTCAATTTGTAAAAATGACAAAAGAGTCAGGTCAACTACCCTCCAAAGGGTTTTACTTATTTGGTAAATTTGGTGTTGGGAAATCTTTTGTGCTTGGTGCTTTAGCTAATGAGCTAGCATCGATTAAAATTCGCTCTGTTGTTGTGTTTGTCCCAGAGTTTTTACGAGAAATGAAAAATGCTATAGGCGATAATACATTAAACGAGAAAATAGATTATATTAAAAAAGCTCCTGTCCTAATGTTGGATGATTTAGGTGCAGAAACTATGACGGCGTGGACGCGAGATGAAATTTTAGGAACCATTTTCCACTATCGTATGGCAGAGCAATTACCAACGTTTATCACGTCTAATTTTAATTATGATGAATTGGAGCACCATTTAGCACAGTCACAAAAGGGTGATATTGAAGTTGTAAAAGCAGGACGAATTATGGAGCGTATTAAAGCCTTGACTATACCGATTGAAATGCGAGGTAAAAATCGTCGTATGTAACATTGGTAGTTGCATTTTTCGACAATCGAGCGTATACTGACTCATATACTTAATATCAACATGCATTGATGAGGACATGAATTTTGTGTATCAGCTTATAGAGAGGGAAGTCATCGGCTGTAAACTTCCTAGTGTCGGCACATTATTTACTACCTACTGAGCAGCGAAAGGGATAATCTTTCGCCGGTCCCTAGCCCGTTAGCTAGCCTTGAGCTTCGTCTGACTTTAGATAAGTCGGAAGGAAGAAGGGTGGAACCACGAGCATACGCTTCGTCCCTTTCGTAGGGACGGAGCTTTTTTGTTTTCTAGCACATATGAAGAATACCCTAGAATGAGAAGGAAGCTGTTCGAAAAGTTGAAGACTCCGCTCGCAAAGGAGTTGTAACCACTCCAAGAGAGGAGAGAACCGCTCAAAAAAGTGGTCACACAGCTTGCAAAGGAGTCGCAACCGCTCCAAGAAGGGGGAGAACCGCTCCAAAAGTAGTTCACACCGCTCCAAGGGAGGAGAAATCCGCTCCAAAAGACTTGAGACCTGCTCAAATAGGGTGCCCTAATTTCTAGCTAAGCTGAAATACTCGAACGATTGCCGGATTCACTCATCAATCATTATGAATTTAACACAACTAAAGGAGTGCAAAGAATATGTCAGAAATGATTAAATTAACTTTTCCAGATGGCGCTGTAAAGGAATTTGCAAAAGGCACATCAACTGATGACGTAGCATTATCAATTAGCCCAGGCTTACGTAAAAAGGCTTATGCGGGTAAAATTAACGGTGTGTTAGTGGATTTAAAAACACCAATTGAAGAGGATGCAACAATTGCAATCATTACACAGGATGATGAGGAAGCTCTTGAGATTTTAAGACATTCAACAGCTCACTTAACAGCGCAAGCTATCAAACGTCTATTCCCAGATGTAAAGCTTGGTATTGGTCCAGTTATTGAAGGTGGTTTCTACTATGATATTGACTCACCAACACCAATTACTGCTGAAGATCTACCTGCAATTGAAAAAGAAATGAAAAAAATTATTGCTGAAAACCTAGAAGTAGAACGCAAAAATGTAAGTCGTGCGGAAGCTCAAGCAATCTATGAAGAAATTGGCGATGAATATAAATTAGAATTACTAGAAGCTATTCCTGCTGATGAGCAAGTGTCTATTTATTATCAAGGAGAATTTTTCGACCTTTGCCGTGGTATTCACGTACCATCAACAGGTAAGCTTCGTGAATTCAAGCTTTTATCTTTAGCGGGTGCTTATTGGAGAGGAAACTCTGATAATAAAATGCTTCAACGTATTTATGGTACAGCGTTCTTCAAAAAAGAAGAATTAAAACATCACCTACAAATGTTAGAGGAAGCAAAAGAACGTGATCACCGTAAAATCGGGAAAGAATTAGACCTGTTCACAACTTCTCAAAAGGTAGGGCAAGGTTTACCACTTTGGTTACCAAATGGTGCAACAATTCGTCGTGTTATTGAGCGCTATATCGTGGATAAAGAATTATCACTTGGGTATAAGCATGTTTATACACCAGTATTAGGTTCGAAAGAGCTTTATCAAACTTCTGGTCACTGGGATCATTATCAGGATTCTATTTTCCCACCAATGGAAATGGATAACGAGACATTAATTATGCGTCCGATGAACTGTCCTCACCATATGATGGTTTACAAAAACAGCATGCATTCTTATCGTAACCTACCATTACGTATTGCAGAGCTTGGTACAATGCACCGTTATGAAATGTCAGGAGCAGTTTCAGGCCTACAACGTGTACGTGGGATGACTTTAAACGATGCTCATATTTTTGTTCGTCCAGACCAAATTAAGGCGGAGTTCCAAAAAGTTGTACAATTAATTTTAGAAGTTTATAAAGATTTTGATTTAAATGATTACTCATTCCGTCTATCGTATCGCGACCCAGCGGATACTGAAAAATACTTTGATGATGATGCAATGTGGGAAAAGGCACAAAGCATGTTAAAAGAAGCGATGGATGAGCTTGGCTTAGATTACTTCGAAGCTGAAGGTGAGGCTGCTTTCTATGGACCAAAACTTGACGTACAAGTAAAAACAGCGATTGGTAAAGAAGAAACTTTATCAACAGTTCAATTAGACTTCTTATTACCTGAACGATTTGACCTAACTTATGTTGGAGAAGATGGTAAACCACATCGTCCAGTCGTTATTCACCGTGGTGTAGTATCAACAATGGAACGTTTTGTTGCCTTCTTAATTGAAGAGTACAAAGGCGCATTCCCAACATGGTTAGCACCAGTACAAGTGGAAGTCATTCCAGTATCAAATGAAGCTCACTTCGACTATGCAAAACAAATTGAAGAACAATTAACTGCAGCTGGTTTACGTGTAGAAATGGATGACCGTGAAGAGAAATTAGGCTATAAAATCCGTGAAGCGCAAATGAAGAAAATTCCGTATATGCTTGTCATTGGGGATAAAGAGGTTGAGGCAAATGGCGTGAATGTACGTCGTTATGGCTCAAAAGATTCTGAAACAATTAGCTTTGAAGATTTCCTAGCAACGATTAAAGCTGAAATTACTAAATAAGCATTTACAAGAAACCCTCGCTTGCATAAGTGAGGGTTTCTGTATAAAATAAATCTTACTTTTGTATAAAATATTTCATTCTAGGTCAATATGGTAGAGATAAGAAATTAAACATTTGACAACTTATCATATACATGCTAATATAATTAAGGTTAATGAATACAAAGTTTGTGGTTGAAGTAGAGGCTGCCCGCTTCTCACCTGATACAACGCTTTAAAGGCTGTGAACAGGTATGACACGTTGAATTGTTTTGCGTAAACTTGCGCATGCACATATAGCGGGCGGACATCTTCAAAAATGTCCGTCCTTTTTTTATGGACATGACAAGAGGATGTACCGTTCAACCGGGCAAGGCTTTGCCCAAACCATGTATTCGCGACAACTACTTGGAGGTGGATTACTATTAGCAAAGACATGTATGTAAACGAAGGCATTCGCGCACGTGAACTTCGATTAATCGATCACAATGGTGACCAGCTTGGTGTAAAGACACGTAATGAAGCGCTAGAAATCGCCGCTCGTGTAAACTTGGATCTTGTCCTTGTGGCCCCTCAAGCCAAGCCGCCAGTCGCTCGTATCATGGACTATGGTAAATTTAAGTTTGAACAGCAAAAGAAAGACCGTGAAATTCGTAAAAATCAAAAGGTCATCGTAATGAAAGAGGTTCGTCTGAGCCCAACTATCGATGAGCATGATTTCCAAACGAAGTTACGTAATGCGATTAAATTCCTTGAAAAAGGCGATAAAGTAAAATGTAGCCTACGTTTCAAAGGTCGTGCGATTACACACAAAGAGATTGGTCAACGTGTGTTAGATCGTTTTGCTGAAGCTTGTGCTGAAGTATCAACGGTAGAACAAAAACCGAAGATGGAAGGCCGAAGCATGTTCTTAGTTCTTCAACCAAAGAACGAGAAATAATATTAGACGAACAGTTTAGGAGGAATTCGACATGCCAAAAATGAAAACTCACCGTGGAGCTGCGAAACGTTTCAAAAAAACGGGTTCAGGTAAATTAAAATACGACCGTGCTTATGGAAGTCACTTATTCGCAAACAAATCTACGAAACAAAAACGTCACCTACGTAAAGCAAACATCGTTTCATCTGGTGACTTCAAACGCATCAAATCTTTACTTGTTTACATGAAATAATTGACTACAAAAAAATACTAACATTCATTTTTTAATGAAAAGCAGGAGGTAATTCATATGCCACGCGTAAAAGGCGGAACAGTGACGCGCAAACGTCGTAAAAAAGTATTAAAATTAGCTAAAGGTTACTATGGTTCAAAACATACATTATACAAAGTTGCTAACCAAGCAGTAATGAAGTCAGGTCAATATGCATACCGTGACCGTCGTCAGAAAAAACGTGATTTCCGTAAATTATGGATCACTCGTATCAACGCAGCTGCTCGCATGAATGGTCTTTCTTACAGCCGTTTAATGCACGGTTTAAAAGTTGCAGGTATCGAAGTTAACCGTAAAATGTTAGCTGACCTTGCTGTAACTGATGCTGCAGCATTCACTCAATTAGCAGACGCTGCAAAAAAAGCAGTAGCTAAATAATAGTTGACAATGTCAATTATTATTTCTGCACCGAAAGCGTAGCGACAGGTGCAAAATAGGAGATTCCTACACCGAAAGCGTAGCGACAGGTGCCAAAAAGACTGATGGATTTTTCCATCAGTCTTTTTTATGTTAGATTAGTAGTATAACGTTTTTTGATAAGGAGTAGAGAATGGGACAAGCATTATTAGCTTATATGGGTATACTATCAATTGTGCTGCTCATTTTAATGGGTATGGACAAATCTCGTGCGAAAAAGCATGAATGGCGAATTGCAGAGCGCACTTTGTTTACATTAGCTATTGTAGGAGGGGCAGTTGGTGGTGTACTTGGTATGTATTTATTCCGCCACAAAACACGCCACAATAGTTTTGCATTTGGGTTTCCACTACTAGCAGCCATTCAACTATTTATTGTTGTACAATTGTGGGTTTAAACGAAAATAAGAAAAACACATCCTCATGAAGAGGATGTGTTCCGCATAAGCTGTTCAATGGGCTGCTTCCAATTAATTTTAGCACTTGGATAGTTCAATAAAATTTCTTGCTGTAAATATTCAAAGTCGCTCTTGGTGAAGCCTTGCAACGTTGCGGCATCTCGAGCACCAACGAAGATAGTGACAACCTCGAAGGCATCTTCTGTCGTACCCAGGTATTTTTCACCTTCAAAAAGAGCACCCTTATAAGAAATAAAGAAATTTTTGCGGACATTTTTAACGTCATCATAAAAATAATATTGGCCTTTTTCATAGGCTTCATCAAGTTTGCGTTTAGGATCGGTTATATAACGAATCGCTTTATAAAATACATAGATAATAAGCGCTATTACAGCAAGTCGAATTAGTAACGGCAACATGTTTAAATTTCCCCCTTGAAGAAAGGTTATTCTTTCCTATACGATTAGAGAGGTCAAATAGTTTCACTTTTACTTAAATATTTTTTAGAAATTTAGGAGAAAAAAATGAATTTACAACAATTGTTTACTATGCAAAAAGAGCTTGATGATTTTATCGAGCAAACACAAAATATTCAACAAGATGTATTTCAAGAAAAGGGCTTGGCATTAATGGTAGAGCTTGCTGAGCTTGCCAATGAAACGCGCTGCTTTAAATTTTGGAGTACTAAAGGACCATCAGCACGTGAAGTCATTTTAGAGGAATATGTTGATTCTATCCATTTTATCTTATCCCTTGGCTTATTAAAGGGCTATACATCCATTGAAAAGTGGCCAGTAATTGAAGAGCAAAGAAATTTAACGGAAACTTTTTTACAGACACAAAGTGCTATTTTAACATTTATTCAACAACCTACTCAGGATCACTATTTAACCATTTGGCAATGCTATGGATTACTAGCGTATAATCTTGGATTTACATTTGAGGATGTTGTTGGTGCTTATATTGAAAAAAATCAAGAAAATTATAATCGTCAGCGCTCAGGCTATTAAAATTAAGAAATACACCAATTTTCAGACGATTAAGCTAGGAATATTTCGGTAAACGAAGTATAATAAAGAAGATACAAGAAGTAGGAGGCCAAAGGATGACACAACTAGATCCAACATTACAAATGTTTAAAGATTTAACAGATGCGAATGGTATTGCAGGTAATGAACGTGCACCTCGTGAGGTCATGAAAAAATACATTGCACCATATGCAGACACTGTAGAAACAGATAACTTAGGTAGTGTAATTGCTAAAAAAGTGGGCGATGAAAACGGTCCAAAAATTGTCGTAGCAGGACATTTAGATGAAGTAGGTTTCATGGTTACGCAAATCGATGACAAAGGCTTTATTAAATTCCAAACAGTAGGCGGCTGGTGGAGCCAGGTTATGCTTGCACAGCGTGTAACAATTACTACACGTAAAGGTGACGAAGTGATTGGGGTTATTGGTTCAAAGCCACCACATATTTTACCTGCAGATGTGCGTAATAAAGTGGTAGACATTAAAGATATGTTTATTGATGTAGGTGCTGCTTCTAAGGATGAAGTACTTGAATGGGGCGTACGTCCTGGCGATATGGTAACACCATACTTTGAATTTAACGTCATGAAGAATGACAAGTATCTATTAGCAAAAGCTTGGGATAATCGTATCGGTTGTGCTATTGCTATTGATGTAATGAAAGCGTTACAAAATGAAAAGCACCCAAATATTCTTTATTCTGTAGGAAATGTGCAAGAAGAAGTTGGGCTTCGTGGTGCTAAAACGGCAACACATAAAATTCAACCAGATATTGGCTTTGCAGTTGATGTAGGTGTAGCGGGAGATACTCCAGGAGTTACAGCAAAAGAATCAACTAGTAAAATGGGTGCTGGCCCACAAATCGTTGTGTATGATGCATCAATGGTTTCACACCGTGGCTTACGTGAGTTTGTATTAGATGTAGCAGATGAGCACAATATTCCATATCAATTTGAAGCGATGGCTGGCGGTGGTACAGATGCTGGCTCCATCCATGTAACAGCAAATGGTGTACCAGCACTATCCATCGGTATTGCGACACGCTACATCCATTCACATGCAGGTATCCTACATCGTGATGATTATGATAATGCTGTTAAATTAATGGTAGAAGTCATTAAAAAATTAGACCGTGAAGCAGTGAATAAAATTACATTTGACTAATAAGCAGATGAAGGGTAGCTAGTTTAAACTAGCTATCTTTTTTATGTTGTATGCATAATTATTCAAAAGTACGAATTTTTGTCACATTTGAAGACGAATGAATAATTACTGAAATAAATTATAAAAATTCAGTTGATTTTATATTTATGCATGTTATACTAATTTCAACAGCAACGATATAAGGAGCGAATGCTATGAAATTACTCGAAGAAGTCCAGTTAAAGTTAGTGTCTAGTTTAAAAGGAAAGGATTTACTAACTTTGCTAGACTATACTAGTCAAGAGGTTCAAGAACTTATTGAATTAGCGACACAGCTTAAAATGATTACAAAAGAAGGGAAATGCCCAAGATTATTAGAAGGTAAAACACTTGGCATGATTTTTGAAAAACATTCAACTCGTACACGTATTTCATTTGAAGTTGGCATGAATCAATTAGGTGGAAAAAGTATGTTTATGCATGCTCGCGATTTACAGATTGGTCGTGGGGAATCAATTTATGATACAGCCCATGTATTATCAGGTTATTTAGATGGTATTATGATTCGTGCAAACTCTCACGCAATGGTCAAAGAGTTGGCGGAGCATGCTGCCATTCCAGTTATCAATGGATTAACGGATATTTATCACCCTTGTCAAGCATTAGCGGATTTAGAAACGATTGCAGAGAATAAAGGAATTTTAAAAGGGCTTAAAATTGCCTATGTGGGAGATGGCAACAATGTAGCGCACTCACTTGTTGTTGCTTCAGCACATGTAGGGATGAATGTCGCAGTGGCAACGCCAGTTGGTTATGAATGTGATGCAGAAGTAATCGCAAAAGCACAGGCAATTGCAGCGGCTAATGGCAGTACAATTATGATCACAAATGACCCTGTAGAAGCTGTATTAAATGCAGATGTGGTCTATGCGGATGTTTGGACATCAATGGGTCAAGAGGAAGAGGCGGCAAAACGATTACAAGATTTTGCAGGCTATCAAATTAATGATGAACTAGTTGCCTATGCAAAATCGAATTATATGTTCTTGCATTGTTTACCAGCACATCGTGAAGAAGAGGTTGCGACTTCTGTTATTGACGGTCCTAATTCTTATATTTTTGAACAAGCTGAAAATAGATTACATGCACAAAAAGCAGTGCTAGCATCGATTTTAGCTTAGAATTTGGACATTCTTATGAGTTTGAGAAGTACGATAAAGAGAGTTCACTTGGGCAACAGAGGGTATCCATGTGAATAACATACTGTGGTAGGCAGACAGAGGGATGTATACCGCGCGCGATGTTTGTTGTCAAGATGGATGGCTACATCGCTACATAGTAAAGTAACCTGGGAGACGCTAGGTTACTTTTTTACTTGTGAACAAAGATCAGATTGACGTTTTGCTATGAATAAACAATCAACCCGCTGATGATTCGACAATCAGCGGGTTATTGCTAGTTATAGGTTGAAAATCTTTCCTGGATTCATAATGTTATGTGGATCGAGTGCTGCTTTTATACTCTTCATGACTGCTAAAGAGGTACCATGCTCAGTGGCTTGATATTTCATTTTGCCAATGCCAACGCCATGTTCACCTGTGCATGTACCGCCTCGAAGTAAAGCATATTGAACGATCTGTTCATTGAAGCGGTCTGCTTTTGCCTGCTCCTCTTTGTCATTTGGGTTTAACATTAAGAGAGCATGGAAATTACCGTCACCTACATGGCCTACAATCCCACCGGCAAGTCCAACATGATCAAGCTGTTCACGTGCATATAAAATGGTTTCTGCAAGCATAGAGATCGGTACACAGACATCCGTTGACATAAGCTTCTTCCCGGGGTATGCATGAATATACGCATACGCTAACGAATGACGGGCCTCCCAAAGTTTATTACGAGCAGCAGTATCTTGTTCAAATTCAACGGATAGACAATGAAAGTCCTCAAAAATTTCAGTGGCAAATGCTATATCTGCATGCATACCTGCTTCATTACCGTGAAATTCTAAAAATAAAGTTGGTTTTTCGTTGAAGGAAGTATCATTATAGATGTTGGCTTGTGTAATAGAGGCTTCATCGACCAATTCCACTCGTCCAATTGCAATACCTGCCTGCAATAAAGCAGTGACGGCACTGACAGCATCTCCTACTGTGTCAAAAACCGCACGCCCTGCAGTTACAAATTCCGGTATACCATAGACTTTCAAAGTTAACTCAGTAAAGCAGCCAAGTGTCCCTTCTGAGCCGACAAATAAACCGTTTAGATGATAACCAGAAGAGGACTTTGCCGCCAAATTGCCAGTATGGATAACAGAGCCATCTGCAAGTACAACTTCTAAATCACGAACTTGGTCACGCATGACACCGTTGCGCACAGCAGTAGTACCACTAGCATTAGTTGCTGCCATACCACCCAGTGTGGCATCTGCACCTGGATCTACTGTGAATTGAAGACCATGTTTTTTTAACTCCTTATTTAATTGGGAGCGTGTGACACCAGGCTGTACTTTTACAAGAAGGTCATCTGGTCGAACTTCTAAAATAGCATTCATTTCAGAGAAATCAATAGAAATACCATGTGAAATGGGAATGGCATTGCCTTCCAAGCTAGAGCCAACACCGAATGGTACAACAGGAACAAATTGTGCATGCGCAATTTTTAGGATGGCACTGACATCTGCTGTGGAGCGGGGAAAAACAACGATATCAGGTAGGCTCATCGCATGATGAGATTCATCCTTCCCATGTAGCTGTCGTACCGTTTCGTTAGTTGACACTTGATCTTCTACTAAGACCTGTTTGAGTTGATTGACAATTAATTCTACAGCAATAGTCATTCCAATCCCTCCAAATTTTCTGATAACTAAAACTTTATCATGCATTTATTGGAATTGGAATGCACTCTTCATAAAAAATCAGTTAGCAAATGCTTTTTCTAGTTTTTGAACGAATGCATCTTGTTCAGATGTACTTGATTGTTTCCACCATTTTTCAAAAAACACCCCAAGTCCTGGGAGTAAATGCTCTTCTCCACGGCTAATTGCATCTTCGACAATATCTTTAAATTCAGCTGCAGATTGACCATGGACATTCGCTGTAATGGCATCTCTTATTTGAAAATTCATCTATTTCGCCTCCTTAGTAGTAATTTGTCCAACCTTCGTTTAAATATGTATGAAATCCCACAGAAAATATAAGATTTTTACAATAACATACTGTAATTATGTATAAATATGTAAAGAATTTGAGCCATTCTAAGTTATGTAATGACGAAAAAGACCATTCGCCTTCTATCATCAGCAGCACTAAGATAGGATTACCTAGGAATTAGGACTGTGCATAGTCGATTGGAAAGAAGAAAATGACCATTGAGAGCAAAAAACTGTCGTCTACTCAGACGTTCGAAGAAGTATTAGAAGCTGTGCAACCAATGATTACATCGATAATAACTAAGCTTCAAATTTATAAGGATTTTGATTATTATCGTCAAATTGCTTCTATTGCTGTATGGAAAGCATGGCTAAAAGCACAACCAGCAAAAGGACAATTTTCAGCTTATATATATTCTTCGATAAAAGGAGAGATTTTAAATGAATTATCTAAGGAAAAAAATTATTTAGAGCGAATAACAGTTGTTGAGGATGAAACACTCCATTATATGCTTAGTGAACGTGAGAGAGGGGAGAGTCAAAAAAGTTCCGACTACCTTGAATGTATTTTTACCCAATTAGAGCAGGGAGAAAGACATATAATCGTTCTTTATTATGTAGCTGGTTATAATGATCGAGAGATTGCTGACATCCTAGGTTTATCTAACGCTGTCAGTAAAAAAAGACGAATGAGAGTCATTCAAAGGCTAAGAGAACCAATTTTTCAAGTAGAGTAAAGCACTAAAATATCAAAAGTATGCTAATATTGAAATAAAATGAATATTAGCATACTTTGTTAAAGTGCATACAAATTCCGATAAAAGTGTTATGATTTGTAAGAAGTCAAAGAAATATACAAGTCTAAATTTATTATTCAATATAGATAGATAAATTTTCCTAGTGAATGTTTATAGAGTGGTATGGAGGGTTTGTATTGGAGAAATGGTTTAATCGGGTAGAGAAAAAAGAGGTTTGGTTTATAGTATTGCCACTAATACTTGTCATACCATTATTAAGCTTCAGTCATCAGCTATACGATGTTTTTCAAGGAGACATCTACAGTAATTTAGAATTAGTGATACGAGTATTAATTATTGCATTTACAATGGCGATTGCCATCCAATCCTATTTAGTATTTTCACATTTATTATCAAATCAAACTTTATACATAGGTAATATGTTTTTTGTCGTTTCATTACTAGAATTAGCAGGCTTGTTTTCTAGTCAAAATCAATCATTACATATAATCTTGCGTTTGTTCCTTTCATTTGGGTTTTTATTTCTTATTTTACATCCTAGAAAACAAATGACCCTCAACTATCGAAAGTTTTCATATGCAAGTTCATTGCTTTTCGTAATAGGAAGTATTTTTCTGGTGTATATGACGGCCGACATCATGACAGGTCAGTTGCTGGATCTTATCGATAATATCGTACACTTATTGGCCATTATTTTTCAAATTTTAACTATTGTTATTATTAGTAGGTACATAAAAAAAATACCGAAGCAATCCATGTTGCTGATTAGTGCAGCTATCTCCTTAATAATTAGCGATGCCTTTTTTATAATTAGTCAAGATCAAAATGCTATTTGGGATTTCTCTGCATTGATCTATCTATTTTTGGCTTTTTACTTTTTCTTAAAAGCCATTTTTTATACATCTGTTGAAAAGCCGTTTCAACAACTGTTAAAAATAAAAAAGGATCTTGAACAATCCCAACAAGAACTTCGGTTTCAAGCTTATCATGATGATATTACACTGCTGCCAAATGAACATTTATTACTAAAAACATTAAAAGACAAATTACACGATAATAATAAAACGCAAAAAGCAATCATAGCCATAGAAATTGACCGTTTTGCAGCTATTCGTTCATCGATAGGGATAAGCAATTCTAATAAAATGATGAAGCTTGTCGCCAAGCGTATACAAACAATTGTACCTCCCCATTATTTTGCTACTAAATTACAAGAGGGACAATTTGTTATTTATATTAACCATGTAAAAACAATTGAAGAATTATTACAATTTTGCTTAAATCTCAAAAGTGCCATGAAAGATCCATTGCAGGTACAATTATTTTCGTTAAATGGCAATCTAAATATGGGGATTGCTCTTTATGAGGATCAATGGACTAGCGAAGAGCTACTGATGCATGCACAGCTAGCAATGCGTGAGGCTAAACAAATACCTCAAAGGTTTCTTTTTTATAAACCGTATATGTCAAAGGGCATCGCAGATCGAATTCTGTTAGAGCAGGACTTACATAATGCATTAGAAAATCAGGAATTTTATTTAGATTATCAACCACAGGTTAATTTAAAAACCGGGACCATTGAATCTGTTGAAGCATTAGTTCGCTGGCGTCATCCAACTCGTGGCTTTATTCCACCTGATGTATTTATTCCGATTGCTGAGGAATGTGGCCTAATTATTCCATTAGGTAAATGGATTTTAGAAACTGCTTGTATGCAAGCGAAAACATGGGAGAGACAAGGGCTACCACAGATGAAAGTAGCAGTGAATTTATCCCTTGGACAATTGTTCCAGCAAGATTTAGTAGAAATGGTAGAACATATATTGCAACGTACAAATTTAGAACCTAAATTTCTTCAATTAGAAATTACTGAAAGTATGACGATGAATATCGATCAAATGACACAGCTTTTACATGAGTTAAAGGCACTTGGCATTCAAATTGCCGTCGATGATTTTGGAACAGGCTATTCATCCTTATCGTATTTAAAGGATTTTCCAATTGATTGTCTAAAAATCGACCGCACCTTTGTAAGAAATGTTCCAAATAATCCGAATGATGAAGCGCTTGTATCCATGATTATTTCAATGGCTAAACATTTACGCTTGAAGGTTGTTGCGGAGGGCATTGAAGAAGTGGAGCAACTATCTTTTCTAATAGAAGGTGGCTGTGATTATATCCAAGGCTACTTATTTAGTAAGCCAATCTCTCCACAGCAAATTTCAGAAACCTTTAGCGAGCTACACCGTCATGTGGAAAACGTTTTAACACCGCTACAATATAATGAGGACTATATGATTTAAAATAAAAAAGGACCTGCTTATTTCCAATAATAAGCAGGTTTTTGATCTTTAGTGAACAAGATATTCTTCCTTTAATTCTGATATATCCACTTCTGATCGCTCTTCTAATGAACGGCGGAGGTGAACTGTCGCTGTTCTCTCATCGTCATGGAGTTTATCGATCCAGATGGAAACGCCATTATAGCTCACTTCATATTCTAGCGGTGAGGCGACAATTTCTTGTGCACGCTGATAATCCAACGGAAGCCCCCCTTATTTTTTCTTCTTATTTTTATTTTGCGCAACTGAGTTAATCAGCTCCATGAACTCTTGAGAAAATTCCTCACTAACCTTGTTTGGTGCTATCTTTTGGTTTTTTGGTGTTTGAGGTAATGAACCTTTATTATTACTTTGACCTTGTTTATTATCTCTTCCCATGTGAGTTGCTCCTTTCATGTTGATATCTTTTAATATGGCTTTGAACTGAATTTTTTATCCCGTAATTAAAATGAGTAAAACGCTAATTCACATGTGGAAAAGTCGCATCAATTTTTGTTTTATGAGAACAATAAGTAGAACTAAGATTTTTTGATGGAAAAATTATTATCCAACAAAGCCCAATTTTGAGGGAATGGGAATCCTAATGCCCAATAACTGATACCACGAAGATTATATTGTTTAACCATGTCAAATTTAGCCTGTGCACTCCTTGCATCTTCAAACCATACCTCATGATTTCTTCCTTGCTCATCAACATATCGATAAAAAGGAGATTGTGCTATCGGATCAAATTGAATCGTTGCCCCATACTTGATGGCCCTATCCAATGCTTCCTGTGGACTGAATGTTTCGGCTTCTTGCCCTTTGACATGTGGTAAAAGCCAGTCTCTTGCATACAGTTCAAAGCCCAATAAAATTTTATCAGCAGGCATTTCCGTTAAAGCATATTCCACCACTCTTCGCATTTCATTAATAGGAGAAATGGCTTGAGGAGGGCCAAAGCGGTAACCCCATTCATATGTCATTAATACTACGAAATCTGCTATTCTACCGTGTGCCTCGTAATCCTGAGCTTCATATAGCGTTCCAGCCTGTGTAGCACTCGTTTTGGGTGCGAGAGCCGTGGACACAAGATAACCCTTTGGATGAAGTGTATCAGCTGCTAGTTGAATGAATGCATTATAATTTTCACGATCTGCTGGCAAAACATTTTCAAAGTCAATATTCAAGACTTTATAACCTTTATTTTGCATCACTTGTAAAACATTATTCATCACCTTTTTTTGCAGATCTGCATTGGATAAGACGACATGTGCTAAATTTGAGCCCTCTTCTGTAGAAGTAAAATTAGTGAGCGTTAACATAGGGATGATGTTGTTAGCTTTTGCAGCCATAATCATTTTTTCATCATTTATTGGTTGTAACGTACCATCTTCCTTCATCATATAAGCAAAGGGACTAAAATAAGTTAGTAAATGACCAATTGCATTAATGGAGTCAATTGCTTCTTCTGAAGGTTGGTAGGAATAAGCGTTGACTTCAATCAGTGGTAACTTCCTTGGAATAATTAAATGAGTACCAATGTAAAGCATATTAGGATTAGTAATATTATTTTCCGCCGCAATGGCTTGAATCGTTGTTCCGTATCGCTGAGCTATTTGCCATAATGTTTCTCCTGGCTGCACGCTATGAATAATTGGTGGAATCAATAATTTTGTTCCAGGTGTTATCCTATCAGGATTTGTTAGATGATTTGCTGTCACGATGGATTGTACAGGAACGCTAAATTGATGTGCGATTGACCATAACGTATCTCCACTTCGAACGGTATAAATTATATAAGGAGAAGGAATAACCAGTGATTGTCCGATAGCTAATTGATCGGGTGTAGTCAATGCATTTAATTGACTGAGCGTTTGAACAGGTACAGTATAACGATTAGCAATTTGCCACAGTGTTTCACAAGCACTCACTACATGAATAAGCATAGAACACCTCCAACACGATGATATTAGTGCATCATATGTTTCAATTATGAAAAAGAGAATGTTAGGCTGAGTCTAGTATAAAAGCAAATTCTTTCTAAATTAGTTGCATAGGATAAGTATCATTGTGAGAAAGGGGTTTGATGTTGAAAAAGGTAAAGCTCACGGGTAGAATCGTTACTCCTGAAGATTCTGATTATGAAAAAGCGAGGACGAACAATAATCTAAATAACCCTAAATATCCGAGTGTCATTGTGTTTTGTCAAGAAACGAAAGACGTGGTCAATGCATTGAAGTGGGCTAGAGAAAACAATGAGCCTTTTCGAATTAGAAGTGGACGGCATAGCTATGAAAATTTTTCATTATTAAATAAAGGTCTTGTCATTGACGTAAGCGACATGAATTCTATTTCAATTGATCGGTCAGAAATGACAGCTAAAATCGATGCTGGAGCCAATATGGGTAAAGTATATCGTGCATTATGGGAACACGGTGTAACCATTCCTGGTGGCACAGAAAGCAGTGTGGGGGTGGTCGGCTTATCCCTTGGCGGGGGAATTGGGATGCTATCACGTCCATTTGGTTTAACTTGTGATAGTCTCATAGAAATAGAATTGGTGGTCGCTGATGGACAGGAGGGGGTTCGGGTAATCAAAGCAAATAAGCAAAAAAATAATGAGCTCTTTTGGGCAAGTTGTGGTGGCGGGGGTGGAAACTTTGGCATTGTAACCGCATTGACATTTAAGTTACATGCTATCCATGATGTATCACTCTTCTCTATTACCTGGGGATGGGATGATTTTGAAGTAGCTTTTGATGCATGGCAGAAATGGGCTCCCTATACCGATAAACGTCTAACCTCTCAAATTGAGTTAAAGACAAGGGAAATTGGAGAAATTGTCGCACAAGGGGAGTTTATTGGAACGGCAGCTGAATTAAAGAAATTACTTCGCCCCCTAAGAAAAACAGGTTCGCCAACAAGCATATGGATAAAGGAAGTGCCTTATATCCAAGCAGTAGAATTTTTTGATGTACCAAGTGGCAATCTCCCAGCACTTCGAAAACGGTCAGGATCATTTATTAAAAGACCCTTTCCATATAAGGCGATTCAAACAATGAAAGATTATTTAGTCAATGCTCCCAATCTAAATACAACGATTTGGCAACAAGCTTTAGGAGGTGCAGTCAGTGAAATTGCACCAAATCGCACGGCATATTACTATCGAGATGCATTAATTGCTCAAGAATATAATACATCCTGGGAAAATCCAAATGAAGAAGAACCAAATATCAAATGGGTAGAAAACTTACGGCGAGCTTTATCACCTTATACAGCTGGTGATTATGTTAATTTTCCAGATCTTTTGATTCCGGACTGGCCAACAGCCTATTATGGTCGTAATTTTAGAAGGCTTCGAGAAGTGAAAACAAAATATGATCCGTTAAATGTATTTCAATTTCCACAGAGTATTCCACCTATTAGAAAATGGTTATAAACATTTAGTAGAGCAGGGTGCAGAGGCATTGCTGCTCTTTTTGATTGCATGATTAGTCATTAGAATAGAAATAGTTGTTCGTAATAAGGTGAAAGAAATCGGTCAAGAGGATCAATCCATTATTTTTGTACATGGATTTGTCTGTGATCAAACCATGTGATGTTATAACTCTTAATTTGCGCAGCTGTTAATAGACCAAGCTTTTGTAGAAGATATCGTCGCTCGCTACGGTGGTGAAGAATTAGTTATGATTTTATCAGCTATATTGAACAGAGTGTATTATCTTTGGTTTAGGCATTGAAATGAAGAATCACAGAAGTGACATTGAAAAAAGCAAACGAAGCATTATATGGTCAAAACATTAAGGATCAATCAAGTCACTCATTTTCATGAAATAAAGGAATGAGTTTTACTTTTCAGCTAATAATTTTTCGATAGATGGAAGATCTGCTGGTGCAAATGGCAGGTCAAGCAACTGATTACGAGCTACCCATCTTGCTTCAGTATGTTCAAGTATTTCTGGTACGCCTTGTATGATAGAAGCTTTATAAGTTTCTAAGTGAACGAAAAATTGATCGTATTCATGAAAGGTTTCGGCTACCTGTTCACCTACTCGAATCATACAGTTAAATTCCTCAAGGATTTCGCGATAAAGTGCTTGTTTAGGAGTTTCGCCTTGTTCTATTTTCCCACCAGGGAACTCCCAATAGTTTGCAAGTACCATCGTTGGATTTCTTAAAGCACAGAAAATTTCTTGTTGCTCATTTTCGATAATTGCACCGACTACATGGATTGTTTGTTTCATTACATTCTCCCGTCCTTAATTAAACAAATACTTTCAAATATGTATAAGTATAGCATGTTTATTTCTTATCAGTTGCCTAAGCGCGTCTTTTGATGATTGGAAAAATAACAGTTTTTTCACATGGCTATGAAATTAGCCATTTTCTAAGGTATAATAATGGTCACTATATAGGAAAAAGGCGGTAAGAAGTAGCGATGAAAAGAATCGAATCTACGCAAAATGCGTTAGTGAAATATTGGAAGAAGCTAGCGACAACTAGAAAAGAACGTGAACGATCAGGTGAATTCATAGTAGAGGGCTTTCATCTTGTTGAAGAAGCATTAAAAAATAAAGAGCAAGTATTGCAAATTATTGTACGTGAAGGTATTGATTTACCGATGTTATGGCCGATTGATGATGTCGCTATTGTAGAGGTAACGGCAGTGGTAGCGAAGGAATTTGCTGAAACTGAAACATCACAAGGTGTTTTTGCTGTGTGCAAACAGCCGGTATTAGAGGATGAAGTGATGGCAACTTGGCGCAAAGTCTTATTAATTGATGCTGTCCAAGATCCTGGTAATATCGGTACAATGCTCCGTACAGCAGATGCGGCAGGATTAGATGCTGTTGTTTTAGGAAAGGGTTGTGCCGATATTTACAATCCTAAAACACTACGTGCCGCACAAGGCTCTCATTTCCATATCCCAGTAGTACGTGGAGAATTGGCTGAATGGATCGATTTGCTACAGGAGCAAAGTGTACCTGTATTTGGAACTGCTTTGGATGAGGATGCAGTACCATATAGTGATATCCAGCATACGGGTTCATTTGCGATTATTATGGGGAATGAAGGAAGCGGCATTCAGCCACAACTGCTGGCGAAGACTGATCAAAACATGATTATTCCTATTTTTGGACAGGCTGAATCTTTAAATGTGGCAGTAGCAACGGGAATCGTTTTATATGGCTTTGTGAAGTAATTTAAAGATAATTGCGAGATTCAGGCGGTTGTCTCTTGATTTGCGACAGTTTATTCATGTATAATCTAAGCTAAAATTAAGTTTAAATAGTAAATGCTTTGACCGGGAAGTAGTAAAGATTGTGAATGGACGACAGGGAGCGTAAGGCCAGAGATTGAGAGCCAACGCCGTACCAATGCAGTTTTGAATTCAGCCCGCGAGCAGCAACCGGGACCAGCTTGATGCTGTAAAGGTATGCCGGCTTTATCAAGTCGTTATGTCAATGAAGTGATTGTAAGGATAGTTGACCTTGCAATAACTAGGGTGGTACCGCGAATATGTCCTCGTCCCTTTTTAGGGGCGAGTTTTTTTATGTTAAAAAACAGGCATGTATTTTCTAAGGAGGTTTTATCATGGAAGAGCAATTAAAACAATTAGAGCAAGAAGCACTTGCAAAAATTGAAACAGCTGCAAATTTAAAAGAATTGAATGAAGTGCGTGTTGCATATCTAGGAAAAAAAGGACCGATCACTGATTTATTAAAAGGGATGGGGAAATTATCAGCTGAAGAGCGACCAAAAATGGGCGCTTTAGTGAACAATGTTCGTGAAAATGTGACAGCAGTATTGGAGTCAAAAGTTGCTGTACTTGAAGAAGCGGCTATTGCTGAAAAATTGGCAAGTGAGTCGATTGATGTTACTTTACCTGGTCGTGAAATCAAAGTTGGCAATCGTCATCCTTTGACACGTGTCGTTGAAGAAATTGAAGATTTATTTATCGGAATGGGTTATGAAATTGCTGAGGGTCCAGAAGTAGAAAAGGACTACTATAACTTTGAGGCACTGAATTTACCAAAAGGACATCCTGCTCGTGATATGCAAGATTCGTTCTATATTTCCGAGGAAATATTACTTCGTACACATACTTCCCCAGTACAAGCTCGTACAATGGAAGCTAAAAAAGGAGAAGCTATTCGTATCATTTGTCCTGGTAAAGTGTTCCGTCGGGATAATGATGATGCAACACACTCCCATCAATTTATGCAAATTGAAGGTTTAGTCATTGGCGAAAATATTCGTATGAGTGATCTAAAAGGAACACTCGATACATTAGCGAAAAAAATGTTCGGTGCAGACCGTGAAATTCGACTTCGTCCGAGCTTCTTCCCATTCACTGAGCCTTCAGTAGAAATGGATATTTCTTGTTTCAAATGTGGTGGAGCAGGTTGTAACGTATGTAAAAGCACAGGCTGGATCGAGATTCTAGGTGCAGGTATGGTTCATCCAAATGTCTTAGAAATGGCTGGCTATGATCCGAAAAAAGTTTCTGGTTTTGCATTTGGTATTGGTGCCGAACGTATTGCGATGTTGAAATATGGTGTCGATGATATTCGTCATTTCTATACAAGCGACACTCGTTTCTTATCACAATTCGAGCGAACAGAAGCGTAAGGGGGATAAAACATGTTAGTATCATTAGAATGGTTAAAAGATTATGTTAGTACACAGGACTTGGCACCTGAGCTATTAGCTGAAAAAATTACACGCTCTGGTATCGAAGTAGACGCAGTAATCGATCGAGCTAATGCCATGGATAAAATTGTGGTAGGTTATGTTGTATCAAAAGAAAAACATCCAGAAGCAGATAAATTAAATATTTGCCAAGTAGATGTAGGAGAAGAAGAGCCACAACAAATTATTTGCG